>NZ_JBFAYE010000010.1:0-156660 GCF_040681145.1 Actinoplanes sp. NPDC051861
GCCGACGTCATCGCCAAAGTGCCCGCCATCGAATCCGCCCTCGGCACCCGCCCCGGCGCCGTCCGCGTCGAACAAGACCCCGCCCACGCCGGCCGCTGCACCATGCGCGTGCTCGCCATCGACCCACACGCCGGCGCCATCCCCTGGCCCGGCCCCACCACACGAACCCTGGCCGACCCCATCGAACTCGGCGTCTTCGAAGACGCCACACCCGTCCGCATCCCACTGCTACGCCGACACGCCCTCATCGGCGGCACCACCGACTCCGGCAAGAGCGGCGTCCTCAACGTCATCCTCGGCAACCTCGCCGCCTGCGACGACGTCGTGCTCTGGGGCATCGACCTCAAAGGCGGCATGGAACTCCGACCCTGGGCACCCTGCCTCGCCAGACTCGCCACCACGCCCGACGAAGCGACTCAACTGCTCGCCGACGCCGTCAGCGTGCTCGACGCCCGCGCGCACGCCTCCAGCCACGACAACACCCGCGTCTGGGAGCCCAGCCCTAAAGCTCCCGCGCTAGTGATCGTCATCGACGAGTACGCCGAACTCGCCGACACTGCACCAGCCGCCATCAACCACGCCGAATCCATCGCCCGACGCGGACGAGCCGTCGCCGTCGACCTGCTCGCCGCCACCCAACGCCCGACGCAGAAGGCCATGGGCGGGGGAGCGCTGCGCTCCCAGATGAGCGTCCGCGTCTGCCTCCGTGTTCGTGAACGCCGCGACGTCGACCTCATCCTCGACAAAGGCATGCTCACCACCGGCTGGCACGCCCACACCCTCGACGCACCCGGCAAGTTCTACGTCCTCGCCGACGGACACAACCAACCCCGCCGCGCCCGCGCCTACCTCGTCACCGACAATGACGTACGCAAAACCGCAGCCCGCTACGCCGACCAACGCCCCGACCTCGACCCGCTATCACGGGCAGCAATCGGCCAACAGCCGCGCGCCCTGGAAGCGCCTACCCCGGCCGTCACCGACCCCGAAAAACTGCTCGTGACCGCGCTTGAACAAGCACCCGACGCCGGCGCCACCATCCGCGAACTCATCACCGCGACCGGCATGCGGCGCACCTGGATCTACGACCGCCTCCAAGCCCTCGCCGCCACCGGCCGCGCTCACCAAGTCACCCGCGGACGCTGGCGAACCTGACCCGATCCGTCCGCGCGGACGTCCGTCCGCTCGCGCGCGTCTGCGCAGATCAGCGCCCGGACGGACGAGCGGACGGACGATCAGGAGGTCAGCGGGTAGCGGCGGTAGCAGTCCTCGGGGCCGCCGAAGGTGAAGCCGTTCTCGTCGAGCGCGTTGTAGATCGTGAGCCAGGCAGGCGGTGCGTCCAGCCCGATGGCGACGCTGCCGTTGGCCATGTCAGCCGCTCCGCCGGCCCATTCGAGCAGTTCAACATGATCCAGCTTCCGACCAGCCAGTTCTGCGAGTTGCGGCGTGGGCTCAGGACGCCACGCCAGCGCGAAGAAGAAATCCTGGTCCCAGCCGTCATCCTCGATCGAGCGGGTGGGGTCGACAGCGTTCCAGGTGATGCAGAGATCGTCGAACTTCTGGTGGTCGATGCTGACCATCTCGTCACCGAAGTCCAGTAACACAGGAGCATCGGTGAACCACTCATCGGCGCTCAGATCCCAGACCACCCAAACATGCCGCAGAGTCCGGCCCGCCAACCGTGCGAGCCGCTCGCCATGAACAGCGGTGATGCTGTCCCGGCCGTTGAGCCAGTGCGGCTCGTAGTCCTGAATGCCGAAGCGAGTCATGATCCGAAGTCTGACGAGAGGAACGGTGGCAAGCACCCGGTTTATCAGCGCGTAGTGAGAGGAGGCCCAAACGATCACCATGCAGACAGCCAATGAAGAGGGGAGAAATCGCAGCATACGAACCTGCAAGACGATCGAAATCGAGAACGGGCAGCTCAAGACGTCCCTAGACGTCCCACTGTCGGAAGCGGCCGCAGATGTGCTGTGGCGCATCATCGACCGCGCCCGGCAGACTCGCCGACCATGAGGTTCGCCTTCTATGGACGAGTGTCGACCGAAGACCAACAGGATCCGCAAGCCTCCAAGGCGTGGCAGCTCTCCCGCGCCCGCAGCCTGATCGAACCGGCTGGCGGCGAGGTCGTCGCCGAGTTCTTCGACATCGGGCTTTCCCGCTCGCTGCCATGGAAGCGCCGCCCCGAAGCGCTCCGCCTCCTCGACGCGATCAAGGGCCCCGATCGAGATTTCGCCGCCGTCGTCATCGGCGAGCCGCAACGCGCCTTCTACGGCAGTCAGTTCGGCATGACCTTTCCCGTCTTCGTGCACTACGGCGTCGGTCTGTGGGTGCCCGAGGTCGGCGGCGCGATTGACCCCGGCTCCGACGCCCACGATCTCGTCATGGCGCTCTACGGTGGCATGAGCAAGGGCGAACGCAACCGCATCAAGATCCGCGTCCGGTCCGCCATGAAAGCGCAAACCGAGCTGGAAGGCCGCTACCTCGGCGGCCGGCCGCCCTACGGCTACCGCCTCGCCGACGCCGGCCCGCACCCCAACCCCGCCAAAGCCGCCGAAGGCAAACGACTCCACAAGCTCGACCCCGACCCGGTCACCGCGCCGGTCGTGAGGCGCATCTTCAGCGAATACCTGGCCGGGCGCGGCATAACGTCCATCGCGCGTGGTCTCACGCACGACGGCATCGCGTGCCCGTCCGCCTACGACCGCGCGCGTAACCCGCACCGCAACACGCAGGCCTGGGAGACCACCGCCGTCCGCGCCATCTTGCAGAACCCCCGCTACACCGGCCACCAGGTCTGGAACCGCGCACGCACCGACGAAGTCCTCCTCGACGTCGAGGACGTCGCTCTCGGTCACGAGAGCCGCCACCGCTGGAACGACCCCAGCCAGTGGGTGTGGTCGCAGACCGAGTCACACACGCCATTGATCAGCAGAGACGTCTACGAGCGTGCCCAGCAGACCGTCAAAGCGCGCGGCACCGTCGGCGACGCGGGCAAGGCGCGACGCCGCAGCCGCCACCCGTACCTCTTTCGCGGCCTGCTGCGGTGCGGCCTGTGCGGACGCGTCATGGACGGCAGCGTCAACCACGGGCGCATCTACTACCGGTGCAAGGCAACCCGCGACTACGTCCGCCAACACGGCATCGAGCACCCGCCGGTGCTCTACCTTCGGCAGGAGTCCATCGCTGAGCCGGTAGACCAATTCCTCAGCGAGGAACTCGGCCGGAGCAGACTCACCGAGACACTCCACCGGATCGCCGACGCCAGCCACCGCGCGGCACTCGCCGAACACCACCAGACTGACGATGTCCCAACACTCCAGAACACCATCGACGACTGCGACACCAAGATCGCTCGCTACCGTGCCACCCTCGACGCCGGAGGAGACCCGGCACTCGTCGCCAGCTGGATCACCGAGACGACGGCGATCAAGAAGGCTGCACAGGCACGGCTCGGCCTCACCGAAGCGCCGCCCGAGCGAATGAGCGAAGAACAGATCGCCGCGATCGTGGCCGCCCTCGGCGGACTCCTCGGCGTGCTGCGAAAGGCCAGCGAGCACGACCGCGCAGAGATCTACTCTCGGATCGGCCTGGAGATGACCTACCGCCCTGGCACTCAAACGGTGCTCGCGGAGGTGCGGTCGAAAGAGATCGACCGTGTACCTGTGTGGTGTCCGAGGGGGGACTTGAACCCCCACGCCCTATACGGGCACTAGCACCTCAAGCTAGCGCGTCTGCCATTCCGCCACCCGGACCTGCTCATACAGCCTACCGGAGCGTTCACGCCGCCCCGTACCGCCGTACAGACCAGAACTGTACACGCCCCCTTCACCCGCCCAAACCCGGGGTCAGCACCAGACATTCCACCCCATACACCCCACCCGAACTAGCGGCCGCACCCCGGAACCAGGCAGCATGGCGGGCGTGTCCGAACCCTCCCCGTTGACGCCCGCCCTGCAGCGTGCCCAGACCCTCATCGCCGCTGGTGATCTCGGGGGTGCGGTGGTGCTGCTGGAGCGGGCCGTCGAGCTGGGCCGGGAGAACCTGGGGGAGGACCACCATGACGTGCTCACCGCTCAGCGGGACCTGGCCGGTGTTCTCCTGCGGATCGATGAGCCGGTCAACGCGCGGCGGGCGCTCGAGGAGGCTTACGCGGCCGGGCATCTGCGGCTGGGTGACACCGATCCGCTGATGGTGCTGATCTCCCACGACCTGGGCCTGGTCGCCGATGAGCTGGGCAACCGGCATGAGGCGCGCAAGGCGTTCGGCCGAGTTGCGGAGCACGGGCCGGCGGCACTCGGGGTGCAACATCCGGCAGTCGCCCGGGCGCGGGCTTTTCTCGGTCAAGAGCAGTCAGATGTACGCGGAGAAGCACCCCCGCCGCAACCGGCCCAACCCACCACGCCGGCGCCGGTCGAGCAGCGCTGGGACCCGCCGACGAGGCCGGTCGAAGCCGACCCGATGAACGCACCCACCGCGCCGGTCGAGCAGCGCTGGGACCCGCCCACACCCGCCGCGCCGGTCGAGCCGACCTGGGACCCGCCGACGAAGCCCGTCGAAACCGACCCGATGAACGCACCCACCGGTGCCTTCCCCACCCTCCAGCCGACCGACCAGAGCCCGTGGAGCGCCCCTCCGGGCCAGGCCGTCCCCACCCAGACCCGCCGCAATCAGGAGCCGCCACCCCCACCCGGCAACCCCTGGACGGACCACGGCGCCACCGTCCAGCCCCCACCCCCCACGATGACCCCCTGGTCAGCCGACACCGTCGACGACGACCGCCACAGCCGCAACACCCCCGGCGGCGTCACCATCTGGAACGGCGCACCACCGCCCGCCGCGCCCCCGCCCAGCATCATCCCGGCAGCGAGCGTCGCTCACGCGTACCCCGTCGATAAAGCCCCGGAGAGCGGGCGCCGCCGCGGCATGGCCCTCTTCGCCGTGATCGCGGCGACCCTCAGTGCTGTTGTCGCGGTGGCGGCGCTGGTGTTCGTCCTGGCGGATCGGACCGGGACGCCCGGGACCGCACCAGCGGGTGAGACCGATGTGCCAACTCAGGAGGCGATCCCGCCGGGTGACATCAGCCTCACCGACGAGGGGACAGCCGTCGAGGTGCGGTGGACCGACCCCGCCGGCGGCACGGTTCCGTTCATGGTCACGATGGCGCGGCCGGGGGAGACGCTGAGGCCGGTTTCCTCGGTCGGACCTGGGGAGACGTCGTTCCGGATGGGTGGGCTCAGCAAGCGGCTGGACTACTGCTTCGCCGTGGTGGCCGTGTATGCCACGGACAACTTCAAGACGTCGGATCAAGTCTGCACCGAGCGAGGGTGACGCGGGACGGCCGGGTATCGACGTATGCCTCCCTTTCCCTATGATGGCTCGGTTCCTGGCGGGGTGTGACGAGAGGATCACGGTAGTGAGCAGCTCAGACGGCACCAAGACGCGCCGTGGTCACCTGGTCACTCTCGGCGTGGTTCTCGTGCTGGCGGCCGGGCTCGGGCTGACGGTGCGGGGGCTCGGGGCGGCCGATGAGGCGCTCGCGAGTTTCGACGCCGCGTCCTGGGTGTGGAGCCGGGAGAAGGGTGAGATCGCCCGGCTCAACGGCGTCGCGGCCAAGGTCGACACGCGGGTGGACGTGGGGCCGGCGCGCGGGCACGAGCTGGAGGTCAGCCAGAGCGACCGGTTCGTGCTGCTGCGCGACGTGCACACCGGCGCGATCGGCACCATGGACCTCGCCGACCTGCAGGCGTTCTGGAACGCGCAGTCCGAGCCGGGCCGGGGGATCAGCGTGGCGCTGCACGAGGCCGCCGCGTTCATCGTGGACGCGGTGCGCGGCAAGGTGCAGCAGGTCGACCCGAAGACGCTGACCTCACTCGGTGAGCCGCTCAGCTTCCCGCCCGGCATCACCGGCGGCACCTTCGACGGCAAGGGGCGGCTGTGGGTCGCCTCGCCGAGCGAGGGCACCGCCACCGCGATCGCCCCGGCGGCGCCGGCCGCGGACGGTGGGGCGCAGAGCGCGCCGCAGCGCGAGCGCACCGAGTCGGTCGCGGAGCCCAGCCACGACCTGGCCCTGACCACTCTGGACGACGGCGCCGCCGTGCTGGACCGCACCACGAACATGTTCACCCGCCTCGGCGCGAGCCGGAGCACCATCGAGCTTCCGCTCTCCGGCCCGGGGATCCTGCCGCCGCACACCGACGGCCGGACCGTCGCGGTGACCGTCCCGGGGGACCGCAAGGTCTACGCGGTCGACGAGACCGGTGTGCGCACCGAGGTGACCGTGCCCGGCGACACCGAGCTTCCGGCCGCCGTGGCCTGGGAGGGCTATCTCTACGTCGCCGACGGCGACCGGGTGCACGTCTTCGACCGCACCGGCAAGGCCCAGGAGCAGATCGGCATCGCGCGGCCGGGCGGCTCCCTGGAGCTGGAGGTGCGGGAGAACTACCTGTTCATCAACGCACCCGGCGCGCAGACCGCGCGGGTCGTCGACAACACCCACACCGTTCGGGTCGTCGACAAGTACGCCAACGACGTCCTCGGCGGCGACCCGCCGGCCACCGAGAACACGCCGCCCCCGCCGCCGAAGCGCAAGCCGCCGAAGCCGCAGGTCAAGGAGCCCGGCGCGCCCCGCAACGTGCGCGCCGCAGCCGGTAACGCCGAGGCGCGCGTCACCTGGCAGGCGGCTGCCGACAACGGTGCCGCGATCTCGAAGTACGTGGTGTCCGGCGCGGGGCGCACCTTCCAGGTCGGCGCCGAGCAGCGGTCGCTCGTGGTGGACGGGCTGACCAACGGCGAGACGTACGAGTTCGCCGTACACGCCGTCAACCGCAAGGGCGACGGGCCGGCCAAGTCCAGCAACCCGGTCCGGCCCACCTCCGAGGTCCCGGACGCGCCCGCCGCGCCGGTCGCCGAGGCCAAGCCGGACGGCACCGTGACGGTCACCTGGCCGGCGGCGAACGGGCAGGGCCACGACATCACCCGCTACACCGTCACCGCGGTCTCCGAGGGCGGCGCCGCACCGATCGGCGACGCCACCGAGACGTCGCTGACCATCGCGGACGGCAAGTTGGAGTACGGCAAGCAGTACGCGTTCACCGTCGTGGCCGTCAACGACATCGGTGCCGGCTCGCAGGCGTCCCCGGTCAGCAACAGCGTGGTGCCGTTCGCCAAGCCGGGCCGCCCGGACAGCGTCGCCGCCGAGACCGTGCAGAACCAGGCCGGTGCCGTCCAGGTCACCTGGACCGCCGCCGCCGACAACGGCCGGCCCGTCACGAAGTACGTGGTGACCGCCGCCGGCAAGGCCACCGACGTCACCGACGGAACCGCTGTCGTGCTGACCGGCCTCGGCAACGGCGCGAGCGTGCCCGTCGAGGTCGCGGCGGTCAACGAGGCCGGCACCGGCGAGGCGGCCACCGCGACAGCGCGGACCGTGGCGGCACCGACCGTTACCGTCACCGCGGTGAACCCGACGTTCAACACGGCGACCGTCACGTTCGCGGTGGGCAACGGCGGCGGCGAGACCACCTGCACCCTGGCGGTCTCCGACGGCGGCAAGGGCTCGTCCGGCAGCTGCAGCAGCCTCGGCGCGACCGGGCTCAAGCCGAGCACCAGCTACACGTTCACGGTCAGCGCCAAGAACGCGGCGGGCACCACCACGAAGACGTCGACCAAGACGACCGACGCCCTCTACGGGACCGCCACCTGCATCAACGGCTCCACCGGCGACCAGCGGACGTACTGCAACGCCGACGTCGACGGCCGCAACGGCAACGAGATCTTCAAGGTCACCCGGCAGGTCGACGCCCAGCAGGCCGGCTGGGTCAAGAACGGGACGAAGCTGAAGGCGTTCTGCAAGGCGAGCGGCGACGAGGTCTACGCGTTCGTCTACAACAACGACAAGCGCAGCACGACGTGGATCCAGGTGGACTACGAGGGTAAGACCTACATCCCGTGGGCCTGGTTCAACCTGGACGGCGGCGACGACCTGGGAGATCTGCCGGCGTGCTGAACCCCGCACACGTACAGGGCTTCGCCCAGGTCACCGAGAAGCTCGCGTCCCGGATCGGCTCGGTCGTGCTCGGCAAGCCCGAGGTGATCCGGCTCGCGCTCACCGCCATGTTCGCCGAGGGGCACGTGCTGCTCGAGGACGTGCCCGGCGTCGGCAAGACCACCCTGGCGCGGGCGATCGCCGCGTCGATCCACGGGCAGTGGCGGCGCATCCAGTTCACCCCGGACCTGCTGCCCTCCGACGTCTCCGGCGTGACCATCTTCAACCAGGCCAGCCGGGGCTTCGAGTTCCACCCCGGGCCGGTCTTCGCGAACATCGTGATCGCCGACGAGATCAACCGGGCCTCGCCGAAGACCCAGTCGGCGCTGCTGGAGGTGATGGAGGAGCGGCGGGTCACCGTCGACGGCGTGCCGCACCCGGTCCCGCAGCCGTTCCTGGTCGTCGCCACCCAGAACCCGGTCGAGATGGACGGCACCTACCGCCTGCCCGAGGCACAGCTGGACCGGTTCCTGGTCAAGCTGTCCGTGGGATACCCGGACGAGCAGGTGGAGATCGAGGTGCTGCGCGGGGCCGCCGGGCGGTCGCCGGACACCCTCGAGCCGGTCACCGACACGGCCACGATCGGTGAGATGGTGCGGATGGCGCAGGCCGTGCACGTCGCGGACCCGCTCTACACGTACGCCGTCCGGCTCGCCGCCGCCACCCGCAACCACCCGCAGGTACGCGTCGGCGTCAGCCCCCGTGGCGTGATCGCGCTGACCCGGGCGGCCGGCGCGTACGCGCTGATCCACGGCCGTGGCTACGTGCTTCCGGAGGACTTCAAGGACCTGATCACGCCGGTGTTCGCGCACCGCGTGCTGCTCTCGGCGGACGCGCAACTGCGAGGTGTGACACCGGCGGACGTCCTCGCCGATGCGGTGCGGTCGGTTCCCGTACCCTTGCCTGCGACGCCGTGACCGCGCGCGGCATCGCCCTGCTTGCCGCCGGCGTGGTCCTGCTCGTCACCGGTTTCCGCTTCGGCTATCCCGACCTGGCACTTCTCGGTGCCGCAGCCGGTCTCGCCGTCGCTGTCGCCGCCGGATTCGCCGCCTGGCGCCCCCGCCTCGGCGTCGAACGCGTCGCCGAGCCGGACCGGGTCGCCCGCGGCGAACCGGCCGCCATCACCCTCACCATCCGCAACAGCAGCCGCGTGCGGGCCGCCACCCTGATCGCCGTCGACCGCTGCGGAGGCTCAACCGTCGACGTGCCGCTGCTCAGGCTGCGTCCCGGCCGCGACACCAGCACCGAGTACCCGGTGCCCACCCACCGCCGCGGCCTGGTCCCGATCGGCCCGCTCGGCGTCACCCGCCGCGACCCGCTCGGGCTGCTGACGATGACCCGCACCTACGGCGGCACCACGATCGTCCGCGTGCACCCGCGCGTGCACCTGCTGCGCGCCGTCCCGGCCGGGCTAACCCGCAGCCTCGACGGCGGCGCGGACAAGGTCCCGCACGGCACGATCACGTTCGACTCGCTGCGCGACTACGTCCCCGGCGACGAGCTGCGGCGCATCCACTGGCGCAGCAGCGCCAAGGTCGGTGAGCTGATGGTCCGCGAACAGCTGGACACCGCCGAACCGACGCTGCTCGTGCTGCTCGACGACCGGGCCGTGGCGCATCCCGGCGACGGTGAGACGTTCGAGCACGCCTGCGAGGCGGCGGCATCGATCGTGACCGCGGCCGCCCGGGAGGCGCTGCCGGTCAGCCTGCACCTGGTCTCGGCTGTCTCCGAGGGCCCGTTCCTCGACGTCCTCACCGAGGTCACGCTCGGGGAGGGCGATCTGGAGGCGACGCTGCGGCGGCTGCGGTCGCAGCGGCTCGGCGACACGCTGATCTTCCTGACCGGGCCGGGCGGGCGGGACGACATCGGCGCGGTCAGTGCGCTGCGCGGTGCGTACCCGATCGTCATCGCCGGTCTCTTCGGCGACCGCGACGCCGCGCCGGAGTCCAGCGCCGACCGCATCATCGTCATCGAGGCGGCCGACGGCAGCGAGTTCGCCGCGGCCTGGGACGGGGTCCGGGGATGGTGACCCGTCTCCGGGCGGCTGTCGTACCCCTCGCCCTCACCGGTCTCCTGCTGCTGGCCGGCGTCGTGCTCGGCCGGATCTACTCCGACGACATGCTCCTGCGGCTGGTCGCGGGCGCCGCCGCCGGTTCGGTCGGTGCCGGCGTCGCGACCCGCCGCCTGCCGTCCTGGACCGCCGCCCCGATCAGCGCGCTCCTGCTCGCCGGCTGGACCCTGCTCGCCCTGCACCTCGCCGCACCCGCCGGCCTCACCGCCGCCGTTCTGCGCGACGCCCTCGCCAACGGCATCCCCCGCCTGCTCACCGCCATGATCCCGGTCGAGTCCACCCCCGACACGGTGGTCGCGCCGGTCGTCGCGGTCTGGCTCACCGGTCTCGCCGCCACCGAGGTCGCCGTGCGCAGCCGCCGCGTCCTGCTCGGCTGCCTGCCGCCGGTCCTGCTCTACGCCGCCGCGCTCTACGTCGTCGGTCCCAACGCTTCGTCCGCGACCGTGCCGACGCTCGCCTTCGCCGCGCTGGTGATGGCGGCGCTTCTCGCGGGTTCTCCGGCCTCGCCTGCGGCTTCGGCACTGCCGGCCAAGGTCCGGGTCCATGCGCTGGGTGCGGCCGCCGCCGGCATGGTGGCCCTTCTCGGCGTGGTGGCACTGGCCGGGCCGTGGGTCGGGAGCCAGGTCTCCGCGACGCCGGTCGACCCCAGACGGTACGTGGAACCGCCGCGCGTCGACAGCCTCGACGAGAGTCCCCTGAACCGGATCTCCGGATGGGCGCTGGCACCCGAACAGCCGCTTCTGGAGTACCGGCCCGGCGCGGGACCCGCCAAGGGCGTCCGGCTGCGCCTCGCGGTCCTTCCCGACTACGACGGGGTCACCTGGCGGGTCGGCGGCGTCTACCGCAACGCCGGCCGGGTCCTGCCCTCGCCACCGGAGCTGCCCGGAGCGGCCGTCACCTCGCAACAGCAGGACATCACGATCACCGGGCTGACGGGGCGGCTGCTGCCCGCGATCCCGGCGCCGTCCACCGTGTCCGGCGCGCGGGTCGCCTACGACGCGGACACCGGCACGCTGATCCGTCCCGAAGGGCTCAGCTCCGGGCTGCGCTACACGGCCACGTCCCGGGTGCAGACACCCGATCTCAACCTGCTGCCCACCGCGGACGCGCCGTCCGGCGACACGGTGGTGCGTTTCCTGACGGTCGGCCCCGGCGTACCGGAACAGATCCAGCGCCTCGCCGAACACCTCTCCGACGGCAACGGCGGCGCCTACGACCGGGCGATCGCGATCGAGGAGTTCCTGGCGGAGCACTACAAGACGGTGGCGGACGCGCCGAGCGGTCACGCCTATCCGAACATCGCCCACTTCCTGTTCGGCCGGACCGAGCAGGGCGGGCGGGTGGGCACGTCGGAGCAGTTCGCGGCCGCGTACGCCCTCCTCGCCCGCCTCACCGGCCTGCCCAGCCGTATCGTCGTCGGCTTCACCGCACCCGCCGGGGGCGGCGCCGTCACCGGCCGCGACGCCCTCGCCTGGCCCGAGGTCCTCTTCGACGGCCTCGGCTGGGTCGCCTTCGACCCGATGCCCAAGAGCGACGACCCCCGGCCGGTGGAGGAGGACTTCGCCCCCAAACCGACCACCCCACCGCCGGCGCCGTCCGAGCCGCCCCCGACCGCCGACGCCCCGTCGGCCGGGCCGTCGTCGACGGCCCTCGCCGCGCCGCCTGCCGAAGGGCCGTCCGGTGTCGTCGTCGCCGGCGGGGTCTCGGGTTCGGTGGTGCTGCTGGGAGCGGCCGGGGCTCTTGTGGTGGTCTCCCTGCGCCGGGGGCAGCGCCGCCGGAGGCTTTCCGCGGGCACGCCGGGGGAGCGGGTCACCGGGGCGTGGCGGGAGCTGACCGACGCGCTGCGCCTTGCCGGCCGTCCCGTGCCGGCGCATCTGTCGGCGACGGAGGCCGCGGAACATGCCCTCACGCCGCCCTCGGCACCGCCTCGCCGCGCCGGTCTGCTGAGGCGGGCCGCGCCGGCCGGGCTCTCCTCGCGCGTCGCCACGTCTGCCCCCGGTGGTGCCTCGTCTGGGCCGCCGCCCGGCGCGGCCCAGCCTTCCTCCTCCACACCGCCGGACACCGAACCGCTGCTGCCGGACTCCGCATCACCGCGGCCGGACACTGAATCACCGCTGCGGGACGCTGAATCACCGCTGCGGGACGCTGAACCACCGCTGCCGCCGCTGGACGGCCTGGTTGCCGCGATCAACACCGCTGGGTTCGCGCCCGGCGCCGTCACCCCTGACGAGGCCGCCCGCGCCGCCGCCCAGGTGATCGCCTACTCCTCGGCCCTGCGCCGGCGGCGCTCACGCCTCGCTCGCCTGTGGTGGAGCATCCGTCCCGGCCCTCTGCGCTGGCACAATTGAGGTGTTGATCTGACTTTCTACAGTGGACTCGTGCAGCCGTACCCGCCCCAGCCGCCGGAGCCCTCCTTCTTCGAGCAGGAGATCGCCGGCATTCCGGTCTACGTCCATCTCATCGCCGTGGTCGTGACGGGTGGTCTCTACCTCGTCTTCATGCCTTTCGTCCTCCTCTTCAGCTGGATCGGGGACCAGACCGACCGGGCTGTCAGCCGGGTTGTCGACCCGTTGCTGGACCGGGTCCTCAAGGCGGCGCTGGTCATCCTCGCCGTGCCGGCCTACCTCGTCTTCCAGCTCGTGAAATTGATCTACCGCCGCTACGCCGGGCGGGCGAGCCGATCCGGCGGTCGCTGATCAGGCGGGCACGTCGACCAGGACCTTGCCGACCGCGCCGTTCTCCACCGCCGCGTGAGCCTCAGCGGTGCGCTCGAGCGGGAACCGCACCAGCGGCAACCCGTGCTCCTCGCCGACCGGCAGCGCGCCCGCCGCCACCGCCGCGGCCACGTCCTCGGCGGCTGCGGCGAGCGCGTCCGCACCGACCGTGTAGAGAACCAGGAACTGGAAGCGGGTGTTCAGCATCATGTTCTGGCGGACGTCGAGGGCGACCGGTTTGCCGCCGTCGTTCGCGTACGTCGAAATGGTTCCTCTGGTGCGAAGCACCGCCAGGTCAAGAGCGAGATTGGCACCCAGCGCGACCTCGGCGACGATGTCGGTGCCGTCCGGGGCGATCGCACGGATCGACGCCGCCGGATCCCCCTCCCGATAGTTGATCACGTGGTGGGCGCCCGCGGCTGTCGCGAGCCGGGCCTTCGACGGGCCGCTGATCGTGGTGATCACCGTGGCGCCCGCCCACCGCGCGAGCTGGATCGCCGCGTGCCCGACCGCTCCGGCGCCGCCCGCGACCAGCACGATCCTGCCGTCGAGGGCGCCCGGCCGCAGCCGCCGGGGCCCGTCCTCCGCGACCGTGAGCGCCCGGTGCGCGGTGAGCGCGGGCACCCCGAGTGAGGCGCCCAGGTCGAAGCTCGCCGCGTCGGGCAGCGGCACGGCCTGCGCGGCCGGCACGACGGTGAACTCGGCGGCCGTCCCGGTCGGGCGCCCGGCCGCCGCCATGAACACCCAGACGCGCTGACCGACCCGGCCCGAATCGACGCCCTCGCCGACCGCGTCGATCGTGCCCGCGCCGTCGAGATGCGGGACGACCTCGGCGAACTGCTTCGGGTTGGTGGCGCCCGACCGGGTCTTCCAGTCCGTGGGGTTGACGCCGGACACGGCGACGCGGACGCGGACCTCGCCCTGACCGGGAGCCGGCACCGCACGGTCGGCGAGTTCGAGAACGTCGGTGCCGCCGGTGTCGCGGTAGATGATGGCCTTCATCCTTCGCACGGTAGCCCCGTCAGCTCTTCGTCTCGATCTCGGCGCGCATGTCGGGAAAGTCGCCCTTCACATCAACCGTGGTCTCGTAGAAGTACAGGAACATACCGACACTGCCCTCGTCGGCCCAGCCGCAGATCGCCACGTCCTCCTTGCCGACGACGGTGTCGCCGCACTGCGCCACCCCGCCGAGCGATCCGGTGCTGGCGGGGGAGACGCCGGTGAGCTGGCTCTCGCCGCTGAACGACTGGAACACCGTGTCGAGCATCCGCTGCGGGTCGTCGATGTCGACCTCGGCGGCGAGCGCGGCGATCATCTTCTTGTCCTCCAGGGACCCGTAGACGGCCCCGAACGCGTTCGCCGCCCCGGGATAGCCCTCCAGCTCCTTCTCCAGGTCCGTGGTGAGCGACTCCAGCTCCTTGGCCTCGATCTTGTCGTGGCCGTTCAGGGTGGTGGGCTCGCTGACAGTGATCCGGTCCCTGGCATCCTGCTCGTTCTCGCCGATCAGGTAGAGGACGGTCCCGCCGCCGATGAGCACGACCAGCGCGATCGCCACCGACAGCAGCGTGATCGCCACGGTCCGCGAATGATTGGGCGGCGGCGGGGGCGGCGGATAGAACGGCTGCGTGTACTGCGGCGTCTGATAAGGATCGACGGGCGGCGGAAGGTAGGACATCGACGCTCCAGTGATCGAACTGTCGACGGATACTACCTACCGCCTATGACATCGCCGCCCGCCAGCGTGTCAGCTCCTCCCGGGTGGCACGCGTATCGGGATGATCCGTACTCAGCACCCGCAACTGGTCGGCGAGCAGGTCCTCCAGCTCCGCCACGGCCTTCTCCGGGTCGCCGGCCGCGCCCCGCCACTGTGCCAGGAACCGCCGCGTGGTCATCGTGTCCAGGCTGTCCGGCGCCTGCACGAGCAGCCAGTCCGCCAGCAGCTCCGCATAGGCGGCGACCGCACCCGCCGGGTCACCGGCGACGCCCACCCAGTGCGCCAGTTCCTGCCGTATCGCCAGCACCCGCCGGTGGTGCGGGCCGAGCACCGGCGTCTTCTCGGCGAGCAGCTTCTCCAGGTCGGCGACGGCTGCGGCGGCCTTCCCGTCTCGGCCACGCCAGTGCGCAAGCTGGACACGGACATGCATGTCCATCTGTGCGGCCTCATCCGCCGGCAGGCGTTTGCTGTCAAAAAGCAATTTTTCGTACGCGACGACAGCACCGCCGCTGTCACCGAGCTCACCCCGCAGGTGTGCCAGCTGATGCACGTTGTAGAGAGTGAACTGCTTGTAGCGCCCAAGACCCACCGCGCTGTCGGCGACCAGGCTCTCCATCTCCGTCGCCGCCTCCTCGACCCGCCCCGCCTTGTACCAGGCGGTCGCCAGGTTGTGCCGGATGGAGAGCATGTCCTGCCACCCCACGCCGGCCGACCGCATCGCGTCCGCGTACGCCGCCTCGATCACGGCCACCGCCCCCGCCTGGTCCCCGGCCCGGCCGAGCGCCGCCGACAGAGTCTGGCGGATGGCCAGCGTGTACAGGTGCTCCGGCCCGAGACGCCGTCCCGCCTCGGCCGCCAGCTCCGTCAGGTAGTCGGCCGCCGCCCGCGCCTGCCCGACCCCCAACAGGATGTCCGCGGCGACCACCAGAACGGCATGCGGTCCCTTCGCGCCGGACCACAGTTCCTCCGGAGCGGCCTCGGTCAGCGCCCGGATGTTCGCGAAGAACGCCTGCCCGACCACGGGCACCTGCCGGGCGCTCTCCCACGCCTCGGCCAGCGCGTCGGCGGCGACACGCACCACCTGAGCCAGTTCCCCGGACGGTACGCCCTCCCGGGTCGCCCGCTGGACCAGCGCGTGCACGCGTACGGTGTGGCCGTCCGGATCGTGCGCGGCGAGGCTGAGCAGATGCAGACGGCGCGTCGTGTCACGGGTCGCCGCCGCGGTGACCGGCTCGGCCGCGAGCCGCCGGATCGTCCACCGGGTGATGCGCCGATTGATCCGTGCCATGAGTCGCTGGGACCGCGTCATGGGTTCGCGCGTATTGAGCCACAGGGCTTGGCGCAGCGCGTCGGAGCCGAGCCCGAAGCCGCTGTCCACGAGTCGCTCCGCGGTCAGCCAGCTGGTTACCATCGGCGTCTGCAGCAGTTCCTCGGGGACGCCGTTCGAGTCCAGGACGCTGGCCAGCGTCAGCACGCGCCGGGCGACTCCGGGGTGCGGCGTACGGTCGGCCAGCTCCACCGACAGCGACCAGGTCGCCGCGAGTGCCCGGTCCTGGTCGTCCGGCAGCGTCGCCGGCCGTAGATCGTCCAGGCGCACCTCGCGGTCGGCCAGCAGTGCCCGATAGGCGCCGCAGCTGATCTCCTGGTCGAGCAGGAACGCGGCGGCCTGCGCGAGTGCGAGCGGCAGATGACCCAGGGCGCCGGCCAGCCCGGCGGCGTCGTCGGCCAGGACCGGGCGGGCGGTCAGGCGCTCAGTGAGGTACGCGACGGACTGCTCCGCCGTGAACAGCCCGACATCGACCACCGTCCGCCCGGCTCCGGTGAGCGCGTCGTCCAGCCGCCGCGTGGTGACGACCGTGCGGCCGCCGCCCGCCTGCCGTGGCTCGTCACCCGGTCGTGGTGGCGTGCTGCCCGGTCGTGGTGGCGTGTTGCCCGGTCGTGGTGGCGTGTTGGCTGTTTGTGGTGGCCACAGCCCTCGCAGGTCCGCCGGGTCGGTGACGTCGTCGAGCACCACCAGCCAGCGCCGCTCGGTCGAGGCCAGCCACGCCAGCAGCCGGCCGGCCGCCTGATCCTGGTCGGTCACGTCGATGTGCAGGACCTCGGCGGCGGCCTGCGCGTACCCGGCCAGCACCGCCTGCCGGGACGACGCGCTCACCCAGACGAGCAGGTCGATCCGGCCCTGCGACCAGGCCCGCTCGGCGAGCTCGGTGGCGAGCTGGGTCTTGCCCGTACCGCCCAGCCCGGACAGCACCAGAGCCGGCCCGTCCGGCAGCGGACGGTCCTGGTAGCAGTCGACCCTCAGTGGCACCACACCGACCCGGTGCGGCCAGGTGACGACCGGCGGCGCGCTGACGTGCACGGGCCCGTGGAACGTGCCCCGCAGGCCGAGATTGACACCGGGAGACGGGTCGGTGGTTCCGCCGCGGACGACCGACCCTGGTCCGTCCCCGGTCAGGAAGGGGGGAGCGGCGCCTGGAACGTCACCGGCGCGTGGAACTCGCCGACCGCCCCGTGGTTGGTACCGACGACGAACGTGCTGCCGGTCCCGGCCCCGATCCCGGTCGCGCCCCCGGTCCCGGTGCCGGTCGCGGGCCCGAGCAGGGCCAGCAGCCGGCGGGCCGCGTCGAGCACCTGCTCGTCGGCGACCGCGCCGGACTCGACGAGGTCCGCACCGACCTCCTCGGCGATCGCGGCCGGATCGGCGCCCGATTCCAGCTCCTGCAGGGCTTCCTCGGCGTTCCGCCCGGCCAGCAGCGCCGTGAGCCGCTCCCGCAGGGCCCCGTACGCATCTCGGATCGCCGCGCTGGTCGTGTCTGTGAGCCCAGCCGTCGCCCCGGCAGCCAGCGCCGCCGTGATCAGCTCGATACCGTCCACTGCCGTCCGATCTCTCGTCGAGGACCGCCCATTGTGGTGGATCGACGCTCCCGCGCCCAACCCCCGCCAGGGAGACCCGCTCTGGCGGATTCCCGACACCGCGCGCATCGCTCTCAAACGAGAGCACTGCTCTTGACGACATGGACCGCAGTGATGTTCACTGTTCTCAAGCGAGAGCACTGCTCACATTTCCGGAGGAGAGACGATGCGTTACCTGGCTCCCAAGCGCACCACCAACGCGTTCAACGAGGCCGCGAAGTGGCTCACCGCCCGCGGTATCAGCCTGCTGGGCAGCCGGGTCCTGGCGGTCCGCGGCCGCACGAGCGGCGAGGTCCGCACAACGGTCGTCAACCTCTTCACGTACGAGGGCGAGCGCTACCTCCTCGCCCCTCGCGGCCACACCCAGTGGGTCCGCAACCTGCGCGCCGCGGGCGAGGGCGAGCTGCGCCTCGGCCGCCGCACCGAGCCGTTCACCGCCATCGAGATGCCGGACGCCGTCAAGGAGCCCCTGATCCGTCTCTACCTGCGCAAATGGGCCTGGGAAACCGGCGCGTTCTTCGACGGCCTCAAAGCCGACTCCCCCCGAGCCGACATCATGGACGCCGCCCCCGGCCTACCCGTCTTCCGCATCGCCCCACACCCAGCCTGACGTCTCGATTGTGTGTGGATTTCGGGTGCGGAGCGGGGCTGAAGTTCACACACGGGTCACCTCCCGGAGCCGCGCGGTCAGGAAGCGGCGTTCCGGCTCACCGGGCGCCACCTCGATCGCCCGCCGGTAGTCCGCCGCCGCCTCCGCACGCCGGCCGACCCGGCGCAGCAGATCCGCCCGCGTCGCGTGCAGCAGGTGATAACCCTCCAGCCGCCCGTCCGCCACGATCTCCTCCACCAACGGCAACGCCGCCTCCGGCCCCGACGCCATGCTCACCGCCACCGCCCGGTTCAACTCCACGACCGGCCCCGGCGCCACCCGCACCAGATGCCCGTAGAGCCCGACGATCTCCGCCCAATCCGTGGACGAAGCCGTATGACACGCCGCGATCGCCGCCTGCAACTGAAACGGTCCCGCCCGGCCCCGGCGCAGCGCACGCTCACACAACTCCGACCCTTCAGCGATCAGCGAAAGATCCCACAGCGACCGATCCTGATCCTCCAGAACCACCAGGTCACCCGACGCGTCGAAGCGGCTCGCCCGGCGCGCGTCCTGCAGCAGCATCAGCGCCAGTAGGCCCACCGCCTCCGGCTCGTCCGGCATGAGGGCCACGACCAACCGTCCGAGACGGATCGCCTCCCGGCATAGCATGGCCTTCTCCGGCGCGCCGTATCCGGAGTTGAAGACCAGGTACAGCACGTGCAGCAGCGCCGGCACCCGCTCCGGCAGCAGGTGCGCGGCCGGGACCCGGAACGGGATGCCCGCGTTCTTGATGCGCTGCTTGGCACGGAACAGCCGCTGGCCCATGGTCTTCTCCGGCACCAGGAACGCCCGTGCGATCTCCGCGGTGTCAAGACCAGCGAGGGTACGCAGAATCAGCGCGACCTGCGCCTCCGTGCTGAGCGCCGGGTGGCAGCAGGTGAACATCAGCTCGAGGCGCTCGTCCGGGATCTCGCTGTCCGACACGTACGGCACCGGCTCCACGCCGATCAACTCCCGCAGCTTCGCCTGCTCGGCCGTCGCCCGGCGGATCCGGTCGATCGCGCGGTTCCGCGCCGCCGTGGTCAGCCAGGCGAGCGGCTGGTCGGGCACGCCGGACTCCGGCCACTTGCGGACCGCCGCCGCGAAGGCGTCCTGCGCGCACTCCTCGGCGAGGTCCCAGTCCCGGGTGAACCGGATCATCGCGGCGACGATCCGGCTCCACCCCTGCGCGTACACCTCCGCGAGGACCTCGCTGACCTGGGAACTCACTCCTGGTCGAACGGCCAGAACGGGCGCAGCTCGATCACGCCGCCCCACGCCATCGGGTGCCGCGACGCCACCTCGATCGCCTCGTCCAGGTCCGCGCACTCGAGCACGTCGAAGCCGGCGATCACGTCCTTGGTCTCCACGTACGGCCCGTCGGTCAGCAGCACCTCGCCCCCGCGCACCCGCACCGTCGTGGCGTCGGCCGCGGGCCGCACCCGATCACCGATCAGCCGGATCCCCTTGCCGTCGGTCTCCGCGACCCAGTCCTCGACGTTCGGCGCGCCCTCGTCCTGCCCGGGCGTGAAGTCGGGGTCCGTGCAGACCAGCATCAGATAACGCATGTGAAGGGCTCCCATCTCGGTTCGTCGATCATCTTCGCAGTCATGACGAACGGGGATCCGCCTCTACTACCGCCGCGGAGAAAGAAATTTCAGATCGCCATCGCGGGGGGATGCGGGGCGTGGCTGGGCCGCGACTCGTACTCCCGCCATGCCGCGGTCATCCTCCGGACCGCCTCGGTGAGGTCGGCGGGGGAGGCGAGGAAGTGCAGGCGCAGGTGGCTGTCGCAGGTGCGGTCCGGTGCCAGGCCCGCGCCGGGCAGCACCGCGACACCGTGCCGGAGAGCCTGCTGGGCGTAGGACTGGGCGTCGCCGTGCGGCAGGCGCACCCACAGCGTCTGGCCGCCGGGGACCGCGGGCACCTCCCAGGACGGCAGGTGGCGGGCCAGTTCCGCGCGCAGGTGGTCGTGCCGGGCCAGGCGTTCGGCGGCGCCGCGGCGCAGGAGCGGGTCGAGGTGGGGGAGCAGTTCGGCGGCGGCCAGCTGGGCGGGGATGTTGCCGCCGAGGTCGAGCACGGTGCGCATGCGGGCCAGGCGGGCGACCAGCGGCGCCGGCGCGCGGAGCCAGCCGACCCGCAGACCGCCCCACACGAGCTTGCTCAGCGAGCCGATGGTGATCACCGAGTCGTCGTGCAGGGCGAGCGGCGGCGGCGCGGGCTGACCGGGAAAGCCCAGGTCGGCTAGGACCTCGTCGTCGATCAGCGGCACGCCTGCCTGAGTGGCTGTGGTGACGAGGCGCTGCCTGGCTGAGCCGGGGAGCACGGTTCCGGTCGGATTGTGAAAACTGCTTATAGCGTACGCAAGAACTGCTCTTTCCTTGGCAATCGCTCTCGCGAACCCACTGAGGGTGACCGGCACCGTGCGCAGCACCGCTCCCTCCTCGCGGAACGCCTCCAGCGCGCCGAAGTATGTCGGCGCCTGCACGAGCACCCGGTCGCCGGGCCGGATCAACGCTCTGGCCAGCAAAGTCAGAGCCTGCTGGCCGCCCGTCGTGATCAGGATCCGATCGGGGGCGGTGGGTAGTCCGCGCGCCGTGTACCGCTCCGCGACAGCCTCACGCAGCGTGACATGGCCCATGGGGTGATAGCCGATGTCGCCGGTGATGCCCGCCAGCCGCGGCAGTGCGCCGGCGTAGGCCTCCACGAGCTCCGGCGGCGGCGCGTCCGGCGCGGCACACGCCAGCATGATCACGCCGTCCCGGGGTTCGAGCAGGTGAAGAAACGCCGGAACCTCCGTCGTCGTCCGCGAGGACGCGGGTGGCGGCCCTGCGACGCGGGTGCCGCTGCCCTGGCGCCGCACGATCCGGCCCTCACCGCAGAGCATGTCGTAGGCGGCGACCACCGTGCTCCGGCCGACCGCGAGTGCGGCGGCGAGCGCCCGATCCGGCGGCAGGGGCGCGCCCGGCGGCAGCTCGCCCTCGTCGATCAGCGTGCGGATCCGTCCCGCGAGCAGCAGATACAGCGCGCCGCGCCCGGACGACCAGCGTCCCAGGCGCTCGACAAGACCGATTGGCTCCATCGGCAGACCAATCTAGCGGCATTGGACCTGCCCCGCGAGAGGTCCCGGGCGCACGATGAGGCATGACCGATTTCGCGCCGAGTGCCATGACGGCCCTGATCGACGAGCACGCCCGGTACGACCTCGCGGAGAGCACCTGCCCGCCGGTCTCCCTCAGCGACCTCGCGGATCCGGCCGAGCTGGCCGGGCTGCGACTCGGGTACGGAACCACCCGCGGCGGCGCCTCGCTGCGGGAGACGATCGCCACCGGTGTGGGAGTGGCCGCCGACCAGGTACTCGTCACGGTCGGCGGTATCGCGGGGATGTTCCTGCTCGCCCAGGCAGTCTGCGGTCCCGGCGACCGCGTGGTGCTGGTGACCCCGTGTTTCCCGCCGGCCCTGACCGTTCCTGAGGGGCTCGGCGCGAGGATCGACGTGGTGCGCGCGTCCTTCGACGACGGTTACCGCCTGCCGCTGGAGGGAATCGTGGCGGCGCTCGGCCCCCGTACCCGTCTGGTCTCCCTCGCCTCGCCGCAGAACCCCTCCGGAGTGCGCTACACCGAGGCTGAACTGCGCGAACTTCTCGCCGCGATGCACCAGCGCGCACCGCAGGCGGTGATCCTGGTGGACGAGACATACCGGGAGTCGACCTATGGCGACGCCGCACTCCCCGCGTCGGCAGCCCCGCTGTCACCGAACGTGGTGACATGCTCGTCGGTGTCGAAGGCTCACGGCGCGCCCGGCCTGCGCCTCGGATGGCTCACCGTGACCGATCCCGCCCTCTACACGCGACTCCGTGAGGCGAAGTTCGTCACCACGATCGCCTGCTCGAATGTGGACGAATTCCTCGCCGAACGGGTCCTGCGCCGCAGCTCGGCACTGCTCCCGCCGCGCGCCGCCTTCCTCGCGGACCGGCTGGCCGAGCTGCGCGAATGGGCTTCCGGGCAGGCGGTCGATCTCGTGGTGCCGGACGGCGGGCCGCTGTGCTGTGTGCGGTTGCGGCCCGAGGTCGACGTGGAGGCCTTTTACGCGAGGCTGGCGGCGGCCGAGACGCGTGTCGCGCCCGGGCCGTGGTTCGGTGAGACAGAACGAACGTTCCGTCTCGGCCTCGGCCACCTGCCGGCGGCCGAGTTCGCCGAGGCCTTGGAGCGGCTGGCGAGCGCGATCGTGCCGCGGCGGGTGCGGGTCGGTCTCGGGCCGTGAGACGGATCTCCGCGTAGGGTTGAGGCGCGTCCACGCAGGACCGCCGACCCGGAGGGCATCATCGACGACCTGCCGGGCAGCGAGATGGCGCGGGCCGGGCGCGAGGGCGAGACCCTGGAGATCGTGGCTAGGTCGGCGCGTGGCGAGGAGCTCACGTTCCAGCGGACGCTTTCCGACGAGGCGACCAGGAATGCGTACGATGACCGGCTCGTCGCCCTTGAGGCAGAGTGCCGTGGAGTGTTCCTCAGATGATCACGGCGAGTAGCGCGAGCAGTGCCGGGACCGTCTGCACGAACAGGATCCGCCGGCTCGCCGTCGCCGCCCCGTAGGCACCCGCGACCGCCACGCAGACCAGGAAGAACACCTTCACCCCGAGGTCGTCGGCGAACAGCCCCCAGAACAGGCCCGCCGCCAGGAAACCGTTGTAGAGCCCCTGGTTCGCGGCGAGCACCTTCGTCTGCTCGGCGAACTCCGGCGAGAGGCCGAACGCGGCACGCCCCCGCGGCGACGTCCACAGGAACATCTCCAGCACCAGGATGTAGACGTGGATCAGCGCGACGAGCGCGACCAGGGCGTTCCCGAGGAAGATCACCGCGACAGGTTAGCGCTTGAGGTCGTGCTTGCGGTGCGTGACCTTCTCCACGACCGTTGCCGGGACCAGTCGGCGCAGGGCGAAGACGAACGGGGCGTTGCTGCCCACCGCGTACCGTTGCCGTGGTTTTTCGGCCCCGATCGCCGTGACGATGGTGGCGGCGACCCGCTCGGCGCTCACCCCGGCCTTCTCGTTGCGGTCCAGAGCCGCCAGCATCCGCTCGAACTCGGGGCGGTGCGGCGAGTCCGGCGCGATGTACTTGGTGCGCCGCTCGCTGATCCCCGTGCTGATCGAGCCGGGTTCGACCGTGGTGAGCCACACCCCGTAGGGCGAATACTCGTGCCGGGCGCCGTTGCTGAACCCTTTCAGCGCGGCTTTCGAGGCCACATAGGACGATCGGTACGCCAGCGGGAACGACGCGAGCATCGAGCCGATCATCACGACCCTGCCGTACCCGCGCTCCCGCATCCCCGGCAGCGCCAGCTGAGCGAGCCGGACCGCGCCGAAGACGTTGACCTGGAACAGCCGCCGCAGCGCCTCCGCCGGCAGCTCCTCGAACGGCCCCGACTGGCTCTCGCCGGCGTTGTTGACCAGGATGTCGACGTGTTGCAGGGTGCTGCCCAGGTCCTCGATCGACGCGTCGTCGGCGAGGTCGAGCGGCAGGAACTCCACCCCCGGCACCTGCTGCCCCTCGGGTCTGCGGCTCGTGCCCAGAACCCGGTAACCCCGGGCGACCAGCGCCGTCGCGGTCGCCTTGCCGATGCCGGACGAGGCCCCGGTGACCAGGGCGGTGCGCTTCATCGCAGCACCATACCGATCATCGCCGGCGGCGAACCAGCCGAACGCCCTGATTGATCAGCACGCCCACGCCGGTGTTGACGACGGCCAGCAACGCCGCCCCCAGCATCCCGAACCCGAGGTCCATGACCCCGGTGACCCAGAGAATCAGCGGCCACCCGACGGCAGCACCGACCAGCGCACGCCGCCACCAGTAACCCGCCAGCATGCCGAAGACGATCAGGATCGGAATCATCAGGAGCCCCCCAACGCTCCCGCGAATTGTATGCACCCGCTCGCGTGAATTTCCAAGGTCCTCATCGAAGGGCGCGACCTGCGCAAACGTGGGCACTACGCCGTTGCGGAGGGGACGTTGTTCCGAATTGTGTTGAACCGGGCGGCGCCCGCGGCCCGTATCGAACCCCGACCGGGCACATCGACGTTCGACGACGAGGAGTGAGCATGAGGGCGCGTTCCTACCGGCGCAACCAGAGTGGCAGCAGTCGGCGGAAGACGATCGGCGCGGTGGCGATCGCGGGTGTCTTGCTGGCGACCGGTATCACCGGCGTGCAGCTGGCGTCGGCCGGCACCGAGGCCAAGGCCCAGGATGTGATCAACGTCGACGGGCAGCAGTTCGACGTCTCCCAGTGCGCGGACCTCCAGATCAACGGCGGCGCCGTGATCTGTGACGGCGAGGAGCTCGCACCGGTCGAGGAGCAGGCGCCGGGCGACGCGGCGGCGGCCTCGGCGCAGGCACTGGAACTGGCGTGCGACCAGTTCGCGGCGGACATCGCCGCTGCCGAGGGCGGCGCGGGCGAGGAGGCCGGCCAGGAGGAGGAGGCCGGCGCCGAGGAGGGCGCGGCCGGTGAAGAGGGCGCCGCTGGTGAAGAGGGCGCTGCTGGTGAGGAAGGCGCCGCCGGCGAGAAGCAGAGCCCGGCTGAGAAGAAGGCGGCGCGCAAGGCCCTCGCCAAGAAGTGGGCCAAGACGCTGAAGAAGGCCGAGAAGGCCGAGAAGCCCGGTAAGGGCGAGGGCGCGGCCGGCGAGGAAGGCGCGGCCGAGGAGGAGGCCGGTGCGGGTGAGGAAGGTGCCGCCGGTGCCGCTGACGCCGCCGCGGCCGCTGTGATCTCCGCGCAGACCAGCCTGCTCCAGTCCTGCCTGGCCCTGGCCGACGCCAAGGCCGCCCTGGCCGCGGCCGGCGGCGACGCCGGTGCCGGCGAGGACGCGGGCGCTGGTGAAGAGGCCGGCGCTGGTGAGGATGCGGGTGCCGAGGAGGCCGGCCAGGAGGAAGAGGCCGGCGCCGAGGAAGCCGCCACCACCCGGAAGTAACCGTCGCGAGCCGGGTGCCAGGCAAGGGAACGCCGGGCACCCGGCCCGACGGCTACCGGAATGCGGTCTGGACACGTCGACGACCATGGCGATCGGTGGCGCTGCCGGCGTCCGCCTGTGTTCTCCCGTTCTACGTGCCTGAGGTCGGCCAGCCTGTAGTCCGGCCCCGGGCATGTCGCGCCGCACCGCGGAATCTGGCTGCTGCCCTGACCGCCGTGAGTCTCCGCGTTCACGTGGCTGTGGGGCCACCCACGACCGGGACGTGAAACTCAACGACCGCGTAGCGCAGGTAAGACCGGGACTCATCCAGGCCCCGCGCGGCGAAGCGGCAACCACCCAGACGCTGTGTGTGTTCCACACGCGGTGTGGAGGGATTCAGGGCGGAGAGGATGTCAGAGCGCGGCCAGGATTGCGGAGGCCGGCAGCAGCCTGACCCCGATCGCGGCCATGTCGGCCAGCCTCTCCGGAGTCGCCTGGGACACCGCGTCCTCGGCCAGCACCGCCCGGAAGTCCCGCTCGCTGGCGTCGAACAGAGTCGCCCGCGGACAGTTCGGCAGGTTGCACCCCGCGACCACCACGGTGTCCACCCCGCGTTCGCGCAGCCAGTCCTCCAGCCCGGTGCGGAAGAACGCTGACCACCGCGGCTTGAAGAGCACGATCTCGTCTTTCCCGATCTCCTGCGGCACACCGCTGAGAAGCAGGCCGGCGTCGAGCTCCAGTGGCTCGCCCGCATCGGTGGCCAGCCCGGCGATCACTGCCGAGCCCGGTGTTCCCGGTGCGACCGCCTGGCCGCCGGCCTCCACGAAGGCCCGCCGTGGCGGATCCACGTCGGCCGAGCCGGGCTGGTACAGCCGCACGATGTGCACGATTGGCCGCCTCGCCGCGCGGAACCCCTCGGCCAGCCGCGCCACTCCCGGTACGACCTCGTCGGTCCCCGGCACCGGCAGCGCCCCGCCACCGGTGAAGTCGACCTGCATGTCGATGACCACCAGGGCGGACGCCGCCCAGTGCGGTTCGGTGTAATCCGCGGCAGACATGTGCCCATCATGCCCGGCGGGCATTGCTCACGTCGTCCGTGTCCGTCCGCTCCGACGGCGCAGCCGCCGGATCATCGTGAAGGGAGTCGCTGCGCGAGCCCTCCCCCGGCGCCGCATGGCGAGGGCGGTGGCCCCGGTTCGTCCAGCGCCGCCGTACCCTGTCAGCCCATTGTCGCGACTCCCAGGTGATCTGCTGCCGCCTCCGGCGACGCAGCGGGCCCAGGCCCTTGAACAGCCAACGCAGGGCGATCGGGCCCAGAACGGTGAGCGCCAGCACCGGCCCCAGGGGGGTGAGACCGATTTCCGCGATGCCTTCGAACACGACGAGGGCGGCGATGACGGTCGCCAGTCTGCTCAGTGAGTAGCTGCCGAACCGCCGCCACCGCGACCACGACGATGACGGGGGCGGCTTGGTGCCGTTGAGAAGCGCTCGGAAGACGCGCCCCGAGAAGGCCGTGATGACCGCGAGACACAGAGGGAGCGCCACCAGTGCGATCAGCGCGGCGAACGCGGCCGGCCGGTCACCGACCTCGCCGAGCACGTCCGGGGCGAACCACTCCGTCACCCGGAACGTCAGGTAGAGCTCGGCGAATTCGGTGCCGAGGACGACGAACGGCAAACCGATCAGTTGCCATTGGACAAGCCGACGGTCTCCGCGCCTCATGACGGTCAGTGTCGATGCCGTGTGCAACCTGTTGACCTGTCCGGCTACAGTGGATCTCATGGACGACAACAAGGACGCCCAGCTCGTGGAACTCGCCTCACCCAGCGAGGTCGGTCTGTTCGCCCTGGCTCTCGGCGCTGTCGTCGCCTGGGGCCGCAAGGTGTTCAGGCGGGGCTAACGGACGCCGGTAACGAATTTCGGTCATCGCGGCGCCCCGGGTCTCGTCGACCCGGGCCCCGCCGTCCACCGTCCAGCCGCCGGCTTCGTAAAAGCGCCGCGCCCGCTCGTTGGTGTCCAGCGTCCACAGGACGGCCTCGGTGAAACCGGCCGCCGTCAGATGGTCCAGCGCGAACGCCATCAGTTCCCGCCCGAGGCCCTGACCCCAGCGCTCCGGTGCCAGGTAGATCGCATGGATCTCACCGACGTCGTCGTGACCGGACATGGTGAGGAAGCCGGCCAGGCCGCCGTCGTCCAGCACCCAGATCCCGGCGGGTGGCCGCAGGTCGCGGATCCACTCGCGCCAGCCGGGCACCCGCTGCGCCGGGTCCAGCCCGTCCAGGTATTCCTGTGGCATGAGCCCGCGGTAGGCCGCCTGCCACGTGCGGACGTGCAGGGCCGCCAGCGCCGGGGCGTCGGCGTCAGTCGCGGGGCGGATCATGCCGGTAGACCGAGACGTGTGAACGCGACGACGCCGTGAACGGTGCACCGCTCCAGTCCGCGTGCCGCGATTCGAGGGTGAAGCCCGCCAGCTGTCCCATCAGGTCCAGTTCGGCCGGCCAGATGTAGCGGTGCGGACTCCGGAACAGCTGCGCCGTGGACCCGGATCCGAAGTGGAAGTGATGGGACACGACATGCTGCTGAAGCGTGTCGTAGGTGTCCAGCGCGATGTATCCCGGCGAGTTCTCCCACACCGTTGCCGACCGGCCCGGCGGCAGCTGGCGCAGCTCCGGCACCCACAACTCGATCACGAAGCACCCGCCGGGGGAGAGGTGCCGCGCCGCGTTCCGGAAGCATTCCACCTGCTCCGCCTGCGTCTGCAGGTTCGAAATCGTGTTGTACACCAGGTACACCAGAGAGAACGTTCGTTCTACAAGAGCCGTCGACATGTCCCCCACGACGACCGGGATCCGCTCCGGCCCCGCCTTGGTCCGCAACTGCTCGATCATCGGCCCGCTCAGCTCGATCCCGCTGACCGGCACCCCGCGTTCACTGAGCGGCACCGCCACCCGTCCCGTCCCGATCGCGAACTCGAGCGCCCGGCCCCCGTCCGCGAGCTCGGCCAGTCTGGCGACGGCCGGCTCCAGCACCTCCGGCGCGAACATCCCGGTGCCGGGAGTGTCGTACCTCTGTGCGGTGTCCCTGTCCCAGATCTCCTCCTGGCGCATGCCCTCCAACCTGGTCGCCCGCCGGGGTGACGTCCACTGATTTATCAGCGAACCGGCAGCATTCATACAGGTCAGGCTGGACAGTGCCGCGTACCGTTGAATTCCGCAGGTTCAGCAGAGCAAGGAGATCGCGTGAGCGGCTTCATGAAGCGCATGGTTCTCTCGATGGTCGCGTCGAAGCTTTCCCGCATGTCGCAGAAGCGCCACAACCCGGCCGTCGACGGCCTTCTCCGCGAGGTCAACCACCGGATCGCCCGCAGCCAGGGCTACGGCCACCACCCCGGCGCCTACGGGCATCCCGGCGCTTACGGCCACCCCGGCGCCTACGGCCACCACGGTCATTACCGGCACCACGGCCACTACCGCCATCACGGTCACTACCGCCGCCGGTGGTTCTGACCTGAGGCGTCCCCACCTCACTGGCGCTCCAGGCGCAGACTAGGGGTGAGTGAGGGGGGACGATCGATGACCGCGATTGCGATCTCCGGCCTGACCAAGACCTTCGGCCGGACCACAGCACTGGACGGGCTCGACCTGACCGTCGAGGAGGGGGAGGTCCACGGCTTCCTCGGTCCCAACGGCAGCGGCAAGACGACCACCATCCGGGTCCTGCTCGGGCTGCTGCGCGCCGACGCGGGCAAGGTCGAGCTGCTCGGTGGTGATCCCTGGGCGGACGCGGTGGCACTGCACCGCCGTTTGGCGTACGTGCCGGGCGACGTGATCCTCTGGCCCGGTGTCACCGGCGGCGAGGTGATCGACGTGCTGGGCCGGCTGCGCGGTGGCCTGGATCGCAAGCGCCGCGACGAGCTGCTCGAACGGTTCGATCTGGACCCGTCGAAGAAGGCCCGCGCCTATTCGAAGGGCAACCGGCAGAAGGTCGCGCTGATCGCCGCACTCGCCTCCGACGCCGAGCTGCTGCTGCTCGACGAGCCGACCAGCGGTCTCGACCCGCTGATGGAGTCGGAGTTCCAGCGGTGCGTGCAGCAGCTCAAGCGGGACGGCCGGACGGTGCTGCTGTCCAGCCACATCCTGGCCGAGGTGGAGGCGCTCTGTGACCGGGTGAGCATCATCCGGCTGGGCCGCACTGTCGAGTCGGGGACGCTCACCGAGCTGCGGCACCTGACGCGGACCTCGATCTCGGTGGAGACCGCCGCCCCGGTGACCGGCATCGACGGCCTGCCCGGCGTGCACGATGCCGTCCTCAACGAGCACCACGCCCGGTTCGACGTGGACAGTCAGGGCCTGGAGCCGGTCATGAAGCGGCTGGCGGCTCTCGGCGTGCGCAGCATCACCAGCACGCCGCCGACGCTGGAGGAGATGTTCCTGCGGCACTACGGCGACGAGTCATGATCGGGACCCTGCTCCGGTTCAGCCTGCGCCGGGAGCGGATCGGGCTGCCGCTGTGGATCGGCGGGGCTGCTCTGCTTTTCCTTGTCCAATCAACACAGAGCCAGAATTTGTACGGTGACCCGGAGCAGCTCGCGAAACTCCGCGCCACGCTCGGCGGCAACACCGCTGTCGTCGCGATGAGCGGCCCCCTGGAGTTGCTCGACACCATCGGCGGCGAGATCGTGTTCGAGATCTTCGCGTTCATCGCGATCGTGATCGCCCTGATGAACATGTTCCTGGTCGGGCGGCACACCCGCGGCGACGAGGAGGCCGGCCGTGCCGAGCTGATCCGGTCCGCCCGGGTCGGCCGCCGCGAGCCCGTCTACTCGGCTCTGGCCCTGGCCGCGCTCGCCGACCTCGTGGTCGCCGCGGTGATCTTCGCGGTCGCCGCCGGCACCGGGCTGCCGGTCACCGGATCGCTGCTGGTCGCCACCGCGCTGTTCGGGATCGGGCTGCTGTTCGCGGCGCTCACCGCGGTCGCCGCGCAGGTCTTCGAGCATGTCCGCGGCGTCTACGGCGCGGTCGGCCTGGTGATCGGCGCGGCGTACATGCTGCGGGCCGCCGGCGACGCCGGCACCACGGCCTTGAGCTGGGCGTCGCCGATCGGGTGGGGCCAGCGCACTTTTCCGTACGTGCAGGACCGCTGGTGGCCGGTGCTGCTCATGCTCGGCGCCGCCGTCCTGGCGACCGTGGTCGCGCTCGTGGCCCTCGACCGCCGCGACTTCGGTGCCGGCCTGGTCCGCTCCCGTCCCGGCAGCCCGGTCGCGTCCCGCCTGCTCGGCACGCCGGTCGGGCTGGCCTGGCGACTGCAGCGCGGCGCGGTGTTCGGCTGGACCCTCGGTGTCGGCATGCTCGGCGCGGCGTACGGCTCCCTCGGCGACAGCATCGAGCAGTACATCGTCGACAACCCCGAGGTCGCCGAGTTCCTCCCCGGCGGAGCGTCCGACATCGTCGACTCCTACCTCGCGCTCACGCTGACCATGGGCGCCCTGCTCGCCGCCGCCTTCGGGGTCGCCTCGGTCCTGCGAGCCCGCTCCGAGGAGACCGCCGGCCGCGCCGAACCGATCCTGGCCACCGGCGTCCACCGCGACGCCTACCTCGGCAGCCACCTCAACGTCGCCCTGGCCGGCAGCGCCCTCGTCCTGCTCGCCGCCGGCTTCTTCGAGGGCCTGTCGTACGGCCTGACCGTCGGCGACCCCGGCCAGGCCCTCCGGATGCTCGGCGTCGCCCTCGTCTACCTGCCCGCGGTCTGGGCCGTCGTGTCCGTGGCCGTGCTGGCCATCGGCTGGTGGGCCCGCGCCGCCGCGATCGCCGGGTGGGCCGCCCTCGGCTACTGCGCGGTGGTCGAACTGTTCGCCGACTCGTTCAACCTCCCCGACTGGTCCCAGCAGCTCTCACCCTTCGTCCACCTGCCCGCCGCCCCGCTCGAAACAGTCACCGCCGCACCCCTCGCCACGGTCGGCGCCGTGGTCCTCGCCCTGGTCCTGACAGGTTTCGCCGGCTTCCGCCGCCGAGACCTGGGCTACTGACCGCGCTCGCGCGACAACCGGCTGGAGGCGATCGTCACTGTCGTGAAATCGGTGGGTTAGGCTTGGCTCGTCGCGGCATCCGCGTTGAAGATCTGCGGTAATTAGTCCGGTTTGAAAGAGCACGAGGAGAAACCGATGACCGAGGCCGCCGGCGCTGCCGATCCCGCCGCCGACACCGAGGCGGAGTCCGAGGAGCAGCCTCAGCCCTTCCAGAACCGGGCGGCTCGCCGGTCCAAGGGCAAGGGGACAGCCACTCACACCGGGGGTTCCGCGGGCCGCATTCAGGGCCGTTCCGGCACGGTGCAGAGCCCTCGCCAGTACGGCAACCGCCGAAGCGGCTGAGAGCCTCGACGCGCTCCCCGGCAGCCCGCGTTGACTGCCGGGGATGGCGAACTCGTCAGCGGCCGGCGGGCAGCTCGGCGCCGTCCTTGGCGTAGGCCGTGAGATCGGTCAGCTCAGCCGGAGGCCGGCCCTGGGCGAAATCGAACCAGAAGATCTGCGCCTTGTCCGACTTGCCGAACCCGGTCCATGCAGAACGACGCGCTTCGACGATCTCGCCGTTGGCGGCGTCGCGAGCGGTGATCCTGGCAGCGTCACCGACGTAGTAACCGAACGTGGGTGTGGTGCGGCCCTGTTGCACCCGTCCCGCTCGCACAGCGTGGAAGCCGGGCGCCATCCGGCCGGAGCCCGAATCGCTGCTCACGATCTCGGCGGTGAAATCGTCGATGGTGCCGCTCCTCGTGTGCCCGAGGACCAGGCTGAACGTTTTGTCCAGGTCATCCGGGTCGGTCGTCTCGACGTACAGAATCCATTGCCGGCCGTCGAGCCGCTGGCCGGTCTCGACGACTGCGCCGAGGACTCCGGGGGCCGACGAATTGCCGGTCGACGGCACCGGCATGGACGGGCCCGCCACCGGGGTTCCGGCATAGGAGCCGCCCGGACCCGCCAGCTGGCTGCCGCCGGCGAGCAGGGCGGCCACCGCCAGGGTGGAGGCGCTGACGACCGCGAACCTGCGACGGCGGCGCATCCGCGCGCCGCCGGCCATCACGATCGCGAGGTCCACCGGTACGGGCTCGAAGTCCGGCGGCGAGTGCATGGCGTCCTTGAGATCTTCCAGGTGCGTCACAGTGCTACCCCTGCTTCCGTTTCGGTTCGCATCGGCGGGACGACGCCGGCCGTGATGCGTAATTTCGCCAGAGCCCGGGAGTTGAGGCTCTTCACCGTGCCCGCTGACAGGTTGAGTTCGCGGGCCACCTCGGCCTCACTGGCGTCGAAGAAGTGCCGCAGCACGATCACCGCCCGTTCGCGCGGTGACAGAGCCTGCAGCGCGCCGATCAGCCAGCGCCGCTTCGCCACGACGTCCGCGACGTCCTGCGGCACCTGCTGCTCCGGCATGATCTCCGTCGCGTACTCCCGCATCGGGCGGCGCCACTGATCAGTGACCAGGTTCGTGAGCACCGTACGGGCGTACGCATAGGGATCCTGGTGCCTGACCCGGCCCCAAGCGGCGTACACCCGCACCAGGGCGGCCTGAGCAGCCTCTTCGGCCTGATGCCGATCGCCGGTCAGCAGGTACGCCGCACGTTGCAGACGAGGCGAACTCGCCTGGGCGAACGCGATGAACTCCTCGTCACCGCGCGCCATTCGAAGCCTCTCTCCGTTTCATGAGCACGAAGACGAGTGAACACCCGGTTTGGTTGCACCGCTCCCGGCCGTATGGCCTCACCCGAGTCATCTCAGGGGCAGACCGGGTCCTTCAGTCACGAGTCTGACAGCGGCCGGCGCAGGAACCCGTGCGAGTCTCAACTATGGCGACCCGAGCCTTGCGTAGCCGGCGAGCAGACAGGTTGCCGCGCCTCGGCCGAGCGGCACGTCGCGGCTCCGGACGCAACGAGATGCCCCACGGCTGGGAGGTGCGATATCCGGCGTTGATGACGCTGATCGCCTCGTTGCTCGGCGCCGTCGTCGGCGGCGCGGCGACCGCGTTGACGTCCTACCAGGCCACGTCGACGAGTCGGCACCTTCAAGAAGCGGATTTTGAACAGAGGCGCCTGGACGAGCAAAGGGTGAAGAGAACGGAGGCGTATCAGGCGTACCTCAAGTCCGCAGACGAAGAAATTGCGGAGATCCAGACCATTTTGTCGTGCATGGGGCCTTGCGCATTCCATCTCCAAACCGAACAACAGATCGCCGCACTTGCACCGGAATGTGGTAGACGTTCCTCCGCCAGGCTCATCAGCCTCGGAAGAAATCTGTCAAGGTCTACTGACGCCCTGTTCATCTATGGCAGTCCAGCGGCCCAGGTGTTCTCAAGAACCCTGAATGCGAATCTCGGCACCATCGAGGCGTGGGCAATCGGTCTCACGCCGGCCGACATCGCGTTGGAGCGATTCGGCGACATCGGAACCATGTTCGCACAGGTTGGAAAAGCGATAGAAAAGGCTCGTGACAACTTCCGAAAGACGATGTGCGAAGAACTCAATCCAGTTGAGAAGGCCGGTTGTTAGAGCGCGGTGATCCGAGAGCTCGTGGGCACCGGCGACACGCGTCAGCGCGCGAGCAGGGCCTCCACGCGGCCGGAGATGCCGCGCAGATGCGGGCGGCGCACGCCGTCGACCAGCGCGTTGGCGGAGCAGGGGCCGTGGCGCAGCAGCATCTCCGCGTACCGGGACTCCGGGTCGACCCGGTCTCCCCGGGGACCGGTTGTCTGGTCGGCGTAGGTGAGGGCGTCGGCCATCAGGCTTCGCTCGTCCGGGAAGAGGGCCAGTTCGGCGGCGAAGCCCTTGACCTCGGCCACGAACTTGGCGCCCGAGTGGTTCGCGACCAGGCCGGCGATGCGGGACGGCCAGCCTTCGTCCACGACGTGGACTGCGCCGTCCAGGGGATGGAAGCCGGTCAGGGCGATCGGCGCCGCGTAGCCGATGTCGTGCAGCCAGGCCGCGGAGACCAGGACGTCCGGGTCGAGGCCCAGGCGGCCGGCGAGGCGGGCGGCCTGTTCGGCGACGCCGATCGTGTGCTTCCACCGGTCGCCCATGTCGGCCAGCAGGGATTCGGCGATCGTCTGCGCGGCGTCGGCGCGGGTGGTCAGCAGGCCGGTCATGGGCGAAATCATGTGCCGACCGGGTGAACAGCGGGCTAACGAAGAGTGGCAGCAGCGCGAACTCGGTCGAGGGCGAAACCGGTGACGGCCAGCCAGAGGCCGGCGGCGGCCAGGATCACTCCGGTCCAGGACGGAGCGAGGTACCCGTACCCCATCGAAATGACCAGACCTCCGAGCGCCGCACCCAGGCTGTTGGCCACGTTCATCGCGGACTGGTTGACCGCGGCGCCCATGAGCTGGGCCTCGGGTGCCACCGTGATCAGCCGGGCCTGCAGCGCGGGGCCGAGGAAGATGCTGGTCGCGCCGACCAGGAAAGCTCCGGCGAACAGGCCGGGCACGGTGCTCGCGGTCATCGCGAACAGCACGCAGGAGACGATCATGCCGGCGAAGCCGAACACGGTGGCGCGGCGCAGGTCGCGGTCGGCGAAGGCGCCGCCGAGGGCGTTGCCGACGGTCATGCCGAGGCCGAAGACGGCGAGGACCCACGGTACGGCGCCGGAGGACAGGCCGGTCACCTCGGTTGTCACCGGCGCGATGTAGCTGTTGACGGCGAAGAAGCCGGCGAAACCGACCGCGGCGGTGGCGGCCACGAGCCACACCTGGGGGCGGCGCAGGGCGCGCAGCTCGGCCATGGGTGAGCCGCCCTCGGCGGCGGGCGCGTCCGGCACCGACACGGCGACCGCGAGGAGGGTGAGCACGAAGGCGCCGGCGATGACCAGGTAAGCGACGCGCCAGCCGGCGGTCTGCCCGAGGTGGGTGATCAGTGGGACGCCGGCGACGTTGGAGAGCGTCAGCCCGCCCAGCACCACGGCGTAGCCGCGCGCCTCGCGTCCCGGTCCCATCAGGGAGGCGGCGAGCAGGCCGGCCGCGCCGAAGTAGGCGCCGTGCGGCAGCGCCGCGACGAACCGGCCGGCCACGACGAGGCCGAAGGTGGGTGCCAGCGCGGAGGCGACGGTGCCGCCCGCGAAGAGCACCAGCAGCCAGAGGACCAGCCGCTTGCGCGGCATCCGGGCGGAGACCACGGCGATCAGGGGCGCGCCTGCGACAACACCGAGAGCGTACGCGGTGATCAGCCAACCGGCCTGAGCGACGGTGTCCTCGGGTGATCGGGCCCAGCCGAGTGGCAGCAGATCGCGGGCCATGTCCGGCAGCAGTCCCATCGCCACGAACTCGGTCAGGCCGATCGCCACACCGCCCAGGGCCAGGGAGAACAGGGCGACCCAGCGCTGCCGCGACGTCAGATGATCCACTTCTGGAAATCTACCGGCTGCCCGTTCGGCTGATCAGTATCGGCTGAACGGCCCTGGCCGCGCTCCCACACTTTTGCTTCCCTCGATGGGCTCCCAATGCCTTAAGAGGTCTGAATATGAATGCAACGCCCAAGACCGGGCGTCACCGGCTCCACCCCCGCCGGCTCTTCAGATATCGGAAACGGCTACTCGGAGCGCTCGTCGTGGCACTCTGCGTCGCCCCGCTCGCCCTGGTGAACGGGAACGCGACGGCCGCCACCGCTCTGCCGCCGCAGCCCGGCAACTTCAAGGGGTACGCCTTCGACGCCTGCACCGCGCCTTCCAGCGCGACCATGCAGGCGTGGCTCCAGTCGCCGTTCCGGGCCGTCGGCATCTACTTCGGTGGCATCGGCCGCGGCTGCACCCAGGCCAACCTGACGGCCGACTGGGTCAAGGAGCAGATCGGCCGCGGCTGGCGGCTCGTCCCGATCTACGTGGGACCGCAGGCGACCTGCACGACGACCACGAAGAAGCACCTGATCGACAATGCCAACGCGGCCGCGCAGGGCCGGGCAACCGCCGACGACGCGGTGACCCAGGCCAAGAAGCTGGGCCTGTCGCCGGAGAGCGTGCTGATCTACGACATGGAGGCGTACCGCACCGACGACGCCACCTGCCGCAACGGCGTGCTGAACTTCATGAGTGCGTGGAGCGCGCGGCTGCACGACCACGGTTACTTCTCCGGCTACTACAGCAGCGTCTCCTCCGGCATCGCTGACCAGGTGGCGGTCTACAACAAGGCCGGCTACGTGCGGCCGGACTACGTGGACTTCGCCCGCTGGGACGAGGTGGTCACGCTCGACGACAAGGTGATCCCGGCCGGGTACTGGGCGCCGCAGCGCCGGATGAAGCAGTACATGGGCGCGCACAAGGAGACCTGGGGCGGGGCGACGATCAACATCGACAGCAACTACGTCGATTTCGTACGGCTGCCGGGCGCCAAGCTCGCCGACTGGAACCGCAACGGGTGGTCGGACGTGCTGGCGCGTACCAAGAGCACCGGCAACGTCTTCTCGTACCCGGGCAACGGCACGACGATCTCGGAGGCCGGCCGCAGCAAGGTCACGGGCTATTTCGCGGGTATGAACGCGATCGTGCGGATGGACCTCAACCGGGACGGCTTCACCGACGTGATCGCCCGGACCACCGGCGGGAAGGTCTACTTCTACCCCGGCAAGAGCAACGGGACGCTGGGCGCGCGCAAGGTGCTCTACAACAACTTCAAGCACATGCGGGAGCTGACCGCGATCGGCGACTTCAACAAGGACGGCTACCCGGACCTGCTGGCGTCGCAGACGAACAACGGCAACGTCTATCTGTATCCCGGAAAGGCCGGTGCGAAGTTCGGCGCCCGCAAGGCGCTCGCCTACGGCAACTGGAACGGCCGCAGCGAGTTCACCGGCGCCGGCGACTACAACCGGGACGGGTTCCAGGACCTGGTCATCAAGATCAACAGCTCCGGGAACATGTACCTGTACCCCGGCAAGTCCGGCGGCTTCAAGTCCCCGATCAAGCTGATCAACGGCAAGGGCCTGCGGGACTGGACCGGGATCGGCGACTTCGACCGGGACGGGTACACGGATCTGGTCGCGGTACAGGCGTCGACCGGTTACCTGATGCTGTTCAAGGGCACGGGCAAGGCGCTGAAGGCGGGCGTCCGGGTCGCGTCGGGCTACGCCGGGCGTACACCTCTGTTCTGATCCTCGTTCTGAGGCCCGCCGTCGCTCAGCCGACGGCGGGCCTCGTCGAGAGTCCTGGCGGCATTGCGGTAGCGCCCCGCGTAGGTGTCCGGTGCGGCGGCGGCGAGTTCGCCGAAGTAGCGCACCCCCTCCTCGGCCGCCGCGACGACCTCCTCGGTGACCAGCCCGGTCATCATCGCCACGTGACCGGCGCTCCACAGAGCCACAGCGAGCTCCGGCAGGTGGGCGGTCCGGTCGATCTCGACCAGTTCTCGGTGCAGGCCGATCGCCCGCCGGCTGGCGGCGAGCGCCTCGTCCCGCAGACCGTTCCCGGCCAGGACCGCCGCGTGGGCGTTCATCGTGCCCGCCAGTTCGGACAGGTAACCGTCCCGCCCGCCCTCGACCACCTCCTCCCACAGGCCGACGGCCTCCTGGCTGAAGGTCAGCGCCTCGGCCCACCGCGGCTGCCCCGCCAGAAGCACGGCGTGCCTGCGCAACGCAGCGGCCAGATAGACGAGATGGGCTTCCCTGTCGTGTTCGGCCAACTCTCGGTACTGCCGCACCAGATCCTCACTGACCGGCAGAGCCTCGCTCGCCCGGGACTCCTCCACCAGCCGGTAGGTATGGACGGAGGACCAGAGGGCGCGGACGCCGGGCGGCGCGTCGCCGGGCAGGCCATCAATGATGCGGGTCGTCAGTGCCAGGCCGAGCGCCCCGAACTCGGCCGATGGATAAGGCACCCGCCCGTACATCTTTCGCGCCCACTCGTCGTCGATGTCAGCGCTGCCGAACAGCCGCACCGCGACCGGAGTGAAGACTCCTGGGAACTGCAGGCCCACCTCGACCACCGTCTCGACCATCCGGGGCAGGTCGGCGCGCATCGCGGTCTCGATCAGCGCGTCAGCGCCCGGCTCGTGCACCCGCGCCCGGCCGAGCAAGGTCAGCACCCGCACGGCCTGCCCGGCGCTCAGCCCGGTGAGTACCCGCGTCTGATCCTCTGCCGAGAGGGAGACCAGAACCCGCACCGCCAGCGCCTCGGCCAGCAGGTCGGGCTGCACCACTCCCAGCGCCGAGCCCGGTGCGGCCGGATACAGGCCGGACAGCCACCGCGCGAACTCGTCGAGCCGCGACGCGGGCGCGTCCCGCAACGACGGCGCCCGCCGCACGATCTGCGCGATCTCCGCAGTGGTGTCCGCACCGGTCAGCGTGGCGATCCCGACGACCTGCCGCAGTGTCTCACCGCCGGTCAGTCCCGCGGTCCTCGCGGTGTGTGACCAGTACCGTCGTTCGTGGCCCAGCACCTCGCCGAGCACGTCGTAGTCGCCCTGCCGGTGCGCCCCGTCGAGCACCGCGACCAGCGCGTCGGCGTGCAGTCGCAGCACGGGCGTCTCCGGTGGCCACTCGCGGGCCGCCTCGACGACCGGGACCGGCCGGCCGAGTCTCGCCGCGAAGGCGGCCGCCGCCTCGGCCACGACGGCGCGTGCGTCGTGAACGTCGTCGACCTTCGCCGGAACCTCGACCACCGCGTCCGGCGCGGAGGTCAGCGCGTCGACCAGGTGGGCCTGGCGAGGGTACGCGTCCGACAGCGACTCCCACCAGGATCCGGCCGCCCTGGCCAGCAGAAGCACCCGCACGTGGTCCGCCTGCTGTGCGGCGCACAGAAGCTCGGCGAGCGCGGCCCGGTCGCGCGCCTCGGCGTAGTCGAGGATCAGCAGTGAGCGGGGCACGATCAGTGCCGCTGTCTCGGCCTCCGACTGCAGGCTGATCCACTCGCAGCGCACGTCCTGTGGCAGGCGTGACACGAGCTCCTGGGCCAGCCGGGTCTTGCCGATCCCGCCGGCGCCCACGAGCATTCGCACGGGCCGGGCCCTCGGGTCGTTGAACCACGACTCCAGGCTGATCAGCAGCCAGCCCCGCCCGAAGAACGGGACGACCTGGCGGTCCGGCCGCAGCAGCCATGTCACCGACTCCGGGAGTTCGGCCACCCGTACCCTCGAAAGCCTGCCCGCCTGGGCCTGCCGCCGCTCCCAGGCCTGGGCCAACCGCTCGGTCGCGGTCGGCCCGAACGCACCCACCGCACCGGCGACCGCGGCCGCGACCACCGTCCAGCCCTGTTTGTCGTCCGCCAGGGCCGCCCACGCCGCCAAACCGGCGACCAGAGTGGGCACGCCGACCCACAGCCCGTAGCGGCGCACCTCCATGCTCCACACCGTAGCGCTGGGACGGTGGGAGTTCCGGGCGCGATCCGCGCCCGGAACCCACTCAGCGTGCGGCGCGGAGGGTGTCGCGCAGGGTGAAGTAGGCGGGCTTGCGGGTGAAGTCCTCCCACATGATCGTGGCCGCGCCCTCGGCCGGGAAGAACACCGGCACCCAGCTGTACTTGTCGGTGGCTCCCCAGACGGTGAACGAGTTGCAGTCGTCGACGGACAGGCACGCGTCCAGGACCGTCTTGTAGTACCGGGCCTGCGTCTGCAGCTGCTCGGCGGTGGGCACGCCACTCTCCGGCAGGTCCATCCGCACGTCGAGCTCGGTGATCGCCGTCTTGAGCCCGAGGTCGTCGAAGCGCTGCAGGACCGCGCCGAGCTGGTCCGGAGCGCCGTAACGCATGCTCAGGTGGGCCTGGGAGGCGAAGCCGTGCAGCGGCACCCGGGCGGCCAGCAGTTCCTTGGCGAGCGCCTCGTACGCGTCCACCTTGGCACCCGGCCAGTCCACGCCGTAGTCGTTGAGGAACAGCTGCGCCCTCGGGTCGGCCTGGTGCGCCCAGCGGAACGCGTCGGCGACGATGCCCGGCCCGAGCTCACGGATGAAGATGTTCTCCTGCCGGTACGCGCCGTTGCCGTCCAGGATCTCGTTCGCCACGTCCCACTGGTGGATCTTTCCGCGGTAGTGGCCGACCACGGTGAGGATGTGGCTCTTCAGGATCTGGCGCAGCTCGGCCTTGGTGAACGTGCCCTCGTTGAGCCAGGCCGGGTTCTGGCTGTGCCACAGCAGCGTGTGCCCGCGCACGACCTGGCCGTTGCGCTGGGCGAACTTCACGATGTCGTCGGCCGGGCCGAAGTTGTAGCGGTGGCGCTCGGGGTGGATGAACTCCCACTTCATCTGGTTCTCCGGCGACAGTGAGCTGAACTCGCGCGCCAGGACCTTCCGGTACGGCTTGTCGTTGGGGAACGGGTCGGGATAGGGCTGGTCGACGTGGTGACCACCGCCGGCGACCGCGGAGCCGATCCGCAAGTCTCGGGGTCCGGCGTTGCGGAGCGAGTAGTCGTGGCCACCATGGGCCTGGGCCGGTGGTGGCGCTATCGCGAGAAAACTGAGGGTGGCGAGGACGGCCACGGTTTTTCGCACGGTGAACTCCTTCGAGGGTTTCGTGCGTAACTTTCGAACTCCCATCGTAAGTTATGGGCACCGACTGACAACCGTCAATGGCAGCCGTCGGGCAAAGTGAAAACCACCGCGGTGCCGCCGCCCGGGTTGTCCTCGATGCGGATCGTCCCGCCGTGCCGGTCGACGATGCGCAGGCAGCTGGACAGGCCGATGCCGTGCCCGGCGGCCGGCGCGTCGTCGAGCCGGGTGAACATGTCGAAGACCCGCTGCCGCTGCTCGGCCGGGATGCCCACGCCGTTGTCGGCGACCGTCACGGCCCAGCACGTCCCCTCGGGCACCGCGGTCACGGTGATCCGGCACGGCCGGTCCGGGTGCCGGTACTTGACCGCGTTCGCGATCAGGTTCTGCAGCAGCTGCCGGGTCAGCACCGGGTCACAGGAGACCGCCGGCAGCGGTGCCGGCACCGCCACCTCGGCCTTCGCGTTCTCGATCGCCGCGTGCAGGTCGGCCAGGACCTGCTCGGCGATGTCGTTGAGGTCGGCCGGGACCAGGCGTACCGGGGCGCTGCCGGCCTGTGCGTACCCGAGCAGCGACCGGATCAGGTCCCGCATCCGGGTCACCGCGCGGTTCGCGGCGTCCACCCACCGGCGGGTCTCGTCGGTGGCCACGTCCTCGATCAGCTCCAGGTAGCCGCCGACCGCGCCGAGCGGCGCGACCAGGTCGTGGCTCACCGCGCCGGCGAAGTTCGCCAGGTCCGCGTTGGAGCGCCGCAGATCCTCGTTGGCGGCGGCCAGCTCACGCCGGGCCCGCTCGATGGCCCGCTGCTGGGCCCGGTCGACGGTGACGTCGGTCATCGCCACCACCGCGCCCATGCAGCGGCCGTCCGGGCCGATCAGCGCACGGCCGCTGCAGCTGACGTGCACCTGCTCGCCGCCGGGCCGCTTGATGATGATCTCGACGTCGCTGACCGAGCCCTCGTGCAGGGCGCGCAACAGCGGGATCCGGTCGGTGGCCAGCGGGGTCCGGCCGTCGGTCTCGAACAGGGAGTAGTGGCTCGAGAAGTCCCGCGGGTCGACCGTCGGGTCCGCGTTCAGGCCGTGCCAGTCCCGGGCGGCCCGGTTGAACAGGGTGAGCCGCCCGTCCTCGTCGGCCGCCACCACGCCGACGTCGATCGTCTCGAGAAGGGTGTCGGTCCACTGCTGGCGTGCCTCGGACACCGCGGCGATCTCCCGGTTGAGCCGGGCCTGCCGCCGCCGCTCGAACAGCGCCAGGATGATCTCGGCCAGGTCCTTGAGCCGGGCGATCTGGTCCTCGTCGAGGGTGCCCGGCAGGCTGTGGAAGACGCAGAGCGAGCCCAGCGCGTGCCCGTCCGGGGTGATCAGCGGCGCCGAGGCGTAGAACCGCACGTCGGCGAGCAACCCGGTGACCCACGGGTTGTCGCGGTAGACCGGGTCGAGGCTGGCGTCCGGCACCCAGGTGAACTCGCCGGTCTCGAAGCGGATCGCGCACATCGAGTCGGAGCGGGCCGAGTCGCCGCCCTCGAAACCCACGGTGGTGAGCTGGCACTGCCGGTTCTCGTCGATCAGGTTCAGCGTGGCGGTGGGCACGCCGGCGACGGCCGCGGCCACCCGGACCACAGCCTCCAGCTCGTCGCCGGCGGGCGAGTCGAGCAGGCGGTACTCGTGCAGGGCGGCAAGCCGCAGCCGTTCGTGCTCCCTCACCGACTCGACGAGATCCACCCCTGACCTATCGGCAGCGTCACCCGTCATCTGACCCGCCCGGGCGGGGCAGCGTGAAGACGACAGTCACGCCCCCGTCCGCGTTCTCCTCCATCCGGATCGCGCCGCCGTGCCGCTCGACGATGCGCACGCAGCTGGACAGGCCGATACCCGGCCCCTTCCCCAGGCGCGGGTCACGCTGGGTGAACATCTCGAACACCCGGTCCCGCTCGGCGGCGGGCACACCGACGCCGTTGTCCGCGATCCGCACGGTGTCGCCGTCGGCGGTCACGGTGATCAGGCACGGCCGGGTCGCGCACCGGAACTTCACCGAGTTCGCGATCAGACTCTGCAGCAGCTGGCGGACCAGCACCGGGTCACACCACAGCTCCGGCAGGGCGGAGGGCACGCTGACGCGCGCACCCGCGGTCTCGATCTCCGTGCGCAGGTCCAGCACGACGTGGTCGATCAAAGACTTCAGGGGTACGCGCATGCGCACCACCGGTGCACTGCCGGCGCGGGCGTAGCCGAGCAGCGCGTCGATCAGGTCCCGCATCCTGGTGACCGCGCGACCGGCCGCGTCGACCCACTGCACCGGGCCGTCGCCGTCCAGGTCCTCGACGATGAACTCCAGATAGCCGCTCACCGCCGCGAGCGGGGCGACCAGGTCGTGGCTGACCGCGCCGGCGAAGTTGGTGAGGTCGGTGTTCGAGCGCAGCAACTCGGTGTTCGCGGCGGCCAGTCGCTCCCTGGCCTCCTCGATGAGCCGCCGCCGGGTGTAGTCGCTGGTGACGTCGTGCAGGGCCACGACCGCGCCGAGAACGGCGCCGTCGGGGCTGTGCAGGGCGCGGGCGTTGGCGCGCAGGCGTACCGGCTCGCGGCCGGGTGGCCGGACCACCACCTCGCGGCCGATCACCGGCTCACCGCCGCGCAGGACCAGGTTGAGCGGGACGTCGTCCTCCGGGACGGGGGTAAGGCCGTCGCGCTCGTACAGCCGGTAGCGGGCGGACACGTTCTCGGCGGGCGCGGCCTGATCGATTCCCGGGTCGTGGCGTTCCCGGGCGGCCCGGTTGTACATGGTGAGGTGGCCGGAGGCGTCCACGGCGATCACGGCGACGTCGAGGGTCTCCAGGACCGTCTCGGTCCATTCCTTGCGGGCCCGGACCTCGGCGGCCAGTTCGGCGGTGAGCCGGGCATGGCGGCGGCGCTCGAAGAACGCGATCACGATCCGGGCCAGGTCCTCGAGGCGGCTCATCTGCTCGGCGCTCAGCTCCCGCGGCACCGAGTCGTAGACGCAGAGGGTGCCGAGCACGTACCCACCGGGCGTGATCAGCGGGGCGGAGGCGTAGAAGACGACGTGACCGAGCACGCCGGTGACCCACGGGTTGGCCCGGTAGTCCGGATCGAGGCGGGCGTCGGGCAGGTGGACGAACCGGCCCTCGTCGAGGCGGACCGCGCACATCGCGTCGGACCGGTCGCAGTCCCGGCCGGGGAAGCCGACCGTGGTGAGCTGGCACTGGCGGTTCGCGTCGATCAGGTTGAGCGAGGCCGTGCGCACCCCGGCGACGGCGGCCGCGATCCGGACCACCGCCTGCAGTTCCGCCTGCGGCGGGGTGTCGAGAACCTGGTACGCGTGCAGCACGGCAAGCCGCCGCTGCTCGTGCTCCACCGTGGTCCTCACCTGGTACCCATCGGCAACCGGGCCGCACCCCTTACTCCCCGCGGGGCCGGATCACCTGTCCGGCCGCCGCGATGATGCGGAAGGTGCCGGTGGGGCTGCCGCCCCCGTATCCGGCAGCCCCGGCCGCCCCCCGCCTGATCGACGCTAGGGCACCGGGGGCGGTGGCGGGAGCACATTCGGCGTGGGCCGAATAGCTACTGTGGATTCATGCTGCGCTATGCGCTGGAACCCGCGGATCTGCTGGCCGTGCGCTTCGAGTCGCGCCCCGGCCCGCTGGACGACGCGAGCGGGGCGAGCCGGGCCCTGCGGCAGCGCCCGTCGGTCCTGCTGGCGCAGTGGCGCCGGGAGGTGCTGCCGCGCCTGCCCCAGTCGGCGGCTGTCGCGCTGATGCTGACGCCACCGGCCGGTGTCACGTTCGGCTTCGGCGCGCCGCTCGGCCACCACCTCGAGGACGGCCTGGAGGCGGTGCTGGCCACCCCGCGTGAGCAGCTCCTCGACGAGTCCCGCCACTTCGTCGCCTCGCACGGCGCCCTTCCGGGCGCGCTCCGCCGGCTCCCGGACGGCGATCCGGAGACGTTGCGGCAGGTGACGACGGGACTGCGGGCGATGTACGAGGCAGCCATCGCACCGTACGAGTCCTGCCTCAACCTGATCCGCGACGCCGACGTGGCCCTGCGCGCCCTGCACGCCGCCCGCGAGGGCCTGCGGTCGGCGATCGGCCACCTGCACCGCACGGTCCGCCTCAACGGCATGGTCCTCGAGATCGACCGCCCGTTCGAGCAGACGGTCCGCTCGTCCGGCCTCGGCATCGTGCTCATCCCGTCCCCGTGGGTGTACGACGAGGTCCGCTTCGTGGCCGACCCGTCGTCCCCGCTGACCGTGGTGTACCCGACCCGGCTGCCGGTGCGGATCGACCCCGGCCCGGAGCGGTCGCTGGGCCGCCTCCTCGGCGGGACGAGGGCGCGGCTGCTGGCGGCACTGTCGGACGAGTCCGGGCCGGGTACCCAGGAGCTGGCCCGGGAGCTCGGGATCAGTTCGGCGACGGCGTCAGAGCACCTGGGCATCCTCCGCGCCGCGCGGCTGATCTCCACGCACCGGGGACGCAACGGCGCCGTGCACCGGCTGACCGCCACAGGCAAACAGCTCCTGGGACTGAACCTCTGACCACTCCAGGCGGAGGCTGAGAGAAACCTGGACGGCTTGGTTACCCCGAGTTGACGCGCTCATCGGTATCAATCTCGCATGACACGACGCACAGGAATTGCCGCCGGGATCGGGGCGCTCGTCATGGCGGCCGGGGCAGGGCTCATCGCTCTTCCTCTGCCCGCTGCGGCCGGAGCGAGCGCGGCGCCGGTAACGGTGACGTGGAGCGACTGCGTGGCCTACTCGGACGAGACCCTCGAAGCGATGGGCGTCTCTCCGGAAGAGCTACCCAGGATCCGGGCGTTGCTCGCCCGGACCGACTGCGGCACCGTGCGGGTGCCGCTCGATTACCATCGCCCCAACGGGACGAAGATCACGGTCGCGATCAGCCGGATCAGGGCCGCCGACCAGCAGCACAAGCGGGGCAGCGTGGCGGTCAACCCGGGTGGGCCGGGCGGCAGCGGTTATCTGATGCCGCACGACCTGGTGATGAGCAGCCCGCAGTTCGAGGCGCTCGCCGAGACCTACGACCTGATCGGGTTCGACCCGCGCGGTGTCGGCTACAGCACCCGGGCATCGTGCCCGCGTCCGGGTGACGACGTCCGGCCGCCCGAGATTCCGGCCGGGCCGCTCACCGAGCAGACCGCCAAGAAGATCTACGACTTCCAGGTTCTGCAGAATCAGACCTGCTGGCAGAGCGACCCGGCCTTCCTGGGGCAGCTCACGACCGCCAACGTCGCCCGCGACCTGGAGCAGGTGCGCAAGGCGCTCGGAGAGCGGAAACTCAGCTACTTCGGTGTCTCATGGGGCACGATCCTCGGCCAGGTCTACCGCAGCCTCTACCCGCAGTCGGTGGGCCGGATGTGGCTGGACAGCGTGGTCGGCCCGACCGCGAACCGGCTCGACTCGCGCTTCCACGACGTGACCGCCGCCGATGAGGGCAAGATTCCGCGCTGGGCGGCCTGGGCCGCGCAGCGGGACGCCGCGTACCATCTCGGCGACACCGTCAAAGAGGTGGTCGCCCTGGTCAAGCAGCTGAAGGCGAAGCTGGACGCGGCGCCGATCGTGTTCAGCGACCTCGACCAGCCGATCGACGGGAACCTGGCCGCCTTCCTGGCCGTCGCGCCCAGCCCGCTGTGGGCGGAGTCCACGCCCGGGCTGGCGGCACTGACGACGGCGAAGACCGGCGAACCCGTGCCGGACGCGCTCCGCCCGATCCTCATCGGCGGCGACGGGCCGCAGGAGCCCACCGAACCGCCCGCGGACCTTCCCGAGCGCTTCAACGACGTCGCCGGCCGGGCGATCCTGTGCAACGACGACACCAGCCCGCACGACTTCCCCACCTTCTGGAAAACGTACGGGAGCCGGCAGCGCGAGTTCCCGATCACCGCGAGCCTGGCACCCTTCACCCAGATGTGCGCCGGCTGGCCGATCCCCACGAGGGAACCGTTCCAGCTGCGCAAGTCGAACGGCTCACTGCAACTGTCCGGCCACCGGTGGGAGAGCCCGACGCCGTTCGCGTGGATCGCTCAGGCGCAGGCGAAGGTCGGCGGCACCGCGTTCACGGTCGAGGACGACATCCACGGCTCGGTCGCGCGGGTGCCGGAGTGCACCGAGCACCTCGAGGCGTACTTCCTGACCGGCCGCCCCGACTCCGGCGGCTGCACCGGCGTGACGCCGCCCACCGATCTCACGTCGACCACCACACTCACCACCGAACCGGCGCCGGCCGGCACCGCCTGGGCACCCTCCGGCACCCGCTGGACCTGGCCCAGGAACTGATCCGTCCCGCCGCGGTCGCCGCCCGTCTCCGGGCGGCCACCGCGGCCTGTGCTCAGCACCCGGACGTCAGCCGCTGCACCGCGTCCATCACTCTGTTCACCACCGTGTCCACCGGCTCGGACGCGTCGATGATCACGGCTCCGCAGCCTTCGAGGATCGCGGCCATCCGGGGATTCCAGTCCAGGGCCGCCGCCAGCTCCTCAGGATGCTGCCCGAAAGTATTCGTCGTACGGGTCGCGAGCCGGTGCCGGAGCGTGTCGTCGTCGATCACCAGGCCCACTGTCACATCGAGGAGATCGCGGATCTCCGCCTCGTTCTCCGCCGACCCGCACAGGAACGCGATCCCCGGACGCGACTCCTCGGCGAGAGCCTCCACGCGCTCCCGGTCGATGACCCACCCGTACCGATGCAGCCACCCTTCCGGAACCGGATCCGGGGGATTCGCCACGGCCTCGCCACCGACTCGGTCGATCCAGTGGCAGAAGCCGTCCTCGTCAGCGTCCACCGCGACGTGCCCGGAAGCCCGCAACATCGCGCACACCGTCGACTTGCCGGTCCCGGAGTTGCCCGTCAGCCACACCAGCGTCACGTGGTCAGCCCCGGTCCTTCCAGGCGAGCAGATTGACGACCAACCGCGTCGAATCCCTTTCCACAACATCGATGTACGCGACACTCCGGTCCGACAGGAGGCAGGCGGCCGTCGTGATCGGGACGGTGGCCTGCGCGTGGGTCGTGGAGCGGAACGGGCCGCGGCAGGTCTCGTAGGACGTGTATTTCGACGAGCCGCCGTCGCCCGCCTTCCGTGTGGAGATGCCGTCGCCGACGGTGAGCCCCTCGTCGGTGAACATCACGTCGGTGAAGGTGCCTCCACTACCCGCTTCGCAGGCTGCCAGGTCGACGCCCATGCCGGCGCTGAGGGCGAACCGGATGTCAGCGCACTCCCGCACCACGGGCCTCGGAGTGGGCGAGGGCGACGAGACGGACTTCTCCGCCGTGGAAGCCGTGGAACCCTTGGAAGCCTTGGCGGCCTTGGCTCTCGGTGCCGGGGCGACGGCCGGGGGAGTAGCGGCCGGGACGCCGGCGTGTGTGCTCGCGGCCGCGCCCGGCACCGGATTCAGGGGCGCGACGGATTCCGCGGTGGAGGCGGCCTGCGGCTGCCGCCAGACCTGCCAGGTCAGGACCAGAAGGGCCGCTCCGGCGGCGTACGCAAGAAATCGCCACGCCCCCTCGCGCTTGTTGTTCTCGACATTGACCTCGATGGCGCTGCTGTTGGCGACGCCGCCTGTGGCGGCCTCGGCGTTGCCGGAGTGAGAGACAGACGGCCCGGATGCGTTCGTCACCGTTGCGCCTCGAATCGGACGCTGCTGCTGGCGATCGAGCCACGCCCCTCAGCCCTGGCGTTGCCGGACCGCGCAATGTGCACCCCCGCGCTGTCCCCGGCGATCCGGATGCTGCTGCCGGCCTCGCCGCCCCGGGTCGCAGTGGCGTCACCAGAGCCTTCCACCCGCCTCTCCGCCGCACCTGCGGGCCGCGCAAACAGATAGGGCGCCCCCAGTGCCGCCAGCGCGAGAACGGCCGCGATGCTGCTCGCCCGCTTGTCCGCCTCCTCGATCCCGACCGCGGCGAGATAGGCCGCCAACCCGGCGACGATCAGACCGAAGGCGCCACGCCCGGCCCAGATCCGCCGCCCGTTCCTGCTTGACATCGCTGTTGCACCCTTCGCGACGAGAATTGACGGTCGCGGGCGTCGCTGCTGACTCAGAGTGTTCAACCAGCGCCCGCCGCTCCGGTTTTTGATTACGGAGCGTTGCGGGGGTAAGCATGGGGGCACCAGCTCATGATCGGAACACCCACGTGAGTGTCTTTCGAGGACAAGAATCCGACAGCGCTCCGGTTGAACCCTGTGGGTTCGTCGACTCGACATTCGTCCGGATCGGTCGGCGCGGGATGGTCTTTGCGTGCGGGGCGCTGCCAGGCACGGTTTTATGTTCTTAGGCCACAGTCGAAGGACAGGGGGAGCCTTGAACCGACGGTTCATATGGATATATGGCATCATTTCCGTCCTGGTGTCTGCGGCCATCGGAGTGGTCACGAATGAGATCACCGAAGAATTCACCTGGTCACTCGCCGGCGCCTTCGTCGTCCTCCTGCTCGGTGCCATCGCGGCAAGCGTGTGGAACGGCATCGCCTCGCAAGGCGCGAACCGACCCGAATCTCCGCAGCCGGCACGGCCTGGGCCGCAGCGCGGGAGCCCCACAGATGCCCGGGACTTTCCGGCGGCCGTTGATGAACATGACATCGAGCTGATCAGCGAGGCGCCGCCTCCGGTGCCCAGGTTGAGTAACCCTGCGCCCCGAGCCGGCCTCTTCGACGTCGTTCTGACGTCAATCGCACAAAACGATAGAAAGACGGCCGTCGGTGTGGTTCGGGATGTTACGGGCCTGGGCGGCATGGAGGCTTTCCAGATCACCAAGCGGCTACCGACCACATTGGCTCGCGGGCTGGACGGCGACACCGCTGACAAAATGGTGGACCTACTACATGGCCTCAGTCTCGAGGCGCACGAACTGCCGTCATCTCTCGACGCTGACGAAAGGCACCTCGCGGATGACGGACGGCTGTACGACGTAGTGCTGCATCAAGCCGACCGGAAGAAAATCACCAGCCTGCAGTTGGTGGCGAAGGCGGGCAGGCTGGACGCGGCCGCAGCCACGGACGTCCTGAACAATCTGCCGCAGATAATTCAACTGAACGTGGATCGTTCGACTGCCGAAAGAACGATCATGGAATTTCTTTCGGTCGGCGCCGAAGTTCAACTTGTGCTTGCCCGGACATGGGCAGAAGCGAGAATTATCCGACCCGCGCAGCCCCGGTGAATCGGCTACATGATGCCCGCTCACTCCGGCGAAACTGTGCCCGTCGTCCGGGCGTGGATACGACGCCGGAGCCGCTGCCCGTGCGGCGGCCTTTGAGCGTGTCTTCACCGAGGCAGGACACCGACGTCGTTACTGTGCCCTGGTGGGTATGTCCTCGCACCTGGCCGGCCTCCGGGCCCGAATCGGCCACGAACTGATCCTGCTGCCGTCCGTGTCGGTCATCGTCACCGACGACGACGCGCGCCTCATGCTCGTGCGTCACGCCGGCTCCGAGGACGGGTGGGCGATCCCCGGCGGCGCGGTGGAGATCGGCGAGTCCCCGGCCGACGCGGCCGTGCGGGAGATCCGGGAGGAGACCGGAGGCCAGATCGATCAGCTGCGCCTGCTGGACGTTCTCGGCGGCGCCGACTTCGAGGTGACCTACCCCAACGGTGACCAGGTCGCCTACGTCACCGCCGTCTATCAGGCGAGACTCGCCGGCGGGACGCCGGCTCCCGATCAGGAGGAGATCAGCGAACTGGGCTGGTTCGCTCCGTCGGCGCTCCCCGATCTCAACCGATTCACCCGGGCCACCCTGAACAGGATCAGAGCAGTGCGTATTCAACCATCGACGCCGCGGTAGCAGCCGCCTGCCAGGCGAGCAACGTGGCCACGGCGGCGGCTACGACGATGACGAGCCTCTTGACGGTACGCATGTCCGGCCTCCCTCGACATCAGCGGCATCACCAGCCGCCCGTCCACCCATCCTGGCCGCTCGTCGAGCCCGCCACAATGGACGGTTCGGAAACTGTCATACCCCTCTGGCACTCTCCGAGCCATGACCGAGCGACGTGTGGCAGTGGTGACCGGTGCGAGCCGAGGCGTCGGCAAGGGCATCGCGCTGGCACTCGGTGCCGCCGGCCACGTCGTCTATGTGACCGGCCGCTCCACCGGCGATCACGTCACCTTCCCGGCCGTCGGTGGCACCGTCGAGCAGACCGCTCAGGCGGTGACCGCGGCCGGCGGCGTCGGCGTGGCGGTGCCCTGCGACCACACCGACGACGACCAGACCGCGGCGCTAATCGAACGGGTGCGGACCGAGCAGGGCGGCCTGGACCTGCTGGTCAACAACGTCTGGGGCGGCTATGCCGCCTACCATGAAGATCGCCACGCGGACATGGAGGGCTCGTTCTGGGAGCAGCCGTTGCGCGTGTGGGACGACATGTTCACTTCGGGGGTACGCGCTCACTACGCAACCACCGCCCTAGCCGTCCCGATCCTCCGCCCCGGCGCCCTGGTCGTGACCGTCTCGTTCTTCCCCGGCAGCTACCTCAACGGCGCCGACCAGGTCGCCTACAGCGTCGCCAAGGCAGCCGACGACCGCATGGTCGCGGTGACCGCCGCCCAGCTGGCCCAACGCGACATCACCGCCGTGGCGCTCTATCCCGGCCTCGTCCGCACCGAGGGCGTCATGCGAGCGGCTGACTTCTTCGACCTGTCCAACTCGGAGTCCCCACAGTTCGCCGGCCGAGCCGTCGCCGCCCTCGCCGCCGACCCCCACGTGCGCCGCCACACCGGCCGCTGCCTGGTCGCCGCCGAGCTGGCCTCCGAATACGACTTCACCGACATCGACGGCTCCCGCCCCTCCTCGATCCGCCCCGAGTTCGCCGCGGCGAGCACGCCCGACGGGCTGGCGGCGAGCCCGCCCGATGTTGCGGCGCCCGGTGTTGCGGCGGCGAGCGCGCCCGATGTTGCGGCGGTGAGCGCGCCCGGTGTTGCGGCACCCGGTGTTGCGGCGCCCGTGCGCGCGGGGGCCGATGGGATGCCGGGCGCTGGAGGCGGGCGATGAAGTGTCACGGGACGGCGGACAGAGGAGCGTGCGCCTGGATGCCATGATCGATAGACTCGACCCCGCCTGACCCCGGACAGGACGACGACATGGCCGCATGGAACCGCCTCGGAAAGGCCGGGATCGCCGTGGCCATGGTCCTGGTGCTTGTCGTGATCGGACTGGTGGGCTTCTCGGTCACCCGCGACCGGGCGGATTCGCTGCCGCCCCTCCCGGCCGTGCCGTCCGCGACGCCCCGGGACCTGAGCACCCCGATCTCGGTGCAGGTGATCAAGCGAATCGGCGAATCTGCGTGCAAACCCGGTGACGGCGGCGTGCCCGGCCCCGGCAACGGCGGCGACTGGTGCTACTTCCTCGACGAGGGCTTCGTGGTGACCCGGGCCAACCTCGTCGACCTCTACGAGGACATGGACGGCGAACTCGCCGTGACAGTCCGGCTCCAGCCCGCGGACCGCGAACCCTTCGCCGCGTGGTCCGCCCAGGCCGTCGGCAACCAGATCGCCATCCGAGTCGCGGACCGCGTCCTGGAGGCGCCGCACGTGGAGACCCCTCTCAGCGGCGACTCCGTCGACTTCTCCACCCTCAGCGAAGCCGAGACCCGGGATCTGTACCGCCAGTTGTGGGAGTAACGGCGCCAAGCGAGACCAGCTGTGCGAGAGCGGCGCCGAGCGAGACCCGCTGTGGCAGAGCGGCGCCGAGCGAGACCAGCTGTGGGAGAGCGGCGCCAGGCGAGACCCGGGGCCGGCCAACGGCGAGGGCGCTGCTCACCCCGCGGTGAGCGACCTGAGGAACCCGGTCAGCGCGTCGTGATAGGGCCGCAAGGTTCGCAGGTCGACGTACTCCTTGGGTCCGTGCTGCCCGTCCCCGCCCGGCCCGAAGATCACCGCGTTGACGCCACGCGCGGAGTAGAACCGGCCGTCCGCCGAGCCGTGCTTGCGCAGCAGTGACCCGTCGAAGCCCACCGACTCGGCGGCCTCCTGCAGAAGTCGCACCTCCCGGCACGACGGGTCGGCGTGGTGCGGCGCCCCCATCGCGTCGAGGTGGACCGACACGCCCGGCCCCGCGATCTCACCGAGCCGATCGAACAGGTCGGCGTCGGAGGGGACGAACCGGATGTCGAGCCAGGCGGTCGCCGACGACGGCACCACGTTGAAGGCGGTGTTCCCCGTCTCGATCTTCGCCACGTTGACCGTTGTCGACCACACCTCCTCGGACGGCACCGGGAACCGCTCCATCAGACGCCGGACCGCTTCCAGGATCGTGAGCAGCGCGTTCGAGCCCAGCCACGGATATGCCGCATGCGCCGTGCGCCCCGTCGCGGTCAGCCGGACCTGCATGATCCCCTTGGACTCCGCCACGACCCGCAGGTTGCTCTGCTCGCCGATGACGACGAAGTCCGCGGTGACGCCCTGAGCGACCTGGTGCCCGGTCCCGTCGAAGCCGCCCACCTCCTCGTCGGTGACCAGCTGCAGCGCGAGAGGGTAGGGCAGCTTCGGCGCGAGGGAGCGGAACACCGCGGCCATGACCAGGGCGGCGCATTTCATGTCGTGGGCACCCCGGCCGTAGAGCAGGTCACCCTCGCGCCGGGCGGCGAACTGCGACGCCTCACCCGGCACCACGTCCAGGTGCGCGTTGAGGACGACCCGCGGCGACGGAGGGCCGATCAGCACGCTGGGCTTGCCGCCCGACGAGAACCGGCGCACCGGGAACCCCGGCCCCACCAGCCCGACCACGAGATCCAGGGCCCGCTGCAGATCGTCCGGGCGATCCGCGGTGGAACGAATCCCGATCAGCTCCACCGCCGCATCGACAAGTTCCTCCATCGGACCGAAGCTACAGCGGTTTCTTCTCTCCCGCCTCGACCGCGACCGGCAGCCGATTCCCGGCCGGCGGCAGCGGGCACGTCGCGAACTCCGTGTACGCGCACGGCAGGTTCGTGGCCCGGTTGAAGTCCAGCACCACGGCTCCGTCCGGAGCCGGGGGTGCGATGAACAGGCTGCGGTTCGCCGCGTACGTCGTCAGCCCCGACGTCTCGTCCGTGAACAGCACGAACAGCGACCCCGGCGCCCCGCCGTTGAACGCGATCAGCGAGTGCTCCTGCCCGCCGACCTCGAAGACCACCCGCCCCGGCGACTCGTAGACGTGCTCGATCCCCTCCGCCACCGACCCCACCGGCGTAGGCACCGGAACATCAAAAGCTACGAAATATCCGGAAACAACCCACTTTTCGGTGGCGGCATATGCGGGCGTCCCAGGGTAGGCCGCAAGCACCGGACTGGACGGATCCCGCGGCCGAACAACGTCATACCCGCCCCGCCGCGCGATCTCGATCTTCGTGCGAGAGCCGGCGTCCACGGTGATGTCACCACGCTCAGGAATCGGCGGGAACTGATGGGTGCCGGTGACCACCACCCCGTCGGCAACGAGCTGCTCACCGGAACCGAGCGCAACCGTCACCCGGTCGTCGACACTGCTCCACAACCCGGGCGCCCCGTCGAAACGCCGCGGCGAGGCATCCAGCCAATGCAGTCCGGTGATCGAGAGGAACCCGTGCGGGGAAGCGCGCCGCTGCTCGTGGCCGGCGTGCCACTCCTCCCACTCTTCCTGGAACCGAGAAGTCATGATCTCGACGATAAACCCTACTTGTTGCATGGGAAATACGGCTCTGCTACTGTCCTGGCTCAGGTCATGAGTGCCAGCACACAGCCCCGGCTTGCTGGCCGGCAACCCTTCCGTCTCGCGATGGGGTGCCCCGGGTGAGGACCGGGCCGTGTCGACCGACGCGGCAAGCGCGAGCACCGGAGACGCCATGAATCTCGACATCGTCGGCGACGATCTGAAGGTCACCCTCTCGCACGGTGAGGTCGTCCGTTTCGCCCACCTCGACTACGCGGCGTCGGCGCCGTGCGTGCGTGCCGCGGCGGACGCGGTCCAAGACTTGCTGCCGCGCTACGGCTCCGTTCATCGGGGCACAGGGGTACGAGCAAACGCCTCCACCCTCGCCTACGAGCTCGCTCGCGACGTGGTGGCCGAGTTCGTGGGTGCCGGTGAGGAACACGAGATCGTCTTCACCCGCAACACCACCGACGCGCTCAACCTGCTCGCCCGCTCCCTGCCGCCGGGCACCACCACGATCCTGTTCGACGGCGAGCACCACGCCAACCTGCTGCCCTGGCCGAACCAGCTGCGTCTGCCGACCCCGTCGTCGCCGCAGGAGGCGATCGCGGCACTCCACCAGGCGCTGAAAACGACGCGGCAGGCGGTCGTCACGATCACCGGCGCGAGCAACGTCACCGGCGAGGTCTGGCCGATCCGCGAGCTGGCCGACGTCGCGCACGCTTACGGCGTACGCATGATTGTCGATGCCGCTCAGCTGGCGCCGCACCACCCGGTCTCCCTCACCGAGCTGGGCGCCGACTACCTGGCCTTTTCCGGTCACAAGCTGTACGCCCCGTTCGGTGCCGGTGTCCTCGCCGGTCGCGCCGACTGGCTGGACGCCGCACCGCCCCACCTGGCCGGAGGCGGCGCCAGTGCCGTCGTCGGTGACCGCCCCGGCGAGATCACCTGGGCCACCGGACCGGCCCGTCACGAGGGCGGCACCCCCAACCTGCTCGGCGCCGTCGCCCTCGCCGCCGTCTGCGAGGCGCTCGCCACCGCCGACCGCGACGCCCTGCTCGCACACGAGGAGACCCTGCTCGCCCGGCTCCGCGACGGCCTGGCCACGGTTCCGGGCGCGACCGAGGTGAGCGTTTTCGGACCCGGCCACCCGCGCGTCGGCATCGTCTCGATCGCTCTGGACGGGCGCGACCCGGCGGAGATCGCCGGCGTCCTCGGCCGTGATCACGGCGTGGGAGTGCGGGCCGGCCAGTTCTGCGCCCACCCCCTGGTTCGCCGGCTGACCGATTCCGCCCAGACCGGGACGTGCGGTGCGGGAACGCCCGGCCTGCTGCGCGCCAGCTTCGGCCTCGGCAGCACCGCGGACGACGTGGACCGGCTGCTCGCCGGGCTGCGCGCGGCACTTCGCACCTGAGCCGCTACCCGGGAGATCCTGACCCGATCGGGCCGCGGGCCGATCCTGCTGGACGTGGTGACGTGGATGGCACGGCTCCGCGACCGGCTACCGGCCGGCGGCGGGCTGCGTGACGAGGACTGGGCGGGCCGGCATCGGCTGCTGACGGTGCTTCTCGCCGTGGTCATGGTCATCCTGACCGTCTTCGGGGCGTTGCAGGGCGACGAGGCGGCGTACGCGCTGCTGCTGACCGACGGCCTGGTGCTGCCGGCCCTGGCGGCCGCGGTCCGGCTGCGCAACCGGCGGCTGCGCTCGGTGAGCGTGGCCCTCGGGTTCACCGTGGCCTGCGGCGGCTTCGTCGCGCTCTGCGGCGGCCTCACCGAGTCGCACTTCAGCTTCTTCATCGTGGTGGCCGCGCTCGCGCTCTACCGCGACTGGGCCCCGTTCGGCGCGTTCCTGGTCGCCACCACCCTGCACCACGGCGTCTTCGGCACGCTGGTCAGCGACCACACCTACGACCACAACTCGGCCATGGCCCACCCGCTGGTCTGGGCCCTGCTGCACGGCGCCGCGGTGCTGTTCGCCGCCGGTTTCCAGGTGATCCAGTGGGGCCTCACCGAGGCCGAGGAGAAGCGCGCGCAGGAGAACCTGCAGGAGAGCCAGGCCCAGCTCAGCGTCGCCTTCGACGAGACGCCGGTGCCGATGGCCATGATCGCCCCGGACGGTCTGCTGCTGCGCACCAACGCCGCCTACCGGGAGTGGCTGGGGCTGCCGCACGAGCTGCCGGCCGGCTTCACGGTCCAGCAGCTGCCGATCGTCCCGGTCGACAACGAGGGCGCGGACCTGCTGCACACGCTCACCGAGTACACCGAGCCGGTCACGCTGACCCGCCAGTACCGGCGCGCCGCCGACGGCTCGCTCATGTGGGTGCAGATCCACAGCACCGGCCTCTACGACCGGCGCGGCCGCCTCCAGCTGATCTTCGTGCACTGCCTGGACGTCACGGCGACCCGTGACCACGAGGCCGAACTGCGCCGCCAGGTGCGCCACGACTCGCTCACCGGGCTGCTGTCGCGCAAGGCCTTCGAGAACGACCTGGCGCTGCTGCTGTCGGAGAACCCGGAGCCGGTCAGCGTCATCTACCTGGACGTCGACCGGTTCAAGTCGATCAACGACGGTTCGGGGCACACCACCGGGGACGACGTGTTGCGCGCGCTCGCCGTACGCCTGACCCAGGTCGTCCCGGCCGGCGCCCTGATCGCCCGGCTCGGCGGCGACGAGTTCGTCGTCGCCCTGCCCGGCCCGGCCGGCACCGGCCTGCGGGTCGGCAACAGCATCCTCGCCGCCCTGGCCGAGCCCCTGCGTTTCGGCGACGGTGAGCTGCCCGTCTCCGTCAGCCTCGGTGTCACCACCGCGTTCGGCGACGCCTCCACGGACGACGTCGTGCTCGCCGCCGACACCGCCATGTACGCCGCCAAGCGCGGCGGCGGCAACCGCCTGCAGGTCTTCACCGACGACCTGCGGGTGCCGGTGCAGGAGCGGATCGCCGCCGAGGCCCGCCTGCGCCGCGCGCTCGCCGACGACCCGCGCCGCAGCCTGCCGCTCTGGTTCCAGCCGGTGGTCTCCACCGTCACCGGCCAGATCGTCGGCGCCGAGGCCCTGGTCCGGATGCGTTCCCCCGAGGGCGACATCCTTGGCCCCGGCCAGTTCATCGGCGCCGCCGAGGAGACCGGCCTGATCGTCCCGCTCGGCGAGCACGTGCTGCGCTCCGCCGTCGACCACCTGCTGCACTGGTCGGACCGGCTCGGCTACGTCTCGGTCAACGTCAGCCCCCGCCAGCTCGCCGAGCCGGAGTTCGTGCCGATGGTGGCCGGGATCCTCGCCGCCCTGCCGTACTTCGACCCGTCCCGCCTGGTCCTGGAGATCACCGAGACCGCGCTGCTGTCGTCCACGGTCGACGTCAGCGAGCGGCTCGCCGCGCTCAAGCAACTCGGCGTACGGATCGCCCTCGACGACTTCGGCACCGGATACAGCTCGCTGACCTGGCTCAAGTCGCTGCCCGCCGACATCGTGAAGCTGGACCGCTCGTTCGTGGCCGGTCTCGCCGACGACCCGCGCAAGTCCTCGATCATCTCGGCGGTGCTGTGGCTGGCCCGCTCACTGGGCATGTCCACGATCGCCGAGGGCGTCGAGGAGTTCGCCGACTGGTCAGCGCTGCAGGCGGCCGGCTGCCCGGCCGTGCAGGGCTACTTCTTCAGCAAGCCGCTGCCCGGCGCGGAGTTCGACCGGATGCTGCGCGACGGCAAGATGATCATCTCCTCCGGGGGAGTTCACCTGAACGAAACCACCGGGACGGTCCTGGCCGGTTAGAGTCCGGCCATCCTCGAAAACGTTGATCCCTTCATCGGCACCGCGGCAACCGATCTCCCCAGAGCTCACGGTCTCGCCGCCACCTGGTGGTGGCCGAAGCCTCAGGTGGGCAACACCCACCCGGGCGCCACCTCGCCCCTCGGCATGGTCTCCGCCTGTGCGTACTCGGGTGCCTATCCGACCGGTTACGGCCGGTACGCCAAGAACACCGAGGGTGTGCCGGAGGAGATGTTCCCCCGGCTGCAGGCCTCCGGGTTCACCCACTTCCAGCAGTCCGGCACGGGCGCGATCCGCAAGTACTACAACTATGTGCGGGTCACCCCGATGGTGCAGCCCCTCGACGACCTCGGGCAGTCATGGCCGCTCGAGGACGAGCGGGCCGAGGCCGGCTACTACGCGGCCAACCTGGACACCGGGGTGCGCTGCGAGATCACCGTGGGGGAGAAGGTCGCGGTGCACCGCTTCACCTTCCCCGACCACCAGAGCGCCCGGGTCGTGATCGACCTGTCCTGCGGCGGCCTCGGCATCGACCTGGGCCGGACCGTCCCGCTGCGCGCCCAGGCCGAGAGCATGGGGCACGGCCGGGCGCAGGGCACGGTGGTCATGGAGGGCGTACCGCTCTCGGTCTACCTCGAGGTGGACAGCCCGAACTGGCGGCAGATGCTCTGGTACGACCGGCGGCTGATCCCCGGCGGTACCCGGCTCGACTTCGACAGCATCCGGAACACCACGCTGCGCCCGTTCGGCATGATCTTCATGGGCCCGGTGCGGGCCGGGGAGACCATCGAGGTCCGGCTCGGCTTCTCGCTGCGCGGCTGCGACCAGGCCCGGGCGAACCTGGAACGCGAGTGCGGCGTCGGGCAGGGGACCGCGTTCGAGCACGTACGCGGGCGCACCCAGTCCCGCTGGCGCGACTACCTGAGCCGGGTCCAGGTGGACGGCGGCACCCCCGCGCGACGCACGGTCATGGCGACCGCGATGTACCACTCGCTGATCAAGCCGTGCATCGCCGACGACGAGAGCCCGTTCTGGCCCAACTCCGGCCCGTACGCCTTCGACATCTGCACCATGTGGGACATCTACAAGACGCAGTTGCCGCTGCTCTCGGCGATCGCGCCGGGCCGTTTCGGCGACCTGCTCGAATCGCTGATCCGGGTGTGCGAGGAGGAGGGCAACTTCCCGATCGGCTACCGGATGGCCCGCGGCGCCGACCGGTTCTTCCGCCAGGCCAGCGCGCTCGCGCACACCGCACTCGCCGACGCGCACGCGCTGAACCGGCCGGGCATCGACTGGACCTGGGCGCTCGTGCACATGGTGGACGATCTGCGCCGCCTGTACGGCGAGGACTTCTGGGAGCACGGCGTCGTGCATCCGATCACGCACACGCTGGATCTCGCGTACGCGCACCACTGCACCGCCCAGCTGGCCCGCGCCCTCAACGACCACCGCCTCGCCGCCGATCTGGAACGCCGCAGCCGCGACTGGGTGAACGCGTTCGACCCGGCCACCGGACTGCTGCGAGACTCGGAGTTCTACGAGGGCGGCAAGTGGAACTACTCGTTCCGGCTGCTGCACGACATGGCCTCCCGGATCGACCTGGCCGGAGGCGACGACGCGTTCCTCGGCCGGCTCGACCGGTTCTTCGGCTACGGCGCCGAACCGGTGAAGCAGCCCGGCCGGTGCCCGCAGCCCGAGGAGATGGCCGCCGGGTACGCCCTCAACCGTTTCGAAGGCCTGAACAACGAACCCGACATGGAGGCACCCTGGGCATACCACTACGCGGGACGTCCCGACCGTACGGCCGAGGTCGTGCACGCCGCACTGACCTGGCAGTTCGGCACGGGGCCGGGCGGGCTCCCGGGCAACGACGACTCCGGCGGGCTCAGCGCCTGGTACGTGTGGGCGTCGCTCGGCCTGTTCCCGGTCGCCGGGCAGAACCTGTTCCTGGTCAATGCGCCGGCCTTCGCCAACGCGTCGCTGCAGGTCGAGGGCGGTGAGTTCATCATCGAGACCAGCGGCCACCGGGAGACCCCGATCGGCGTCGACGGCGTCGACCGTACGCCGGCCCCCCAGTACGTTCAGTCCGCCACCCTCAACGGCAGGCCGCTGAACACCACACACCTCAACGCGGCCGACGTCCATAACGGCGGGCGGCTGCATCTGCGGCTCGGTCCCGAACCCTCCACCTGGGGTCACACCTCCCGGCCGCCTTCCCTCTCACACCCCCACCCGAAGGAAGTCCGATGAGCCGACCGACCCGCCGTCTCGTCATCGCGGTACGCGCCGACCCGGTCATCTGCGGTCATTCCGGTGAGGCCCGCAACCTCGCCGAGGTGGCGCTGACCCGGGGCTTCGACGATGTCCGGTTGCTCACCTGGCCGATTCCCGCCCTGCAGGCCGCCGGCCTGCCGCTCAAACCCCTCGACCGGCTGCTCCCGTACAGCCCCGGCATCACCGTGGAGCGGCCCGAGGCGGTCGGCGACTACCGGGTCCCGGACGGCCGTCACCTGGCCGGGCTCACCGGCCGCCTGGTCGAGCTGCTCGCCGAGCCGGTGCCCACCGTCTGCCTCTCCATGTACCTGGTGCCGCACACCCAGGTGATCAACGACGCGGTCACCGCGGCCCGCGCCGCCGGATTCGCACCGCAGGTGCGCACGATCGCCAAGGCGGTCGGCTCGGACGTCACCAACGTGATCCGCTCCTGCCTGCGCGAGGGCCGCTTCGGCGCCGCGACCGTGCTGCTCACGACGTTCCTCGCCAGTGACGAGGTGGTCGCGGTCTCCGAGTACACCCGCGACGAGATCATCGCCTCGGCTCTCGAGGTGGACGCGAACTGCGGCACCAGTTTCGCCGAGGAGTGCCGGCGCCGGGTCACCGTCAGTTACCCGCCGATCGACTCGTCGGCGTTCCTCGATCTCGACCCCGCCGCGGTGGACGCCGCCCTGGCCAAGCGTGGCCTGGAACGCGACAAGTACATCCTGTTCCTCTCGCGGGTGGCCCGGGCCAAGGGGATCTACGACCTGGTCATCGCGTACGGGCAGATGCGCTGCCGGGACGACGTGAAGCTGGTGGTCGCCGGCACCGGCCCGGCCCTTGAACACGTGCGGGCGATGGCCAAGGAGGACGACCGGATCGTCTTCCTCAGCGATGTGGACGACGACGAGAAGCCGCTGCTCATGGCGGGCTGTGCGGCGTACGCCCTGCCCACCAAGCCGGAGCCGGACTTCGTGGAGACCTTCGGCATCGCGCTCGCCGAGAAGGCGCTGGCCGGGGGAGGGCCGATCATCACCACGCTGACCGGCGGCACCGGCGAGGCGGTGGGCGACGCCGCGGTCATCGTCGAGGCGGGCGACATCGGCGCCCTGGCCGACGCGATCGACCGGGTGGTCCTGGACATGAGCGGCGAGGAGCGCAAGGACCTGGAGAAACGCGCGCGGGCGCATGCGATGGCTTTCGACCGCGGCGCGGTCTTCGACCAACTTCTGCCTTCATAGCGTACGGGAGAAGCGGCCGCCCCCGGGTCCTCCGAGGACGGCCGCCTCACCCCCGTCAGATCTTGCCGTCGTCGACGAGCTTCTGCAGGCTCGCGTAACCCTCGTTGACGCCGACCTCCATGCCGCTCTTCAGCCACGCGTCGCGCCCCTCGAAGCTGTTGGTGAGCGACTCGGCGTGCAGCCGGGTCCGGCCGTCGCCGAGGTCCTCGAACCAGATCGTCTCCAGCGAGACACCCTCGGGCATGCCCTCCCAGGTGAACGTCTGCACGATCTTGTTCTCGCCGACCTCGTGGAAGCAGCCGTGGAACGCGAACTCGTCGCCACCGCGCGCCGCGATGTAGCGCCAGCTCCCACCGGTCCGCGCGTCCCAATAATCGATCTTGTTCTCGAGCGAGTCCGGCCCGATCCACAGCTTGAACAGGTCGGGATCGGTGTGTGCCCGCATGAGCTGTTCCGGGGTCGCGGTGAAGTCGCGGGTGATCCGGATGGCCGGCACCTTGGGGTCGGCGGCAATGGTGGCTTCGGTGATCTCGGTCATTTCGGCTGCTCTCCTCGTTCGTCGTTGCGCTTCTTCTCGTCGTCTCTCATGCCGGCCAGCAAGGCGTCCAAGCGGGTGTACCGCTCCTCGGCCCGGCGCCGGTAGCGCTCGATCCACGCGTCCATCTCGTCGAAGACCTCCGTCTCCAGGTGGACCCGACGCGGCTGCGGTCCGGGCGGGCGGCTCACGACGCCGGCCTCCTCCAGCACCTTGAGATGCTTGTAGACCGCCTGCAGGGACATCCGATACGGCTCGGCCAACTGGTTTACCGTCGCGTCCCCCTCGGCGAGCCTCGCCACCATGTCGCGGCGGGTCGGATCGGCGAGTGCGGAGAAGACTCGTGTCAACGTGTCCGCCGGCATCGGCCCCTCATTTCAACTTTTCGGTTGAAAGCCACTCTATGGCGTCGGTCAACCGGCTGTCAACCACAAAGTTGAAAGTGCTGGTGGTGGCCCGATTGTGGCAGGTTGATCATCTGTCGTTGAGGATGCGGACACATCCGGCCGGTAGACCGGAACCATGGAAGAAGTGCGTTGTGTGATCAGCCGTGAGACCGACCGGGTGGTGCGGCTGCGCGTCATCGGCCGGCTCGACCGGGCCGCCCACGCCGAACTGCGCCGGTCCCTGCGCCGGGCGTTCGACCGCGCGCGCAACTCCCGCGTCGTGGTTGACCTGACCGAGGTGGACGCCATCGGCAGCGAGTGCATCGAGGTGCTTCTCGTCGGATACACCCGCGCGCTGCGGGGCGGCCACGGCTTCGAGGTGTCCGGCGCCACCGGAGGCGTACGCCAGGCCCTGGAGGTCACCGGACTGTGCGAGCGCAGCGCCCTCTATCTGCCCGCCGTGGACGACTCCCTCGACGCGCTGCTCGCCTCCACTGCCCACGATCACCAAAGGTAAACATCCGATTTACCCTAAGTTACCGAATGGCCCGCCCGGACCACTTCCGCGCCTTACGCTCGACCTCGGTTCACCGTTCCCGAAGCACGGAGGGTCCGACCGTGCACGACGAGATGCTCTTGCTGTTCGACGACTGCATTTCCCGGCTCCTGCACCTGCGAAGCCGCCTGGCCGCCACCCGCCGCGTCCATCCGGGCGAACGCCACGCCACAGTCCTGGCCGCCATAGCCGAAGCCGAACACTTCGCCACCACAGCGACCGCGACCGTCTCCCCGCGCACCGCCTCGCTGCTCTGAGGCGGTGCCACCGAGCGCCTAGAGTGCGCGGCATGTCTCTTCCCGCTGCGGTGATGGATCTCGGCAAGGAACTGGCGGACCTGGGCTGGGTGAGCGATCTCCTGGTGGCGGGCTCCCTGGCCACCGGCGACTACCGCCCCGGCGTCAGCGACATCGACCTCGTGGCGATCACCGACGGCCCACCCGGCCAGGAGACCCTCACCGCGCTGCACCGGCGGCTCGACGACGGCGTGGCCCGCGGCCAGGACCTGGGTTGCGTCTATGTGGACGGCTCCCGCCTGAACGACCCGTCCGCCGAACACCCGACCTGGACGCACGGCCGGCTCGTCCAGCGCATCCTCTCCGGCGTGACCCGCGCCGAACTGGTGCGCTACGGCTACGCCGTCTTCGGCCGCCCACCCGGCCAGATCCTGCCCCCGATGACCCCCGGCGACGTACGCGAGGCGGCCCGCGCCGAACTCACCGGCTACTGGGCGTGGGCGGCCCGGCGCCCCTGGATCTGGCTCGACCCGGTCATCGCCGACCTGGGCCTGTCGTCGATGGCGCGGGGGAGACACGCCCTGACCACCGGCGACCTGCTCACCAAGACCGCGGCCGTGGAGGCCGCCGCCGCCCCGCCCTGGCTGATCACCCAGCTGCGCTCCCGCCGCGCCGGCGAGCACGTGCCCTCACCCCGCCTCCGCACCGCCTGGATCGCCTGGCTCGACGCCCGCCGTACGGTGTCCCTGGCCCGGCGCCCTGGTCCGTCCTCAGGTTGAGTGAGCGGGCCGGTTCAGGCGGCGGGCTCCGGCGGTCGCCAGGGTGGTGAGGAGGCTGCGTTCGGCCGGGGACGGGGCGTGCGGTGTGCGGTAGTGGACCGACATCACTCCCAGCAGCGTGCCGCCGTCGCCGATCAGCGGGATCGAGCGGACGGCCCGGACGCCCGCTTCGAGCACCGCGTCACGACTCGGGCCGGCCGGGAACGCCTCGCTCTGCTCGACGTCGTGGACGTGGACCGCACGCGACTCGGCGAGCGCCACACCGCATGCTGAGTCGCGGCCGCGTACAAAAGCGAAGTGTTCCAAAAAATCGGCGTCGAACCCGTGCTGGGCCGCGATCCGCAGGCCGTCCTCCGCCGCCAGCTGGACGTTCCCCATCGGCGCGCGGGTGAGCGCGAGCGCCGCCGACAGCAGGGCCGCGCTGATCGCATCCGGATCGCTGACCTGGCAGAAGTCGGCGTCGAACAGCGACAGACCCGGCTTGGTGGCCCCTGCGGTGATCGCCTCGGCCCGGCGCTGCACGTCCTGCCAGCGTGCCTGCAGGTCAGCCTCGAAGCGGCGCCGCCACCGTTCGGCGGCCTCGTGCTTGCGGGCGGCCTCCACGCCGATGCGACGGGCCTCGGCGTACCGGCGGCGGGCCCGTGCGGCGAGCTCTTCGGCATCCGGACCCATCACTCAGTGGTACCACCTGGGGCCGTGGGAGGGTATCGGGCATGCGAATCTCGATCTGGCCCGGCGCCTCCCAGCCGTACGGTGATGTGCTCGAAACGGCCCGGCACGCGGCGGAGACCGGCTGGGACGGCGTGTGGTTCGCCGACCACTTCATGCCCAACTCGGCGGAGCTGGAGCGCCCGGTCCTGGAGTGCGGCTCGGTGCTGGCCGCGATCGGCGCGGCGGTCCCACGCGTGCGGGTCGGCAGCCTGGTCTACGGCAACACGTACCGTCACCCCGCCGTCGTCGCGAACATGGCGGCCACCGTCGACCAGATCACCGGGGGCCGCTTCACCCTGGGCGTCGGCGCGGGCTGGCAGATCAACGAGCATGAACAGTACGGAATAGAGCTCCCGCCGATCGGCGTGCGCATCGACCGGTTCGTGGAGGCCCTGCAGGTCATCCGCGGTCTGCTGCGGGAGCCCCGCACCACCGTGCACGGCAAGTACTACACGGTCACCGACGCCGTCAGCGAACCCAAACCGGTCCAGACCCCCCTACCCGTCATGATCGGCGCCAAGGGCGAAAAACGCATGCTCCGCGTCGTAGCCGAGTACGCCGACATGTGGAACACCTGGGGCACCCCCGACGTGATCGCCCACAAGTCCGCGGTCCTGGACCGCCACTGCGCCGAGATCGGCCGCAACCCCCGCGAAATCCTCCGCACCGCCCAGGCCCTGACGGTCGTGGACGGCCCGCTCCCGGATCTCCCCATGCCCGTGATCGGCGGCTCCAAGGCCGAACTCGCCGAGGCCGTGGACGCCTACCGCGAGGCCGGCGTCGACGAATGGATCGTCCCCGACGTCTTCCTCGGCAAGGGCGCCGACCGCTTCCACGCGATGGACGTCGTCCTGAGCCTGGTCCGCCCCTGAGAATCGGCGGCCCGGTGGCGTCAGCCGCGGGCGGTCACCTGGTCGAGCACGTCGTCGGCCGGGCAGCGGCCGCGCGAGACGTAGCGTTCGATGTGCTCGGCTGTGGCGTCCCGCAGCTCGCGGGACACGCCCAGCCGGGCCAGCGCCGCGTAGGCGATCAGGAAACAGTCGCGCGCCGCAGCCGCCAGCACCGGGTCGGTGAGCGCGCCGCGCGCCGCCCGCTCCCACAGCCCCGCCTCGCCGGCGAGTGGCGCGGTGACCTGCCAGGCGTCCTCGGCAGCGCGCGGGTCGTCCATCAGGACGGCGGTCACCGCGGCCGGAAGCCGCCAGCCGTCGCCCGGCTGACGGTCAGCCACGTCGAGCTCGAGATGCCCCCGCGCGGCCACCGGCGGCCGCAGCCCCGCCATGTGCCGCTCCAGGTCGGCGACGGTGGGCCGCCCGCCGGCCCGAATCCGCTGCCGCAGACTGCGCCCGCTCTGCTCCGGCGTGTCCATGACATAGGCGACCCACATGTCCCGCGGGTCCTTCGCCAACCGGTCCTTCGCCAACCGGTCGTTCGCCAACCGGTCGTTCGCCAACCGGTCGTTCGGCAACCGGTCGTTCGGCAACCGGTCGTTCGCCAACCGGTCCTTCGCTGGCTGGCCGGGGAGCACGGGGAGGTCGCGGCGCAGCGCCTGGCGGATGCTGCGCCAGCCAGTTGGCCGGCCGTGGCGTAGCGGTGCGTTCGCGAAAGCGGCAGCCATCACCGGCGCGAGCGTGTGCGCCAGAGCCCACCGCCGCCGCAACCCGAGCGGCCCACCACCCTCGAGCCCCGCCTCTAGCCCGACCCGCACACCGGCCGTAGCGGTGCCGAGCGCGTGAACCGGCCCTTCCGGGTGAACCGTCTCGGTGGCCCGCGGCAGAACGGTGAGCCGATGCTGCTCGGCGATGCGACCGGCGGCGTTCAGATCGTCGGACATCCGGCGCAGCGCAACCTCGAGCCCCGGCGACGGCGGCCCGCTGACCACCATCACCCGAGGCGACCGCGCATCAAGAAACCCGTGCCGCAGCGGCCGCCGCCCAGCAGGCGCACCGGCCGGATCCAGCAACAGATCCACCGCGATCCCCACAAACCCCGGCAACCCAGGCGCAAACGCGCCCGCAGCGATGAATTCCTCGGCGGCCTGTTCACTCAGGGTGGTCATCGCGCAGCCTCTCGTCCCCTTGAAGGGACGACTATAGCATTCCTATCTGTCTAATAGGAAAAGCCACCCCTCGCCCTCGTGATCGTCCTGGTAAATACCGGTAAATCCGGTTTAACCCTTGCATACTGGCGACCGTGAAACTGGCTGTCCCCGCCCTACTGATCCTGACGCTCACCCTCCCCGCGACCCCATCGCCACCCGCAACCGCGGCCCTTCCCGCCTCCGCGCCGCGCGCCGCCCTCCCAGCCGCGGTCGCCCTGACCGCCGGTGCCCACCTCCCGGTCGCTGCCGCACCCCGCGCTGCCGCACCCCGCGCTGCCGCACCTCGCGCTGCCGCACCTCGCGCTGCCGCGCCCCGGGCTGCCGCGCCCCGCGCTGCCGCACCTCGCGCCGCCCGCCAATGGACGACCTCCGGCGCTACCCCCATCGGCCGCCCGATCGCGGTGGGCGGGGTAGCTGTCGGCTACGCGCTTCGGGCCCAGCGCCTCTACGCCCGCGCCCTCACCCCGGCCACCGGCGCCGTTCGCTGGGAGCACGAGATCAGCCCGAGTGCCCAGCCCGCTACGGCCGAGCTCGCGCCGGTCCGGGCGGGGGAGGACGTGGTGCTTCTGCAGCCCGAGCCCGCGTTCAGCCCGCAGCACGCCCGGCTGTCTGTTGTCGACCCGGCGACGGGCCGGGAGGTGCAGCGGAGTCCGGCGATGCTGTTCAGTACGGCACCGGAGAGCTGCTTCGCCGGCCGCTCAGTCTGCGCTCTCGCGACTCCGGAAGCCGGGGAGCCCGTGCTCGGCTATCGGCTCAACCTGGACAGTGGGGCCTTCAGCCCGTACGCCCAGGATGCCCCGCAAGGGGCCCGAGGTCTCGCCGCACCGGGTCTCGTCGCCCTCGGTGCCGCGCCCACCGAGCAGATCGCGCAGCTCCGCGACGGTGCCCAGCGCTGGCGGCAACCTCTCACCGCGATCTTCCCCCGCGTGCCCGCAGCCACCGGCACCACCTGGAACCTGCACGCCACCGAGGCCGTCTACGTCGGCTCGGGTTACGCACGCGCCCTCCGCGGCACGACCGCAACCACCCTCGACCTCGCCACCGACCCGATCTCCGCCGCCCTCGACGAGACCACCGGCCGCCTGCTCTGGCGCCAACCCGGCACGGTGACCGATTGCGCCGGCCGCATCTCCCTCACCAGGCGCGGCGTCCGGTGCCGCTACAGCGGCAAAATCATGACATCGTACGCAAATCGCGCCACCACCTCCTCCCATCTCCAGGTCGCGCTTGAGGGCTTCGACCCACGAACCGGGGCCACCCGCTGGTCAACCCCTCTCGGCGCCGCCACGAAGCTCGCGATCGGCGAGTCCCGGCTCCCCGTCGCCGACGAGAACACGATCGCGGTGAACGGCCTCCTCATCGACCTCCGCACCGGAAGCCGAGCCGAACCCGCCGCCGGTCAGGTGATGTGGTGCCCCAAGCGGGTCCGCTTCGACCTCGCGGGCACCAAGCGGCTCGGCGGCGAAGTCGTCAGCCCCTGCGACGCCCTCGGGCGCCCAATCGCCACGTCACCGGCGCCGGTTCCGGCCGGCGGCAACGACGGTGACCTTCCGGCCGGCGGCAACGACGGTGACCTTCCGGCCGGCGGCAACGACGGTGACCTGCCGCCCGCGACCCTGGCGGTGGGCGCTGTGGCCGGCGGATTCGCGATCGTCGCCACCGCGACCGGCTATTCGGGCACCGCGATTCCCGCCGCTCCCGGAATCGGAGGTCGGAAGTCAACAGGATAGGTTCCTAGGAAGCCTTAGGGGGTGTGGAGTGGACAGCTAGGGGGAGCGCCAGGGAAACCGCCGGTACTCCTGACTCCACCGTCGGCCCTACGGTCACCACATGTCATCGAACAGCGTCACCGTCCGCCGGGCCGCGACGGATGCGCCGATCCTGATGCTGGTCTACGGGATCCTGCGTCTCGTCGACGGCTTCGACGGGCACCGCGGTCCGGGCCTCGCCTGGAACCTGGGGCACGTCGCCTTCTTCGCCGCCATGGTCCTGTTCGGCGTCCTGGCCCTCGCACTTGCCGAAAGCCGCGGTGCCGAAAGCCGCAGTGCCGGAGGCCGCAGTGCCGGAAGCCGCAAACTCGCCGCGATCGCCGCGGGGGCGACCGTCTTCGGCGTGGCCTGCTTCCTCTGGGTGATCGCCGGGGACCTGTCGGCCGGCTTCCGCGAGTCGATGCCGCTGCCCGAACCGCTTCAGGCAGCCGGCCCGATGGCCTTCACCCTGGGCATGCTCACGCTACTGGGACTGCAGGTGGCCGCCCGGCGCGCCCCGTTCTGGAGCCCACTGCTGTTCGGCGCCGCGATCGCCGCCATCACCGTCAACCTGGACCTGCTGCCCCTGGCCGCGCTCCTGCTCGTCGCCGCGTGCGCACCCCTGGCCAAGTCGAATCGACAAGACCGACAAATCGGAAATGTCCAGACTGCCCGCGCGCTCCACTGACCACCAAACAAATATCGGGGGATAGACAGTGGCCGGGTGAAAACCCGGCCACTGTCATTTTATAGGCCGCCCGTGGGCCCCGAGCCGAACAGTTCCATGAGTGAACCGTGTTCGATAAACAGAAGCGCTCAACCCATAATGAGCACGGAACCGGCGAGCGAAATAATTCTGATCCGGCCACCCCACATCCTGCGCGATCTGCGTGATCGGCTCATCCGTGTGCAGCAGCAGATTCGCTGCCGTCTCCACCCGGTGCCGTGACAGGTACGCCACCGGCGGCAACCCGGTCGCCGCCTTGAACAGCCGCACCAGATAGCCCGCGCTCAATCCCAGGACCGACGCCAGTTCCCCCAGCGTCCACCGCCGGGCGAGATCGTCCTCCATCAACCGCATCGCGTGCGTGACCGCCGGATGCGTCGGCACCACCGCCTGTTCCCCCGCCACCGCCCGGGACAGCACCGACAGGAACAGCGTCAGCCGCCCGATCAGATCCCCGCGATGCTGCTCCACCGGCGACGCCCGCAACCTGTCCAGCGCGTCGAGGTGCTCGATGCAGTCCGACAGCTCACCGGGCGACAGCGACGCCCGCAGCATCCCCCGGCGCTGCATCGCGTACGGCCCGGTGAACAGCAGATATCCGAGGAGCGGGTCCTCACGGGTCCACGCCATCTCCCGGTGCAGCAGATCGACCGAGAAGCAGCAGTTGTACAGGTCGAGCGACTCGCACCCCTCATACCCGTGCCACACCCCCGGCCGCAGGAGCAGCACGTCCCCGACCGACAACCGCTCGCTGCCGAGCATCGACCGGTGGCGCCCGTCCCCGCCCACCACGACCGCGATCTCCACGAAGCTGTGCGTGTGGTCCGGGTGGGTGCCCTGGTGCATGTAGTGCCCGGCGTACGCCAGCGAGCCGTCCGCGAAGTACAGCAGGCCGCGGCCGTGGTCGTGTTCGACGGGTGGGTCGCTCATCGGCACACCCAACCACGCGAGGTCAATATCGTGCTAGCCCAGGTGCAGCTTGGCCTATCCGCGGCAGGGTCGCGGACGAACGATGGAGCTGCGCCCGCAACAAGGTGTTAACCAGCCGGTCACGCCGCGGGCAGGGTCACATTGTCCTGCTGACGAGGAGCCTCATGCCACGCCCGGCCGCCGTCAAGATTGAGCACGGAACGGAAACAACCAGCACACCGACGCCGCGACTGTCCTGGATCGTCGAGGAGGCGGATCCGGATTACGTGCAGCGCGCCTACGAGATCGCCGTCGGCGACGACACCTACCAGGTCGAGTCCGGTGAGCAGGTGTTCGTCCCGTGGCCCGCGCCGCCACTGTCGAGCCGAGAGACGAGAACGGTCCGGGTCCGGGTACGCGGCGACGGCGACTGGGGTGAGTGGAGCCCGCCGCAGACGGTCGAAGCGGGCCTTTTCGAACCCGGCGACTGGACCGCGCGCTTCATCAGCCCCGGGGATGACGACAACGCGCTCCTCAGGGAGTTCACTGTCAGCGGCGAAGTCAGGCAGGCGCGTCTCTACACCACCGCACACGGGCTTTATCGCGCGGAGATCAACGGTGTCCGGGTCGGTGACCAGGAGCTGGCGCCCGGCTGGACGAGCTATTCGCGCCGCCTGCGTTACCAGGTCTACGACGTCACCGAGCTGCTGCGGGAGGGCGGCAACGACCTTCGGGTGCTGCTCGGCAACGGCTGGTTCCGCGGGCGGCTCGGATTCGCCCAGGGCCGGGCACTCTACGGCGACCGGCTCGCGCTTCTCGCGCAGCTCGAGCTGACGCTCGCCGACGGCACGATCCAGTCGGTGGTCACGGACGGGACGTGGTCCAGCGCTTCGAGCGAGATCAAAAGCGATGATTTGTACGATGGACAGCGCACCGATCTTCGCCCCGGGCAGGACTCGCGTCACCCCGTCGAGGAGGTGGACGCGGATCTGAGCCGTCTGGTCGGCGCCGACGGCCCGCCGGTGCGCGTGACCGAGGTGCTGCCGGCCGTGTCGGTGACCGGGAATCTGATCGACTTCGGGCAGAACCTGGTCGGCTGGGTGCGGTTGCGGGTCCGCGGGCTCGGCGAGGGCCACGAGGTCCGGGTCCGGCACGCGGAGGTGCTGGAGAACGGCGAGCTGGGGGTTCGCCCGTTGCGGACCGCCGCGGCCACCGACACCTATGTGCTGGCCGGGCCGGACGAGGTGGTCCTGGAGCCGGTCTTCACTTTCCACGGTTTCCGCTATGCCGAGGTCACCGGTGTGGAAGGGTTGCGTCCCGAGGACGTCGAGGCGGTCGTGGTCGGTTCCGACCTGCGGCGTACCGGCTGGTTCGACAGTTCGCACGAGCTGCTGAACCGGTTCCACGAGAACGTGGTGTGGGGGATGCGCGGCAACTTCCTGGACGTGCCGACCGACTGCCCGCAGCGTGACGAGCGGCTGGGCTGGACCGGTGACATCCAGGTGTTCGCGCCGACGGCGGCGTTCCTGTTCGACACCGGCGGGTTCCTGACGTCGTGGCTGGCCGATCTGGCGGCCGAGCAGTACAAGGACGGTTCGGTGCCGTTCGTGGTGCCGGACGTCATCCACGGGGTGTCACCGTCGGCGGCGGCGTGGGGCGACGCGGCGGTCCTGGTGCCGTGGACGCAGTACCGGCGTACCGGGGACCGGCAGATCCTGGCCCGGCAGCTGCCGAGCATGCGCGCCTGGGTGGACCGGCTCGCCGATCTGGCCGGTGACGACATGCTGTGGACCGGCGGGTTCCAGTTCGGTGACTGGCTGGACCCGGCCGCGCCGCCGGAGAACCCGTTCCAGGCGCGCACCGACGCGGACGTGATCGCCACGGCGCATCTGGCCAGGTCGGCGCAGGTGCTGTCGGAGGCGGCCGAGGTGCTGGGCGAGACGTCGCTGGCCCGGCGGTACGCGTACCTGGCGGTCCGGGTGCGCGCCGCGTTCGCCGCAGAGTACGTGACCGACGGCGGCCGGGTCCTCGGCGATGCCGAGACGGCGTACGCGATGGCCCTGCAATGGGCCCTGCTGCCGCATGCGCGGCAGCGTGAACGAGCCGGACGCCGCCTCGCGGATCTCGTGCGGACCTCGGGTTTCCGGATCGCGACCGGCTTCGTCGGCACCCCACTGATCGCCGACGCGCTGACCGACGCGGGTGAGCCGGCCGTCGCCCACCGGCTGCTGCTGCAGACCGGCTGCCCGTCGTGGCTGTACGCGGTGACGATGGGTGCGACCACCGTGTGGGAGCGGTGGGACAGCATGCTGCCGGACGGGTCGATCAATCCGGGTGAGATGACCTCGTTCAACCACTACGCGCTGGGCGCGGTCGCGGACTGGCTGCACCGCCGGGTGGCGGGTCTGGCACCGGCCGCGCCCGGTTACCGGGAGATCCACGTGGAGCCGGTGCCGGGAGCCGGGCTGTCCTCGGCGTCGGCGAGGCACCTCACCCCGTACGGTATGGCGGAGGTCTCCTGGCAGCGAGCCGGCGGCGAACTGCGCCTTGATCTGCGGGTGCCGGTGGGTGTGACCGCGACTGTGCGGCTGCCCGGCGCCGAAGCGGTCAGGGTGACCCACGGCAGTCACTCGTGGACCGTGCCGGACCCGATCACCGAAACCCCCCTGGCGACCGTGCGCGACGTCTTCGACCGGGAGCCGCTGTGGCGCGCGGTGGTGACGGCCGCGGTGGAGGCCGGCGCCGCGGCGGACGAGCCGGCGGTGGGCGCGCGGCTCAGCCGTTACCTGGACGCCCCGGTCGACCAGCTCATCGATGCCCTCACCGCGGGCGGTTTCGTGCCGAACGCCGCGGCCCTGCGCACCCGACTCGCCGAGCTGCTGCCCGGCGCGTGATTCGCCCTTCCCCTCGGAGGTAAGAAATGAACCGGAAAATAGTCCTGGCCGCCTTCGCGGCCGTCACCCTCGGCCTGACCGGCTGCAGTGCCGGCAGCCTCGGATCCAGCGACGACGAGGGCGGTGGCGGCAACGTCACGCTGTCGTTCCTGGTGGACAACTCGGACACCAACAGCAAGATGGCGGAGGGCCTGGCGAAGGAGTTCAACGCCAAGAACCCCGGCATCACGGTGAAGGTGGAGACCCGGCCGCAGGGCACCGAGGGCGACAACCTCGTCAAGACGCGGCTGTCCACCGGCGACATGACCGATGTGTTCCAGTACAACTCGGGTTCGCTGCTGCAGGCCCTGGCCCCGACGAAGAACCTGGTCGCTGTGGACGACCAGCCGTGGGCGGCGCAGGTCGACGAGAATTTCAAGATCTCGGTGACCAGCGAGGGGAAGGTGTTCGGCGCGCCGTTCGGCACCTACAACGCCGGGGCGATCCTCTACAACCGGACCGTCTTCGAGAAGCTCGGCCTGCAGGTTCCGAAGACCTGGGACGACTTCATGGCGAACAACGCCAAGATCAAGGCGGCGAACATCGCCCCGGTCATCCAGTCGTACGGTGAGACCTGGACGTCGCAGCTGTTCGTGCTCGGCGACTTCCACAACGTCAGCGCCGCGCAGCCCGACTTCGCCGAGAAGTACACCGCCAACCAGGCCAAGTACGCGACCACCCCGGCCGCCCTGGCCGGTTTTGAGCACCTGCAGCAGGTGCACGACGCCGGGTATGTGAACAAGGACTTCGCCTCGGCCAAGCTCAACGACGCCGTCGAGCAACTGGCCAAGGGCACCGGGGCGCAGTACCCGATCCTGTCCGGCATCATCAGCCAGCTGCTGGGCACGTTCCCGGAGCAGGCTGACAAGATCGGGCTGTTCCCGATCCCGGGCAACGACGCTGCCAAGAACGGCCTGACCGTCTGGGCGCCCGGCGGGGCCTACATCCCGGCCAGCACGACCGGGGCCAAGCTGGACGCCGCCAAGAAGTTCCTGGCGTTCATCTCCAGCGCTGACGGCTGTGCCGCGCAGGCCGCCGCCACCGTGATCAACGGCCCGTTCGCGGTGCAGGGCTGCACGCTGCCGGACGACGTGCCGCAGGTGGTCAAGGACATGCAGACCTACATCAGCGCACCGGGCCAGTCCGGTCTGGCACTGGAGTTCGTCTCACCGGTGAAGGGCCCGGCCCTCGAGCAGATCTGCGTGGAGGTCGGCTCCGGGATCCGCAAGGCGGCCGACGGCGCGAAGCTGTACGACGAGGACGTCAAGAAGCAGGCCCAGCAGCTCGGCCTGCCGGGATGGTCATGAGCTTGCTCGTCGAGGCTCGCGACGGGACGGCCCGGGTCACCGGGTCGTCCCCCGCGCGGGCGCGCAGCCCCTACCCGACCTGGTTCTACCTGCCGGCGGCGATCGTCTACGGCGTGCTGTTCCTGGTGCCGACGATCGCGTCGTTCTACTTCAGCCTGACCCGGTGGACGCTGTTCGAGTCGCACTTCGTCGGCCTGGACAACTTCGTCACGTTCTTCGGAGAACCCGCGCTGGTCAAGGGCTTCGTCAACACGCTGATCTACGGCGTGGTCACGTCCGGGGCCAAGGTGGTGCTGGGGCTGCTGCTGGCGGTGCTGCTGACCTCGCGGATCGTGGCGCGCGGCTACCTGCGGTCGGTGGTGTTCTTCCCGGTGCTGGTCAGCACGATCGGCGTCGGCCTGACCTTCACCGTGCTGATGGACCCGGAGCAGGGCCTGGTCAACCAGACCCTGGCCCGGGTCGGCGTGGAGGGCCCGGGCTGGCTCACCGATCCGTCGTACGCGCTGCTGTCGGTCGCGCTGGTCGACATCTGGAAGGGCGTCGGCCTGGCCACACTGATCTACATCGCCGGGATCGTGTCGATTCCGCAGGAGTACTTCGAGGCGGCCCGGGTCGACGGCGCGAGCGGCTGGGCGAGTTTCCGCCACCTGATCCTGCCGCTCGCCCGCCCGGCCACGGTCACCGTGATCATCCTGTCGCTGATCGGGGGGCTGCGCTCGTTCGACCTGATCTGGGCGATGACCCGCGGCGGGCCCGGCTTCACCTCCGACGTCATCGCCTCGGTGATCTACAAGCAGTACCAGGCCGGTTTCTACGGGCTGTCCACCGCCGGGAACGTGGTGCTGTTCGTGGTGGTCACGGCGATCGTGCTGCCGCTGTCGCGGTTCCTCAACCGTAAGGAGGTCGAGCTGTGAGGCTTCGTCCGTGGGCGATCGGCGTCTCGGCGATCGTGGTCTCCGGCGTGTTCTTCCTGGTGCCGTTCGCGTTCATCCTGCTGACCGCGTCGAAGAACGCCCGGGAGGCGGCGCGGCTGGACTTCTCCTGGCCGGCGCAGTTCCAGTTCGTGCCGAACCTGATCGAGGTGCTGAAGGCGCGCGACTACATGCTGATCATCGCGTACATCAACAGCACGATCCTGACCGTCTCCAGCGTGGCGATCATGGTGGTGCTGGCGGCGATGGTGGCGTTCGTGCTGCAGCGCCGCGCCTCCCGGTGGAACGGCTTGATCAACTTCCTGGTGCTGTGCGGGCTGATCATCCCGCCGGCGGTGGTGCCGACGATCTGGGTCCTGGACTCGCTCGGCCTGTTCGGCACCATGCCGGGGCTGATCGCGATCGAGGTGGCGTTCGGGCTCAGCTTCTGCGTGCTGCTGTTCCGGGCGTTCATCGCGACGATCCCGCGGGAGCTGGACGAGGCTGCCACGATCGACGGTGCCGGGCCGCTGCGGCTGTTCTTCCGGGTGATTTTCCCGCTGCTGCGGTCGGTCATCATCACGGCCGTGGTGGTGCAGTCGGTGACGGTGTTCAATGACTTCGTCAATCCGCTGTACTTCCTGCCCGGCTCCCAAAACGCCACCGTGCAGACCACGGTCTACAACTTCGCCGGTCAGTTCAGCACCCAGTATCACCTGTTGTTCATGGACATCCTGCTGGTCACGGTCCCGCCGCTGATCATGTTCCTGTTCTTCAACCGGCGCATCGTCGCGGGCATGACCTCAGGGGCCGTAAAAGGATGAACCGGGTCTATCCTTTGTCGATCATTCTGATCGATGGGGGCAGAGATCATGGTCGAACCTCTGGACACCGGGCGGCCACATCCCGCCCGGGTGTACGACTACCTGCTCGGCGGGACGAACAACTTCGCCGCCGACCGGGCGGCCGCCGAGGAAGGGCTCAGGGTGAACCCGGACGCGGCGACCGCGCCCCGGCAGAACCGTGCCTTCATGCGCCGGACCGTGCGGTTCCTCGCCGCCGAGGCCGGCATCCGGCAGTTCGTCGACCTCGGCACCGGGCTGCCCACCGCCCCGACGGTGCACCAGGTGGCGCAGGAGGTCGACCCGGCCGCCCGGGTCGTCTACTCCGACAACGACCCGCTCGTGCTGGCGCAGGCGCGGACCCTGCTCACCGGGGCCGGCAACGCCACCTACCTGCACGCCGACCTGCGTGAACCCGAGCGCATCCTGCACTCGCCGGAGGTGCGCGAGACCATCGACCTGGACCAGCCGGTCGCCCTGCTGCTCTACGCGGTGCTGCACTTCCTGCCGGACCCGGCCGACCCGTACGGGATCGTCGCCCGGCTGATGGCCGACCTGCCGCACGGCAGCTACCTGGTGATCTCGCACATCACCGCGGATCACGACCCGGAGAAGTGGGCCCGGTTCAGCGAGGTCATGCAGCGGCAGGGGATCCCGACCCGGCTGCGCAGCCGCGAGGAGGTGGCCCGGTTCTTCCCCGGCATGGAGATGGCCGACCCGGGTGTGGTGCCGATCCTGCGGTGGCGGCCCGACGAGGAGGTCCCGTTCACCGACGCGCAGGTCGCCCTCTACGGCGCGGTGGCCCGCAAACCCTGACGGATTCGCGTCACCGCCCATCCGCGGCGCCTGCTCCCGCGAAGGGGATGCGAGTACTCGCATCCTGGGGGCAGACATGGAGTACCGGGTTCTCGGGCCGGTCGAGGCCCTGTCCGCGGGCCGGCCCGCGGCCGTCGGCGAACCACGGCAGCGGGCGGTGCTCGCCGTGCTGCTGCTGGAGGCGGGCCGGCCGGTCAGCCGGGACACGCTGATCGACCGGGTGTGGGGCGACGACGCGCCCGCACAGGCCCGCCGGTCCCTGTACGCGTACATCGCCCGGCTGCGCCGCGCCTTCGAGGAGGCCGGCGCCGTGGACCAGCCGCTGATCCGTACGGCCGGCGGGTACCTGCTCGACGCCGACACCGACCAGGTCGACGTCCTGCGGTTCCGTGACCTGCTGGCCCGGGGCCGCCAGGCGGCCCTGCCCGGCGAGGCCCGCGCCGGTGTGCTGCGGGCCGCACTGGACCTGTGGCGCGGTGATCCGCTGGCCGGGGTGGGCGGCGCGTGGGCCCAGCGCATGCGGGAGACGCTGTGGCAGGACCACACGCAGGCGGTGATCGCGTGGGCGCGGGCGGAGACGGAGCTGGGGCGCGCCAATGCGGCCGTGGTCCCGCTGACCGAGCTGGCGGGGGAGCGGCCACTGCTGGAACCGGCGGCGGCGACGCTCATGCTGGCGCTGCACGCGGTGGGGCGTACGGCGGACGCGCTGGACCGCTTCGACCGCACCCGCCGCCTGCTGCGCGACGAACTCGGGGTCCTGCCGGGCCCGGAGCTGCGGGCCGCCCATCAGGTGGTGCTGCGCTCCGAGCCGCCGCTGCCCGGTCCCGGCTCGGTGCCGGCGCTGTCCGGGACGGGCCCGGTGCCGGCGCTTTCCGGGCCGGGCCCGGTGCCGGCGCAGCTGCCGGCCGACGTCGCGGCCTTCACCGGGCGCGCGGCGGAGCTGGCCGAGTTCGACCGGCTGCTGGCCGAGTCGGCCGGTGCGGCGCCGCTGACGATCTGCGTCACCGGTACGGCCGGCGCGGGCAAGACCGCCCTCGCGGTGCACTGGGCGCACCGGGTACGCGACCGGTTCCCGGACGGCCAGCTCTACGTCGACCTGCGCGGATACGACCCGGACCAGCCGGTCAGCCCGCTCGACGCGCTCGGTGCGCTGCTGGCCTCGATCGGCGGGCCACCGGTGCCGGCCGGCGCCGACGAGCGGGCCCGCCAGTACCGGACCCGGCTCGCCGGGCGGCGCATGCTGATCGTGCTGGACAACGCGTCGACCGTCGACCAGCTGCGCCACCTGCTGCCCGGGGTGGCCGGCTGCGCGGTGCTGATCACCAGCCGCAACTCGCTGGCCGGGCTGGTCTCGGTCAACGGCGCCCAGCGGGTGGCGCTGGACCTGCTCCCGGCGCCCGAGGCGCGAGGTCTGCTGCGCCGGCTCGTCGGCGCGCGCGTCGACCGGGAACCGGAGGCGGCCGCGCTGCTGGCCGAGCAGTGCGCCCGGCTGCCGCTGGCGCTGCGGATCGCCGCGGAGCTGGCGGCGGCCCGGCCGGGCGCCGGGCTCGCCGCCCTGACCGGCGAACTCGCCGAGCAGCAGCGCCGCCTGGATCTGCTCAGCGACGGCGACGACCCGCGCTCCGCCGTCGGTGCGGTCTTCTCCTGGTCGCTGCGTCACCTGCGTGCACCCGAGGTGCGGCTGTTCGCGCTGCTCGGCCTGCATCCGGGACCGGACCTGGACGTCTACGCGGCGGCGGCGCTCGGCGGCGGCGCGCTGGGCGAGGCGCGGCGGTCACTGGCGGCGCTGATGCGCGCGCATCTGGTCCATCCGGTGGGGGAGGACCGCTTCGGCCTGCATGACCTGCTTCGCGCGTACGCCGCCCGCCTCGCCCGGGAAACCGCCGTGCCGGCGGCGATGGACGGCCTGCTGGACCACTATCTCGCGGCCGCGTCGGCGGCCATGCAGATCCTCTACCCCGGTGAGGCGGACCGCCGCCCGGCCGTGGACCGCCCGGCCACCCCGCTGCCGGACATGCCCGACGCCGTCGCCGCCCGCCGCTGGCTGCGCGCCGAACTGCCGAACCTCGCCGCCGCCACGGCACACGGCCGGCCGGCGCACGCGGTCCGGCTCTCCGCGATCCTCTACCGCTACCTCGACGGCGCCGAGCACAGCGCCGCCACCGCGATACACGGCGCCGCCCGGTCCGCCGCCCGGCTGCTCGGCGACACCGCCGCCGAGGCGTACGCGCTGAACGCCCTGGCACACCTGCACGCCTCGGCCGGGCACCCCGCCGCCGCGGTCCGGGATCTGCGCCGGGCCCGCCGGCTCGCCGAGCAGGCCGGCGACGAGCGGGGCCAGGCGCGTGCGCTGGGCAATCTCGCCGGCATCGACGAGCAGCAGGCGAGGTACGCCGAGGCCGCCGCCGGATACCGGGAGGCGATGATCCGCTACCGGAGTCTCGGCGACCTCACCGGCGAGGCGCACGCGCTCACGCGGCTGGCCTCCGTCGGCGCCCGCCTCGGCCGCGACAGCGAGTCGCGGGAACACGCCGCGCTCGCGCTCACCCTGCACCGCAAGGCCGGCCACCTGTTCGGCGAGGCGTGGGCCCACAACAGCCTCGGCGAGATCGAGGCCCGCTCCGGCCGGTTCTCGTCGTCCGCGGCCCGGCACCGGCGTGCCCTCGCCCTGTTCCGGGAGGTCGGCCACCGCAGCAGCGAGGCGGTGACCCTGGACAGCCTGGGTGCCTGCGAGACCCGGCTGGGCCGGTTCGAACGGGCCCAGCGCCATCACCGCGCCGCCCTGCGCCTGTTCGAGGACCTCGGAGACCGCCTCGGCCAGGCGTCGGCGCTCAACGGGCTCGGCGAGGCCCTGCACGCCGCCGGCCTGACCGCCGAGGCCACCGGCGTGCATCGCGAGGCTCTGGCCGTCGCGTCCGCGACCGGCGCCCGGGACCAGCAGGCGCGCGCCCGCAGCGGCCTCGCCGCCGCGGGCACCACCGGGGCCCGCAACCGGCGCCCGGCGTGACCGCGCCTGACAAAGGCCGCGCCCGAACGCGCCCGGCCTGCCCCCAGGCCGGGCGCGTCTCCGGGTCCCTGAGCGGGCAGGTCAGCAGGGCCGGATCGAGGAGGCTTCGTCCTGGGCGCGCTTGCCGACCCAGGACACCGCCTGGCCGGCCGGCATGACGCCCACGTAGCTGCCGAAGTTGATGTCGTAGTACCAGCAGTAGGACCAGGACGTGTTGTTCACCCACGCGCTCATCTGGTCGCCGAAGTTGCCGTCGCCGGCGCCGTGCTTGGGGCTGTCACAGCCGGCACAGGCGAAGGCGTGCAGGCTCGGGATCGAACCGCCGGCCGGGATCGTGAAGATGTGCCCGTTGAAGTCCTTGTCGTTGTAGAGGCACACGCTGTCGGCCGGGCACCCGGCGAGCGCGGCCTGCGCCGACGAGGGTCCCGCTGCCGCCGCCGGGGAGGCGGCGGCCAGCAGTCCGAGGATGCCCAGCGCCAGGGCGAGCAGCAGGCGAACGGTGGTCCGCCCCGATCGGGTGGATGCCGTCATGACGACCTCGCTTTCCGTAGGTTTCCGATGCGACCGACGGTCCCGCCCGCGGTCTGCGGAAAACTTGCGGAAAGGTTGCGGCGCTCCCGGTCAGCCCGCGGCGACCCGGGCGGTGAAGGCCGCCAGGTTCGTCATCGCCCGGTCGACGCGCTCGCCGAGGGTGAGCGTCTCCTCCCGGCGGATCAGGCGCATCTTCGGCTGTCGCTTGCCGCGCAGGTAGAGCGAGCAGGCCAGGTCGGCGCAGATGTACTCGCCGACGGTGTTGCCGTTGCGCCCGGCCGCCCCGGCCAGCGGCGCCACGAACAGCGCCACCCCCGACGCGGCGTGGTCGGTCAGGCAGATCCGGCACATGCTCGAGCGCAGCGCGCTGGACTTGCGCGCCTCCGGCCGGCGCAGCACCAGGCCGGTGGGCCCGTCCGCGCCGGGCACGACCAGCAGCGCCCGTAACGGGGCACCCGGGTCGGTCCAGCCGAGGAAGTCCAGGTCGGCCCAGGGCACACCGTCGCCGGCCAGCCCGGCGGGCATCCGGATGCGGCCGGCCTCGCCCTTGCTGCAGTTCACGAACGAGGCACGGATGGCCCGTTCATCGAGTGGTTCCATGGTCGCGAAGCTAACCCGGCCACCCGCTGCGGATCACCCGATTTTCAGTCGACGGGCAGCTCCCGCCGCAGTACCTTGCCGGTCGGGTTGCGCGGCAGCGACTCCAGGAAGACGACGTCGCGGGGCACCTTGTAGCGGGCCAGGTTCGCCTTCACATAGTCCTTGATCACCTGGGGGTCGCGGGCGGAGTCCGCGGTGGGCACCACGAACGCGCGCAGCCGCTTGCCGAACTCCGCGTCGTCGACGCCGACGACCACCGCCTCCACGATGTCCTCCCGGGCGACCAGGAGGTTCTCCACCTCGACCGGGTACACGTTCTCGCCGCCGGAGATGACCATGTCGTCGTCGCGGCCGTCGATGAACAGCAGGCCCTCGTCGTCGAAGTGCCCCTGGTCGCCGGTCGCCATGTAGCCGTCGATGATCTGCTTGTGCTGCCCGTCGGTGTATCCCTCGAACGGGATGCCGGTCTTCACGAACACCCGCCCGTGCACACGCGGTGACGTGATCCGCTTGTCCGAGGAGTCGAAGAGCGCCACGTGTACGGTCACCGGCGGTCTCCCGACGGTTCCGGGCGCGCGCCGCGACTCGGCCGGCTGGGCGACGGCGGCCACGGCGACCTCGGTGGACCCGTACACGTTGTAGACCACGTCGCCGAACACGTCGTGGAACCGGCTCGTCAGCTCGGGCGCCAGCGCGGACCCGGCCACGAAGACGGTACGCAGCGACGACGTGTCGTACTTGCCGATGACCTCCGGGCCGAGCGCCAGGATCCGGGTCAGCATGGTCGGTACCGCGACCAGCATCTGCGCCCGGTGCTCGGCGATCGCCTCGACGATCCGCTCGGCGTCGAAGCGGCGAAGCAGCACCGCGTGGTTCGCGAGGGACAACCCGACCGTCCACGCGCCGAACCCGGTGCTGTGGAACAGCGGCGACGCGATCACCGCCGCGCCCTGCCGGGGGAACGGGATGCGGTCCGCGATCAGCGCGCTGGCCAGCGGTGACACCTTGGTCCGCGGCGCGCCCTTGGGCAGCCCGGTGGTGCCGCTGGTCAGGATGATGAAACCACCCGGCCGGTCGGGCATCGGCAGCGGCGTCGACGGGTACGCGGCGATCAGCTCGTCGATCGACGGGTCGACGGTCGAACCCCACGTCGTGTAGCGAGGGATGTCCTCGGGCAGCCCGGCCACCAGGTCGGCGAACTCCTCGTCGTAGAGGATCACCCGTACCTTCTCGCGTGCCACCACCTCGGCGAACTGCTGCTTGGCCAGGCCGGTGTTCATCAGCGCCAGCCGCAGCGTGGCCCGCGCGACCCCGCTGATCGCCAGGACCAGGCCGCGGTGGTCGCGGGCGACGACACCGACGACCGAGCGGTCCGGCAGGCCGAGTTTCTTGAGGGCGTGGGCGAGACTGTTGGACTGCGCGTCCAGGTCCCGGTAGTTGATCGTGCCGCGTTCGTCCGTGACGGCGGGCAACTCCGGGTGCTCGGACGCCGCCTTCATGATCAGGGCGGCTTGCGGGCCGAGCCGGGCGTTGTTCTTGGCCGCGCGCAGCAGCCGGCCGGGACTGAGCAGGTTGACGATGCCGATCTGGTGCATCCGCTTGACGGCGCGCAGATGTTCGATCATGTCGGGCCCTTTGCTAAGAGGAGGAAGGCCGGTTCAGGGTGCGGGTGGTGCCGGTGATCGCGAAGCCGCCGGCGGTGACGGACAGTGGCAGGCCGAGCGGGTCCTCTGTCAGCAGCCGGTCGATCAGGGCGGGGTCGGTGACGCGGCGGATCACGCGGTCGCCGTCGTCGGTGAGCGCGGTGACGATGCCGGCCTCCGGTTCGCCGTCGCGGCCGTAGGTGACGGTCCAGGCCTCCAGCACGGCGGTCCCGGTCCAGCCGGTGCGTACCTTGCGGGCAGCGGGCCGTGAAAGGCCCAGGTCAGCGTCGATGTCGAGGTAGGTGCGCCGCGGCGGCCGCGCCGAGAAGACCCCCGCGGCGTGCTTGGTCAGATACCACCCGAGCGCGGTGGCCAGGCCGTAGGCCTCGGGGTCAGAACGAAGCAAGGGTACGAGACTCGCGATCGCGTGGCTCGTGTAGTTGTTGCCCGGCCCACCCGCGAAGGTGAGCCCGCCGGTGACGGTCAGTGGCCGCTGCGGGTCGTCGAGGGGCAGTCCCAGCTCCGCCGCCGCGATCTGGACCGCCGACGGGAAGCACGCGTACAGGTCGATGTGCCGGACGTCGTCCACGGTGATGCCGGCGTGGTCGAGCACGGCCGTCCCGGCGGCGCGGATCGCGGGGGAGGACGCCAGGTCGGCGCGCTCGGTGACGAACCATTCGTCGCCTGCGTGCGCGCCGGCGTGCGCGAACACCCAGCGGTCCTGGTCGATGCCGGCGCGCTGTGCCGCCTCGGCGCTGCACAGGATGAGGCCGGTAGCCTGGTTGACCTGCAGGTTCGCGGTGAGCAGCTTGGGGTAGGGCGCGGCGATCGGCCGGTTGCCGGCGGTCGGGGTGGCCAGGTCGGCGGCGGTGCGGTGCTCCGGTTGCCAGGCGTGCGGGTTGGCGGCGGCGACCGCGGAGAACCGCGACCACAATTCGGTGATCCGGGACAGGTGCTCGGCGGCGGTGAGGCCGAGTTTGCCGCGGATCGCGGACTCGATGAGGGCGTACGCGTAGACCGGTGCGACGAGCCCCGCCGCCACCTCGGCGTCGGTGTTGGGTGCGGTGTCCACGCCGACTGTGCGCGCGGGCACCGTACCCTCGGATTGCCCGGACCATCCCAGGTCTCGCGCCGCACGTTCCGCGACCGCGGCGGTGGCCGCGGCCTCGGCCCCGCCGACCAGGGCGACCGCGACCCGGCCCGCCGCGATCTCCGCCGCCATGTCGTTGATCAGCCGAAGCGAGCCGTCGCCGCCGAAGATGCTGGACTGCACCGTCTCGGCCGGCTCGGCACCGACCGCGGAGGCGATCAGCGCGGCACCGTCGAGATATTGCCAGGAGACGCTGGCGACGTAGCCCACCGAGTCGGCCGCCGCCAGCAGTTTCGCGCCGGCGCCGCTGTCGTCCGCGGCCAGCCGCAGGGCGCGGACGGCGAGGGAGACCGGATCGCCGCCGTTCGGGTCGGTGGAGCGCTCGCTGACCTGCCCGGCGCCGACGAGCACCGGCGTCCACGGATCAATTTCGGTCCCGGTGCGCTCGTGCAGGATCGGCGCCGTCTTCACGCGCTGTGTTCTCTCGGCGCGCGGCTTCTTCTCGTTCTTCTCCGCGGGCGGCTCTTTCCCGATGAAGAGGGCGGCGAGCCTGGTCAGGGACTTCTGCATGGCGTCGGCGAGGTTGCGGGCGACCATTCCGCCGAGCGGGCCGTCGGTGGTGCCGCCCTCGACGCCGCCGTCGATGCGCACGATCGTGCCGTTTGGACTGGTCACGACGGAGAGGTAGAGGCCGACGAGGATGCCCATCGGGCCGGTGCCGTCGAGCCAGACCGTGCGGGCGTCGGTGAGGCCGGTGACCGTCCAGCGGACCTCGGCCGGCATGCCCATGAGCTTGACGCGCTGCGTGAACCGGTCACCCTCGGTGATAGTGCCGGGTGGCTCGCCGGGCCAGCCGGTGTGCATTGTCAGCCAGTCGGCCATCCGGCCGGGCTCGGCCAGCACGGCGAAGACCCGCTGCGGCGAGGCGGGAATCTCGGCCGAGGCGGCGTACGGGTACGCGAACCGCCGCGGCGGATCGATCCCGGTCTCGGGCGCGGCCGGCCGCCGCCTCCAGAGCCGAACCATTGAGCCTCCTCTAACCGTCTGGCGTGACGGTAAATGAGTGAGCTGGGTCACGGCAAGGGCTGTCAGAGGTGGGTGCAGACAGAAGTTACCGTCACGTCGTACGGTAAATGCATGACCGCGGCGACCCGGCGCACCCAGGCACAGCGCAGCGAGGCGACCCGCGCCAAGATTTTGGACGCCACCGTGCAGTGCCTCGTCGAGCGCGGCTATGCCGAGACCACCACCGCCGAGGTCCTGGCCCGCGCCGACGTGCCCCGCGGCACCCTGCTGCACCACTTCCCGACCAAGGTGGACCTGCTCGCCGGCGCCGTCCAGCACGTCGCCCGCAAACGCCTGTCCGGCCTCGGCGCCGAACTGGCCGCCGTCCCCGACGGCACCGACCCGATCGACGCCGTGATCGACGTCGTCTGGCACCACTTCTCCTCGCCGCTGTTCTGGGCCGCCCTCGAACTGTGGAACGCGGCCCGCACCGACGCCGAGCTGCGCGACGCCCTGGTCCCGGTCGAGAAGGAACTCTTCGGTGTCCTGCACGAGCGCTCGCGGGCCCTGCTGGAGCAGGCCGCGCCGGGCGACCCGCGGCTGGGCACGGTCATCCAGCTCAGCTTCGAGGTGCTCACCGGCCTGGCCATGACCGGCATCGTCAGCGGCGACCTGGCCCACCGCGAACTGCTCATCCGCCGCTGGAAACGCGCTGCCGCCGTCCTGCTCGGCCGCCGTGCCCCGGACACCCTCGTCGAACGCGCCCCGCTGAGGAGAGCCGAATGACCTATTTCGATCCGTTCGCCACGCCCGAGCGGCTCGCTCTGGCCGACGCCATGCGCCAGTTCGCCGCCCGTGAGGTCCTGCCCCACCTGCCCGCCTGGGAACAGGCCGGCGAGATCCCCCGCGAGCTGCACGAGCGCGCCGCCAAGGCCGGCCTGTACGCGATCGGCTTCCCGCAGGAGTACGGCGGCGACGGTGGCGACACCGTCGACACGGTCGTGGCCACCGAGGCGTTCCTGGAGGCGGGCGGCTCGTCCGGCTGCCACGCGGCGCTGTTCACCCTCGGCATCGCGCTGCCGCACATGGTGGCCGTCGGCGACCCGGACCTGGTCGAGCGGTTCGTGCGGCCCACCCTGGCCGGGGAGAGGATCAGCGCGCTGGGCATCACCGAGCCGGACGCCGGCTCGGACGTGGCGTCGCTGCGGACCACCGCGGCACGCGACGGCGACGACTACGTCGTCAACGGCGCCAAGATGTTCATCACGTCCGGCGTACGCGCCGACTTCGTCACGACGGCGGTGCGCACCGGCGGCCCGGGCGCGGCCGGGGTCAGCCTGCTGGTGATCGAGAAGGGCACGCCGGGCTTCAGCGTGTCCCGCAAGCTCGACAAGATGGGCTGGCTGTGCTCGGACACCGCGGAGCTGTCGTTCGTGGACTGCCGGGTCCCGGCGGCGAACCTGATCGGCGGGGAGGGCGCCGGGTTCCTGCTGATCGGGCAGGTGTTCGTCCCTGAGCGGATCATCGCGGCGGTGCACGCGTACTCGGTCGCCCAGCGCTGCCTGGACCTGACCCTGGAGTACGCGAGACAGCGCCGCACGTTCGGCAAACCCCTGATCGCACGCCAGGTCGTGCAGCACAAGCTGATCCAGATGCGCCAGCGGATCGAGCTGGCCCGGGCGTACACCCGGCAGGTCGCCGTCCGCCACGCCGGCGGCGATCCGGTGATCGGTGAGGTCTGCCTGGCCAAGAACGCCGCCGTGGAGGCGTGCAAGTACGTGGTGGACGAGGCCGTGCAGCTGCACGGCGGGATGGGGTACATGCGCGAGTCCGAGGTCGAGCGGCATTACCGGGACACGCGGATCCTGGGCATCGGCGCGGGCGCGACCGAGGTGATGACCGACCTGGCGGCGAAGATGTTCGGGTATGGCCGCTGAACGCTCTAGGGTGGCGTTAGACATTGACGTCTAGCGATATCTGGGAGCCGCCGTGAAAGCTCGTCTGGCCGCCGTCCTCGCTCTGGTCCTCGGGCTCGGCGTCCTCGCCGCCCCCGTTCCTGCCGTCGCCGCCCCCGTTCCTGCCGTCGCCGCCCCCGTTCCTGCCGTCGCCGCCCCCGTTCCTGCCGTCGCTGCTGCCTTGGATGTCGGCCGCGCGCTTGAGCGGGTGGCCCATGCCAGCGACGGGCGGGTGCGGCTCGGGATCATCGGCCGCAGCAACGAGGGCCGGCCGCTGCGCCTGGCCACCGTCGGGACCGGCCCGGTGCGGCTGCTTCTCATCACCCAGCAGCACGGGGACGAGCCTCTGGGCACGCCGGCGGCGATCCGGGCGCTGTGGGCGCTCGGTGTGCCGGAGACGGCGTGGCACCGGGCGCTGCGCAAGAAGGTCACCGTCGACATCGTCGTCCAGGCCAACCCGGACGGGGCGGCGCGCAACCAGCGCTGGAACCACGACCTTCGCGCGACGGGGGAGTACTCGCAGCCGGGCGTCGGCTACGACATCAACCGGTTCCACAACCCGCTGACGCCGATCGCGGACAACCCGGTGCCGGAGTCGCGGGCGGTGCTGCGGTGGTGGCAGCGGACCCGGCCGAGGATCGTCGTCGACTACCACATGCAGGGCCGCTACCTGCAGCCCGACGGCCGGGAGACGACGGCGTCGGTGCTCTGGCCGACCAGTCCGCTGGTCTCGGCGGCGGCGGTCACGGCGGGCAAGCAGCTGGCCGTGCGCTCGTCCGCCTTTCCCGGTGCCTACGTGACCCGCTATCCGGGCGGGGACTACGAGGGGATCGCCCGCAACGCGTACGGGATCCTCGGCAGCGCGTCCCTGCTGGTCGAGCTCTCCGACCTGCCGGCGGAGCAGACCGAGCTGCAGATCCGGACCGCGTTCCTCTCGATGATCGCCACGGTCACCGGTGCTGCGGACGGCTCGCTGTGGCGCGTCGACCCGGCCCTGGCGGACCGGATCCCGGCCCGGGGACCTTCGCTGCCCGATGCCGCGCGCTCGGACGATTGCCTCGCGCCCACCGAGACGATAGACAGTTGTGGTTCTTGAACTGTCCATGGAGGAGGGTGCGCCGTGACGGGACCGAACGACTGGGTGCCGGCCGGGATCGACGTCAACCAGCCCAGCGCGGCCCGGGTGTACGACTACTTCCTCGGCGGTGCGCACAACTTCGCCGTCGACCGGGCCCTGGCCGAGCAGATCGCGGCGATGACGCCCAACATCGGCGAGACGATGCGCTCGAACCGGGTGTTCCTGCGCCGCGCGGTGCGCTACCTGGCCGCGCAGGGCGTACGCCAGTTCCTCGACATCGGCTCCGGCATCCCGACGGCCGGCAACGTGCACGAGATCGCGCTGGAGGCCGCGCCGGGCGCGACGGTCGTCTACGTCGACATCGACCCGGTGGCCGTCGAGCACAGCCGGGCGATCCTCGCCGGCACCCAGGGCACCGGTGTGATCTGCGCCGACGTCCGCGACGTGGACCGCGTACTGGCCGAGAGCGAGAAACTCGGCCTGATCGACTTCGACGAGCCGGTGGCAGTGCTGCTGGCCGGGGTGCTGCACTTCGTACCGGACGCGGACGGTCCGGCCTCGGTGGTGGCCGCCCTGCGCGACGCGGTGACGACGGGCAGCTACCTGCTGATCTCGCACGCCACGGCGGACGGCCAGCCCCCCGAGGTGATCGAGGCGCAGCGGCTCTCCGGCCGCACCGCCACCGAGATCGTGCTCCGAGGCGGCACCGAGATCGCGACATACTTCGAAGGCTTCGACCTGGTCGAGCCGGGCCTGGTGTTCATACCGCGGTGGCGCCCGGACCCCGAGGACCCGGTCGACGAACATCCCGAGCGAGTGGGGGCATACGCCGGCGTCGGCCGGAAGAACTGACCGCCGGATGCCGCCTTCTGACCGCCGGACACCGCAGTCTGACCGCCAGACGCCGCCTGACCGCCGGATGCCGCCGCCTTCCGATCGCCGGGCGCCGCCGCCTTCTGATCGCCTGACGCCGCCGCCTGATCGCCTGACGCCGCCGCCTGGTCGCCGGACGCCGCCTTCTGACCGCCAGACGCCGCCTGACCGCCGAATGCCGCCGCCTTCCGATCGCCGGATGCCGCCTTCTGACCGCCGGACACCGCCTGATCGCCGGACACCGCCCCAGGACGCCGCCGGGCCGGCGGTCTTTGCCCGCCGCTGGCGACGCCGGGTGTCCCGGGCCGGGTTCGTCCCGTTGGACGCGGCCGCGCTGGGCACCCTGCTGCGCCGCCTCACCGGCGGGCTGATCACCGCGCTGCGTTCCCCGCGGTTCGACCCCGGCCAGGCCGCGGCGGTGGGCGCGGCCCTGGTCGAAGCACACCTGACCGAACCAGCCGTACTCTCCGCGACGATCCAGGTCATCGGCGACCACCTGGCCGTCGACGCCGGCGCCGGCCCCGCACACCGCGAACGAGTGGTGCAGATCCAGGGCGCGGTCGCCTCCGGGTACGCCCACGCGCTCCGGCAGGCGACGATGGCGGAACAGGAGCGCCTCAGCAGCGCCGTCCTGGGCGCCCACGCAGCCGCCGAACGCGCGCTGCGCACCAGCGAGGAACGCCTGCGCGCGATCTTCCACAGCGCCGCCGTCGGCATCGGCGTCAGCACCATGGACGGCCAGATCGTCAGCGTCAACCAGGCCTTCGCCGACCTGCTCGGCTACACGGCCGACGAGATGTGCGCGCTCAACGTCCCCGAGCTGACCCACCCGAGCGACCCGCCGGACATGTGGAAGCTCTACGCGGAGATGATCCGGGGCGACCGCGACCACGTACGCCTGGAGAAGGCCTACTACCGCAAGGACGGCGGCGTCGTCTGGACCGACATGACAGCCTCACTGATCCGAGACGAGAACGGCGCCCCCGAACTCACCATCGCCATGGTCCAGGACATCACCGACCGCTTGAGCCTCCAGGACCGCCTCGAACACCAGGCCACCCACGACCCACTGACAGGCCTCCCCAACCGCGCGATGATCGCAGCCCACCTGGACCGCATCTTCACCGATCCGCTTCCGGGCGCCCGCGTAGGCCTCTGCTACCTCGACCTCGACGGCTTCAAACGCGTCAACGACACCCTGGGCCACCAGGTAGGCGACGAACTCCTGGCCGAAGTAGCCCACCGCCTGACCACATGCGTCACCACCTTCTCTCCCGCCGTCTCCTCACCTCCCACCTCCCCTTCCGCCTCCCCTTTCGCCTCTTCCTCTCCTGCCCCCTCTCCTTCTGCCGCTTCCCCTCCCGCTGCTTCCTCGCCTGCCGCTGCCTCCCCCTTTGCCGCCTCCTCGCCTGCCGCCGCTCCCGCCCCTGCCGGCTCCTCGCCTGCCGCTGTTCCCTCGCCTGCCGCCGCTTCCTTCGCCGGCCTTGATCCCTCTGCCGGCCCTGGTTTTGCCCGTGGCCCCGGCCCAGACCGCGCAGCCCGGCCCGTCTTCATCGCCGGCCGGATGAGCGGCGACGAGTTCGTGCTCCTCGCCGACAATCCCGCCGGCCCCGCCGAACTGACCGCCCTGGCCGAGCAAGCGCTTGCCGCCCTGTCCCGCCCCTACCAACTGGACCAGCACCGCATGCGGGTCACCGCCAGCATCGGCGTAGTCGAGAGCCCCGTCCACGCCACCACCCCCGCCGAACTCATGAAGGCCGCCGACCTCACCCTCTACGTCGCCAAGCAGGAGGGCCGCGGCCGCTTCGTCATGTACGACGCCGACCGCAACGCCCGCCAGGCCGCCCGCTACGAACTGGCCGCCGCCATGCCCGACGCCCTCGACCGCCACGAGTTCACCGTCGTCTACCAGCCCCTGGTCTCCCTGGCCGACGAACGCATCCACGGCGTCGAAGCCCTCGTCCGCTGGCAGCACCCGGTCCTGGGACTACTGAGCCCCGACGCCTTCATCCCCCTTGCCGAGGAGACCGGCGTGATCCTCCAACTGGGCCACTGGGTCCTGGAGACCGCCTGCACCCAGGCCGCCGAATGGTCCCGCCTCTTCCCTCACCTCCGCGTCTCCATGAGCGTCAACATGACCGTCTCGCAGACCCACGAGCCGTCGTTCCTCACCGAAGTCGAAGCCGTCCTGGCCCGCACCGCCCTCGACCCCGGCCGCCTGGTCCTCGAACTCACCGAAAGCGCCATCATGGACACCGACGGCGCCCCGCTACGAGCCCTGGACGGCCTCGCCCAGCGCGGCATCCGCATAGCCATCGACGACTTCGGAACCGGCTATTCCAATCTCGCCTACCTACGCCGCCTCCCCGTACACACCCTCAAACTGGCCGGCCCCTTCGTAGAAGGCCTCCGCTTCGCAGAAGGCCACCGCTCCGCAGAAGGCCTCCGCGGCTCCGCCGAAGTCGACGAGCAAATCGTCGAAACCGTCATCCGCCTGGCCCACGCCCTGGACATAACCGTCACCGCCGAAGCCGTCGAAACCCGCCACCAGGCCGACCGCCTCCGCGCCCTCGGCTGCGACACCGGCCAGGGCTGGCTCTTCGCCCGCCCCCTCCCCGCCGACGAGATAACCGAACTCCTCCGCAGCGAGTCGAAATCCCCCTCCTGACCCGGTCCCGGTACCTGCTCCTGACCGGGTCCCGCACCCCTCCTGACTCGGTCCCGCACCGGCTCCTGACTCGGTCCCGCACCGGCTCCTGACTCGGTCCCGCACCGGCTCCTGGCGTGGTCCCGCACCGGCTCCTGGCTCGGTCCCGGTACCTGCTCCTGGCTCGGTCCCGGTACCTGCTCCTGGTCGGCCCTGGTACCTGCCTCCTGACCTGTCCCGCACTTGCTCCAGACCCGGTCCTGCATGTGGCCGGCGGATCCGCCCGCTCACCCGGCCCGCGTTAAATCGACCGTGTTCGTCATGTGTTCTTCTCAACAAGGTCAATGTGTTGTAACGTGATTTGGGAGCGCTCCCAGGACTGCAAACCGGGCCTTGGCCCTGGGAGCGCCCAAAGACTCGAGCCGCTTCGTAGCCGACTCTCCGGCGCCGGGGCGGCTCGCCCCATTCCCGGCGGTGCGGCACCCCGGGAGCGCCGAGCCGTCTGCCCGGCCTTTCGCGCATTCCTCCTGTGCCACGGCGTCAGGATTCGGCCGGTGTTCCCACCTGGGTCAGCGCCGTAGCCCGACCGCCACCAGCACGGATCGTGCGGCCGCCGCTCCCGGGCGCCAGATCTCGTCGCGCACCCACCGCGAGGCCGGCATCACCGTAGCTCGCCAAACGATCACCACCCCCCGAAACAATGCGCCGAACGTGTACCGCCAAGCCCACCCCAGCGCGACCCCCACCGGCCGCAACAGGTACCGATAAATCCAAACGAGACCGATCCCGACCGGCCGCACCAGGAACCGGTAGACCTGTCTCCCCAGCCAAGCCGTTCCCTCCCATCCGGCCCGCAAGAACCACACGACCGCCCGTCCCGCCGGCCGCAGCGCCCACTCGTAGACGAACACCGCCGCCGGCACGATCATCCGCTCGACCACGAACGACGCCGCCACCAACACGGCCACGACCACCGGCCGCAGCACCCACCGGTAGACCCACCGCAGCACCGGGAGCACCACCTGCCGCCACAACCACACCGCGGGCACTCCGATCAGCACCCGCAGCGCCACCAGCACCCAGCCGCCGACCGCCCGCAATCCAGTCCAGATCACCCCGGCCAGCCAGCTCACCGGGATCACCACGAGGACCCGCCACAGCCAGGCGAGAGGCGCCAGCACGAACCGTTCCAGGAAGCGCCCGACCAGCTTGACGGCCTCCCAGAGCAACCGGAACGGCAGCACCACGACGATGGCGATCGCCCGAATCGGCCAGGTCAGCCACGATGGATGGGATTCCGGATCGGGGGTAGTCACGCGCACACCCTAGCGGACCTTCTCAACCAGCGAACGCCTCCTGTCCCACCACACGTAGCAGTTCCAGCCGCTCGGCGGTCTGGCTGCCCGGTGGCGCGGTCAACAGAACGAGACGCTGATCCTCGGCCGGGGTCGCCAGGATCTCGGTGTCGAGTTCCAGATCGCCCACGGCCGGGTGGTGCACGCGCAGGCGGCTGGTGCGGCGCACCGCGACCTCGTGCCTGTCCCACAGCGCGGCGAACTCTGCGCTGCCCGACCGCAGGTGCTCGATGAGCGCGGCAGCCGACGGGTCGTTGCCGCGCCGGCCAATCGCTGCCCGCAGGTCGGCCACGTGCAGGCGACTCCAGTACTCATGGTCGTCGGCCGGGAATGCTGACCGCAGCCGCGCGTCGTTGAACCAGCGCCAGACGATGTTGTGATCCCGCTCGTGGTCGTGCTGCCCGGGCGGGCAGATCCCGCCGAACATGGTCTCGGCCACCGTGTTCTGCGCGAGCACGTCACCGAGGTCACCGAGGATCTGCGCGGGCACCCCGGTGAGCTGGTCGAGCAGATAGAGCAGCCCGGGCCGGACGTGGTGACCGGCGAGCCGCCCTGCCGGCGGCCGGTGCCCGGAAAGCAGATAAAGGTGGTCGCGCTCGTCGTCACTGAGTCGCAGCGCGTGGGCCAGCGACCGCAGCAACTGCGTGGACGGCTGCGGGCTGCGGGCCTGCTCGAGGCGCATCAGGTAGTCGGCGGACATCCCGGCCAGAAGCGCGAGCTCTTCACGGCGCAAACCCGGCGTCCGCCTCCGCGGCCCCGCCGTCATCCCGACATCCTGTGGCCGCAGCCGCTCGCGGGAGCGGCGGATGAAGTCGGCGAGCTCGGTTCGGTCCATGCACACATCGTGGCCTGCTCGCCGATCGGCAGCCAGGGACTGATGATCCTAGCTAAAACGCTCCTCTCCACACCGCCGCCGAACCGCAGCAACCTGGCTCCAGGCAATCGACCCACAGAAGAGGTGGCAACGATGGAGGCAATCGTCTTCGACACGTTTGGCGGTCCCGAGGTGCTGCGGGCCGTGCAAGTGGAGCTCCCGAGTCCCGGGCTCGGTCAGATCCGGCTGCGGGTCCGGGCCGCCGGCGTCAACCAGCTCGACCACAAGATCCGCAACGGCTGGTTGGAGCAGGTGTTTCCGACCAGATTTCCGGCCATTCCCGGGGTCGAGGCCGCAGGCGTCGTCGACGCGCTCGGTCCCGGTGCCACCGGCGTGGTGCCCGGCGACGAGGTTCTCGGGTTCACCGACAGCGGTGCCTACGCCGAGTTCGCGCTGGCCACCGTGGTCGTCCGCAAGCCGGCCGGGCTCGGCTGGGCGGAGGCCGCCGCCCTGCCGGTCGCCGGTGAGACCGCCCATCGGGTGCTGGACCTGCTCATGGTCAAGGACGGCGAGACTCTGCTGATTCACGGCGCGGCCGGTGGCGTCGGCGGCCTGGCTGTCCAACTCGCCGCCGCCCGTGGCGTCACCGTCATCGGCACCGCGTCCCGTGCCAACCATGACTACTTGCGCGAGTTGGGCGCCATCCCGGTGGAATACGGTGACGGCCTCGTCGACCGCGTCCGTGTGGTCGCCCCGCACGGTGTCGACGCCGCCTTCGACGCGGCCGGCCACAACGTCCTGCCCGACTCGATCGAGCTCCGCGGCGGCACCCCGCACCGGATCATCACGATCGCCGACGCCTCAGGACCGCAGTTCGGCGTCCCGTTCTCCGCCAGCGGCGAACGCAGCCGCGACGTGCTCGCCGAACACGCCCGCCTGGCCGCGGCGGGCACCCTACGGGTCACCGTGGCACAGACGTTTCCCCTGGCCGAAGCGGCCAAGGCCCAGGAGCAAAGCGCCACCGGCCACACCCGCGGCAAGCTCATCCTGACCGTCTGAGGCACGGGCGGCGCCGCGTCGGCGATGGCACCCGGGACTTGGCCTGAAGGCGACGGGCCGGGCTCTCAGGGGCGATGGGGGTGCGCCCCACAGAGCCCTGGGATCCGGCCCAGCCGGGGCGATGCGGGCCCACGGCGGGAGTTGTCGCTGATCCGGGCGGAGGTGGCCCGGTCCCGGCCGAGGAGTGGAAGGGGCCGGCCCCGCGAGGAGTAGACGGCGTAGATGCTTGCTCGAGCGCGGTCGGCCGAACGTGAAAACGAGGCGGGCTGGCCAGTGTGGACGCCTCAAGCCAGGCGGGCTGGCCTGCGTGGACGTTCAGGCTGGGCGGGCTGGCCTGCGTGGACGTTCAGGCTGGGCGGGCTGGCCTGCGTGGACGTTCAGGCTGGGCCGGCTGGGCTGCGTGGACGGTTCAGTGCGAGGAGGGCTGACGGGAGCGGGCGCGGTGAGGTAAGAAGGAAGGGCCCATGAGGGCTGGACGATCCAGGTGCATAGGTCAGGCGCGGGCTACATAGACCCACGCCTTGTCGCCCGAGGCGAGTGGGGCCTCCACGCGGTGATAGTCGTCCACTTCGTAATCGTCGGCTCGGAGCAGGTCGTCCTCGGTCACTTCCAGGGCTGACCCGTCCACCCCGTCGCCCCGGTCACCGGTCGCGACCAGGATCGGGTGGTGGGTCAGGCCGCTGACCGCGAGGACGTGCGGGTCGGTGATCTCGATCTGGTCCAGGCGGAATCCGAGGATGCGGTCGTCGCGGCCTGCGAGTGCCCGGCCGAACGTCTCTTGCTGGACGGCCGGGTCACGCAGCGTTCCGTAGGAGAAGAGCAACGGCATGATCGAGACCTTATCGAGCCGGTGGGAGCCAGGTCGACGGGTCGTCACAGGAGGTGAAACGGGCATGTTCCACGATTCTCAGAAGGTCCGGCCGGGAGAGGCGCTCCCGGTCGAGGACATGGAAGTAGAAGACGCAGGTGCCGACTTCAACGGTCATGTCGGCGCCGGTGTCCGGGCCGGTCCAGACGGCGTTGGGGCGGGCGGCGTACCGGACGGTGTTGCCGTTGACGGTCACGGTGTCCGGCATCCCGTCCTTGATCATCGGCCAGTCCCGGTCGCCGACGCTCGACTGAGCGGTCACGGACAGAGCCACGTCTCTGCCGCTGACGGGGCCGAACCCGAAGGTGACCGCGGGGCCCATCGGGAGCTGGCGGACCCTGCTGACCGGGAGTCCTTCGGGCAGCCAGCCGAACTGGAAGGGGGCGCCGGCCTCGATCGGTTCGGCCAGGCGCACCTGGTTCCCGATCTCGATGAGGTGTTGTCTGGCGGTCTCCTCGGCTTCCACGTCGCCGACGGTCACCCAGGCGCCGCTCGGGTCCTGGAAACCGACCGCTGGGCCGGCGGCGGCGGGCAGGTCCAGCGGGACGATGACCACGCTCGGCAAGGACTCGACGTACCAGCCGGGGCGGCCGGCGACGGTGACGGGCTCGCCGCGCTGCAGGACGGCTGGGTCATAGGTGCCTGGATCGTGGACGATGACATCAGCACCCTCGTTGGCGCCGGGACGGCCGGGCCTTGCGGACTCGATGTCGACGGTGGCGCGGACGGTCGCCCACTGCGAGTCCTCGGTGCCGCCTCGCGTGGTGATCTGGAAGGCGGAGCCGGGGACGAGTTCGACACTCAGCTGGGCGGCGGATCGTGAAGGCGGGGCGGCCGGCGGCGACGGCGCCGGGGCGGGCTGCCGGAGGAACAGCGGAACGGCGACGGATACCAGGACGATGGCGAGCGCGGTTCCCGTACCCGTCAAGATGCGACGACGGCGCCGCAGCCGGACCGCATGCGTGCGGGCCCGCTCAATCAGGCCGAAGGCGTCCGGAGCGGCTGTGGCGTGGGTGTCCAGGGTGCGGCGAAGATCTTCAAGGGTGTTCACGAGAGCACTTCCCATCGGGCGGGCGCGGCGGGGGAATCGGTCAGTTCGATGCGCAGGGTCGCCAGCGCGCGGCTCGCGTAGCCGCGGACGGTGCCTGGCCGGCAGTGCAGCACCTCGGCGATCTCCTCATCGCCCAGTCCTTCGTAGTAGCGAAGGACGATCACCACGCGCTGCTGCCGCGGCAGCGTGGCCAGCAGTTGCCACAACTCGTCGTCCACCGGCGGCGTGTCCTGCGCGGAAGCGAGCGCGGTGTCCTCCGTGTCCAATGGCACGGTTCTCAGTCGGCGCCGGCGCAGCAGCGAGAGGTACTCGTTGGTCACCATCCGGCGGACGTAACCGTAGGGCTCGTCGAGCGGTTCGATCCGGTGCCACTTGAGGTACGCGCGGGCGAGTACCTCCTGCACGATGTCCCGGGCCTCTTCCCGGTCGCCGCTGAGAAGAACGGCATAGCGCAGCAGCGCCGGCAGCCGTGCCCCTGCGAACTCTTCGAATCGCATCAAGCCTCCCCGTGTCGGATCCGCCAGGAGAACGCGGTTCCGCGGAAATCTGTTGTGCCGGGCGCATGGCATCATCGCGATCATGACAACCGCGACCGTCTACGCCGAGTTCGCCGCGCGAGAGGCCGTGGGGGAGTCGCCGGCCTACGAAGCGCTGGCGGTGGCGGTCTCCCACGACGCTCGGCTGCTGTCTCTGCTGGACACGCTGCCGCCGGCCAAGCGCCAGCCCAACCTCCTCTTCGCAGTCGGCCAGTACCTCGATGGCCCGGTCACCGACCCGGCGGCGTTCCTGGAGTTCGCCGTCACCGAGTGGGCGCGAGTCAAGGAGCAGATCCTCGTCCGGGCCACGCAGACCAACGAACCGGGACGCTGCGCTCTGCTGTTGCCGGTGCTTGCCGCCTTGCCGCAACCACTTGCCCTGCTGGAAGTCGGTACCTCAGCGGGCCTGAATCTCTTTCCCGACCGCTACACCTACCGCTATGGCGATCAGGTGCTCGGCCACGGCGGGCCGATCCTCGACTGCGAGCTGACCGGGACGGCCCCTCCGGACCGTCTGCCCGAGGTGGTCTGGCGCGCGGGCCTGGATCTCAACCCGCTCGACCTGACCGATCCGGCGGACGCCGCCTGGCTCGAGGCGCTGATCTGGCCGGAGCACGATCACCGCCGGGCCCGGCAGCAGGCCGCGGCGCGCATCGTGGCGGCCGAGCCACCGCTGCTGGTGCGCGGAGACCTGGTGGACGATCTCCCCGCGCTGGTCGCGCATGCACCGGCGGGTGCGACGCTTGTCATCTTCCACACGTCGGTTCTCTATCAGGTGCCGGCTGAGCGCCGGGAGATCTTTCTTTCAGACGTACGCGGAAAGCCCGGCCACTGGATATCCGTCGAGAACCCGACCGTCATTGCCTACGACAATCTGCCCAGCCCACCCGACGAGACTCTGCACAACGTCCTCGCCCTGGACGGCAAGCCGCTCGCCTGGGCCAGGGCACATGGCGGGGGCCTCACCTGGTTCGGCTGAGGGCTGATGTCACGTGGGTTCCGTTGAGGGCCGGTGCCCACGTGGGTTCGGACCAGGGCGGTGTCGCCTGGTTTGGATGACGGCTGGTTCAGCGGTTGGCGGCTACGTCCTTTAGTAGGCGCAGGAACGCTTCGACCAGGGGTGTGAGGGTCGTGTCGGTCTGGGTCACCGCGTAAAGGCGGCGGTGCAGGTCGCTTGACTCGAGAGGGCGGTGTGTCGTGCCCGGCGTGTTGTTGAGGGCGAGCCGGGAGACCAGAGCGACGCCGATGCCGGTGCCGACGAGTGCCTGCGCCACGTCGTAGGAGGCGGTCTGGAAGCGGATGTCGGGGGTGAAACCGGCGGCGGACGTGGCGCGGTCGAACTGGGCGCGGGCTGCGTGCCCGGCAAGGATGACCACCCACGCGTCGGCGCTGAGGTGGTCGAGGCGGAGTGGTTGGTCAGCGGCCAACGAGAGAGCCAGGGGGTGATCGTCGGGGAGGACCACGACCATCGGGTCGTCGAGGATTGGGTGCAGGCGGATGTGGTCCGGTGCGGTGGGCGGGTCGTCCCAGGCGGCGATCACGGCCAGGTCCAGGTCGCCTGCCGCTACGGCTGGGACGCCGTTCTCGGACTGGATGTCGATCACCGAGAGGTCGGCGTCCGGGTGGCGGTGCCGCAGGGCGGTGAGCGCGGGTGGCAGCAGGTGCAGGGCGGCGGCATGGAACGCGCCGAGGCGCAGCCGCAATGACAGCTGGCCGAGGAGCCGGGCCAGACCGGCGGCGGCGATGGAGGTCTCGTGATCGACGGTTCGGCCGTGGGCTGCGAGGAGGGCGCCGGCGGCGGTGAGTGTCGCGCCCCGTGGGCCGCGCCGGACCAGGGGAGCTCCGCTGTCGCGTTCGGCGCGGGCTACCTGCTGGGTGACGGCGGCCGGGGTCAGACCGAGTGCCGAGGCGGCTGCGGCGAGGGAGCCGTTGCGGTCGATCAGCGCGAGGAGGCGGAGTTGTTCGGGGCCGATCGGCATTAAACGAGCTTAATGCTGAGAGGTGGAATGTTCACTTCTCTTGAGGAAGGGAGGCCGGGAGGCTGGGTTCATGCCCGTTCACATCGGTGTTTTCGTTGCTACTACCTGGATGCTCGCCATGTTGCCCGGCGCGGGGCAGGCGCTCGTGGTCCGGCAGACCCTGGAGGGTGGGCGGCGCCGGGCGTGGGCCGCGATCGCTGGTACTTGTTCCGGGCTGGTGATCTGGACTACCGCGGCGGCGGCCGGGCTTTCAGCGGTGCTGCTCGCCAACCCGAACGCCTACACGCTGCTGCGTATCGCTGGTGGGTTGTTGCTGGCCGGGCTCGGTGTGAGCACGCTGCGGTCGCTACGAGCGGATGGCCGGCGGCAGCGCATCGGAGGGGACACCCCCAGGCAGGACGAGGGGAGCCGGCTGTCGGAGGTTGACGACGAGGGGAACCGGCTGTCGGAGGTTGACGACGAGGGGAACCGGCTGTCGCAGGTTGAGGACGAGGGGAGCCGGCTGTCGCAGGTTGAAGGGGACAGGCTTGAAGGGGGCCGGCGTGAGTGGGAGGACGGCTGGCCGGCGCGGAGTGTGGGGGATGGGGTGAGGTGGGAGCGGGAGCGGCGGCGGGCTTATGTTGCGGGGCTTGCTACCAACCTCGGCAATCCGAAGGCTGGGGTGTTCGCGGTTTCGTTGTTGCCGCAGTTCGTCAGTGCTGACGGGCCGGTTCTGGTTTCCAGCGTCGCGTTGGGGGTGCTCTGGGCGGTGGTTACCGGGACGTGGTACGTGGTGTTCACCTGGCTCGTTGATCGGGGGCGGGCGTTGGTTGCTCGGCCGGCTACGCATCGGCGCCTTCAGGTGGTCACCGGGTGCACGTTGCTCTGTCTTGGTGCGGCTGTTGCGGCGGGGGTTTGAGGTTGGGGTGAATACAGTGCCTGGCATGGGAGAAGACGATCTCGAGGCCCTGCTTCTCGTGGCTGAGCGCCGGCTGCAGGAGGCGCAGAGGGCGGGGGATGTCGAGGAGCTGGACCGGCTTCTTGACGAACGCCTGATCGCGGTCGGGCCGGACGGGGCGCGGTATTCCAAGGAGGACGACCTCGAGGCGTACCGCAGTGGCACCTCTGTGGTGACGAGTCTTGTCGAGGAGGAGTTGGGGTCGCTGGTTGTCGGGAGTACCGGTGTCACCTTCCTCACCGGCACGGTGAGCGGCACTTTCGGTGGGGCGCCGATGAGTGCGCGGCTGCGGTACACGCGGACGTGGGCCTATGACGGCGGTTGGCGCATCGTGGCGGCACACATCGCTCCCGCCTAGTTCGCCTCGAGGTCTGCGGGGTTCGGGTGGGACCGGCTATGGCGTTTCTTCAGGAGGAGCGCGCGCGGGCGTGGGCTGGGTAGTGGCGCAGTTTTGGGTGGGCCCTCCTCGTGGCGAGCGGACAGGGCGGTCATCGGGCGGACAGAGCGGTCATCGGCGGGCTGGGTGGACTGGGCGGGCCGGGTGGACTGGGTGGGCCGGGTGGACTGGGGTGGACTGGGCGGGCCGGGTGGACCGGGTGGACCGGGCGGGTCGGGTGGACTGGGTGGGCAGGGTGGACCGGGTGGGCGGGCGGTCAGAGGGCGGGGTACTTCCGTTCCAGGAGGTGCTGGGCGAGTGTGATCACGGCGGTCAGTAGTAGGTACCAGAAGGCGGCGACGAGTAGCAGTTCGAGGTATTTGAAGTTGGTGTAGTAGATGCGGCTCACTGCCAGGAGGATTTCCGCGTAGCCGATCGCGTACGCTAGAGAGGTGTTTTTGATCATGAGAATGTATTGATTTCCGAGGGCCGGTAGGACGATTCGGAACGCCTGGACCAGCACGATCTGTTGCATGATCTTGCTGGATGGCATGCCGAGGGCTCGGGCGGCGTCGCGCTGGCCGGCGTCTACGCCCTGGATGCCGCTGCGGACCACCTCGGCCATGTAGCCGGCCTCGGCCAGGGTGAGCGCGAACAGTCCCGCGACGAACGGGGTGAAGATGTTGCTCGCCGGCTGGTAGGGGATCAGCACGATGTCGGTGCCGGGGACGTAGAGGCCGATGTGCCCGATTGCCCGGGGTACGGCGTAGAACCAGATCAGGAGCTGGACCAGCATCGGCGTGCCGCGGAAGACGAAGACGTATCCGGCGGCGGCGGTGCGCAGGACCGGGTTGGGGCTGATCCGCAGCAGCGCGATGCCGGTGCCGAGGACCAGGGCCAGAGCGGTGCTGAGGGTGGCCAGGGCGAGGGTGGCCTGGACGGCCTTGAGGATCGTGGGGGCGAACAGGTACTCGCCCACGGTCGCGAGGTCGAAGACGCCCGAGGTGAGCAGCGGGTGGAGGACGGCGAGGAGGGCGGCGACGGCTACGGCTGCCTGGAGCGTGTGGGTCCAGGGGCGCGGGTGGCGTACGACGTCGTCGGTCACGTCACGGCCTGCCGCTGAGGTCCCCGTTGTAGGCGGGCCGGGTCAGGGCGCCGGACTCGAGGTCCCACGCGGCCAGGATCCGCCCGTATGTCCCATCCTTGATCATGCCGTCGAGCGTCTCGTAGACGGCGTCGCGGAGGGTGCGGTTCCCCGCATTCCCTTTCCGGAACGTGAAGTTGATCAGGTAGTCGACCAGGTGGTAGCCGGTGGTCGCGAACTGGTCAGGGTTCTCCTCGACGATGTACCGCGCCTGGGCGAGGTCCGGCGCGTAGGCCGTGATCCGCTCGGAGAGCAGGCCCTGCAGTCCGAGTGGGGTCGAGGTGTAGTACTCGATCTCGATCGGCTTGCCACCGCACTTCTCGTTGAGGCCGGCGACCGCCTTCTCCAGAGTGGTCGAGCCCTCGATCATGCCCAAGCGGTGCCCGCACATCGACTCACCGGTCCCGAACCTGCCCTCGTCGGTTTTGCGTACCAGGAAGGTGGCCCCGGACTGGAAGTACCCGATCATGTCGACCTGCTCGGCCCGCACCGGGTTGTAGCTCATGCCGCCTGACCCCATGTCGAACCGCTGCGCCTCCAGGCCGGCGATCAGCGCTGAATAGTCGGACTGCACCCACTCCGGGGTGAGCCCGAGCCGCCCGGCGATCTCCTCAGCGATCTCCACACCGAAGCCGCGGAGTTCGTCCGACCCCTCCGCCCGGAACTCGCCCGGCACATAGGCCTGCTGCGACCCGATCTGCAGAGTGCCACTCCGGATGGTCATCTCCGCACCGGCGGCGGTCGACGCCGGCTTCCCGCAGCTTGAGGTAACAAGAGCCACGATCAGCAGCACAACCGGCAGCGTCCTCGGTGACATCCACGTCTCCCTGCTGCTCGTGCTCGCCGAGACCGTATTGGGGGGCGGTTCCAGTAGAAACGCCCCGGCCCAGGCAGACAGCACCTTCAACTTGCGCACCGCAATGTATACCGCGCGGTGTGGAGGCCCGTGCCGGTGGGGAAGCGCACGGACCGGCGCCGCCAGACGGCCGGGGGATGGGCGGACGGCCGGGAGTGGAGATGCAGGAGGCGGCGCCGCCGGACGGCCGGGTGGGGAAGCGGATGGGCGGACGGCCGGCAGTGGAGATGCAGGAGGCGGCGCCGCCGGACGGCCGGGTGGGGAAGCGGATGGGCGGACGGCCGGGAGTGGAGACGCAGGAGGCGGCGGCGGGGATGGCCGGGGTGGAAAAGCGCACGGCGGACGGCCGGGAGGGGAAGTGCAAGCGGCGGACGGCCGCGAGGGGAAGTGCAGGAGCCGGCGGCGAGGGACGGCCGGGAGGGGAAGCGCATGGGCCGGCGCCGTGGGACGGCCCGGTGGGAGCGCCTGGCGGCCCGCCACGGGCGAAGGGGACTGTGTTGATCGGGCGTACCAAATAAGCCCTAAATAATCCCTAACGCCGCCCGAATGATGCGCCCGGTGTTGCCCACATGCTCTCTCGCGATTTTCGCCGCGGTCTCCCCGTCGCCGGCGCGCAGGGCCGCGACCAGCTCCCGATGCTGGGTGTTGACGATCTCGTCGTCGGCGGGGGTGAACACCACCGGCTGATTGAGGTTCCAGTAATGGATCTTCGTGCGGCGATGGAGTTGCGCGACCACCGCATTGCCGCAGCTCTCGGTCACGATGTCGTGGAAGACGTTGTTGAGCTCGTTGAGCCGCAGGCGGGAGATCGAGTCGTCCTCCATCGTGACGATCAGGGCCTCCATGCGGGCCAGCTGGTCGTCCGTCACGCGCTGTGCGGCGAGGTAGGCGGCGTGGGCCTCGACTCCGGCTCGGGCCTCGATGATCTCGAGAATCTCGGCCGGGGTGTGATCGCGGACCACCCAACCCTTACGCTGGACCACCAGGCCCTCCTGCACGAGGCGGAACAGTGCCTCGCGCACCGGGGTCCGGCTCACCTCGAGCCAGTCCGCGATCTCGTTCTCGACCAGGCGATGGTTGGGGCGCAGCTCGGCCGAGAGGATGGCGTCACGCAAGCGCTCGTGCACCACGTCGGCGCGGTCGACGGTGCGAGGCGGTGACGGCGGTGTACTCATGGGGTAAGGGTATACACCTCAGTACACTGAGTGAGCATCCTACCGATCTTGAAATGTTTCACACCCTAGAGTTCCTGTTTAGACGCTGCTTTCGCTATATTCAGTTTGAAGAAAAGCCGGAGTTTCAAAAGCCTGGGGGAAGACACCGGTGAGTCAACAGCCTCGCAACGGCCGTGCTCCATCGGTCAAGGACGTCGCCGCGGCCGCGGGTGTCTCGCTGGGCACGGTCTCCAACGTGCTCAACCGTCCCTCGGTGGTCAGCGCCACCACCCGTGAGCGGGTCGAGCGTGCGATGGCCGAGCTGGGCTTCGTGCGCAACGAGTCGGCCCGCCAGCTGCGCGCCGGCACCAGCCGGGCGCTCGCCTACGTGATGCTCGACGGCGGCAACCCGTTCTTCCACGACGTCGCCGAGGGCATCGAGACGGCCGCGGAGGCCGCCGACCTCTCGCTGTTCGTGTGCAACAGCAACAGCCGGGTCGATCGCGAGGCCAAGCACCTCGACCGGCTCGTCCAGCAGCGGGTGCAGGGCATCCTGATCACGCCGGTCGACCCGGACGCGCCGCACCTGCAGGAGATCGGCCGGCGCGGCATCCCGTTCGTCATGGTGGACCGGCTGAGCAGCGGCGGCGACCACTGCTCGGTCGCGGTCGACGACGTGCTCGGCGGGCGCATCGCCGTGGAGCATCTGATCGACCGCGGTCATGAGCGGGTCGCGTTCGTCGGCGGGCCGTCCAGCATCGGCCAGGTCCGCGAGCGCCTGCAGGGTGCCCGGGAGGTGTGGTCCGAGCTGGGCATGCCCGAGGAGGACCTGATCCACCTGCCCACCGAGGCGCTCACCGTGAACGAGGGGCGCTCCGCCGGGGAGCGCCTGGCCGGCCTGCCCAGCCGCCGCCGCCCGACCGCCGCGTTCTGCGCCAACGACCTGCTCGCCCTCGGTCTGCTGCAGCACGCGGTGAGCGCCGGCCTGCGCGTTCCCGACGACCTGGCGATCGTCGGTTTCGACGACATCGACTTCGCGGCGGCCGCGGCGGTCCCGCTGACCTCGGTGCGCCAGCCGCGCCAGGAGCTGGGGCGCACCGCGGCCCGGCTCGTCCTGGACGAGGCGACCAACCCGGACCACGAGCACGAGCAGGCGACGTTCGTGCCCGCGCTGGTCGCCCGCGCCTCCACCGGTACTGTCAGGCGGTGAATCTGCACGTCGGCTGCGCGATGTGGAACCTGAAGTCCTGGCAGGGGCGGTTCCTGCCGCAGTCGCCGGACCGGCTCCGCTTCTACGCCGGGTGGTGCAACGCGGTCGAGGGCAACACGACGTTCTATGCGACGCCCGCGCGCGAGACCGTGTCCGGCTGGGCCGCGCAGACGCCGAGTGAATTCCGGTTCGTGCTCAAGCTGCCGAAAACGGTCACGCACGAGCGCCGGCTGGGCGACGCGGCCGAGCCGTTGCGCGCCTTCTTCGACGCGATCGAGCCCCTCGGCCCGCGGGTTCACGCACTCTGGGTGCAACTGCCGGGATCCTTCGGACCCGGCGACCTGACGGTTCTGTCGCGCTTTCTGCGGAGCATGCCCACTTCTTTCCGGTACGCGGTGGAAGTGCGCGATCCCGCCTTCTTCTCCTCGCCGCAGCGCCTGGAGGAGGTGCTCGCCGAGTCCGGTTCGGAGTGGATCCCGTTCGACACGACAACGTTCTTCGCCACGCCGCCGACCAGCGACGAGGAGCGCGACGCCTGGATGAAGAAGCCCCGCATGCCGTTGCGGACGCGGGCGCTGACGGATCGGCCGATCATCCGCTACCTGGGGCGCGACGACACCGCGCGGACCGTCGAGGGCTGGCAGCGCTGGGTGGAGGTGGTGGCGGGCTGGCTGCGGGAGGGCCGCTCGCCGACGGTCTTCGTCCACACGCCGGACAACGCGGACGCTCCGGAGCTGTGCCGCCGGTTCCACGACGAGGTCCGGGAGCTGGTGCCGTCGCTGGCACCGCTGCCGTCACCCGCACCCCTGCCGGAAAGTGGTCCCCTGACCCTATTCTGATCGGTCATGGGCGTCCTCTACGACTACTTCCGGGCTGCCGACGCGGCCACCGTCGTGCGGTTGATGGCGGAGAACGACGGCGGGTCACCCGATGAGGTCGAGCTCGTCGACGCCAAGGGCATCGATCCCGTCGTCTCCCTGGGCAAGCTGATCGGCTTCATCGTGGACGAGCCGTGGTCGGTCGATCTGGTTCGGTCGTCGCTGGTGTGGCCGTCCGGCGACGAGCTCGAGGAGCACGAGGGCCCGTGGGTGGAGGAACTCGGTGACCGGACCCGGGACGCCCTGGCCGGTCTCGACCCCGCCCGCATTCCGGAGCTCGCCACCCGGTGGGCCGGGATCGAGGAGTTCAGCGGCTACGCCGACAACGAATTGCTGGCGTCCGGCATCACCGAGATGGCCGCCCTGGCGCGCAACGCCCGGGACGCCGGGGAACACCTCTACTGCTGGAGCAGCCTGTGATCTCCGGCGTCGCCGAGCGCAGCCTCGGCAGCCGCGTGCTCGTGTGGGGCCAGTGGGTGCTGCTGGCAGCCTTCCTGCTCGGCAGCTTCGGTGTGCTGATCATGGCGGTGGTGCAGACCGGTGACGCGGGTGCGCTGTTCGACCCGCGCCTGGAGCGGCTCGACGACCCGAAGGCCTCGATGCCGGACTCGGTGTGGAACCCGTTCGCCTGGATCGTGGGGATCGCCCGGCTGGTCGCGATGCTGGTCTTCGTGGCCGGGATCGCCGGCGTGATCCTGGGAGTCGTGGCGATCGCCCGGTCCCGTCACGTCGGGGACCGGGCGGGTTACCGGTGGAGTCTGGCCGGCACGGTTGCCTGGATCCTGGTGCTGATCCTCATGCTGACGCCGTACGGGCGAGCACTCCACAGCTGGTTGCTGGACTGATCAGGCGTGCGGGCAGGTGGCCCGGTACTCCTGGATCGCCGTGCCGGAGGGCGCCGGGCACAGGAACTGGTCGTAACGGGTGTCGTTGTCGATGAACCGCTTGAGCCAGGACAGGCTGTACTTCGCGACCGTCACGTTGCCACCGGACGTGGGCGCCGAGTGGCTCGCGTTGTTCAACTCCAGGTACGCCTTGTCCGGCGCTGACGTGAGGCTCGTGTAGAACGGCTCGGAGTGCGACGAGACCGGCGCCACGGTGTCGTTCTCCGCCCCGATGATCATCGTGGGTACGCGTACGGTCGTCCACGACTTGGTGCCGTGCCACGGGGTCATCGGCACGGCCGCCTGCAGTGCGGGGCGGGTGCGCGACGCGGCGAGACTGCCGCCGCCGCCCATCGAGTGGCCCATCACGCCGAGCCGGGTGGCGTCGATGCGCGTGCGCACCGAGCTGGTGTTCGTCAGGTAGTCGAGGGCCGCCAGCAGCTGCGTGCCGCGGCTGTCCGGCTGGTCGAGCGTGCTCAGCGTGTCGATCGTGACGACGACGAAGCCCTGTGAGGCGAGCCGCGGTCCCAGCCAGGCGACGCTGGACTGCGAGGCGGTGAAGCCGGGGGAGATGGCGACCGCGCCGAACGTGCCGGAGGCCGTGGAGGTCGGGTAGTACACGGTGCCGCCGCCGAAGCCGCTGACGCTGGAGCGCGCCACGGTGACCTGCGAGATCGCGAACGATCCGCGGCTGGCCTCGATGCTGGCGTTGGTGGGTGCGGGGCCGCGCTCGTACGGGTTCGCCGCGGCGGCGGGTGCTGCGGGCGCCAGCAGGATCGCGGCGGCGGCAACGGTGAGAGAGGCGAGGAGGCTGACCTTCCGGTGACGGGACATGTTGAACTCCCAGGGGTAGGGGGAGATGGATCAACATCGATGGATGTAAATAAGCTAACTCGCCGGTAACAAAGTGGTAATCCCAGCCGCTACCTGCCTCCGGTGTTATGTAGTTGGCGGGGTGCCAAGAAGTAATTCGGTTGCCGGACCTCGGCGTTTCTTCTGAAATCAACGTTCGTGTCCGCAAACGTCACCGTCTTCGCGCAGCCCGGCAGCTGGATCGAGTCCACCGCCGTGGACCAGTGCCACCAGGTCGCCGCCCTCGACGGCATGATCAATGTGGCCGGCATGCCCGACCTGCACCCCGGCAAGGGCGCCCCGATCGGCGCCGCCATGACCTCGTCGGTTCTCTATCCGCTGCTCGTCGGCTCGGACATCGGCTGCGGCATCGCGGTCTTCCCGCTGCGCCTCAAGCGCGCCGACCCGCAGCGGATCGCCGCCCGCTTCCCGGATCTCGACGTGCCGGTCGACCCGGCCGGTCTCGACGTCCCGGGCGGGTACACCGACAGCCTCGGCACCGTCGGGCGCGGCAACCACTTCGTCGAGCTGGCCCGCGTCGACGAGGTGTTCGGCGCCGATCAGGATCTTTCCCAGGGAGACCTGGTCCTGATTGTGCACAGCGGCTCGCGCGGGTTCGGGGAGCGGATCCTGCGCTCGCACACCGAGGTGTACGGAGCCGGGCCGGCCGCCGACTCCGGGGCGTACCTGGCCGCGCACGACGACGCGGTGCGCTGGGGTCATCTGAACCGGCGGCTGATGGCCGAGCGGGTCGCTGCGGCGATCGGCGCGGGCCTCGGCGAGCCGGTCACCGACGTCTGCCACAACTCGGTGGAGATCCGCGACGGGCTCTACCTGCACCGCAAGGGCGCGGCCCCGGGTGACGGGCGGGACGTGCTGATCGCCGGGACGCGCGGCACGCGGTCGTTCCTGGTGGCCACCCACTCGAGCCCGGAGGCGGGCTGGTCGGTGGCGCACGGTGCCGGGCGCAAGATGTCGCGCGCTGACGCGCTGCGCCGCGGCAGGGCCAAGCACACGGTCGAGGAACTGCGGCGTACGCCGGTCGGCTCCCTGGTCGTCTGCGGTGACCGGCAGCTGCTGTTCGAGGAGGCGCCCACCGCGTACAAGCGGATCGAGCAGGTGATCGCGGATCTGACCGGTTTCGGGCTGGCCACACCGGTGGTAAGTACGGTTCCGTTGGTTACCTACAAGACGGCGGAGGTCAAGAGTGGTCGCATTCCGGGACGTGTCGACGATCGTGTACGTCGAGGACATGGAGGCCGCTCTCGCGTTCTACCGTGACCTGCTCGGGTTCGGCGTGACCTTCCGTTTCCCCGACGAGGGCCCACCCGCGTTCGTCGCGCTGGAGCAGGGGATCTCCCTCGCGCTGGTGGTCGACGGGCAGATCGGCGCACACGGGCAGCCGATGCGGCTGCGGGAGAGCCGGCAGTTCGAACTGTGCGTGTACACCGACGACGTCGACAAGGCGGTCGGTGAACTGCGCGCTCACGGGGTAACGGTGCTCGCCGAGCCGGCCGACCAGCCCTGGGGGGAGCGGATGGCGTACGTGACCGACCCGCAGGGCAACCCCGTCATGCTGTGTGCGCCGCTGTGAGCGCCGACCTGTTCGCGGGGATCTCGGTCAGTGATCGCGGGGTCGCCCTCGACTTCTACGAGCGGCTGCTCGGCAAGGAGCCGGCGTTCTTCCCGAACGACGTGGAGGCGGTGTGGGAGGTCGGCGAGCACCGGTACCTCTACTTCGAGGTGCGGCCGGAGCACGCCGGGCACGGGCTGGTCACGCTCTTCGTCACCGACCTCGACGAGTGGGTGGCGGGGATCAGCGCGCGGGGGATCGAGCCGGTGAAGCGGGAGACGTACGACAACGGGGTCCGGAAGATCACGTACGCGGATCCGGACGGCAACGAGATCGGCATCGGTGGCTGACACGGGGCGGTGGCGGCCCCACGCCGCCACCGCACCCCGTACCCGTGCCGCAGGGCCGCAGAAAGCCCTCGTAGTTCGGACGCTCAGGAGCCCTTGAAACGTTGCGCGCGTAACACAGAATTTACAATCGAGCGGATCTCGTCCTCGGGTACGGGCGTGGTCGCGAGCACCTTGTGGATCACGAGACCCTCGATCAGCGCGTCGACGCCGCGCGCGGCGGCCGGGTCGACGAACCGCTCCAGCACCCCCCGGCTCGTGCGCATCCAGGTCTCGGTGACCTCGCGGAGCACGGGGTTGCGCAGCGCCGCCAGGTACAGCTCGTAGGCGATCGCCCAGTCGTCGGAGTCGGCGCCGGCGTCACCCTGGATCAGCGCGATCACGGCCTCGATGAGCTGGTCACGGGTGTGCACGCCGTCGAAGTGGGCGGCGTAGACGGCGGACATGCGCTCCGCGTACCGGCGGAAGGCATGCGTGCGCAGGTCGTCGAGACCGGTGAAGTGATAGGTCAGGGAGCCGAGGGGTACGTCGGCCTCGGCCGCGATCAGCCGGTGCGTGGTCCCCGCGACGCCGTGCTCGGCGATCACCCGGATCGTCGCGTCGACGATCCGGTCCTTGCGTTCGGGGTCGTGCCGCCTGGCCCGCCGCTCCGGGCCCGCACTGCCCGGAGGGGCACTGCCCGGAGGAGCACTGCCCGGCGGGGCTGCCTGGGCGGGGACGGTGTTCACAGTTCGCGGATGACGCGGGCCGGGGAGCCCACCGCCACCACGTTCGCCGGCAGGTCGCGGACCACCACCGCGCCGGCGCCGACCACCGTGTTCTCCCCGATCGTGACGCCCGGGCAGACGATGACGCCGCCGCCGAGCCAGACGTTGTCGCCGATCACGATCGGCTGCGCGGCCTCCCACTTGTCCCGGCGCGGTCCCGGCTCCAGGGGATGCGTGGCCGTGAGGATCTGCACGTTCGGCCCGATCTGCACGTCCTCGCCGATCGTCACCGTGGCCACGTCCAGGATCACCAGCCCGAAGTTGGCGAACGACCGGGCACCGAACGTCGTCTGATACCCGTAGTCGACCTGCAGCGGCGGCCGGATCTCGGCGCCCTCCCCGTAGCCACCGAGCAACTCGGAGAGCAACTCCCGGCGCCGGTCGTAGTCGGTCGGATCGATCGTGTTGATCTGATGAGTGAGCCGCTGGGCGCGGGCGATGTCCCGCGCGATCTCGGGGTCGTCGGCTATGTACAGCTCGCCGGCAAGCATCCGCTCGCGCATGCTCTTCTCGCTGACGGTCATGTGTACAAACGTACGCGGATCGCGCCACCGGCAAGTGCCCTTGACCACACCAGGAGCGCGTGCGTAATCTGTCCGTAACTCTGAAACGTTTCACGCTCGCTGGACAGGACTGTCATGACCAACCCCGTAGTCTCCGAGCTGATCGCCCGCTCGAACCGTCTCGGTGCGGATCCGCGCACGACCAACTACGCCGGCGGGAACACGTCCGCCAAGGGCACCGGCACCGATCCGGTCACCGGAGGGCCGGTCGACCTGGTCTGGGTCAAGGGCTCCGGCGGCGACCTCGGCACGCTCACCGAGGCCGGTCTCGCCGTGCTGCGCCTGGACCGGCTGCGGTCGATGCCGAGCGTCTACCCGGGTCTCGAGCGCGAGGACGAGATGGTCGCCGCGTTCGACTACTGCCTGCACGGTCGCGGTGGTGCCGCGCCGAGCATCGACACGGCCATGCACGGGCTGGTGGACGTCCCCCACGTGGATCATCTGCACCCGGACGCCGGCATCGCGATCGCGACCGCCGCGGACGGGCCGGCGCTGACCAAGGAGATCTTCGGCGACCGGGTGCTCTGGGTGGACTGGCGCCGTCCCGGCTTCCAGCTGGGTCTCGACATCGCCGCCGCGCAGCGGGCGAATCCGCAGGCCGTCGGCGTCATCCTGGGCGGGCACGGCATCACCGCGTGGGGTGCGACCAGCGACGAGTGCGAGGCCAACTCCAACGAGATCATCTCAACTGCCGCGGCCTATCTGGCGGAGCACGGCCGCAGCGCGCCCTTCGGCGAGCTGGTCCATCCGGCTCTTACCGAAGATGTACGGCGTAAGCGCGCTGCCGCCCTCTTCCCCGTGATCCGCGGTCTCGCCTCCACCGATCGCCCGCAGGTCGGCCACTACAACGACAGTGACGTGGTGCTCGACTTCGCCGGCCGCGAGCGGATGCCCGAGCTGGCCGCCCTCGGCACGTCCTGCCCGGACCACTTCCTGCGCACCAAGGTGAAGCCCCTGGTCGTCGACACCGCGCCGGACGCACCGCTGGAGGAGGTCGTCGAGCGGCTCAAGGAGCTGCACGCCGCCTACCGCGAGGACTACCGCGCCTACTACGACCGCCACGCCACCCCGGACAGCCCGGCGATCCGCGGCGCCGACCCGGCGATCGTGCTGGTCCCCGGCGTCGGCATGTTCTCGTTCGGCGCCAACAAGCAGACCGCCCGGGTCGCCGGCGAGTTCTACGTCAACGCGATCAACGTGATGCACGGCGCCGAGTCGGTCTCCCGGTACGCCCCGATAGACGAGTCGGAGAAGTTCCGCATCGAGTACTGGGCACTGGAAGAGGCCAAGCTGCAGCGCATGCCCAAGCCGAAGCCCCTGGCCACCCGCGTCGCGTTCGTGACCGGCGGCGGCTCCGGCATCGGACGCGCCATCGCCCTGCGCCTGGCCGCCGAGGGCGCCTGTGTCGTGGTCGCCGACCGCGACCCGGCGACCGCCGAGTCCGTGGCCCGCGAGATCGGCGGCACCGACGCGGCCGTCGCGGTCACCGCCGACGTCACCGACGCGGCCGCGATCGAGTCCGCCCTGGACGAGGCCGTGCTCGCCTTCGGCGGCGTCGACCTGGTCGTCAACAACGCCGGCCTGTCCATCTCCAAGCCGCTCCTGGAAACCACCGAGCAGGACTGGGACATCCAGCACGACGTGATGGCCAAGGGCTCGTTCCTGGTCGCCAAGGCCGCCGCCGGCATCCTGATCGCGCAGGGCCTGGGTGGCGACATCGTCTACATCTCCAGCAAGAACTCGCTGTTCGCGGGCCCGAACAACGTCGCGTACGGCGCGGCCAAGGCCGACCAGGCACACCAGGTCCGGCTGCTCGCCGCCGAGCTCGGCGCGTACGGCGTACGCGTCAACGGCATCAACCCCGACGGCGTGGTCCGCGGCTCCGGAATCTTCGCCGGCGGCTGGGGCGCGAAGCGCGCCGCCGTCTACGGCGTGCCGGAGGAGAAGCTCGGCGAGTACTACGCCCAGCGCACCCTGCTCAAGCGCGAGGTGCTGCCGGAGCACGTGGCCAACGCGGTCTTCGTGCTCACCGCCGGCGACCTGTCGCACACCACCGGCCTGCACATCCCGGTCGACGCGGGCGTAGCCGCCGCGTTCCTGCGATGAGCGAGGCTTTCGCCGCTGTCGACCTCGGCGCGTCCAGCGGGCGCGTCGTGGTCGGCCGGCTCGGCGGGGGCGAGCTGACTCTCGACGTGGTGCACCGGTTCCCGAACGAGCCGGTGCGCACCGGCGGCACCCTGCACTGGGACATCCTGTCGCTGCACCGGGGCATGGTCGACGGGCTGCGCGCGGCCGGGCCGGTCACCAGCATCGGGATCGACTCCTGGGCGGTCGACTACGGGCTGATCGACGAGACCGGCGCGCTGCTCGGCAACCCGGTGCACTACCGGGACTCGCGGACCGACGGGATCGCGGCCCGCACCGGCGACCTGTATCCGGTGAACGGCCTGCAGACCCTGCCGTTCAACACGGTCTACCAGCTTCTCGCGGCGGCCGGCACACCCCAGTATCAGCTCGCCCGGCACGTGCTGCTCATCCCTGACCTGCTCGCGTACTGGCTGACCGGGGAGATCGGGGCGGAGTACACGAACGCGTCGACCACGGGACTGCTCGACGTCGCGACCCGCGACTGGTCCGCCTCGCTCGTCGCCGAGCTGGGGCTGCGGGCGGACCTGCTGCCGCCGATCCGGCACCCGGGCGAGGTGATCGGGCACTACGAGGGGACACCGGTCGTGGCGGTCGGCTCGCACGACACGGCGTCGGCCGTCGTGGGGGTGCCGGCGAGCGGTAGCGATTTCGCGTACATCTCCTGTGGCACCTGGTCCCTGGTAGGCATGGAGCTCGACCACCCGGTGCTCGGCCGCGAGTCGCGGCAGGCGAACTTCACCAACGAGGGTGGCGTCGACGGGACGATCCGCTACCTGCGCAACGTCATGGGTCTCTGGCCGCTGCAGGAGTGCCTTCGCGAGTGGGGTACGCCGGACCTCGCGCAACTCCTCGCCACGGCCGCCGCCGAACCGGCCCTGGCACACGTCGTCGACCTGGACGACCCGCTGTTCCTCCCGCCCGGCGACATGACAGGTCGTCTCCGGAAGGCGGCCGGGCTCTCCGCCGACGCGAGCCCGGCAGTGCTGGTCCGCTGCATCGTCGACAGCCTGGCCCTCGCGCACCGGCGTGCCGTGGTCCAGGCGCAGGAGCTCTCCGGCCGGGCGGCGAGTGTCGTGCACCTGGTCGGCGGCGGCGCGCTCAACGAACTGCTCTGTCAACTGACCGCCGACGCCTGCGGTCTGCCGGTGCTCGCCGGGCCGGTCGAGGCGACCGCGCTCGGCAATCTGCTCGTCCAGGCGCGCGCGGCCGGCGTGGTCGAGGGCGGGCTTGATGCGTTGCGGGCGCTGGTACGCCAGACTCAACGGATCGTGCGCTACGAACCCCGCGGCGACGAGGCCGCGTGGTCGGCCGCGTCCGCACGGGCTTGGAGGTGATCGGTGCGGATAGCGCTGTTCGCGACATGTCTCGCGGACACATTGTTCCCGCAGGCGGCCAAGGCCACCGTCCTGCTGCTGGAGCGGCTCGGCCACGAGGTGGTGTTCCCGGCCGAGCAGACCTGCTGCGGGCAGATGCACATCAACACCGGCTATCAGAAGGCGGCACTTCCGCTGGTCAAGCGTTATGTGAACACCTTCGACGCCTATGACGTGATCGTCGCGCCGTCCGGCTCGTGCGTCGGGTCGATACGGCACCAGCACGAGATGGTCGCCACGAGGTACGGCACCGCCGGGCTCGCCGACCGGGCCGCGTCGGTCGGAGCACGCACCCACGAGCTGTCCGAACTGCTGATCGACGTGCTCAAGGTCGAGGACGTGGGTGCGTACTACCCGCACCGCGTCACGTACCACCCGACCTGCCACTCGTTGCGCATGACCCGGGTCGGTGACAAGCCGATGCGGCTGCTGCGCCAGGTCCGCGGCATCGACCTGGTGGAACTGCCCGCGGCCGAGCAGTGCTGCGGCTTCGGCGGCACCTTCTCGCTGAAGAACGCCGAGACGTCCACGGCGATGCTGGCCGACAAGATGACGAACATCGTCTCGACCGGCGCCGACGTCTGCTCGGCCGGCGACGCCTCCTGCCTCATGCACATCGGCGGCGGCCTGTCCCGGCTCCGCACCGGTGTGAAGACCGTCCACCTGGCCGAGATCCTCGCCTCCACGGAGTCGTCATGAGCACCTTCCTCGGGATGCCGGCGACCGCGCCGCGCGGTGTCGGCCACCTCCGCGGCGACCAGACGTTCCCGGCCGCCGCGCACGACGCGCTCGGCAACTCTCAGCTGCGGCGCAACCTGCGGCACGCGACGACGACGATCCGCGGCAAGTCCGGCCGGGTGATCGCCGAACTGCCGGACTGGCAGGAACTGCGGGACGCGGGCTCGGCGATCAAGGCGGACGTGATGGCCCGGCTCCCTGAGCTCCTCGAGGAGCTGGAGTCGCGGGTCACCGCCGCCGGTGGCGTGGTGCACTGGGCGGCCGACGCCAACGAGGCCAACGAGATCGTCACCCGGCTCGTCCGCGAGACCGGCTCGGAGCGGGTCATCAAGGTCAAGTCGATGGCCACCCAGGAGATCGGCCTCAACGAGGCGCTGGAGGCGGCCGGCATCACGCCGGTCGAGACCGACCTGGCCGAGCTGATCGTGCAGCTGGGCGACGACAAGCCCAGTCACATCCTGGTACCGGCGATCCACCGGAACCGCTCGGAGATCCGGGAGATCTTCCTGCGCGCGATGCCGGGCGTGGACCCGTCGCTGACCGACGACCCTCCGGTGCTGGCCGCGGCGGCCCGGCGCTACCTGCGGGAGACGTTCCTGTCGACGAGGGTGGCGGTGAGCGGGGCGAACTTCGGGATCGCGGAGACCGGCACCCTCGCGGTGGTGGAGTCGGAGGGCAACGGCCGGATGTGCCTGACCCTGCCGGACACCCTGATCACCGTGATGGGCATCGAGAAGGTGCTGCCCACGTGGCGGGACCTCGAGGTGTTCCTGCAACTGCTGCCGCGCGCGTCGACCGGTGAGCGGATGAACCCGTACACGACCATGTGGACCGGCGTCACCCCCGGCGACGGGCCGCAGAACTTCCACCTGGTGCTGCTCGACAACGGGCGCAGCGCGGTCCTCGCCGACGAGATCGGGCGGCAGGCGCTGCACTGCATCCGGTGCTCCGCCTGCCTCAACGTGTGCCCGGTCTACGAGCGGACCGGCGGGCACGCGTACGGCTCGGTGTACCCGGGACCGATCGGCGCGGTGCTCTCACCCCAGCTGACCGGGGTCGCGGACAACGCGTCGCTGCCGTTCGCGTCGTCGCTCTGCGGGGCCTGCTTCGACGCCTGCCCGGTGAAGATCGACATTCCGTCGCTGCTGGTGCACCTGCGCGACCAGGCGCCGCACGCGGCGGCCGAGAAGGCGGCGATGGCGGCGGCGGCCTACACGATGTCGCGGCCCCGGCTCTATGCGAGTGCCCAGCGGGCCGCCAAGCTCGCCCGGATAGCCGGCCGCCGCGGCCGGGGACTGCCGCCGCCGTTGAACGGCTGGACCGCGGGGCGCGATCTGCCGGAGTTCCCGAAGCAGACCTTCCGGGACTGGTGGGCCGGACGATGAGCTCACGTGACGTGATTCTGGGACGGGTGCGGGCGGCGCTGCGGGACGCGCCGGTCGTGGCCGAGGTGCCGCGCGACTACCGGCCGGGTGGCCTCGTTGCTGATCTCGAGGTGCTGATCGACCGGCTCGTGGACTACAAGGCGCGGGTGCACCGGGTCGGCGAGGACGAGGTGGCGGCGACCGTGAGCGCGATCGTCGGAGAGGGCGGTGCGGTACTCGTACCCCCTGGTCTGCCGGAACCGTGGCGCCCAGCCGGCGCCTTCCCCGACGAGAACCTCGCGCCGGATCGCATAGCCGGCGCCGACGCCGTGCTGACCGCGGCGGCCGTGGCCGTCGCGGAGACCGGGACCATCGTGCTGGACGCCTCACCCGACCAGGGCCGCCGCATCATCACGCTGCTCCCCGACGTGCACATCTGCGTGCTGCGCGCCGACCAGGTGGTGGCCACGGTGCCGGACGCGATCGCCCGGCTCGACCCGGCCCGGCCGCTGACCTGGATCAGCGGCCCGTCGGCGACCAGCGACATCGAGCTGAACCGGGTGGAGGGCGTGCACGGGCCGCGCAACCTGCACGTGATCCTCTTACCTCCGGGGTAATCGCGGGTCGCGCCGCGCCCGGCCAGGATCGGTGGCATGACCGCTTACGCCATCGCAGACCTGCGTCCCACCGGCATGAACGACGAGATCATCGAGTACATCGACCGGATCCAGGACACGATGGATCCCTTCGGCGGCCGCTTCCTGGTGCACATGGCCGAGGTCGAGGTCGTCGAGGGGTCCTGGCCGGGCGCCGTCGTGGTGATCGCGTTCCCGTCCCTGGAGGCGATCCGGGAGTGGTACGCGTCGCCCGCCTACACCGAGATCCTGCCCCTGCGAACCCGCCACATCGACGGCGACATCGTGATCGTGGACGGGGTGCCGCCGGGGTACGACGCGCGCGCTTCGGCGGCGGCTCTGCGGGCGGACCTCAGCACCGCGTGATCGCCGGCTGGCGGTGGCGCACCTTTTTTGCGCCCGGGAAAGCTGCGCCATTGCCAGCCGGCCCGGCACGATCAGGCGGCGTGGGCGGGGACCCGGCAGGTGCGCAGGAACGACTCCAGCCCCGCCAGGTCGTCGGTGTTGATGTGGTCGACGTCGGCCGCGACCAGCTCACGCCACACCGCCTCACGGGCCGCCCCCGGGACGTCCGGCGTCGCCCAGAAACGCACCCGCTGCCGGGCCGCGTGCGCGGCGGCCACGAAATCGTGCAGCCTGGCTCGCTCAGCCGCCGGGAACGGCCCCACACCCTGCCAGGTGAACAGGTTGTTCCAGTTGTCGCTGATCAGCGGGATGAACGACGCCGGCACACCGGAGTTCAGGTCGGCGCTGCGGCCGTCGTAGAACGCGTACCGCACCCGCTGCGACTCCATCAGCGAACGCGGCCGGTCACCGCTCACCACGACCGTGACGGCGCCGCGGTGCACCCGGCCGTCCCGGTACGACGTGAGCACCTTGCGGTAGGAGCGCAACACCCGGTCCAGCTCGGTGTACGTCGCCGCGCCGGTGTTCTTGATGTCCACCAGCAGCTGCAGGTGGTGGCCGGACCGCTTCGCCAGCGGGTCGAGGTAGAGCTTCTGCAGCGTGCGGCCCGGCACCAGGTCCTCCGGGTCGTGCCCCACCAGCAGCTCACCGCCGACCAGGTAGATGTCGGCCTCGACACTGGTGAAACCGTGCGACAGCGCGTCGAACAGCGGCCGCTCGTGCTCGTAGTCGTTGTGCGCGTGGGCTCGCGCCAGCGGCCGCACACCGGACGCGTGCGCGGCGGTGGCGCCGGTGACCAGGAACGCGGACGCCGCGAGGGCGAGACATAGAAGTCGGCGAATCATGTGCCCGAGGCTAGGTATCCGTGGTGACGTGGCGGTGGAGAGAATTTCTCCGTGAGGTGTCCATCCGCGGCGGTGTCGTTCGTAGTGATGGCATACCTACCTGAGGAGTGAGCATGAAGTACCTGCTGCTGATCAACGCTGACGCCGCTGACTCCGGCCAGGCTGTTGGGTGTGAGCCGGCCGACTGGATGGCGTACGACAAGGAGGTCAAGGAGGCCGGGATCTTCGTCTCCGGGGAGTCCCTCGCCGACCTGGTGACCGCAACGACCGTGCGGGTGGACGCCGGTGGGAAGCGCACCGTGACCGACGGGCCGTTTGCCGAGACGCGGGAGGTGCTCGGCGGGTTCTACGTGATCGACGTGCCCGACCTGGACGTCGCCCTCGACTGGGCGGCCCGCTGCCCGGGTTCACGGGACGGGTCGATCACCGTGCGCCCGGTCGCGGATTTCTGAGATGGAGGAGAGGGCCGCGGCGAGTGTGGAGGCCGTTTTCCGCGAGGAGCACGGCCGGTTGCTGGCGGCCCTCGTCCGCCGCTACGGCGATCTCGACCTGGCCGAGGAGGTCACGTCGGAGGCGATCGAGGCGGCGCTGCGGCACTGGCCTTCCGAGGGGGTGCCGCCCCGGCCGGGCGCGTGGCTGATGACCACCGCCCGGCGCCGGGCCGTCGACCGGCTGCGGCGCGACCAGGTGCTGGCCACCCGGCTGGCGATGCTGCGGGTGGAGGCGGACCGTGCCGGTCCCGTGCCGCCGGCCGAGCCCGGCGCGGATCTGCCGGACGAGCGGCTGCAGCTCTTCTTCACGTGCGCGCATCCGGCGCTCGCCGCTGAGGACCGGATCGTGCTCATCCTGCGCTGCCTGGGCGGCCTGACCACGCCGGAGGTGGCGCGCGCCCTGCTGGTGCCGGCGGAGACCATGGCGAAGCGGATCACGCGGGCGAAGAAGAAGATCCGCGAGGCGCGGATCCCCTTCCGGGTGCCGGGGGCGGACGAGCTGCCGGAACGCCTGCCGGTGGTCCTTCAAGCGGTTTACTCGATCTTCACTGAGGGGTACGCGGGACAGCGCTCGGATCTTGCCGAGGAGGCCATCCGGTTGACCCGCATCCTCTACCGCCTCCTGCCCGGTGAACGCGAAATCCCCGGCCTGCTGGCGCTGATGCTGCTCGTGCACGCGCGACGGGACGCCCGTGCCGAGGCGGATCTGCTGGAGGACCAGGACCGGGCGCGATGGGACCGGCGGATGATCGCCGAGGGGCAGGAGCTCGTGGTGACCGCGCTCAGCGGCGGCCCGCCCGGCCCCTACGGCGTGCAGGCGGCGATCGCGGCGCTGCACGACGAGGCGGCCGGCTTCGCGAGCACCGACTGGCCGCAGATCGTCGCTCTCTACGACATCCTGCTGCGGCTCACGCCGTCGCCGATCGTGGCGCTGAACAGGGCGGCCGCGGTGGCGATGCGGGACGGGCCGCAGGCGGGCCTGGACCTGCTCGACGATCTGGCGGACGAGCCGAGGTTGCGCGCGCATCACCCGTACCCCACTGCTCGTGCCTTTCTCCTGGAGCGTCTCGGCAGGCGACGCGAAGCGGCGGATGCCTACCGTGACGCGCTGCGGCTGGCCGGCACCGAACCCGAGCGTGCGCTGCTGCGACGCCGCCTTGACTCAGTCCTCGGAGGTGGAGGCTGACGCGGTCGTGACCGGCGGGACCGGAGCGTCCAGACGGCAGTGCGGCGGGTAGGCCGGCTGACTGGCACAGTTGCGAATGGTGACCGCGGCCAGCAGACCGGCCAGCACACACAACACCGCGCAGATCATGGCCGCCGTGTGGAAGCCGTCGGTGAACAGTGCCGCGTCCAGATAGGCCGCGCTGGTCAGGCCCGCCGCCGCGGGCAGCACCGCGACCGCGATCAGCGCCGCCGCGCGGGCCACGTCGTTGTTGACCGCCGACGCCACGCCCGCGTGCCGCGACGGCACCGCCGCCAGCACGGTCGCGGTCAGCGGGGCCACCGTCACGGACAGCCCGAGCCCGAGCACCAGCACCGCGGGCAGCACCTCGGTCAGGTAGTCGCCGCCCGAGCCGATCCGGGTGAACAGCCCCAGCCCGATCCCGACCAGGATCGGCCCGGCGGTCATCTGCGGGCGCGGCCCGATCCGGGCGGCGAGCGCGCCGGACCGCGCGGACAGCAGCAGCATGATGATCGTGATCGGCAGCAGCGAGAGGCCGGCCTGCACCGGTGTGTACCCGGAGACCTCCTGCAACTGCAGCGGCAGCAGGAACAGGGCACCGCCGAGCGCGCCGTAGACCACGAAGGTCACCAGGTTCGTGGCGGTGAACTGCGTGGACCGGAACAGGTGCAGCGGCAGCACCGGCGACGGCGTGTGGCGTTCCCACAGCACGAACGCGGTCATCAGCACCAGCCCGACGATCAGCGCGAGCCAGCCGACACTTTGGATCAATCCGTACGTGACACCGACCAGCCCGAGCGTGACCAGCACCCCGCCGGTGACGTCCACCCGCCCGGTCGCCTCCGGGTCGCGTGACTCCGGGATGTGCCGGTGCGCGGCCCAGACCACGGCCGCGGCGATCGGCAGGTTGATCGCGAAGATCAGCCGCCAGGACGCCGCCTGGATCAGCCACCCGCCGAGGAACGGGCCGATCGCGCTGGCCACGCCGGTCAGCCCGGACCAGGAGCCGATCGCCCGGCCCCGGTCGGCGGGCACGAACACCGCCTCCAGGATGGCCAGGCTGCCCGGTGTCAGCAGGGCGGCGCCGACACCCTGCAGGGCACGCGCCGCGATCAGCGACTCGGTGTTCCACGCGACGGCGCACAGCAGCGAGGCCACCGCGAACCAGACGATGCCGATGCTGAACACCCGGCGCCGCCCGTAGCGGTCGCCCAGCGCCCCGGCCACCAGCAGCAGCCCGGCGAGCGTCAGCGTGTAGGAGGTGACCACCCACTGGAGGTCCTCCATGCCCGCGCCGAACTCGTGGCCGATGGCGGGCAGCGCGATGTTCACCGCCGTGGCGTCGATCGAGGCGATGGCCGATCCGCCGACCGCGGCGGCCAGGACCCAGCGGCCCTGGGCGCTGCCGTACGTGAGAAGCATCGGGCCAGCGTAGCCCCCGGATTTCGGCGCAGAACGTGCCCGTTACCGGAACAATCAGGCACTATGAGCAAGCTAACGGGGCAAAGCCGGGCCAAACGCCGCGCGCGGATGATCGGCGCCGGAATCGTCGCCGCCGCCGCGGTCGTCGGCGGGATCGTCCTGGCGGTCACCCGCGACGAGGCCGTCCGGACCGGCGCAATCGTCGTGGCGAAGGCCGACAGCGGCGAGGTCACCGTCGACGTGGCCACCGTCGGGACCGTGGAACCGGCCACCACCCGCAGCCTCGCTTTCGCGGTCGACGGCACCGTGGCCTCCATCGCGGTCCGGGCCGGCAACCGCGTCCGGGCCGGCGACACCCTGGCCGCCCTGGACAACGCCGCCGCCACCGACGACCTGGCCGACGCGCGCGCCAAGCTGGCCGACGCGCAGGGCCGCCTCACCGACGCCACCGACGACGCCGCCGAGACCACGAAACAGGCGACGGCCTGCGCCCGCCCGAGCGGGACCACCCCCTGCGCCACCCGCGGTTTCCCGGACACCGGTGCCGACCCCGTGCTCAACGCCGAGCAGGCGGTCAACAACGCCGCGAAGGCGGTCGACGACGCCGAGGACGCCCTCGCCGGCACTGTCGTCAAGGCACCGATCGCCGGGACCGTGGTCGAGGTCGCCGGCAGCGTCGGTGACCAGGTGCGCTCGGGCGCGACCGTGATCAGCCTGGCTGACACGTACAGCATGCAGGTCCGGGCGGACTTCCCGGAGGCGGACGCGGGCTCGCTCGCCGAGGGGCAGCCGGCCACCGTCACGCTGGCCGACTCCGACGAGCTGCTCGACGCCTCGGTGGTCCAGGTCGACCCGGCCGGCACCTCGGACGGCACCCTGGTCCGGTACGGCGTCCTGCTCGCCTTCTCCGACTCGCCCGACGACCTGCTCGTGGGACAGAGCGCTCAGGTCAGGGTGCGCACCGGGCAGGTCACCGCCGGGGTGCGCGTACCGACCACCGCCGTGCACGAGATCTCCGGTGACGCCGGGACGGTCCTCGTGCACGACGCGAACCGGTCGGTCGAGCGCGCGGTGGCCGTCGGGCTCCGCGGGGACCAATACACCGAGATAACAGACGGACTGGCCGTGGGCGAACAGGTAGTACGTTCCTGGTGATTGTTCAATACAAGCCACCACGAACCGGTCGGACCGGACAGAATGGCGGAGTGATAGCGCTGCGTCGTCCCAGCACGGCGGTGAACGCTCTGCTGGCCCTGTTGATCGTCGGTGCCGGGTTCTGGGGGTACACCCTGCTGCGGGGGAGTGCCTCGGAGGATCGGGCGAGCGCGTCCGTGCGTACGGTCGCGGCCTCGCAGGGAACCGTCACGAAGACCGTGACCGCCGACGGGACCGTGCAGAGCGCGTCCACCGCGACCGCCACGTTCGGCACGTCCGGGACCGTCACCAGCATCAAGGTGAAGGTCGGGGACGAGGTGGCGGCGGGGGCGGTGCTGGCCCGGATCGACCCGAAGGGCGCCAACCGGCAGCTGGATCTGGCCGAGGCGAACCTGGAGGCGGCGTCGGACGCGCTGGACCGGGCTTCGGACGCGGGTACCGGGACTGACGCGGCGAACAACGAGGTCACGCAGGCCGAGCTGGCTGTCGACGACGCCGAGGCGGCGGTGGCCGGGACGCGTCTGACCGCGCCGATGGCCGGCACGGTGGTGGCGGTGAACGGGTCGCTGGGCGGCTCGTCGGCGGCCGCCTCCGACAAATCCGGATTTATTGATATTTCTGATCTCAAGAAGCTGCAGATCAGTGCCGCGTTCTCCGAGGCCGACGCGACCGCGCTGCGCGAGGGCCAGAGTGCGACGGTCAACTGGAACGCGCTCGACGGCGCCGAGACCACCGGTCAGGTGGTGGCCGTCGACCCGACCGCGACCACCGCCGAGGACGTCGTCACCTACGGCGTCACGGTCAGTCTGCCGAACCCGCCCGACGGTGCGAAACCGGGCCAGACCGTCAGCGTCTCGGTGATCACCGGCACCGTCGAGAACGCCGTGAAGGTCTGCTCGGCGGCGGTCACCACTACCGGGAACCGGCACAGCGTCACGGTGCTGAGCAGCACCAACCAGCAGGAGGTGCGGCAGGTTCAGGTGGGGCTGGAGGGCGATGACGCGTACCAGATCACCTCGGGTCTCGCCGCCGGCGAGCGGGTCGTCCTGCCGACCACCGCGGCGACCACGGGCACCACCACCGGCAACCGCGGCGGATTCCCCGGTGTGGGTGGCGGCGGGGCACCACCGGGCGGGCGCTGAGCATGGGGGTCCTCGACGTCCGGTCACTGACCAAGGTGTACGGCGACGGCGACACCACGATCCGCGCCCTCGACGACGTGTCGCTGCGGGTCGAGCGCGGCGAGTACGTGGCGATCATGGGCTCGTCCGGGTCCGGCAAGTCCACGCTCATGAACATCCTGGGCTGTCTGGACGTGCCGAGCAGCGGGACCTACCTGCTGGACGGGGTGGACGTCAGCCGGCTCACCGACTCCCAGCTGGCGCTCGTCCGCAACCGGCTCATCGGGTTCGTCTTCCAGGCGTTCAACCTGATCCCGCGGACGAGCGCGGTGGCCAACGTCGAGCTGCCTCTCGCGTACTCCGGGATGCGCGCCGCCGAACGCCGCCGCCGCGCCATGTTCTCCCTGGACCTGGTCGGCCTCGCCGACCGGGCCGACCACGAGCCCAACCAGCTCTCCGGCGGGCAGCAGCAGCGCGTCGCGGTCGCCCGCGCCCTGGTCACCGAGCCGGCGCTGCTGCTCGCCGACGAGCCCACCGGCAACCTCGACAGCCACGCCACGGAGGAGGTGCTGAGCGTGTTCGACGACCTCAACGCGGCCGGCCGCACCATCGTGCTGATCACCCACGAGGAGGACGTCGGTGCCCGCGCCGACCGGCTGATCAAGCTGTTCGACGGCCGGGTGGTCGGCGACTCGCACCAGCAGCCGGTGGGACGGCACGCGATGGCGGGAGCACACGAGTGAACTTCACCGAGATCGTACGGTTCGCCCTGCGCGGCATCAGCGCCAACAAGCTGCGCTCGGCGCTCACCATGCTCGGCATCCTGATCGGTGTCGCCGCGGTGATCCTGCTGGTCGCCGTCGGCAACGGCTCCGCGCAGGCGGTCAGCAGCCGGATCGAGGCGCTCGGCACCAACACGCTGACCGTGATGAGCACCAGCCGGGGCAGCGGCGGGCTGACCATGAAGGTCGCCGAGGCCCTCGACGACCCGGTCCTCGCGCCGGGCGTGAAGTCGGTGAGCCCGGTCGTGAGCAGCTCGGCGACGCTCGTGTACGAGGGTGCCGAGCACGCGGTCAACTCGTTCGTCGGCACCACTCCCGCCTGGTTTGCCGCCTCGAACACACCGGTCGCCGACGGCGCGGTCTTCTCGGCGGACGACGAGGCGCAGGCCCGGCGGGTCGTGGTGATCGGGCAGACCGTCGCCGAGGAGATGTTCTCCGGCGTGGACCCGGTCGGGCGTCAGGTGACCGTGGGCGGCGCGCTGTTCACGATCGTCGGCGTCCTGGAGGAGAAGAGCTCGACGGGATTCCAGGACTCGAACGACATGGCGGTCGCGCCGATCGGTGCCGTGCGGCAGGTCCTCGCCGGGTACGGCTCGCTCAGCTCGATCCTGGTCGAGGCGCGCGCCCCGGACCAGGTGGACACCGTCCAGTCGCAGGTCAGCACGATCCTCAACACCAGGATGGAGTCCGACTCGTACCGGATCCAGAACGCCTCCCAGCTCCTGGAGACCCAGACCGAGACCGCCGACACGTTCACCACCCTGCTCGGCGCGGTCGCCGCGATCAGCCTGCTCGTCGGTGGCATCGGCATCACCAACATCATGCTGGTGACGGTCACCGAGCGGACCCGCGAGATCGGCATCCGCAAGGCCCTCGGCGCGCCCCGCCGGGTGATCCTGACCCAGTTCCTGATCGAGGCCACCCTGCTCAGCGTCATCGGCGGCGGCCTGGGCGTCGCCGCGGCCATGATCGGCAGCCGCTTCTCGATCGTCGGCGTTCAGCCGGTCATCGTCCCCAGCTCGGTCGTGCTCGCCCTCGGCGTATCCGTGATCATCGGCCTCTTCTTCGGTGGACTGCCCGCCGCCCGTGCCGCCCGCCTGCGCCCCATCGACGCCCTGCGCTACGAGTGAGGAATCCCGTGTCAGCTGCACCCGACCACGACACCGAGATACTGGAACGCACCGATCCGCCACCGCAGCAGCCGCCGCCGTCGGACCTGACCGACGCGATCGCCGCGGCCGCGCCCCGGCGCTGGTGGAACCGGACGACACTCGCACTGCTCGGCGTGGCGCTGCTGATCGGCGGCTTCCTGGGCGGGATGCAGGCACAGGAACGCTGGGGGAAAACCACCACATCCGCCGCTCCGTCCGGCGCGGGCATGCCGGCCGGCGCGGGCATGCCGACCGGCTTTCCGGGCGGCCGGCCCGGTGCCTCGGCGGCACCGGCCGGCACGGTGGGCGAGGTCCGGCTGGTCGACGGGAAGACCCTCTATCTGCAGACGGCGGAGGGCGAGACCATTACCGTACGCACGAACGACGCAACCCTCGTCAAGGTGACCCAGCAGATCGAGCTGTCCGGCCTCGCCGTCGGCCAGAAGGTCACCGTCGAGGGCGCCGCCGACTCGGAGGGCATCGTCAACGCGACCACCGTGACGGGTTGACCTCAAGCCCCGTTGAGGTTCGACGATGGGCGGATGACTTCACAGCAACGTGTGGCCGTTCTCGGCACGGGAGCGATCGGCACCGCCGTCGCGCGCCGGTTCCTCGCCGCCGGCGTGGACACCGTCGTCTGGAACCGGACGCCCTCGCGAGCCGCACCACTGGTCGCCGCCGGCGCGCACCACGCCGCCACGGCCACCGAGGCCGTCTCGTCGAGCACCCTCGCCCTGCTGACCGTGACGGACCACGCCGCAGCAGCCGAGATCCTCACCGGCGTACCCACCGATCCCGGCCAGACCGTGGTCGTGATGTGCACGGGCATCCCCGGCAACCTCCCCCGCCACTTCCTCACGGCCGGCATCCAGGCCTCCCCGGCGGTCATCGGCACCCCGGCGGCCACCTTCGTCTACTCCGGTTCCCGCCCCGCCTACGACCGCGGCCTGCCGCTGTTGCAGCTCCTGGGAACGGCCCGCTTCGCCGGCGAGTCACCCGAGGCCGCCGCGATCTGGGACCTGGCACTGTTCGGCCTCTGGTACGACGCCCACCTCGGCCTCCTCCGCGCCCTGGAGACGATCCGCGCCACCGGTGGCGACCTCACCGCGTTCTCGGAGGCCGCCACCACCCAGCTGGGCCACGTCGTCGCCGGTGTCGCGTCGGCCCTCACCGAACCCGGCCCGGCCACCCTCACCGAGCACCTCACCGTCCTCCGCGAACTGATCACCCTGCGCGCCGGCCACCCCCTCGGCGACGGCGGCCTGACCACGATCGCCGCCCGCCTCGAGTCCCTTCCCCCCGACCTCCTGTCCGGTAAGAACCTGAATGCTTTGATATCTCGATGACCACCCTGGAGACGCCGCGCACGATCCTCCGCCAGTGGCGCGACGACGACCTGGACGCGTTCGCCGCCATCACCGCCGACCCCGAGGTGATGCGCTGGATCGGCCCGGGCACCCCGCTCGACCGCGACGCCACAGCCGCCCGCCTGCGCGTCTGGCAGGACCATTGGGAACGGCACGGCTTCGGCCTTTACGCCCTGGTCCTTCGCGACACCGGTGAGCTGGCCGGCTTCACCGGACTGGCCGTGCCCGAGTTCCTCCCCGAGGTGTTACCCGCCGTGGAGATCGGCTGGCGCCTGGCCCGCCACCAGTGGGGCCGCGGCCTGGCCACCGAGGCGGCCCGCGCCGTGGTCACCCATGCCCGCGACCACCTCGCCCTGGACCGCCTGGTCAGCATCCACCAGGTCGGCAACGACGCCTCGGCCCGCGTGATGCTCAAACTCGGGATGCACCTGGACCGTTCGACCGTCGACCCTACGCACGGCCATCCCCTGCGGGTGTACGCCCTCGACCTGGCACCCACCAGTTCGCCCGGCCGAGCAGCGCCATCGTCGCCGGCACCAGCACACCGCGAATGACCGTCGCGTCGATCGCCACCGCCACGGCCAGCCCGAGACCCATCATCTTGACCACGGGACTCGCGCTGAGCACGAAGCTGGCAAAGACACACACCATGATCAATGCCGCCGACGTGATCACCACCCCGGTCCCGGCCAGCCCCTCCCGCACCGACCGCCGGTTGTCCCCGCTCACCTCCCACGACTCCCGCACCGCTGTCAGCAGAAACACCTCATAATCCATCGACAACCCGAACAACAACGCGAACAGCATCATCGGCACGTAGGACTCGATCGGCACCGGCCCGTCCAGCCCGATCAGCCCCGCACCCCAGCCCCACTGAAACACCGCCGTCAGCACCCCGTAGGCAGCCGCCACCGAGAACAGATTCATCAGAGCGGCCTTGGCGGCCACGACGGGGGCACGGAAGGCGGCCAGCACCAGCAGACCGGCCAGCAGAACCACAAGCCCGATCACGTACGGCATCCGCGCGCCGACCCGCTCGGCGAGCTCCGCCTTCATCGGCACCGGACCGGTCACCGCCACCGCCGTCCCGCCGGCTCGCACCTCCCGCAGCCGGGCGATCGTGCTCGCGGTCCGCTCGTCACCGGGCCCGGTCTCCGGGATCACCCGCATCGAGACAGCCCCGCCGTCCTCGGACAAGCGCGGCGGCCGCATCCGCTCCACACCGGGCACCGCCTCGATGGCGGCCACGAGGGCGGTCACGCGCTCGTCCGGCGGCGCGGAGGTGCCGGCGGACTCACCCGCTGGGGCCGGGCGCGGCGGAAGTGCCGCCGGCGACAACTCGGCGACCACTGTCAGTGGCCCGTTGACCCCCGGCCCGAACTCTTCGGCGAGCACGTCATAACCGGCCCGCGCCTCGGTGCCTGCCGGCCAGTCCCCGGCGTCGGACTGGCCGAGTTCCATCGTGACCACCGGCGCCGCCATGAGCAGAAGCAATGCGGTGGCTGCCACGGCGTAGCGGAGCGGCCGCCGCGTGACCCGATCAGCAAGCCTTCCCCACACCGACCAACTCGCCCTGTCACCACCCACCTCTCCGGCGTCCCACTCGCCACTGTCGCCCGCGCCGATGCACCCATCATCTCCGATTCCGCCGCCGTTGCCCTGAGAGCGTTTGTCCTGGGAGAAGCGCTCCTCGGAGACGTCCGTCTGGGCGGCGTCGGGCTGGGCGGCGCTCGTCTGGGCGGCGCTCGTCTGGAAGACGTCCGTCTGGGCGGCGTCCGGCTGGGCGGCGCTCGTCTGGGAGACGTCCGTCTGGGCGGCGTCCCCCTGGGAGACGCTCGCCAGGGAGACGTCCCCCTGGGAGGTGCTCGCGGAAGCGGCGGGTGAGGGTGTGCGACTCCGGCCGATCCGCAGGGCGTCGACTCGGGGGCCGAGCAGGGCCAGGAGAGCCGGCAGCAGCGTGACGGCGGCCGCCACGGCGACCAGGACCACGAGGGCGGCGGTCCAGGCAAGGGTGCCCAAGATCGGGACACCGGAGACAAACAGGCCTGCCAGCGCGATGATCACGGTGCCGCCGGCGAACGCGACGGCGCTGCCCGAGGAGGCGACCGTGGCGACGATGGCCTCGCTTCGTAGGGAGCCGGTCGGACGGGTGGAGCCGGTGGCGATCAGGGTTCGGTAGCGGGTGACCAGGAACAGCGCGTAGTCGATGCCCACGCCGAGCCCGATCATCGTGGCCACGGTGGTGGCGACGCCGGGCATCGGGGTCAGGTGTCCGGCCAGGCCGATCGCGCCCAGTCCGCAGACCAGTGTGAGCAGCGCGGTCAGCAGCGGGAGGCCGGCCGCGACCAGGCCGCCGAACGCGAGGACCAGCACCACGAGGGCCACGGCGAGACCGAGGGCCTCGCTGCGGCGCGTGTCCGCCTCCGACCGCGCGAGGGTTCCGCCCGGCAGCACCTCGACGCCGGCGGTCGCGGTCTGCTCGGCCGCACTCATCACCTCGGCGATGAGCGCCTGATCCACGTCGCGCGGGCTGATGTCGAACTGCACCGTCAGATAGCCGGTTCGCCCGTCCGCGCTCAGCGACCCCGCCGAGGCCTGCGGCAACGCCACCGACGCGATGTGCTCGATCGCGTCGATGCGGGCGGCGGTGGCGCGCACGGCCGCGTCGTCGAGAGGCCCGGCCGCCGACCGCAGGATCACCGTGCCACTCGCGCCGTCGGTGCCGGGAAAGTACTGTTCGAGAAGGTCCCGGCCGTGCTGGGCGTTGCTGCCCGGCAGTGTGGTGTCGTCGTCGACCGGCCTCCCGAAGGTCACGACGAGCGCCGCCACCGCGACCGTGACCAGCAGCCACGTGACAACGGTCGCCCAGCGGTGCCGCACCGACCGGCGCCCGATCGCGGCGAACGCCCGGTGGACGCGCTCGCGCTGCTGTCCTGAGCTCACCGGGTGAACAGTTCCACTCATGAGGCGTCTCCGCAGCCCCGGTCCCCGCCGCGAGCGGAACCGGGGACTGTCACGTCGCTGCCGGAGACGGTCAGGCGCAGGCCCTCCGCCGCTACGCTGACCCCGTCGTAGTGCAGACCGGACGGAAGCGACGGCAGCGCGAGCGTCCGGGACGGGACCCGATCGCCCAGCCGTTCGGCGGAGAACCGCAGCCCGACCGCCGACAGCTCCACCTCCACCGGCTTGATCACCACGGCCGGGCCGGACAGCGACGGCTCGGCGTGCACCACCACCGGCACCTCCCGGCCGAGCACCGGCGCCACGGTCGGGATCACGAGCCGGCCGTCGGCGCCGGGCGACACATCGACCGGCAGTTGCCCGTACCCCAGAGTGATGTTGATCTGGACCGACGCGGCGGAGGCCGCCCCGCTCGCCGGAAGTCGCACGTCGCTCGCGGTCGCCCGGACCGCCGCGGTCAGCCTGCCTACCGGGACCTGCGGCGCGCTGACCGTGACGCGGTGGAGGCGCCCGCGCGCGAGCTGGGTCAGGAACGGCACGCCGCCGATGGACACGTCCGGCGACGAGGGCAACCCGCCCGCGCACCGCAACCGGTCGGCGAGCCGGTCAGCGGCCGCCGACGCCGCCACCCGGTCGGCCGTGCCCACGGCCACCACCAGGAGAGCCGCCGTGATGATCAAGGATTTTCGCACCCGCCCATGGCATCAGGTGGGCATGACGACCGGTTCCGAGCCGGATGAGAGTCCGATGGGAATCGTGAACCACACCGTCGTGCCGGCCCCGGCCACGGTGTCGACGCCGACCCGGCCGCCGTGCGCGCCCACCGCCGCCGCGACGATCGCCAGGCCCAGCCCCGCACCGCCCGAATGATCGCGGGAGGCGCGCCAGAACCGTTCGAAGGCGTGCACCGCGTCGTCGGCGTTCATGCCCGGCCCCGAGTCCGACACCTCGACCCGCACCTCGGAGGCGGTGGCGAATGCCCGGACGGTGACCGGCGTCAGCGGCGGCGTGTGCGCCCGGACGTTGCCGAGCAGATTCGCCAGGACCTGGCGCAGCGTGCCGGCGTCGGCGACCACGGTCAGCGGGGGAGCGTCGATCGTGATCGGCCGGTCCGGCTCCACCGCCAGTGCGTCCGCGACCGCGTCGTTGATCAGATCCGTCAGCTCGGACTCCGCGCGCTGCGGGGCCGGGTCGGTGTCCAGCCGCGCCAGGTAGAGCAGGTCGTCGACGAGCGTGCCCATCCGCTGCGACTCGTCCTCGAGCCTGCGCAGCACGTCCGGCCGGGAGTGCAGGTCCACCACGCCGGCGCGGATCAGCTGGAGATAGCCGCTGATCGACGTGACCGGCGTACGCAGCTCGTGCGAGGCGTCCGCGACGAACGTCCGCATCCGCTCCTCCGAGGCCGCCCGCCCCGCCATCGCGGTCTGGATCGTGGACAGCATCCGGTCCACCGCGACCGCGAGGCGCCCTACCTCGGTGCGGGCCGCGGGACTGTCCGGCGCGGGTGCCCCGGCCCGGCGGTCCAGGTCACCCGCGGCGATCACGGTCGCGGAACGGGCGATCTCGTCGAGCGGCCGCAGCCGGCGGACCACCAGCCAGCGGGCGAGCAGGGTGAGCAGAATCAGCACCACGGCTGAGGTGATCGCGGCGGTGAGGGCCAGGCGCTCGACGGTGTCGCGTACCGGTGCGAGCGGCAGGCCGACCAGCACCGTGCCGTTGACGACGCCGACAACCCGCACCCGGTAGCGGTCGCCGGCGGCACTGACCACGGTCTGCGGCCCGGTCAGTGCCGGGTCGGCGCGGTCCAGCAGCGGTTCGGCGGGCAGCGGCGCGGCACCCACGAGGCGTGCGGTGTAGCCGTCGGCGCGGCGGAACTCCAGCAGGTATTCGGTCACCGAGACCACCGAGCGCAGCGGCGCGCCCGGTTCGGCCATCGGGGGGAACAGCGCGGCGCGCTGCCGGGCCAGGCTCGCTGCGGCGGCCAGCTGTTCGTCGGTCTTCGCCATGAGGTACGCCCGAAGCGCCACCGCCGCGGTCGACCAGGTGATCGCCAGCGCCGCCGCGGTCAGCGCCGCCACCCCGGCGACCAGCGAGAACCGCAACGGCCGGCCACTCACGGCTGCTCCGCGCGCAGTGCGTAACCGAATCCGCGATGGGTGACGATCAGCGGCGGGCCGAGCCGGTCGAGCTTGCGGCGCAGGTACCCGACGTAGGTGTCGACGACGTTGGAGGCCGAGGGGGAGTCGTACTCCCAGACGGCGGCCAGGATCTGTGCCCGCGACAGCACCCGCCCCGGGTTGGTGAGGAAGTAGCGGAGCAGCTTCAGCTCGGTGGGTGACAGCGGCACCGGCCGCCCGCCCCGGCTCGCGAGCAGGGTCTCCTCGTCGAGTTCGAGGTCGGTGTACCGCAGCACCGGATCGGGTCGCTCCGCCACGCCGCCGCGCACCCGGCGCAGGACCGCCCGCACCCGGGCCAGCAGCACCTCCACGTCGAAGGGCTTGGTCACGTAGTCGTCCCCGCCGAACGCGAGCCCCGACACCTGGTCGGCGCGCCCGTCCCGGGCGGTCAGAAAGATGATGCCCGCACCCAGCCCGCTGTCCCGCAGCCGCCTGCACACCGTCATGCCGTCGCCGTCCGGCAGCATCACGTCGAGCAGCACCAGATCCGGCCGGTGCCGTGCGGCGAGCGCGAGTGCCTCGCCGGCGGTGGCGGCGGTGTGCACGGTGAACCCGTGGAAGCCCAGGACGGTGTCGAGCAGATCGCGAATGTTGGGCTGGTCGTCGACGACGAGAACGCTGGTCATGGCGGTGTCATCGAACCACGCCCGGATGAGAACCCGATGAGAACGCCGTCACCGGGAGCGTCGGCGGCGGCTGATCAGCACTCCCGCGACCGCGAGTGCGAACACGTCCAGCGCGATCACCATCCCGAACCAGCCGGACAGCAGCATCACGAACGGGAAGGCGAGGAAGAGCAGCACGAGGAGCACGGTGATGGTCGGGAACGGCCGTGGGGATTCGGTGCCGCCCATGCGGGCGGCGAAGCCCGGGTCGCCGGCGGTGAGTTGGCGTTCGAGGTCGGCCAGTATGCGGCGCTCTTTATCGTCAAGCATCGATGGACTCCTCGGAGTCTCCGGACCCCGAGCATTACCCGGTTCCCGCGAGGGCCAAACGTCCTGAGCGGCCGGAATTCGCTATCTGAACATCACGCGGCCAAGTCGGTGAGCAAGGCCGCGAGCAGCGCGATGCGCTTGGTGATGCCTTCCGAAGAAACCCATTCCGTACGCGCGTGAGCACCGCCTCCAGCGGGAGCGAGCCCGTCCACGGTGGGCCGCCCGAGCGCACCCGTCGTGTTCGTGTCCGCCGCGCCGTCCGCCGGCCGGCCGTCGATCTGCTGCCCGATGCCCGCGGCGATGGTCCGGATGCGGGACAGAAGTTCCGCCCCCTCGGCGTCCGGCCGCCACGTGGGCCGGTGCGAGAGCAGTGATGTCGAGACGTGTGCTCGTGGCCGTACCGTGGAAAGGTCTTTCAAAGCCCCCAGCACAGCCTGCTCGTCCGCCGGATCGATGAACCGCAGGCCCAGATCGGCGTGTGCCGCGCCCGCCACGACGTTGGTCCGCCCGCCGCCCGCGATGGTCCCGGTGTTGAGCAGCACCGGGCGGCCCGCGACCGCACTCCGGAACCGGACGAGCTGATCGATGAGTTCGTCGATCGCGTTCACGCCGGCGTCCGGGTCGAGTGCCGCGTGCGCCTCGATCCCGGCCACCTCGATCCGCGCCCGCGTGCTGCCTCGCCGCCCCGTCTTCAGGTCACCGCCCGGGTGCGGTGGCTCCAGCCCGAGCACCGCTCGTGCCCGCCCCGCCTCCGCCCGCACGAGCGAACCCGCTGTCGGCGAGCCGATCTCCTCGTCGGCGACCACGATCACGCGTACCTCAGGATGCGGCACGCCCGCGATCCGCCCCGCCGCCGCCAGCAGCGCGACAATCCCGGCCTTCGTGTCGTAGACCCCCGGCCCCCGGATCACGTCACCCTCCACCGACCAGGGCATCCCGGCCAGCGTCCCGACCGGCCACACCGTGTCGTAGTGGGTGAGCAGCAGAATCGGCGCCCCGGCCGTCTCGCGGGCGGGCAGAGTCCAGATCAGGTGATCACCGGTGGGATGCGACTCGCGCTCGGTGCCGAACCCGGCCCGCCCGGCGTCCTCCTCGAGGATCTCGGCGAGGGCGGCGAGCGCTCGCGGATCGCCGGTCGGGGACTCCGCGGCGGTGTACCGGTGCAGCACCTCGATACTCGACATATACGAACGCTAAGTTGGGCCGTTCAGGTTGTCAACGAGCGGTGATACCGTGGCGAGAGCGGTTATACGATTCGTAAAAGGGGCTCCGATGGCTGGCGTGGTGGTGCGCGACCTGGACGGCCTCGCGGAGTGGACCGCGGCGTCCGCGCTCTACCGGTCGGTGTTCGGCTACACGGCTCCCGAGTGGGGACTCAGCCCGCGCCTGCTCGCCGCGCTCGGGGAGAACTCCGGCACCGTGATCGGGGCGTTCGGGCAGGACAGCGAGCTGATCGGCTTCTGCTACGGCTTCTGCGCGGTCGAGGGCGGCGAGATCTACCACTACAGCCAGGCCGCGGTGGTCGCGCCGGGTGCGCAGGGCGGCGGCGTCGGGCGCCTGCTCAAGCGGGCTCAGGCCGAGGCGGCGCGGCGCACGGGGGCGGGGACCATGAGGTGGACCTTCGATCCGTACGCGATTCGCAACGCCCACTTCAACTTCGCCGTGCTCGGAGCGGTCGGCATCCGTTTCCTGCCCGACTTCTACGGTGTGGCGGGGACTGATCGCGTGCTGGTGAGCTGGGATCTGAACAGCGCGTCGTTCTCCCGTACGTCTGAGGTGGGAAGAGTGACCACCCCCGCGGGTGAGTGGATCGCCGCGCCCGGCCCCGCCGACCGCGCCCGGCTGCGTCAGCAGCTCATGGACCACTTCCTGGCCGGCGGCCGGCTGACCGCGGTGACCAAAGTCGGCAGCCAGGCCGTCTACGTCTTCGGGGACCCACGATGACGACCCCTGCCGAGCGATTCGACCGCAACGTCCAGCGCCGCTCGGCCCAGGTGCTCAAACAGCGCGTCCTGGACCAGCAGCGTTCCGCATTCGAGAGAGCCATCTCCTGGGCCGCCGGGCAGGACGCCATCGAGCGCGCGGCGGCCATGATCGTTTCGGCTCGGCGCCGCTACCTTCTGGGGTACGGGAAATCGCACAGCTACGCGTCGCTGCTCGCATCCGACCTGAGCGCCGGACTTTCCGGGGTGCACCTCGTGGACGGTTCCGCACTGCGCGCGCTCGACGTGCTCAGCGACATCCGGCAGGGCGATCTGCTCGTGGCGGTCTCCTTGGAGCGCTACCGCCGGGAAACCGTCGACATCGCGTCGGCCTACGCGCGGCACGGCGGCGAACTCGTGCTGATCACGGATGCGGAGGACGCCCCGTTGTCGGCGGTGGCGACCACCCGGATCGTCATCGGGTCCGACACGGCCTCCTATGCGAACTCGCCCACCTCGGTGGTGCTGGCACTGCACCTGCTCGCGACGCTCACCATCGCCAGTTCGAAAGGGGCGGGCCGCCGGCTGCGCGACCGGGACGCCCTCGCTCGCGAACTGGGTCTCTACACGGAAGAACAATGAGGATCTCAACGGTGGAGCTGCGCCGGGTCCGGCTGCCGCTCGTGCATCAGTTCCGGACCAGCTCGCACGCCAAGCGGGAGCTGGAGCACATTCTCGTGACGCTGACCGCCTCGGACGGGACGGTCGGCTGGGGGGAGATCGCTTCGCCGTCGGGGCCGTTCTACTCGGCGGAGACGGTGGAGAGTTGCTGGGCGGTGTCGCGGTCGTTCCTGGCGCCGCTCGTGCTGGGAGTGTCGTGGGAGCATCCGTCGGAGCTGGCCTCGGCGATGGCGAGGGTGCGGGGCAATCATTTCGCGCGGGCCGGGTTCGACATGGCTGCCTGGGCGATGTGGTCCTCGGACAACAGCTTGCCGCTCGCGTCGGCGCTCGGCGGGACCCGGTCGCGCGTGGCGGCGGGGGTCTCGCTCGGGATCGAGCCGGCGATCGACGATTTGCTGGAGCAGGTGGACGCTCGGGTCAGCGAGGGGTACAAACGGGTCAAACTCAAGATCGCCCCGGGTTGGGACGTCGAGCCGGTCCGTGCCGTTCGGGCCGCCTTCCCCGCCGTGACGCTGCACGTGGACGCCAACGGCATCTACGACATTTCGGAAAAATCGGTCTTTGGGGTGCTTGATCGGCTTGGGCTGACGATGATCGAGCAGCCGTTCGCTCCCCGAGAGCTGGTGGCCCACGCGACCCTGCAGGCTCGCCTGGAAACCCCGCTCTGCCTGGACGAGTCGATCGAGGACATCGGCGATCTGCGGACGGCGCTGCACCTCGGGGCCGGCCGCGTCATCAACATCAAGGTGTCCCGGATGGGCGGCCTCACCCACGCGGTCCGCGCCCACGATCTCGCCCGCGACGCGGGTGTGCCTGTCTGGTGCGGGGGCATGCACGAGTTCGGCGTCGGCCGCGCGGCGAACGTCGCGCTGAGCTCCCTCCCCGGCTTCACGCTGCCCTCCGACGTGTCCGGTTCTGACAAGTACTACGCCCGCGACATCACGACCCGTCCGATCGTCTGCACCGACGGCTTCGTCGCGGTCCCGACGACTGCCGGCCTCGGCTGGGAGCCCGATGTGGACTTCCTGTCCGAACACGTCACCGATCAGGTATCCATCGTCACCTGATCCGCCTTTTTCCGGCCGTCCGTTCATCCCCTCCCAGGTCACGCCTTCCGTGACGACACCCGGTTGACCCCTTTTCCGGAATGCCCGCCATTCCAGGGCGCGAACAAGATCAAATCGGGCAAATACCGTGAAGAACGTCACTATCACGGGTGTAAAACTTGGCTTTCCGCGCCGTGACGTGGTTACCGTCGGCCGGTCCCGCGTTGGCGGGCACTGTGGACGGTCCGCCGAGTCCTGCCGCCGTCCACAGACTCGAATCTCAGGCAGGAGCGGGGGACCCAGGTAATCCGGCGCGTCACGCGAACGCGCCTCGGGGTGAAGCCGCAGAGCATTTTCGACCTGGCCCTCGCCACGGTCGAGGAGCTCCTGAAGACGGCCGGGCCACTCTGTCCGAACCCGACAGCTCACCTCGTAGGCGTGGAGGATCTCCCATGTCTCGATTCGGTAGACGAACGCGCCTTGCCCTCGGTCTGGTGACCGCGGGTGTGACCGGAGCCGGCATCCTGCTCGGCCCCGCCACCCCGGCGTCAGCGGCCCGGCAGGTCAACTGGGACGTGCTCGCCAAGTGCGAGTCCGGCGGCAGATGGCACATCAACACCGGAAACGGGTACTACGGCGGCCTGCAGTTCAGCCGCGGCACGTGGAAGGCGAACGGCGGCGGCAAATACGCGCCGACCGCCGACCGGGCCACCAAGGGCGAGCAGATCAAAATCGCCGAGAAACTGTACGCGAAGCGCGGCCTCAAACCATGGCCCGTGTGCGGCAGGAAGGCCGGGGTCTACAAGAAGGCCACCAAGGCCAAGAAGAAGGTCGCCGTCAAAGCGGTCGGCGGAAAGACCTACGTGATCCGGTCGGGTGACACACTCGCCTCGATCGCCCGGAAGTTCAAGGTCGCGGGCGGCTGGCGCACCCTCTACCGGCTGAACAAGTCCACCCTCGACAGCCCCAGCCTGATCTTCCCGGGTCAGCGCATCCGCCTGCGCTGACCGCACCACCCGATCGCCGGCGCTCCCACCGGCCCGCACTCAGGCCGGTTCGCGGCGCTGGGCACCGGTCTGAGCGCCGGCCGGTTCGACCGCACGACGACGCCGGCCTCCGGAATGGATGCCGGGGTCACGACGCCATGCCCGCCGATGACGCCGGGCATGGCGTCACCAGCAGAGCGCTCCCTGGCACGCGCCGCCCGGCACCCAGCGGGCGGTATTCGACACGCAGCGGGCGGCGCGCGGCACTCAGCGGGCGGTATTCGACACGCAGCGGGCGGCGCGCGGCACTCAGCGGGCGGCACCCAGCGGGCGGCGGGCGGCGCGGGGTTCGGTTACAGGTATCCCGTGAGGTAGGTGAGTGACGCAGCCAGATCGGCGCTCTCGCCGTGTGGGCGGTGCAGCTCGTCGGCGTAGATGGCGATGTCGGCCAGGACCCACCACAGCCGGAAGAAGGCCAGACCGTCGCCGGAGATCTCGCGGCCGGTAAGTGACGTGTAGTGGCCGAGGACGGCGTCGTCGTCGCCGGCCGGCTGGAGGCCGAGCATCGACGCGAAGCCGCCGGTGAGCATCCAGAGGTCGCGTTCGGGTGGTGCGATCCGGGCGGTGTCCCAGTCGATCAGCAGCGGGCCGCCGGCGGTGCGCAGAAGGTTCCCGGGGTGGGGCTCGCCGTGCGTGAGGACCCAGTCGCCCCGGTCGCGAACGTGCGCCGCGAGCGTGTCGAATTCGGCCAGCCACCCGTGGATCCGGTCGGCGTGGCCGGCCAGGACACGCCGCGCGGGCTCGGCGTAGGGACCGGTGCTCCACACCTCACCCGTGTCCCGCAGAACTTCGTTGAGGCGGTCCCGCCCGGGGAGCCGCAGGTCCAGGTGCGGCGCCGGTGCGGTGGTGACGCCGTGCAGGGCGGCGAGCAGCTCGATGGTCCGGTGCCGATCGTCGGGCGCGTGCGGGACGAAATCGCCGGCGGTGCCTTCGGTGAAGGGAAAGACGCTTATTGCGTACGTTGGAAAGAGCCGCCGCAGAATCTCCCCGCCGGACCCGCGCACGGGGGCGAGGACGAAGTCGAGCCCGGATTCGCGCAGCGTGACCGCCGTCAGCAGGGAGCGGCGCAGATCGTCGAGGGAACCGGGACTGTCCGCCTTGACGAACCACCTCGCACCGCCGCTGTCGCGCACCGACCAGCAGTGACTGCCCGCGCCGACCGGCAGGAAGTCGACGCTCGTGGCCTCGATGTCCCAGCCGGCGCGCAGCGTCGCGATCAGATCGGATTCGGTCAGGTCGGGAGGCGGTTCACGCATGCTCGTGAAGCCAGTCGAGTGCCGGTACGGCCTGGCCCGCCAGCACCGAGACGTGGCCCTCGCCCGGGATGATCCGCAGCTCGGCGTCGCGGATCTGACCGGCCAGCCAGATGCTGTGCGAACTCGGCACCACCAGGTCGTCGGCACCGTGCACCAGCAGGACCGGCGCGGCGATCGTCGCCGGGTCGAAACCCCACGGGCCGGCGTTGGCCAGGTCGTCGTCGATCAGCGGCGCGGGACCGTTCGCCATCGCGGGTTCGACGACGCTGCCGAACCAGCCCCACTCGCCGTCGAGGGCGGCCCAGTCGGCGGGTGTGAAATCCGGCCCGCTGTCGCCGGGTGCCTCCGGCTCGTCAGCGGGTGTCTCCGGCCCGGCGGTGGGTGCCTTCGGCCCGGCGGCGGTAGCCTCCGGCCCGGCGGCGTTGGATGCCCGGCCCACGCCGGCGTGGGCCTCTTTGGCCTCGCGGCCGGCGGCGGCCGCACCCAGGGAGGCACGGCTGGCGGGGCCCATCCCGGCGAACCAGTCGAGGCTCGTCGCGGTGAGCGGGGCCAGGCCGGAGATGCTGACGGCCGCGGTGACCCGGTCCGGGAGCAGCGCGGCGCAGGCCAGGGAGTGCGGCCCGCCGCTGGAGTGGCCGAGCACCGCGAACCGCTTCACGCCCAGGGCATCGGCGACGGCCGTGGCGAGCGCGGCGGCGGACGCCATGTCGCGGCCGGGCAGCGGTGACGAGCCGCCGTAACCGGGGCGGTCGTAGGACACGAAGCGGATGCCGAGGCGGGCCGCCGCGGCGAACAGCGGGCGGGGCGGTGAGCCGAGATTCGGCGTTCCGTGATGCCACATCACCACCCGGTCGCCGTCTCCCCAGGAGTAGGCGTGCAGGGTGCGGCCGTCCGGCGTACGCAGATCGGTCTCGGTAATCACCGAACTCACTATTGTCGGCCCGGAAGTTCTTTGCGACCCCACTCCACGGATCCGGCCACCGGAAGCGTTACGAGGGGCGGAAGGGAGCGCCCGGTGACTTTCGAGGAGTTTCTGTCCGCGCGGCTGGCGGCTCTGCTGCGCTATGCCACCGTTCTGGCCTGCGACCCGCACCTCGGCGAGGACATCGTGCAGGAGGTGATGGCGCGGGCGCAGCCACGCTGGACGCGGATCGGCGCCGCGCCGTCACCGGAGGCGTACGTGAAACGCATGATCATCAACGAGCTGGCGTCGTGGCGGCGGCGCCGGGCCTCGTCGGTGGTGCCGCTGTCGATGGCGGCCCTCGACGCGGTCACCGAGCCCGAGGCGGATCCCGGTCCGGCCGTCGACGAACGGGACGCGATGATCCGCAGGCTCGCCGGGCTGCCGGTCAAGCAGCGGATCGTGCTGGCGCTGCGCTTCTACGAAGGGTGCAGCGACGCGGAGATCGCCGGGCTGATCGGATGCCGCGAGGTGACGGTCCGCAGCCACGCGGCGAGAGCCCTGGCGACCCTCCGCAAAGGCGTGCCCACCACCACCCGGATCGGAGGCTGACCGTGGTCGACGACAAGATCTTTGAAGCGTACGAGCGGCTCGCGGCGATGGCACCCGCGCCGGACGGACTCGAGGAGCGGATCGCCGCACGGGCCCGGGCGCACCGTCAGCGGCGGCTGTTGCTGGCCAGTGGAGTCGCCACCGCTGCGGTTGCGGTCGGCGTACCCCTGGCTCTTCGTGATCGGCGCAGTGAGCCGGCGCCGCTGCAGACGACCCCGCCCCCCGCTCAGCCGGTGCAGGTCCTGGCGCCACTGATGTTCACACCGTCGTGGTTCCCGGCGGGGGTGACCGAGCAGTATCGGTCGGCCACCTTCGCCACCGCGACCGGGCCGCTGATGACGATGACGCCCGGCGCGCTGCAGGGGAGCGAGCGGTACTGGCTGCCGCCCGGGGTGCGATACGTGCCGGGGGAGCCGGAACCCGTGGGGGTGCGGATCGCCGTGAGCCCGCGGCCCCGGCTGGACTCCGGTGACCGGATAACCGTCGCCGGCTACCCGGCGAGGCTGCGCCGAGGGGAGACCGTCGCGGTGGAGTGGCGGCCGTGGCACGCCTCCTTCCCCTACGTGATGGTGTCGGTGCGCGGGCTGCCCGACGCCGAGGCCGTCACGCTGCGGATCGCGCGAAGTGTCATGTACACGAGCGCGATGATGACCGTCACGATGCGCTCACCAGCGGTGCCCGCGTCGATCGGCGAGCTGACGACGGCGGCGGTCTGCCCGGCGGCCTCCGGGTGGTACCAGTCGCTGACGCACGTCTCGAAGGACGGCCGCACGTCGCTGGAGATCGTGGGGCAGACAGCGGCGCCGCCCGACGGCGTGCGATTCCTCGTCACGCGGCCGGACGGCGTCAACCTGTACATACGGGACTCGGCACAGCCCGAGGCGCGGCGGATGCTGGAGAGCGTCGAGCTCAGCGAGCCGGACCTGACCTGGGTCGGTGATCGCTAGACCAGTTCGGACAGAGCCTTGTCGAAGATCTCGTGGTGGCGCGCGACGTCGGCGGCCGAGGTCTCCGGGCACATCAGCGCCATGTTGTGGAACGGGGTGAGCAGCACGCCGCGGTTCGCCAGGTAGACGTGCAGGAAGTCCTCGAGTTCGGCGTCCGCGTTCGCCGCCGATTCGGTGCCGTTGCGCGGGGCGGGGCTGACGAACCGGTACTCGACGCGAGCGCCCAGCCGGCTCACGGACCACGGGAGCCCGTACCCTTCAATGATCTTGCTGATGCCATCCGCGAACGTCGACGCTGTCTCGATCATCGCGCCGAACGCGGCCTCGGTGAGAACCTCCTCCAGCGTGGCGCGCGTCGCGGCCATCGACACCGGGTTGCCGGCGAGCGTTCCGCCCACGCCACCCATGTCCACCAGGTCCAGATCATTTCTTGCGCTGAGTGCGCCCACCAGGTCTTCGCTCAAACCGTACGCGCCGACGGGCACACCTCCGCCGATGGCCTTGCCGATCGTCACGACGTCCGGCCGCAGATCCCAGAACGCGGTGGCCCCGCCCGGACCGGCCGAGAACGTGTGCGTCTCGTCGTTGATCAGATAGGTCCCGTACCGGCGGGTCAGCTCGCGTACGCCCTTGAGGTAGCCGTCCTCGGGCAGCACGATGCCGATGTTGGTGAGCGCCGGCTCCATCAGCACCGCCGCCACGTCACCGTGTGCCAGCTCCCGCTCCAGGCCGGCCAGGTCGTTGAACTCGGCGACCCGGCTCGTCATCGTGACGTCCACCGGGGCGCCGACGTTGCCCTCCCGGCTCTGACCGCGCCCGTCCGGCCCGACCACGATCAGCGACTCGTCCACCGAACCGTGGTAGCAGTAGCTGTTCACCAGGATCTTCGACCGGCCGGTGACCGCGCGCAGCAGGCGGATCGCCCACCGGTTCGCGTCGGTGGCGGTCAGCGCGAAACTCCACGCCGGCAGCCCGAAGCGGCGGGCCAGCTCGGCGCCGGCCACCGCGGCGTCCTCGGTCGGCATCATGGTGCTCGCGCCGCCCAGCTCGCCGAGGCGGCGGTTCACCGCGGCGACGACCGGCGCGGGGGAGTGCCCGGCCATGGCGCCCGTGTCACCCAGGCAGAAGTCGATGTACTCGTTGCCGTCGACGTCGGTGATCCGGTTGCCGCGAGCCGTCCTCAGATAAACCGGGAAACCGGCGGCGGTCTTGTTCATCCACGTCATCGGGACGCGGCCGAACAGGTTGTCGGCCCTCGCGTACGCCTGACGCGAACCGGGGTTCCGCTCGGCGAAGGTGGCGCGCTCCCGCTCGGCGAGGGTGCGCAGGCGGGAGCGGTCGATGCCGGATTCCGTCGTCATGGCGGGACACTACCAGGGAATCACTACTTGTCCGTGGTCTTGAGAACGGTAACCGAACGCCCCCGTCCGTCAGTCACGTAGAGCCGCAAACCGTCGGGCGAAATCGCGATGACCCGCGGGCTGTCACCCGTCTTGACCGTGGAGACGACCTTGCCGGACGGCAGGTCTACGACGGAGAGGTTGTCGGAACCCTCGTTCACCACGTAGGCGTGCTTCCCGTCGGTCGACGTGACCACCGCCTGCGGCTCCTTACCCACGTTGATCTTGTGCAGGCGCTTCATGTCCGCGGTGTTGAAGACCTCCACGGTGTCCAGGTCGTAGTTCGTGACGATCAGCGTCCTGCCGTCCGGCGTGACGGCGATGCTGTGCGGCGACCGCCCCACCTTGACGTTGCGGGTCACGATGCGGTCCTCGGCGTTCACCACCGAGATCTGGCTGGACTCGTGGTTCGCGGTGTACGCGATCTTGCCGTCCGGCGAGAACGTCACCCAGTGCGGGTTCGGCGGGACCGACAGCCGGCCGGCCTCGGTCAGCGTCTCCGGGTCATAGATCTCCACACGCGCGCCGTTGTGAATCGGCAGCCACACCTGCCCGTTCGGCGCGACCGCGGGCTCGAACGGCCGCGGCCCGGTCCGGATCGTCTTGATCACGGAACGCTTCCCGGTGTCGATCACCGCCAGCCCGTTGCCGGTGAAGTTGTTCTCGAACATCGACACGTACAGCCGGCTCCCGTCCTCGGAGACGGCCAGGAATCGCGGCGTGTTGGCGACCTTCACAGCGGCGATGTCCCGTGACTCGAGGTCGATGAAGTGGACATCCTTGGAGTTCTGGTCGGCGACGTAGACGGTCCTGTTGTCCGGCGCCACCGCGACACCCTCGGGCTCCTGGCCGAACTTGAAGGTGTCGACGACCGCGGGCTTGGCTATCGACGCGGGCGCGGCCTGGGTGGGTTGTGTGGGTTCTGTCGGTGCTGCCGTTTCCGTCGGCTCTGTCGCGGTGGGCGCTGCCGCCGTCGGCTGCGGCGGGGCGGCGTTGTTGTCCTTGCTGTCGTTGCCGGTGAGGGCGAAGCGGGCGCCCAGGTAGGTCCCGCCGGCCAGGAGCAGGACGAGCAGCAGGATCGCGGCTATGCGGCCGGTCTTGCGGTTGCGCTCGGGCTCGGGCTCCAGTGGCGGCGGGGATGGGGTGGTGGTGGCGGGCGGCGCGGGCGGCCAGTCGGTGCCGCCGGGCCAGGCGGAGGCGGTCGCGGGCCAGCCGGAGACGCGCTGGGAGGAGGCTCGGGGCCAGTCGTCCGGGGTTTGCTGAGGGGTGCCGGCGCCTGAGATCGGCGTGGTGGTCTGCCAGGGGTCGGCGGGAGGGGGTGATTGGGGCGTTTCGGTGCTCGGCCAGGCCTGTGCCGCCCCGGACGTGGGTTCGGTGCTCGGCCAGGCTGAGGCCTGGGCGCCGGATGCGGGTTCGGTGCTCGGCCAGGCTGAGGCCTGGGCGCCGGATGTGGGTTCGGCGGTCGGCCAGGGCGGGGGCTGTGCGCCGGCGACGGGCCAGGGGGTCGGCGGGGTTATCGATGCCTGGGTCTGCTCGGGTTCCTGGCCCGGCTCTGTTCCCGGCCAGAAACCGACGGGCCGGCCGGGGGCGGAGCCTGACACCGGGGTCTCCGGGGCGGGCTCCGGCGTGCTGCTCTCGGGGCGGATCGGGGACGTCGACCAGGGGTTTCCCGTGTTCGTGGCGCTCTCGGCCACCGCCGGGGCCACCGGCGGGGCTGCCGGCGGGACCACCGCCGGGGCCGTCGGCTCGGGCGCACCCGCCTCCTCCGGCCGTTCGGGCGCCTCGCCCGGCCAGAGGTTGCCGGCCTCGGGAGCGGGAGCCCAGTCGTCGACGGGCTGCCGCTGTGCCGGAAGGGAAACCCCCGCCTGCTGTTCGTCCTTGACCGATTCGTCCACCGACGGCTCCTGCTCAGCTGCGCTGCTGACCTGGTCTGACAGAACGCCACCCGAGGTCTCGTCCTGCCTCGTGTGCTCGTTCTCCGTCGTCTCCATGGTGCGGACCGAGCCCACTACCGCGGCGGCGGGCGCACCCGCCTCCTCCGGCCGCTCGGAAGAATAGACCCCCGTCGCTGAAATCTCACCACCCGGCCGCGAATCAGCCTCGTCCACCCGCGGCTGTGCACCCTCGCCGGCGCGCCCATTGACCGGCTCCCCGCCAGGCGACGAGCCGTTCAGTTCCGCTTCCTCCCGTTGACGAGGAATGTCCCATCCGCTCCCGGACTCACCCTCCGGCACCGTCCCGTTGACGCCCTCAACAACGGGGGAGTCCGCGGCCTCAACCCGGGAAACGTCACCGCTCCCCACTCCGACTTGCTGTTCGCCTTCCTCCGCAAGCTCCTGCGTGGGCGGTCCCGTGTGCTCCAGCACGAGCGGCTCCGCGTGTTCCTGCGCGGGCACCTCGGCGTGTTCCTGTGCGGGCAGCTCGGCGTGTTCCTGTGCGAGCGGCTCGGCAAGCTCTTGCGCGGGCGGCTCCGTGTGCTCCTGTGCGGGCGGTTCCACGTGTTCTTGCGCGGGCGGTTCCACGTGTTCTTGCGCGGGCGGTTCCACGTGTTCTTGCGCGGGCGGTTCCACGTGTTCTTGCGCGGGCGGCTCGGCGTGCTCCTGCGCGGGCGGTGTCACGGGCGGTGTCGCGGGCGGCGGCGCGGGCGGTGTCACGGGCGGCGGCGCGGGCGGTGTCACGGGCGGCGGCGCGGGCGGCGTGCTCGCCCAGCCGAACCCCCCGGACGTCGAACCAGGCCACCCACCCGAACCAGGCCACGAACCCTCGCCCCCGCCGGCCGCGGCCGGCGAAACCGGGTCACGCGGAGCCGGCACCACGGGCGACGACACCGGCGTACCAGAGACCGCGACAGCCGAGCCACCCGCACCCGTCTCAGCCGGAAGCGGACCGGGCCACGGCTGCGGCGACGTCCTCGCAACCTGCGGACTCCCAGCCGCCCCGTCCTCACGAACCGCCGGACGGTCACCAACTCCCGGCGCGCCGGGCGGGAACGGCCCAGGCCTGCCCACCACCCCCGCCGCGTCCCCCGCCACAACCGGAATCGCCCCCGGCCACGGTTGCGGAGACGTCCTCGCGATCTGCGGACTACCGGTGGGCGGTTGCGACCAATCCGCCGGCGACCCCACCCCATAGGGCCCCTCCGCAGGCGACCCCGCCGAATAGGGCACAGGCGACCCCGCCGGATAAGGCACAGGCGACCCCGCCGGATAGGGCCCAGGCGGCAACTGACCCGCCACCACGGACCCCGCGCTCTCCGCAACCTCCCCGGTAACCACCAGCTGAGCGCTCCCCGCCGGCCCCGCCAGCAGAACCGTCCCGTGCAGCCGGCCGCTGCCCGGGAACCACGAGACCCGCAGCACCCCGCCCTCCAGCCGAGCGTGCAGTCCCTCCACGTCACTGGTCACCGCGGACGCCGCGGCCAGGGGCGGGCCCTGCACGGAGACCTCCGCGGTCACCTGCCGGCCCGCTGCCACCCGCCCGAAGTCGAGCGCGGGCTCGCCGAGTCTCACCGAGGTGCGGCGCAGTGCGGCCGCTGCGGCTGCCGCGACGCGACCTTCGCCGGTGGTCAGGCGCTGCAGCGTCGCGCGCGCTTCGACGGCGCGGGAAAGATCTGCGCCACCCGCTGCCATCGCAAGCTGGGCGATCAGCGCCATCTGGTCGCTTCCCGGGCGTCGAACCCGGGAGACGTACGGCTGACGCCCCGACCCGAAAACCCACTGCCGCACGCTGGGATCCCGCTCGCGAAGGTGGTCGTGCAGCTCGCCGATCCCGATGAAGCCGTCCCGATCCCGGTCGGCCGCCCCGCTGCGCACCCCGTCCGCGATCAACCCGGCGAACGTCGGCGGTTCGGGCCGTGCCGTAGCCGCGATGACGATGCGACTCTGCCACTCGGCCACCCGCGCTGCCCGGAAATGATGGCCGGCGTCGACCGGCCCGCCGGTGCGGCCGTCCAGCATCACCACGGCCTGACCGGCACGGCTGTGCTGGAGCAGCGCCGCGATCTGCGCCACGTCGAGGGAGCTGTCCGCGGGCCGGCTCATCATCGTGTCCGACGCCGCCAGATAGAGTCCGCCGCCGGGCCCGGTGAGCATCACTCCCCGGAAGTAGAACAGCACACAGTCGTCCTGGTCGCGCCCGTCGAACATCGCCTTGGTCGCCCCGAACGCCTCCCGCACGCCGGGATCACGCAGGAACGCCACCTCGAACCCGCCCAGCCCACCGTCGCCGAGCACGTCGGCGAACGCGGGCACGTCAGCAGACGGCACCGCGAACCTGCTCAGGACCGGATCATCGTGGTGCTCGACAGTCACCACCACTGCCAGCCGTCGGCCGCTCATCGCATCACCCTGCATCCATGGTGCGATGCCGGAGCCGGGGGCGAAACCCCTCGCTGATTACGAACCGTCCGCAATCAGCGACATAGTGTTGTTGATCTACGGATCTCCTGCTCCGGGCGAACCGTGCCGCACCGTCCCCGGAACGGCGATCTACCAGGGATGATGTTGCGCTGTCCGGTCAGCGCCCTCTGCCGTGAGCGCTGCGATGTGCCAATGATGTCGGATTCTCGATTCCCCGCCCCAATTCACCGGTTCCGGTGCCATCCTCCGCTCGCCCGACCCGGATCGTGGGCACCGGAACCGCCCACAACCGGCGCGAACGCCCAAGGGAAGTCAGACCAGGAAGTCGAAGGTGGCGTTCGAGGCTTTCAGGCGGGCTACGTCGGAGGCGCGGCGGGCTTCGATCCGGGCCACCTCGTGGGCGGCGTTGACCACGGCGGCGCGGTCGGCGGTGAGTACTGCCTCGGAAGCCGGCACGGGGCTGAGGTCGGCGGTGAGCTTGCCGCTGGCGGACTGCAGGCGGCCCCAGGCCGCGTAACTGTTCCACGCCGAAGCGGTCGCTGCGCTGACGGTCATCGACATCGTGGGCTCCTCGGAGGGTTCGGCCGGGTGGGACGGCCGCAACCATCGTCCGGGGCGCTCCTGAGCTGCAACTTTTCGAAGTGACCTGGGAGACAGTGCCCGAACGGGCGATCCGGTGCCCCCGTACACCGGATCGCGCCGTGTGCGGTCAGTTCCGGGCGCCGGCCAGTTCGCGGGCGCGCTCCGGCCAGGTCACGAGGCTCGCCGAGCCGCGCATGCCGGCCGCGGTGACCGCCTGCTTGAGGCTGGTGACGTCCGCGTCGGCGAGCTTGGCGTAGGTGGTGATCCCCGCCGCGGCGAGCGCCATCGCCATCTTCGGGCCGATCCCGGCGATCTTGGTGAGGTCGTCCGGCTCCTCGGTGCCCGGGGCGGGCTCGGCGATGACCGGCTCGGCCACAGCCGCGGCCTCGGCCACAGCCGCGGGCGCCGCGACAACCGGCTCCGGCGAGGCGGCAACCGGCTCGTCCACGGCGACCGGCTCGGCAACGACCGGCGCGGCCTCAGCGACCGGCTCAACGGCAGCCGGGGACGCGGGCTCGACCGGGGCCGCGGGAACCTCCACGGTCTCCTCAGCCTCGGCCTCGGCCTCGGCCGGAGCGGAAGGCGCGGCCGGCTCGATCACCTCGGTCTTGGCATCCGCGATGGCGGCCTCAACCGTCGCCGGCACTTCGTCCTTCGCCTCGGCCGGAGCGAGGTCCGCCACCGGCACAGTCTCAGCGGCCGGCTCGACAACCGGAATAACCTCGGTCTTGCTCTCCGCCGCCACCGCCTCAGGAGTCGGCAGGATCACGGTCTCGGCCGATTCGACAGGCTTCGAGTCGGACGACGAGGCGGGCGCGGGCGCGGCAGGCGCGACAGACTCGGCGGGCTTGGGGGAGGCGCTACGCCGCCCCCACAACAGCCAACCGCCTATGGCGCCGATCACGAGCCCGGCAACAAAGTAGAGGAATGATGCCATATCGGGCCTCCGGACAGGAGATGAGGGTGCATGTGGTAGCGGGCAGCTTTGCACATCCCGCGGAGCAGCCACGACGTGGGTGGCTACCGGCCACAATGCGGTCCCGCCTCGGCCGATACGCGTTTCCGGCGGATTTCCCACGGATGAGGGACACTCCTCAGTGGCGGGATCAGCGGCGAGAGACAGCGCCCGGTACGAACCGGTTAGCGGCATAAGTGATGGCCCACAGCACCACGCCGATCAACAGCAGCACGCCCGCCACACGATAGTCCGCGGTCGCCCGCCCGGAGAGCGGACTGGCCAGGAACGCACAGGCGAGCGCACCGATCACCGGGATGACCGTCGGCGCCCGGAAGTGCTGATGGTCCACCGGGTCGCGCCGCAGCACCAGGACGGCCACGTTCACGACGGTGAAGACGCAGAGCAGCAGCAGCGCGGTGGTCCCGCCGAGTGCGGCCAGGTCCGCGAACCAGATCAGGCCGAACGCGATCAGCGTGGTGAAGACGATCCCCACCCAGGGCGTACGCCGGGCGCGGTGCACCCGTCCGAGGATCCGGGGGAGCACCCGCTCGTTGGCCATCCCGTAGAGCAGCCGGGACGCCATCATCATGTTGATCAGCGCGCTGTTGGCGACCGCGAACATCGTGATGAACGCGAAGATCGTCAGCGGGAAGGCCGGCGCTCCGGCCGAGACCACCTTGAGCAGCGGCGTGTCGCCCTCGCCCAGTTCGGCCGGTGTCACCAGGGCCACCGCCGAGATCGCCACGAGCACGTAGATCAGGCCGGTGATGCAGAGACCGGTCAGCATCACCTTCGGGAAGATCCGTACCGGGTCGCGGGTCTCCTCGGCCATGTTCACCGAGTCCTCGAAGCCGACCATGGCGAAGAAGGCGAGTGCCGTACCGGCGGTGACCGACAGGACGATGCTCTCGCCCGGCGGCGTGTTGAACTCGGTCAGCCGGGACAGGTCGCCCTGACCGCCGCCGAGTGCCCACGCACCGATGCCGATGACGATCAGCAGGCCGGTCAGCTCGACGCAGGTCAGCACCACGTTGGCCTTGACCGACTCGCCGACGCCGCGGAAGTTGACCAGGGCGACCAGCGTGATGAAGCCGAGTGCGACAGCGGTCAGCGCGAACCCGTCGCCGATCGAGAGGTCGAACGCCTCGCCGAAGTTGCCGGCGAACGCCTTGGACGCGCTGGACGCCGAGGTGAGGCCGGAGCACATCACCGCGAAGGTGACCATGAAGGTCAGGAAGTGCACGCCGAACGCCTTGTGCGTGTAGAGCGCCGCACCGGCCGCCCGCGGGTACTTGGTGACCAGCTCCAGATAGCTGAAAGCGGTCAGCAGCGCCACCACGAAGGCCAGCAGGAACGGCAGCCACACCGCGCCGCCGACCTCGTTCGCCACCTTGCCGGTGAGCGCGTAGACACCCGTGCCGAGGATGTCGCCGACCACGAAGAGCAGCAGCAGAGCCGGGCCGATGACCCGGTTCAATGTGGGCTGTTCGGGTTCCGTCTCGATCGCGTCAGCCATGGTTGCCCCCCAACGGACACTGCGGAAACGTGACGTTACCCGTACCTTGGGTGACGGGAAACATCAAAACGCGCGCCGGGGAGGCATTCATGCGCATCGTTCTCGCCGCGAATCCCGAGGCGGACCAGCCGTGGGTCACCGACGCGGCCGCCGATCTGGTCCGGCAGACCGGGGCGTCGGTGGCGGTGGTGGCGGTCGACGAGCTGGAGACCGAGCACCTGGCGCCGATGCCGCGCAGCGTCTACGTCGAGCGGGCCGAGCGTGCGGCGGACGCCGCGGTCGAGAGACTGGCGGGGGCGGGCATCGAGGCTTCGCGCGCGGTGCTGCCGGGCCGGGCTGTCGATCAGATCATTCGGTACGCGGAAGAGCTCCGCGCCGATCTGATCGTCGTCGGTTCCAGCGTCCGCCCGGTGGTGGCGCAGCGGCTCCTGGGCAGTGTGCCGCTCACCCTGATCGAGAAGGCCGGACGGCCGGTGCTGGTGGTCACCCGCCCCGTGAACGGATGACCACCAGGCACTTATGTCAGGGAGCGGCCGGGTAGTCGGTCACGAAGACCGGCTGACCGATCTTCGTGGTGTCCGCGGCCTCGCCGACCCCGTTGACAACGTGGTCGATGATTCCGGCGCTCAGGTTGACGGTCATGATGTGGTGCAGCTTCACGCCGGGGGTGTTCGGCACCTCGAACCCGTTCTCCGTGTGGATCGTCGGGTTGTTCTGGTTGAAGACGTAGACGCCACCGCCGTACAGGGTGTGCTTCTTGACCTTGTTGCCCACCTTGTACCCGGCGTAGCCCTCGACGTCGCCGTTCATCCAGTCGGCCTGCGTCGGCGGGTCGTACGGCAGCTCGTTCTGGTAGAGCACGGTGGTGCCGCGCTCACCGTTCCAGACGGTGTTGTACTTCTGGAAGTGCTCGACGAACAGGCCGGTGGCCGTCACGTCGTCGCCGTTGATGACCGCGCCGTACCGGCCGGTGTTCGTCTTCCACCGGTCGGTGTCGCCGTTCACGCCCTCGGTGAAGCCCTCGACGCCGTGGTCCCCGCGCCACACCCAGGTGTGGTCGATGAGCACGTCGTCGCTGTTGACCTCGAGCGCGATGTTGGCCTTGCCGATGTGCGGGCCGCCGACACGGAAGTAGATATCGCTCAGCGTCGTCGGGTTCGACGGGGAGCTGAGGCCGAGACCGTGCTTCTTGCCCACGCGCAGCAGGACCGGGGACTCCTTGGTGCCGGCGTCGATGGTGACGCCCGCGAGGATGACACCCGGGACGTCCGCGACGTCGATCGGGGTCGAGCCGTTGACTGCGGTGAGGGTCGCGTGACCGATACCGAGGACGACGGTGTTCGGGCGCCACACCTCGATGCTGCGGGCGATGTCGTACACGCCCGGGGTCAGCAGGAGGTGCTTGCCCAGCGCCAGCGCCAGGTTGATCCTGGTGACCGAGTCACCCGGCTTGGCGATGTAGAAGTCGGACAGCGGGATGGTGCGACCGCCGGTGGAGGCGAAGTCCGTGCCACTGGTGTTGCGCTTGGCGGCCGGTACCTTGACCTGCCACTTGCCCTTCGCGTCGACGAAGAGGTACGGCTTCTCCCGGCTGACCGGGGTGGTGGCCAGGGTGGTGTACGGCGGGTTCGGGAACGCCGCGTCGTCCGGCGCGCCGACGACCCCGGCGAAGACCTGGTTCCACACCGCGTTCGACCAGCTCGCGACCTCACTGTTGCGGGTGAGCCACTGCTGCTGCGATCCGTTGGTGGTGGACGGCAGCTTGGAGTTCGCGATGAAGCCGCCACTGGCGTACTGCGGTCCGGCGGTGCAGTAGTCCATCAGCGACAGGCCGCCGCCGGTGAACTGGACGCGCCGCATGGAGACCGCCTGCGAGACGGCCCAGAAGTTGGCCGACTGCCGGCAGCCGTCCTGCCCGGCACCGTTGATGTTGACGGTCAGGTTGGAGATGGTGCGCCAGAAGTTGACCAGCGCGATGCAGTTGGGGTTCGCCGGGTCGGCGTTGAGGCAGCGGTTGTAGACCTCCACCTTGCCGTTGATGACGACGTCGCCCGGGTCGGCGCCGAGACCGGTGATCTCGGTGTAGTAGCCGACCTGGAACTGCAGCGGCTGCTCCGCGGTGCCGTACGTGCCCGGCTTGAACAGGAACGCGTAGCGCGCGGTGCCCATCTCGTTGTTGACCTGCGCGGCATGCGTGGCGTCCAGTTTGGCCTGGATCTCGCTCACCGGCATGCTCGGGTCGAAAACGGTCACGTTCGCGCCGAGGCTCGGAGCGGCGCTGCCGCCGTGAGCCGCGGCTGGGCCGGAGGTGGCGCCGACGGCCGTCAGCGCCAGGCCGAGAGCGAGCGCTCCGGCGGTGATGCGGCGCAGTGGTGTACGGCCACTACGCTCGCGAATTCGCGTCATGCGGAGGGATCCCTTCCGTAACAAGATCGCAATGATCCCGGTCACAGAAGCAATCGGCGCAGCTCCATGTCAAGAGCGGCTAACCGGCATACCTCACGGATCCGGACGAGCCGCCGAAGTTCCGGAACCGACCTGACCGAAAGTATGACTGGAACCGGTCCCGGAATCGGTTCCGGTCATGAGAGAGCGCTCCCTCAGATTGCTTCCGCATAGACGACCACGTTGCTCCGGTAGCTGCCGGCCCGGCGGTCGAAGCTGCCGCCGCACGTGACGAGTCGCAGTGCGGGGTGCTCTGTCGGGCCGTAGACATCCTCGGTCGGGAAGTCGTTCTTGGGATAGCTGGCGACCCGGGTCACCACGAAACGCGCGACCGAGCGGTCGTTTCGACGTACATCTATGGTGTCGCCTGCCTTGAGCTCCCGCAGCCGGAAGAAGACCGCCGGGCCGTCGCGTGCCGAATCCACATGCCCGATGAGAATCGCCGCCCCGGGCTCGCCCGGGGTCGGCGAGTGCCGGTACCACCCGGCCGGAGCACCGGCTCGCAGCGGAGGCACCTCGATGGTCCCGTCGCGATTGATGCCGAGCCTGCTCAGCCCGCTCTTCAGCTTGATCGCCGGAATGTCCAGCCTGACCGGTTCCGATCGCGGAAGCCCGGTCGCGGCCGGCGTTCGCGGAGTCGCGGGCTTCGCCGCGGCGGTGCGAGGGAGCGCGGGCTTCGCCGTAGCGGCGTGAGAGCCCGCCGCGGCGGCGCGCGGGGGCGCGGGCGAGGCGGGGATGCCGGTCCAGGCCGACGCGGTTTCGGTCGCGGCCGAGACCGGCGGCGACGAAGGCTCCACCCACAGGCCCGTCGCGATGCTTGCCGTCCCGAGCAGCGCCAGGACCAGGGCAAGCGCCGCCGCACGGCGGTTGCGGATGTACGTCACCGCCGTCAGGCGCGCGACCGGCGGCCGACCGCGTACCACGCCGAACCCAGCGCCGCGATGAGCAGGAATGTCCCGATCGCCAGGAACGGGACGCGCCGGTCGGTGGCGCCGCTGCCGCCGCCCGCGTTCACCCCGCCCTTCGGCGTCGGTGCCGTCGTGGTCTCGTCGCCGGCTTCCGTGTCCGCCGGGGTCTCACTGTCCGGTGGCGCGGCGCTCCCCGGCGGATTCTCCGCCGGGGCCGAGCCGTTCGGTGGGACGGCGGAGGTCGAGGGTTCGGCGCCGGCCGGAGGTCCGCCGCCCTGCGACGGGCCGGCCGATGCGCTGACCTGCGGCCCGCCCTGTCCGCCGGGCGTGGTCTCCGGGTCGCCGCCGCACTGGGTCAGCAGGACGACCAGCAGGATCAGGCCGAACAGAAGCCCGAGCCCGAGCGCGAGGATCCGGTTGCGCTGGCTCGGCTGTCGGTGCGCCGGAGCGGACACGGGACCCCTTTCCCTGCGAGTTCCCTGCGAGGGGGGATGGCGTCACGTTAATTACCCACCGGGCGCGTTGCGCGAACCTGTCCGTGATCGGTCACTTAAGACTTTCGATCGAGGCCAGGTACCCGATGAGGACCCGCTTGACCTCGGCGATCACCGCCGGTCGCTCGGGTTCCGGTGTGGACACCACGAGCGGCACCATGCCCTGGAAGATCTGGATCAGCACCCGCGCGCTGCGGGCGCGGTCCGGCTCCGGCATGCCCGGCACCCGTGCGGCGAGGATGGCCGTGACGCGCCCGAGCAGCGCGCCCTGGATCGGCTGCGCGGCTGCGGCCAGGTCGGACGGCATGTCGGGACGCGCGAAGAGCGCCTTGAACCCCGGGTTGTCCAGGTTGAACTCCAGGATCGGGTCGATCACCCGGTCGGCCACCTCGCCGACGCTGAGCGCCGCGAAGTCGGTGCCGTCGAACGCGGCCCGGTGCGCCGCGGCCATCTCGGCGACGAAGCGGTCGGCGAGGGCCTGGGCGAGGGCCGCCTTGTTCGGGAAGAACTGGTACAGCGAGCCGGGGGAGATGCCGGCCGCCGCGGCGATCGCGTTGGTGGTGGCGCGCTCGAACCCGGCCTCGGCGAAGACCCCGGCGGCGGCGTCCAGGATCTCCGCGATCCGCCGCTCGCCGCGGGCCTGACGGCGGCGCGGTCGTTCCTCGGGCATGGGTCTCCCTTGTGGAATACGAGCAATCACTCGTAATCTAAATGCGAGTCGTCGCTCGTAAAACCTATCAGGAGGTTCGATGATCGGCCGCTTCGTGCTGCGCCGGGCCCGGTGGATCCTGGCCTTCGCCGCCCTGCTCACCGTCGTCGCCGGGGTCCTCGCCGCCGGCGTCCTCGACCGTCTCGCCCTGAACCGGTTCGAGGCGCCCGGTGCCGAGTCGATGCGGGCCCGGGAGGCTCTCGCCGAGCACTTCGGCACCGGAAGTCCCAACCTCGCCCTGCTGGTCACGGCCCGTTCGGGCACCGTCGACTCACCCGCCGTCGCCGCCGCCGGGCAGGCGCTGACCGCCGAGCTGGCGGGTTCCGCCGCGGCCGATGCCTGGTCCTACTGGTCCACCGGCCGGCTCGCGACGATGCGCAGCCAGGACGGACGGCAGGCGCTCGTGCTGGCCTGGCTGCCCGGCGACGCGAACACCGTCCGGCGCGAGGTGCTGCCCTCGCTGACGCCCGCCTTCACCCGCACCACCGATGTGATCACCGTCCAGGTCGGCGGCGGCGACGAAGTGTTCCGGACCGTCATGCAACAGGCGCGAGCCGACTTCCTGCGCGCCGAGCTGATCGTCATCCCGCTGGTTTTCCTGCTGCTCTGGTGGGTGTTCCGGCGAGCTTCGGCGGCCGCGATCACGCTCGGGACCGGCATCTTCGCGGTGCTCGGATCCCTCGCGCTGCTGCGCGTTGTCGTCGAGTTCGTCGAGATCTCCACGTTCGCGTCGAACATCGCGCTGGTCATGGGCATCGGCCTCGGTGTCGACTACGGGCTTTTCGTCATCTTCCGCTTCCGCGAAGAGCTCCAGTCCGGCGCGATGGTGCGCGATGCCGTCCTCACCACTGTCCGGTCGGCCGGGCGGACCGTGCTGTTCAGCGCGGCCACGGTCGCACTTTCCCTCGCTGTGCTCCTGCTCTTCCCGTTCCCGTTCCTCGCGTCGTTCGCCTACGCCGGCATCGCGGTCGTCCTCGCCGCGGCCATCGCCGCGACACTGCTGCTTCCCGCGGCGCTCGCTCTGCTGGGCCACCGGGCGTTGCCGCGCCGCCGGGCCGTCTCCTCCTCTTTCTGGTACGCCCAGACGACCCGAGTGATGCGACGACCGATTCTGTTCGGCGGCGCGGCCCTGGCCGTCCTGCTCCTGCTCGGCGCGCCGCTGCTCGGCATCCGGTTCGGCCTCCCCGACGACCGGGTGCTGCCGTCCTCCGCCCCGGTCCGCCAGATGTACGACCAGATCCGCGCCGGTTTCGCCCAGGAGGAGGCCGACGCGCTCCAGATCGTCACGTACGGCACCACGGGCATCGCCCCGTACGCCGCCGAACTCTCCCGCCTGCCCGGCATCGTCCGTGTCGACTCCGCGGCCGGCTCGTTCGCCGCGGGTTCACCTGTACCCGGGCCGCCGTCCGCAGCCCTCACCGCCGCCGGGGTCAGCCGCCTCTCGGTCGTGCCGTCGAGCGCGGCCCTCGCCGAGGACGCCGTCGGCCTGGTCGAGGCGGTCCGAGACGTACCCGCCCCGGTGCCCGCCGACGTCGGTGGCTATCCCGCCGACCTGGCCGACTACCGCGCCGGCGTCCTCGACCGGCTCCCCTTGATCGCCGCCGCCATCGTGCTGGTCACCTTCCTCGTGCTGTTCGTGATGACCGGCAGCGTCGTGGCCCCGCTGAAGGCCGTCGTCCTCAACGCGCTCAGCCTCACCGTCATGTTCGGCGCGCTGGTCTTCGTCTTCCAGGACGGCAACCTGTCCGGCCTGCTCGGCTTCACCCCGACCGGTTCGATCGAGCCGAGCATCCCGATCCTGATGTTCTGCGTGGCCTGGGGACTGTCGATGGACTACGAGGTCTTCCTGCTGTCCCGGATCAAGGAGGAGTACGACCGGACCGGCGACGCGTACGCGGCCGTCCCGCTCGGCATCTCGCGCAGCGGCCCGCTCGTCACCGCCGCCGCTCTGATCCTGGCCGTCTCGTTCGCCACCTACGCCACCGGCCGCGTCGTCTTCCTCCAGCAACTCGGCATCGGCATGGCCCTGGCCGTCCTCATCGACGCCACCGTCGTCCGGGGCGTCCTGATGCCCGCCTTCCTGCGCCTGGCCGGCCCGTGGAACTGGTGGTCACCGCCCCCACTCCGCCACTTCCACACCCAGCGTGTGGAG
>NZ_JBFAYE010000010.1:156759-295278 GCF_040681145.1 Actinoplanes sp. NPDC051861
GTTCGGCCCCGATAGCGACCACAACTCCACACACGCGGGTCGCCGAGCGATTGCGTGTGGAGTTCGGCCCCGATAGCGACCACAACTCCACACACGCGGGTCGCCGAGCGATTGCGTGTGGAGTTCGGCCCCGATAGCGACCACAACTCCACACACGGGTTCTTTTTTTTTAGAGCAGCATGACGACGGCGGCGGCGATGGCGGCCTGGGTCAGGATGCCGGTGGCGCCGAGGGCGGCCGCGAGGGTGCCGTCGCGGCGTTCGGGGGAGCCCGGCGCGGACGATTTGATCTCGCGCAGGCCCATCAGGATGGCGTAGAGCGAGCAGAGCAGCAGCGGGTTGATCAGCAGGCTGACCGCACCGACGATGACGGCGCGCTTCTGCGGCCGGGTAGCGGCGGGGGAGACCGGGATCGGCGCGGGGGAGGCGTACCCCAGCTGCTCGGAGACCGAGTCGACCGGCTGGGTGAGAAAGGCCGTGCTCGGGGAATAGGCCGGTTGGGCGGCACCCTCGGCGACAGCCGCGGGCGGCGCCGTCGGCGCGTACATGTCATCGGTTGGCAGCACCGGCGTGTGCGGGCCCGGGCTCGGGTCGCCGACCGGTTTGGTGGCGGGGCCGCCACGCCAGCCCGCGGAGATCGTGGTCGGTGGTACGGCCGGAGCGCCCGGCTGCACGTGCGAGGTCCACTCCCGGCCGTCCCACCAGCGGAGTGCGGGCAGGCCGCTGGGGTCGGCGTACCATCCGGCGGGCACCGCGGAAGGACTGGTCATGAGCTTCCGATCGGCGGCGCCGATGCCGGTCTGAGAAATTCCGGCGGGCCACAGCCGGGTGGCCGTGGCCCGCCGTCGCGCGATCAGGCGCGGGTGATCTTCAGGTTGTCGACAGCGGCCTCGACCAGCGAGGCGGTGCCGGCGTCCGCGGCCTCCACCTGGATCCGGATGGTCTGACCGGCGTACGAGGACAGGTTGGCGGTCGTCGCCGTCCACGCGGCCGCCTTGTTCGCCGCCGCCGCGGTCTGCGAGAGGACCGTGGTCGTGGTCGAGCCGGACACCACCCGCACCCGCAGATAGTCGGCGGAGGTGGCGTTGTTCAGGTACGCCAGGTACCAGGACAGGCTCAGCGTCAGCGTGCCGGTCGGCAGCGTGATCGACGGGGAGAGCAGCGTGGTGACGCCGCCGTCCAGGTCGTTCGCGCCGGCGCTGGCGCCCGCTGCCGCGCCGGTGACCAGGGCGAAGCTGCCGCTCGCCGCCGCGTCGAGCTGGGTGGCGACCCCGGAGCTGCTGGTCGCGGCCGGGTTGCCGCGCTCGAACCGGCCCGCGGTGGCGGTGTCCGTGGTGAGCGCGGTCCAGGTGGTCGCGGTCTCCAGGTCGTCGGCCCAGACGGTGGTCCCGGGCGGCGGCTCGGTGCCGCCTTCGTCGGCCAAGGTCCAGACCGTGTACGCGATGGCGTCCGAGTTCCGGTTCAGCGCGGTGTCGTTGATGTTCGACGTGGTGTCGCACGACGCGTGGTAGCAGGGGTCGAACCGGCCGGTCGTGCCGCCCCAGAGCGAGACCTGCGCCGACGTCTTGCTCTGCTCCGCGCCGGTGAAGATGCCGCCGGCCGGAATGCCGTTCGCGATGAACGGGCCGTAGTCGCTGCGCCCGTCGAAGTCGGTGCCCCGGGTCGGCACGCTGATCGAGGTGAAGTAGTCGGCCAGAGTCTGCTCGATCTGCGCCGATCCGGCCGGGCCGGGGCCGGAGCCGGTGCCGTCGGAGTTGTCACCGTCGTAGAGGAAGTAGCCCGGGTTCGGCGACCCGATCATGTCGAAGTTCAGGTAGGCGCCGATCGCCGACCGCTGTGCCGAGGTCAGCGAGTTCACGTACGCCGTCGAACCGCGCAGTCCCAGCTCCTCCGCGCCCCACCAGGCGAACCGCAGGTGCCGCTGCGGCTGGAAGCCGGTACGCGCGACCTGCAGCGCCACCTCGAGGATGCCCGCCGACCCCGACCCGTTGTCGTTGATGCCCGGACCCGCGGTGACGCTGTCCAGGTGCCCGCCGATCATCAGCGTGTCGCTGGTGTCCCCGCCCGGCCAGTCCGCGATCAGGTTGTAACCGGTGGCGCCGTTGTACGTGAACGACTGCTGGGTGGTGGTGAAGCCCGCGGAGTCCAGCAGGTTCTTCACGTAGGTGACCGAGGCCAGATAGCCGGGCCGGCCGTGCGCCCGGTTGCCGCCGTTGGCGGTGGCGATGCTCTGGAACTGGGTCAGGTGGGCCTTCACGTTGGCCAGGGCGATGTCGGGTGGCGCGACGGCCGCCTGTGCCGGTGTGGCCGAGGCGAGGCCGGCGACCAACGCCGCCACGCCTAACAGAGAGACTGCTCGCACGGGTTTCCTCCGCGGGCTCGGGAACGGGCCGGCGCAGGGGTGGAGCGCCGGCATCCGCCCGAGCATCGCATCGCACGCAGGTCGATCCGTCATATCAATCGATACCTATCGCCTTATCGAAATTGCGACCCGGCGTCCCGTCAAATAAATGTCGGACCGTAGAGGCGCATCTCCATCAACTGATGTTTAAGCTGCGATGGTCCGACGACGGAAGGCAGAGGATGCGAAAAATCCTGGCGGCCACCATCGCCGCTTCCGTGGGCCTCCTGCTCGGTGCCGGAGTGATCCCGGCAGCGGCGCAGGCGCACGGAAATGCGGCAAATGGTTACACGCCACCACCCATCGACTGGGGTACCTGTACCCGGCCGAGCCTCGCGGCTCGTAATGCCGAGTGCGGTTTCCTGGTCGTACCCCTGGACTACGCGAAGCCCAGGGGCACCAAGATCAAAGTTGCGGTGTCCCGGATCAAGCACAAGTCCAGCGACGCCCAGGCACAGGGCGTCATGCTCGTCAACCCGGGCGGCCCCGGCGGCTCCGGGCTCGGTCTCGCCACGCTAGGTGAGGCGATTCCGAACGGCGCCGGCGACTACTACGACTGGATCGGCTTCGACCCGCGTGGCGTCGGCTCCAGCGTCCCGGCGCTGACCTGCGACGCCGGTTACACCGGCTACAACCGGCCGTTCTACGTCCCGGTCACCAGGTCGCTCGAGAAGACCTGGCTGGCAAAATCAAAGGGGTACGCGGAGGACTGCGACGCGGCCGGCGGCGCGCTCCTGGACCACCTGCGGACGACCGACACGATCGCCGACATGGAGAGCCTTCGGAAGGCCCTCGGCCAGTCGAAGATCAACTTCTACGGCTTCTCGTACGGGACGTACCTCGGGCAGGTCTACGCCACCCTGCACCCCGACCGTGTCCGCCGGTTCGTCCTCGACGGCGTGGTCAACCCGGAGCGGGTCTGGTACGACGCGAACCTCGACCAGGACATCCAGTTCGACAAGAACATGGACGTCTACTTCGCCTGGCTCGCCAAGTACGACTCGGTCTACCACCTGGGCACCTCCGCCAAGGTGGTGAAGCAGAAGTACTACGCGACGCTGTACTCGCTGATCAAGGCGCCCGCCGCCGGCAAGATCGGCCCGGACGAGTGGAACGACATCTTCGTCTCGGCCGGCTATTACGTCTACGGCTGGGAGACCGTCGGCGAGGCGTTCTCCGCGTGGGTCAACGACAAGGACCCGGCACTGCTGCTCGACCTGTTCGGCGAGCCCGGTGCCCCCGGCGCGGACAACGGCTACGCGGTCTACCTGGGTGTCCAGTGCACCGACGTGCAGTGGCCGGCGAAGTGGTCGACCTGGCAGCGGGACAACTGGCGGATCCACGCCAAGTACCCGTTCATCACCTGGAACAACGCGTGGTTCAACGCGCCGTGCCTGTTCTGGGGAGCCAAGGCGGGCAAGCCCGTCGAGGTGAACGGCAAGAAGGCCCCGGAGATCCTGATGATCGCCGAGACCAACGACGCCGCCACGCCGTACACGGGTGCGCTCGAGGTGCGTAAGCGGTTCCCGAAGTCGGTGCTGATCGAGGGGGTCGGCGGTACCACGCACTCCGGCTCGCTGAGCGGCATCGCGTGCACCGACGACAAGATCGCTGCTTACCTGGCCACCGGCGAGCTGCCGGACCGGGTGCGCGGCAACCGTTCCGACGTGCAGTGCGACCCGGTTCCGCAGCCGGACCCGACGGCGGTTTCGCTGCTGTCGAAGTCGGGCGGTGCGGCCGACGACGCCAAGGCGCAGGTCCGCGAGGCCATCACCAAGCGCTAGTTCGGTATACAAGGGCGGCCCGGGGTCCGACCCCGGGCCGCCCTGCTATGCCGCGTTCTTCTTGGCCAGCTGGATCTGTTCGTAGACCCGGGTCCGCATCTCGATGAACTTCGGATCGGCCCGGGTGTGCAGCTGGTCGCGCTGCTGCGGCAGATCGATGATCAGCTCGTCCTGCACCACGGTCGGCGAGGACGAGAGCATCACCACCCGCTCACCGAGGTACACCGACTCGTCGATGTCGTGGGTGACGAACAGGATGGTCACGTTCAGCCGCTTCCACAGCCGCCGGACCAGGTCCTCCAGGTCGGCGCGGGTCTGCGCGTCGACCGCCGCGAACGGTTCGTCCATGAGCAGCGTCTGCGGCTCGTACGCGACAGCCCGCGCGATCGCCACCCGCTGCTGCATGCCGCCGGAGAGCTGCCACGGGTACGCCGACTCGGTGCCGGTGAGCCCGACAGCGTCGAGGGCCTCGTCGACCAGCTCCCGGCGGCGGGCCTTCGCCACCTTCTTCTGCTTGAGCGGCAACTCCACGTTGTCGCGCACGCTCATCCAGGGGAACAGGCTGCGCCCGTACTCCTGGAACACCACCGCCATGCCCGGCGGCGGGCCGTCCACGGTCTTGCCGTTCACCCGCACGTCGCCGGCGGTGGGGCCGAGCAGGCCGGAGATGCAGCGCAGCAGCGTCGTCTTGCCGCAGCCGGACGGGCCGACCAGGCAGACCAGTTCGCCGTTCTCCACGGTGAAGGTGAGATCGCGGAGCGCCTCGACCTCCCGGCTTCCCGACCGGTAGACCTTCCGCAGGCCTTTTACTTCGAGCATCGTCGACTCCTAGCTTTGCCGCTGCGCCGCGCGCAGCCCCTCGTACCACCGCAGCGCCCGCCGCTCGGCGAGCCGGAACAGCAGCGACAGCACGAAGCCGAGCAGGCCGAGCAGGATGATCCCGCTCCACATCTCGGGGATCGCGAAGCTGCGCTGGAACTGGACGATGGTGAAGCCCAGACCGTTGCTGGCCGCGAACATCTCGCTGATCACCATCAGGATGATCGCGATGGACAGCGCCTGGCGCAGTCCGGCCGCGATCTGTGGTCCCGCCGACGGCAGGATCACCCGGCCGATCCGGGCCGGTCCGGTCACCCCGTACGCGCGGGCGGTGTCCAGCACGACGCTGTCCACGGCACGCACCCCCTCGACGGTGTTGAGGAGGATCGGCCAGATGCAGCCGAAGACGATGACGATGACCTTCATGCCGTCGCCGATGCCGGCGAACAGCATGATGACCGGGACCAGCACCGGCGGCGGGATGGCCCGGAAGAACTCCAGGACCGGTTCCACGGTCGCCCGCAGGTTCCGGTTCATGCCGATCGCCACGCCCATCGCGATGCCGATCACGGCCGCCAGGAAGTAGCCGACGGCCAGCCGCAGCAGGCTCGGCACCACGTCGGCGCCGATCCGGTCGGCGGTCCAGGTCTCGCCGAACGAGCTGAGGATGTCGCGCAGCGGGGGAGCGTAGAAACTCTCGCTGCTGTCGCTGAGCACGAACCAGCCGGCGAAGAGCACGATCGGCAGGCCGACCGCGAACGCCGTTCGTCTCGTGACGGAAAGGAGATTCATGCCGTCACCTCTCCCCGTACCGACTGGTGCCAGGCGAGCAGGCGGCGCTCGCCGGTACGAGCCAGCAGGTTGATGATGACGCCGAGCAGGCCGGTCACGACGATCAGGGCGTACATGGTGGGCACCGCCTCGGAGGCCTGCGCGACGGCGATCTCCTTGCCGAGGCCGGGAGCGCCGATCACCAGTTCGGCGCTGATCGCCAGGACCAGTGCGACCGAGGCGGCCAGGCGCACGCCGGTGAAGACGTACGGCAGGGCGGTCGGCCAGAGCACGTGCCGGATCCGGGCCCACGCGGAGAACCGGAAGCTGCGGGCGGTCTCGTACGCGACCGGGTCGACGTCGGCCACCCCGTACAGGACCTGGACGAGGACCTGCCAGAAGGCGGCGTAGCAGACCAGCATGAGGGTGGAGCCGATCTCGGTGCCGTACAGCAGGACGGCCAGCGGGATCAGGGCGACCGACGGGATCGGGCGCAGGAACTCCACCGTGGTGGCGGTCAGCTCCCGCAGCACCGGGACCGAGCCGATCACGACGCCCGCGAGGACGCCGGCGCCGACCGCGATGGCCAGCCCGAGCGCCCACGCGATCAGGGTGTCGCCGAGCGACGTCCAGAACGCCGGGTTGCCGGTCTCGTCGGCCAGGGCGGCGGCGATCCGGCTGGTGGGCGGCAGGTACCGGTCGTCGACCAGGCCGGAGCGTGGCAGCAGTTCGATGACGAGGAGCAACCCGGCCAGGCCGGCAGCGCCCAGAAGGACGGGGCTGCCGAACCGGGCCGGGTTGCCGCGGCGGAGCGATGTCACGGGAGCAGTTTCTCCAGGTCCGGGGTGCCCTCGAAGATGCCGTCGGTCTGGCCCAGCGTCTTGAGCTTCTCCACCGAGGCCTCGTTGATCTCGACGGGCCACTTCGGCAGGACCAGCTTGGCGCCGAGCGCGGCGTCGATCTTGGTGTAGGTGCTCAGCGCGGTGCGGACCTCTTCCGGGTGCGCGTCGGCGTACGTCAGCGACTCGTTGATCGCCTCGGTGAACCGCTTGACCAGGTCGGGGTCGTCGGCGATCAGCTTCTCGGAGGCGAAGTACGCCGCGACGGTCAGGTTCGGCGCGGCGTCGACGAAGGTGGAGGCCACCTCACGGCCGCCGGCCGCCTTGATCGCGGACAGCTGCGGCTCGACCACCCAGCTCGCGTCGACGTCGCCCTTCTCCAGGGCGGCCTGCATGTTCGGGAACGGCATCTCCACGAAGTTGACGTTCGAGCCGTCGCCGCCGGCCTTGCGGACCGACTCGCGGGTGACGGTGTCACCGATGTTCTTCAGCGTGTTCACCGAGACCTTCTTGCCGACCAGATCGGCAGCGGTCTTGATGGGGCTGTCCGCCTTGACCACCACGGCGCCGAAGTCCTTGCCCTGCTCGCCGGTGGAGGCGACGCCCGCCGCGACGGCCTTGATCGGCACGTTCTTGGTCTGGGCGATCATCAGCGAGGTGAAGTTGCTGAAGCCGAACTGGAACTGACCGCTGACCACACCCGGGACGATCGCCGCGCCACCCTGACCGGCTTCCATGGTCAGCTCGATGTTCCGGCTCTTGAAGAAGCCTTTCTGCTGACCCAGGTAGATCGGGGCGACGTCGACGATGGGGATGACGCCGACCTTCACGTTGTCCACACCACCGCCGGAATCACCCGAGTCACCGGAGTCGCTGTCGGTGCCGCAGGCCGCGAGGGAAGCGGCCAGCGCTGCCACCACGATCCCCGTGAGGAGACGCCGCATATCTGCTCCTTAAAATTCTGTGCGCTCTACGAACACGAGTTCTCAGAGAGAACGCTATGATGTGCCCCGTGTCACGTCAACGATTGCTTTCGATCATCTGATGCCGCGGGAACCGTACTACGTTCAGTCGCTCGAACGAGGGCTCGCAGTGATCCGTGCATTCGACGCACAACATCGCGAACTGACCCTCAGTGACGTCGCGCGAGCGTGCGGGCTGACCCGCGCGGCCGCGCGCCGATTTCTGCTGACTCTCACCGATCTGGGGTACGTGCGGACCGACGGCCGGCTGTTCTCCCTGGCACCGCGGGTGCTCGAGCTCGGCTACTCCTACCTGTCGAGCCTGTCGCTGCCCGAGGTCGCCGAACCACACCTGGAGCGGCTCGTCGCGCAGGTACGCGAGTCCTCCTCGATCGCCGTACTCGACGGTGACGACATCGTCTACGTCGCCCGTGTCCCGACAAGCAGGATCATGCGGGTCGCCATCAACGTCGGCACCCGTTTCCCGGCGTACGCGACATCCATGGGCCGGGTGCTGCTCGCCGCCCTGCCCGAACCGGAGCTCGAGGCCTATCTCACCCGCGCGAAGCTGGAGCCGCTGACCGATCGCACGATCTGCTCGCCGATCGCGCTGCGCGCCGAGCTCGACCGGGTACGGGTGCAGGGGCACTCGATCGTCGACCAGGAACTGGAGGAGGGCCTGCGGGCGCTCGCCGCACCGATCCGCGACCGCAGCGGTGCCGCGGCGGGTGCCGTCAACGTCTCGGTGCACGCGGCCCGCGCCACCGTCGACGAGATCCGCGAGCGGCTGCTCCCGCCGTTGCTGGCGGCCACCGCGGCGATCGAGGCGGATCTCCGGATCGCGAATCGCAACCCCACCGTAGCCTGAGGCCGTGCGCAAGCGGATCGCGGTGGCGGGCCTCGTCGTGGCCGTGCTGGCCCTTGCCGGGATCACCCGTCCGTGGCAGGGGCCGGAACCGGTCGGCGACGTGGTGCCGGGCGGTCTGACGCTGCCCTGGATGTGGCAGGCCACGGTCCGGATGGACCCGCCCGGCCAGGTGTCCGTGCTGGCCGGCGGCGACACGATCGGGTTCCAGGGCACCGACATCTTCGACTCGGAGGGCAAGGTCGCGGCGGTCGGGCGCGACGGGCGGTATCGCACGCTGCTCTACGCCGGTAAGAACAGCATCATCGCAGGCGAGGAGGTGCTGCTCTCGCCGGACGGCCGCCGGGTGGCGCAGGAGTTCCTGGAGGACTCGACCGCGAGCGGCACCGGGCTGGACATCGTCGACCTGAGCACCGGGCGCAGCACGCTCTACGGCGGCGGGCTGCCGGACGGCCGCTGCTGCATCCCGGTCGCGTGGGCGCCGGACGGCCGGTCCCTGCTGGTGGAGACGTATGACACGGCGCCGGCGGACAGCGTCGACCCGAAGATCCGGCTGGGCCTGCTCGACCTCGCGACCGACCGCGTCGTGACGTTCGGCGCGAGCCATCCCGCATGGGTGAACGTGCGGACGGCGTCGCGCGGGGCGTTCGCGCCGGACGGGCAGCGGATCGCGATCACCGAGGGGGACACGATCCGGCTCGTGGACCGCGCGGGCACGACTGTCTGGAGCACGAAGCTGCCGCCGAACCGCTATCTGGCCGGGGCCGGTGCGTTCAGCGCGGACGGTACCCGGATCGCGATCGCGGACCTCGACGGTTGCGTGCGGGACTGCGACTTCGCGGCGCTGGGGCGGCGGCGGTGGACGGTCAGCTACCTGGACGCGGCGACCGGTCAGCCGGCGGGCGGGCCGGGGCTGGCGGCGGTCACCGGGTCGGCGATCCGGGCGCTGGGCTGGAGTCAGGGCCGTGACCTGGTGATCCTGCGGTACTCGCCGGAGGAGGGTGCGGCACGCGAGCCGACGAACGGGTACTGGAACGACACGGGCTGGGAGGAGACCGGGCACGTCACGCTGATGGCGCTGGAGCCGGGCGGGGGCACGCGGACGCTGCTCGACCCGCCGGACGGGGTGCTGACCATGGACGTGGCCCGTGACCTGCTGGAGGCGGGGCGGTTCGGTGGGCCGGTGCCGCGGGCGGAGCCGTTCCCGGCGCGGGGGATCGTCGTGGTCGCGCTGATCCCGATCGGACTGGTCCTGCTGGTCGTGACCGGATTCGCCCTGTTGCTCATCCGCCGTCGTCGTCGCGTACCGTAAAGAAAAACTACGCAGCGTGCGTTGCCGCACCGTCGTGAGAGATCGCTGTGCCGGGCATCCGCTTGGCCGCGTACATCGCGGCGTCCGCCCTTCGCAGCAGATCGTCCGCGTCGCCGCAGGCTAGCCCGATGCTCGCCCGGATCTGGATCCGGTTACCGTGAGCGACTAAGGGCTCACGCCGCAGCGCCGTGGCGATGCGCTCGGCCACGCGGTTCGCCTCGTCGTGGTCCGCGTCGTCCAGGACCAGCACGAACTCGTCGCCACCGAGGCGGGCGGCGGTGTCACGGGGACGGACGTTGTCGCGCAGCACCGAAGCCACCGTGGTCAGCAGCAGATCACCGGTCTCGTGTCCGAAAGTGTCATTGACCTGCTTGAAGCCGTCCAGGTCGATCAGCGCGACGTGCGGGCGACCGGCGGCGAGCGCGTCGTCGAGACGGCGCTGGAAGAGAGCGCGGTTGGCCAGGCCGGTGAGCGCGTCGTGGCTGGCGGCGTGATCGACCTGGGCGAGCAGCCGGCTGTTGTCACGCAGCGCGGAGATCTGGCGGACGACCACGACGGCCGTGAGAGCGACCGCGCAGAACGCCATCACGACGATGTCGTCGCCGCGGGTGGAAGCCTCCCAGAGCAACAGCCCGTCGACCGCCGCGACAGCCGTGTAGGGCAGCAGGCTGTAGGGGCGGCGGAGCTTGCGGGCGGCCCGGTTGCGGATGCCGGCGGGCGCGCGCCACTGCGAGTACGCGGCGAGCGCGGCCAGGCAGAAGACCGCCGGCAGGTGCAGCTGATTGACGTAGAGGCGCTCGTCGTGGGCTGCCACCAGCGGCTGGAGCATGGGTGCCAGCGCGCCGATGAAGATCCCGGCGGCCAGGTAGCGCAGGCCGCGCTCGTCGATCGCGGAGTAGTCCGAAAGGATTACCTTGGCCAGCGCGAAAACAGCCAGGATGGCCAGCACGCAGAGGATCAGTGAGATGACCCCGGCGGTCGTCAGGCCCGCGGCGACGGCGCGGCGCGTGCCGAAGTGCCAGATGAAGACGGCGGCGGCCAGGGCGACGCTGCCGGCGTCGAGGATCACGCGGGCCACGTCGCCGCGCTTGTTGCCACCGACCGGCAGCCGGCTCAGCGCATGGCTGAGGCAGAGCATGCCGGCACCGTCGAGGGCGAGCATCCAGGGTCCGGTGTAGGAAGAGCGGGCGCCGGGGTGGAGAAGCACGTCGATCGCTTGCGCACTCTGACCGGCACCGATCAGCAAGGGTACGGGTGACACGTGCCGCCAGAACCGCTGCGTCGGCGCAGGCAGCTCCGGGTTCCGGGAGGTCTGCCAGAAGACGACCGCCACCACCGGCGCGATGACCGGGATGACGGCCCACAGGAGCCACGGCGGTCCGGCCGGATGCACCACGTTCACGGTGAACCAGGTGGTCGCGACGGCGAACAGCGCGATGCACACACGGGTCGGCACCCTGGCCTGTCGGGGTGTAATGCGCGGGATCACTCGGACACTTTCGGCCGGTCGCGCCGTTAGTTGAGCGCGGGTGCATCCTCAACTTCGCGGCGAATCGGCCGAAAAGACTGACTGTGATGGGTGCGCGCCGATGGCGGGTGTGGCTGGCCTGCGGGCTCGCCGCGTCACTGGGCTACACCCTGCTGCCGTACGGCTGGTTCGCCGTGGGCGTCGCCGCCGTCATCGCCACGGCCTCCTGCGTGATCATGGTGATTTCCGCGCGCTGGTACCTGTTTGCCGCGGGCGTCGTCTGCTGGATGCTGGGCGACCTGATCTACGCCTACTACGTGCTGGTGCGCGGGGAGGTGCCGTACCCCAACTGGGCGGACGTTCTCTACCTGGGCGCCTATCCGCTGCTGACGGTGGCGCTGTTCCTGCTGACCCGGCACCGAGGATCGATCCGCTCGGGCAACCTGATCGACTCGGCGATCATCGGTGTCGCGGTGGGCATCGTGTACTGGACGTTCCTGATCGAGCCGATCGTCACGAACGGGCAGGCGCCACTGCTCAGCCGGGTGGCGACGGCCGGATACCTCACGGTCGGCGTGCTGCTCTGCGCGGTGATCGTCCCGATCCTGCTGCGGCGCGGCCCGCGCTCGGTCAGCCTCTGGCTGCTGACCGCGGGCAGTTCCATCACGCTCGCCTGCAACGTCGCGTACACCCTGCTCCCCGAGGTGCAGGTGCTGGCGGGTCCGGTGCTCTACGCCGGGTACCTGTGCGCGTACACCCTCTGGGCCGCGGCCGCCGCGCACCCGTCGCCGACGGTCCCGGCCGCCGGTGACGGCGACAGCATGGGACGCCGCCGCCTGATCGTGCTGACCGCCACGATGCTGCTGGTGCCGGCCATCCTTCTGGTGCAGGGCGAGCGCAGCGGCGGCAGCCTGAGCTGGGCGGCCGTCGGTCTCGGCTCGATGGTGCTGTTCGTGCTCGTCGCCACCCGCATGTACGGCTACATCGCCCGCGTCGACAGCCAGGCCTCCCGGCTGCGCGAGCTGGCCATGTGCGACGACCTCACCGGCCTGCCCAACCGGCGCGACTTCGAACGGCTCTCCGAGGAGGCGGTGGCGTCCGGCTCCTGCCACCTCATCATGATCGACCTGGCCGGGTTCAAGCACATCAACGACCGCCTCGGCCGGGCCGTCGGCGACCAGACCCTGGTGGCGGTGGCCGTGAAGCTGCGCGAGTACGTCCGCGAGAGGGACGTGGTGGCCCGTATGGGCGCCGACGAGTTCGCCGTGCTGGTCTGCGACACGTTGCCGGGCGACGGCGACCGGGTCTCGGACCGCCTCCTCGAACTGCTGCGCCACCCGGTGCAGGCGGGGGAGCACGAACTGCTCCTGAACGCGCGGCTCGGCGTGGCGGAGGCGTCCGGTGACATCACGGCCGCCGAGCTGGTGCGGCGTGCGGACACCGCCCGGTACGCGGCCAAGGCGGCCGGCGGGCAGCTGGTGGCGTACAGCCCGGAACTCGACGAGCGGGCGGAGGCGGCCGAGCGGCTCGGCGCCGACCTGCGGCACAGTCTCGATGATGACGACTTTCGCGTGTTCTACCAGCCGATCATCGACCTGAACGACGGCCGGGTGGCGGCGGTCGAGGCGCTCGTCCGCTGGGAGCACCCGGTCCGCGGGCAGGTCAGCCCGGCGGCGTTCATCCCGGTCGCCGAGGACAACGGGCTGATCGTCGAGCTGGGCGAGTGGGTGATGCGGACCTCCTGCCGCCAGTTCGCCGTGTGGCGCCGTGAGCTGGGGCTGCACGCACCGCAGTACGTCAGCGTCAACGTCTCGGCACGACAGCTCGCCGAACCCGGCTTCCCCGACGTGGTGATCGGCATCCTGGCGAGCACCGGGGTGGACCCGCACGCGCTGCTCGTCGAGGTTACCGAGACGGCGCTGTTCGCGGGGCGCACCGCCGTCGACGCCGTGGAGACCCTGCACCGGGCCGGGATCCGGATCGCGCTGGACGATTTCGGCACCGGGCACTCGTCGCTGGGGTTGTTGCGTACCGTGCCGGTGGACGTGCTCAAGGTGGACAAATCGTTCGTCGACGAGATCACCCCGGACGGTTCGCGGGCGGTGATCGTGGATGCGCTGATCCACGTGAGCAGCGGGTTGGGGCTGCGGGCGGTCGCGGAGGGCGTGGAGACCGCGTTGCAGGCGGCATATCTCAAGGACCTGGGTTATCAGTACGCCCAGGGTTACCACTTCGGCCGCCCGGTGCCCGATCCCGATTTCACCCCGCGGTTGTTCGCTCCGGTCTGATCGAATGGCCCGGTGCGTGATCAGTCACGGGTCTACTACGTGCTCGTCGCGGCCAATCACGGCTTTTTCGCGGTCGCCTTCACACTTTTGCTCGTTTACCAGGTCTCGGTTGCCGGATTGTCTGCGTTTCAGCTCGTTGTTGTCGGCACGGTCCTCGAAATCACGTGCTTCCTCGGGGAAGTGCCGACCGGGCTGGTCGCTGATGTCTGGTCCCGCCGACTGTCCGTCTTAATCGGATTTGTCCTCATCGGGCTGTCCCTGATCCTGCAGGGTTCGCTGGCGACGTTCTGGTGGATCCTCGCGGCTCAGGTGGTGTGGGGACTCGGGTACACCTTCACGTCCGGTGCGGTCGAGGCGTGGATCTTCGACGAGGCCGGCCCGGACGTCTTTCTCCGCGGCCAGCGCGTCGCGCTTGTTGCCTCAATCCTGGGCACGTGCCTCGCGGGCGCACTGGGCGCGGCGTCCCTGCGGCTGCCCATGCTCGTCGCGGGCGCCGGCTATCTGATCCTCGTCGCGGTGCTGTTGCTGATCATGCGTGAGCACAACTTCGTCCCCGGCCATGATCGCGGCTCGTTCACCGCCATGCGCCGCGTGTTCGTGGCGGGTGTCGTCCAGGCCCGCCGCCACCCGGTCGTCCGCTCGTTCCTGCTGATCAGCCTCCTGGCGGGCCTGTCGAGCGAGGCGTTCGACCGATTGTGGACAGCGCACGTGCTGGCGTCCTTCACGCTGCCGGTGTCGCCGGCGGTGTTCTTCGCGGCCTTCGCGGTGGCCGGACAGTTGCTGGCCCTCCTCGCCAACATCGCGGTGTCCCGGGCCGCCCGGTCACCGCACCCGAGTGCGCTGCTGGCCCTGCTCACACTGGCTCAAGTGGTGGGCATGGCGGGGCTGGCGGTGTTGCAGAACCTCTGGCTGGCACTGGGTTCCGTGCTGGTCCGCGACGCGTCCCGGGCCCTGTCCGAGCCACTCCAGGCCGCCTGGCTCAACCGCAACGTGGACTCGGCCTCGCGAGCCACGGTTCTCTCGGTGAACAACCAGTTCGACGCGATCGGCCAGATCGTGGGCGGCCCACCACTCGGGGCTCTCGCCGGCCGCACGTCGATCCGGGTCGCGCTGCTGGCCTCGGCGGGCTTGCTGGCGCCGGTCGCGGTCCTGTTCAGCCGTCTGGGGAGAGCCGCACGAGGACCGGACCCCGCGACCCGTTCATCGTGATCAGATTGCCGTACCAGGAGATGTCGCGGAGCGAGCAGTCGAGTCGGAGGAGAGCGGACATCCGGCGCTCCGCGACGTTCCAGACCTCCAGGGATCCGGCCTGCCTGGCCACGGCGAGCCGGACGCCGTCCGGTGACCAGGCCAGGGCGATGATCAGGCCGCCTTCAGAGGTGCGCAGGCGAATGTCGGCGGTGTGATCACGCACGCGCCAGATCACGATCTCGTCGTAGGCGCCCGCCGCGATCGTGGTCGCGTCGGGATGAAGTGCAGAGCAAATGATCGAGTTCTCGTGGTGGAGTCTTGTCGAGGAAATCTCCATCGATCGCACGTCGAAGGTTCGCGCTACGCCGTCGGCGTCGAAGGCCACCAGCCAATAGCCGTGGGGGTCCGCGACCAACTCCCACACGTGATGAGTGGTTCCTGGGAGGCGCCCCAGCTCTAGTCCGCTCGCGGTCTCCCGGATGATCACCTGCCCTCGGCTGAGGGCATCGTCGACATTGCCGTAGCCGGCAGCGGCGAACCAACGACCGTCGGTCGGTGTGGCGAGCAAAACTCGGCTGTCGGTGGGCATCCGCATCTGACTGGTCTTCCGGGGTTCCCCAGCGACATCCCAGATTTGAATGTTCTCGGTGTCCGTGGTCACGAGCCGCTGATGGCCCGCGGCTTTGAGCGCAGCATCCGCGAAACCGCTGTCATGCAGGCGAACGGGCTCTCGGCCCGGGCGCCAGACGAAGATGCCGGAGTCCGACCGGACCGCGGCCCATCCGCCGGTGACATCTCGGAACAACGCGGTCGGGCGGCCGCCGACCCGGGCGTGTTCGCGCGATGAGCCGCCGGAATCCCTCAGGTCGAGATATCCGTCCGCGGAGGCGAGAAGGACATTCTCGTCGACATTCGCAACGGCGCAGGTCCAGCGGTGCCGGCTGACAGGCAGTGAATCGGCCGCGATCTGCCAGACCGACACGGATTCGGCGTCGGCCGAAACGAAGTGGTTCGCGTCACGAGCCGGGATGAGAGTGTGCGGCGATGCCGCGCCGATGAGACCCACCTCTGAGCCCGTTTCGCGATCGAACACGGATATTCCCCGCTCGTGCCCGAGCACCACTGTCCGCCCGTCCGACGAGATGGCCGGATTCGACGCGTTTCTGACCGGAGCCCCGATGCGCTCGACGCGGCTCAAGTCGTTCATGTCCCAGATCACCAGCTCGCGCCCCTCATACGCCATCAGCCGGCGGCCGTCACCGGAGAACGTCAAGCTGTCACGGACGTCGCGGCCCGAGAGGTGCTCGATGGACAGCCCTTCCGCGATCCGCAGAATCCCGGCGCCGCCGCCTTCATATGCGAGCGCGGCTACCGCTGTGCCTGCCGGGGCCGTCGCAACAACGCAGTCCGACACTCTGGCCGGAGTGCGAATGGAGCGAATGTCCTGTGAGAGCAGCGATACGACACCAAGGTCTTGTTGTGCAAAGGGCCGCCCGCCAATCAGCAGAAGGTGAGCACCGTCCGTAGTGAAGGCGAGGATATGAGGTCGGGGACAAGAAACCGTGCGAGGCGGTTTCTTGCTGGTGAGATCAAATATTGCGATCCGGTCGCGGCCGGCAATCGCCAGGACGGCCCCCGTGTGGTTGAGGCTGATCAAGGGTGGATCGAACGGATCCCGATCGATCCGGCGGATCAGCGTGCCGCTGGCAGTGGCGTAAACCTCGACCAGGCAGCGTTCCCACACAGGAAGGGACACGGCCATTGTCGATCCATCGCCGGAGAGTTCCATCAACGAACCTTCCGGAGCGAGGACGCGGTGGACTTCCTTCCCGAACCGGTCGTATACACGCACCGATTCGAGGAAGGCCACAACGACGACGTCGTGGGTTGACAGGTAGCGCAGATCGACGGGCCGGTCGTCGCCTCTCGCCAGGACCCGGACGAGTGCCGGATGGGCGGATTCCATGATGCTGTCGTCGACGGGCAGGCGTGCCTCCGCGGGTACCGACGTCAGAAGCCCGTCCCGAAGCGGGCGGTGGGTGACCGCGGCGGCGAGTGTGTTGGCGAGCACGTGATGGCTGGAGATGCTCGTAAATTCGCCTGCGGCGACCGGTCGCGCGCCGAGCAGGTGGGCATTCTGGCGGACCGTCTGGGCGAGGCTCGTCAGCACCGGGTCGTCGAGCAGGGTGAAGTCGGACTCGACGGCTGCCGGGTTCATCCGTTGGAGCTTGCCGATCAGGAAGCCGGGGTCCAAGAGGAGTCCTTTGAGCTGCTCGTCTTTGCCGGCCATAGCAAGATGTGTAGGGATCCACTGCCAGAGGAACAGTTCGCCGACGCTCCCGTGCGGCCAAGCCGGTTCGGCAGGATCGGCTTGCGCGGCAAGGAACGCCGCGTGCAGATCGCGTGCCGGCCGGCTCAGATTGTGGTGCAGATAGGCGCGCACGACGTCGTGCAGCAGCAGCCGCGGTTCGTCCTGGGGATAGGCGGCCAGTGACATGTCGGCGAGGCGGCGGCAGAAACGGTGTGACTGGAAGGGCGTCCAGCCGCCGGTGTGTGCCCAGAACCGTTCGATGATTCGACGCGGGACCTCCACGTCCTCGCCGAACACGGCCAATTCCTCGTAGCGCAGGCGTTCGTCGTCAGTCAGGCGCGCGAGGCTCACCTCCATCGTCGTGGTGATCGCGCGGTCTCGGCGGCCCTCCTCGTGGACGTCCAGGACTGTCGGGCCGGCCTCGTGCAGGGCCGTGAGGATCTCCGCGAGCGCGTCGGTGACCGGCCGTCCCGCCGCAACGTCCGAGCCGGCCGCGCCGTTGACCAGGCTGAGCAGGAGCGGCCATCGCCCGGTCACCGCCAGTACGTCGTCGACGACATCGGCCTCGACGTCGGGGAGGTTCTCCGCCACGAGCCGGGTCGCGCTCTCCCTGCTCATGGCGTCGACCAGGACGGACTCCGTGGCTGGTGGCAGCACCGAGCTGTCGCGGGTGGTGACGAGACGGACCACGTTCTCGGCCGCGAACAGGAACGGCTCCAGCTGGGTCGACAACCACACGTCGTCAAGGACGAGCAGCACCCGCCGGTCGCCGATGCGCCGGGCCAGCTCGGCGCCCGCCTGAACGGGTGTCGGCAGGGCCGCCGGAGCACCGGTCAGCAGGGCGCACACGCCGTTGATCTCGTTGGCCAGGTCCGGGCCGGTCAGGTCGCTGCCGAACGTGACCCAGACGATCCCGTCCGGGAAGCGATCCCGGAGGCGGGGATCGTGGGCCAGCATCCGGGCCAGCGTCGTCTTGCCGAAGCCACCGGCGCCGCGCAGTGCCGTGGCCATCGCGACGGTGCCGGCGGCCGGTGCCAGCACCAGATCCACGAGCCGGTCCATCAGCTCCGGCCGCGGCACCTCCCGGCCGGTCAGCGCCGGGAGGATCGGGCGGCGCCAGCCCTCGGTGAACCGGTTGACCTGCACCCCGCCGGCGCCCGTGTTGATCTGGACGCCCTGAGCCCCGCGCAGGTCGAAGTGGGCCGGCTCCATCAGACCCGGTGGAAGCCGTTTCGGACGCGGCCGAACTGGCTCATCGTCTGGACGGCGGCGGCCCAGGCGGACGGGCCCGCGCCGTCGTGGAAGCGGCGGGTCTGGCCGAGGTTGTCGGTCAGCGAGACCAGCTTCATCATCGTGACGCGGTCGTCGCGGAACTGGGGTGCCGGGGAGAACTCGTAGGCTGCCCGCAGACTCTCCGCGTGGTTGCGCAGGCGCTGCTTGGCGGTGGTGCGGTCGTCGGCGTACAGGTCGTCGAGGGCGTAGAACGTGACCTCGCTGGTCCACAGGCCGATCGCGTGGGCCTGCACGACGCTCGCCGGGATCGTCGCGGGCTCGGTGAAGCGCAGCGGGCGGCGGTGGTTCTCCCGGTTGGCGACGTCCAGGAACTGCACGGTCACCGAACCGTCGCCGGGCGCGGGCACGCCGTCCGGGATCTGCACCTCCAGGACCACCCAGTACGCCTCACCGAACGCCAGGTCGGGCGCGAAGATCCGGATGCCGGACTCGTCGGTGATCAGATCCTTGAGCGGCGCCACACCGTACTGCTCCAGACCACGGCGGCCGGTGTCGCGCGCCTCCTGGATCACGGCCTGGCGGGCGGCGCGGTCGGTGATCAGGTCATGTCCGTAAAGGTGCCAGACGGTCACCTCCGCCGGGATCTCGATCTTGAGCTGGATGTTGATGGCGGCCAGATGCTCACGGCGAGTCTGATCCTCGGCGAGGCTCAGCCGTACCGTATCGGGGTCGGTGACGAACGTGGACTGACCGCCCGTCAGCCCGGCGAGAGCGTCCAGTTCCCGCATCTGAGCGTCGTAACCGAACCCGAAACAGGAGATCGTGACGTCCCCGCGGATCCGCTCGGCGGCCTTGGCGCGGATCTTGATCCAGTCGGTCTCGCCCGAGATCGGCTGGCCGTCCGAGAACAGGTACATGTGGTTGGCGATCGTGCCGTCCAGGCTGTGCCGTTCCAGTTCGTTGAGCGCGTACTGCACGCCCATGTTCAGATCCGTCGAGCCCTTCGGGATCAGCCGCCCGACGACAGCGGTGAGGCCGGGCTTGTCGATGTCGGCCTTGCGGGTGGACGGCAGGACGGTGCTGGCGGTGGTGTCGAACGAGACGATCCCGAGCACGTCGTCGTCGCGCAGCTGGTCGAAGAGGCCGAGCACGGCCGCCTTCACCAGGTCGATCTTCTCGCCGCCCATCGAGCTGCTGGTGTCCACCGCGAACACGATGTTGACCGGCAGCGGCGCGGCGTGCCGGGCGGCGTGCGCGGGGGCGTCAGCCGCGCGGAGCGCGACTTCCAGGAAATGCGTGGTGCCGGGCTGAGCTTTGACGTTCCCTTGCGCTTCAGACCAACCATGACGTACGGCGACCGCACTCCCATCACTCGGCGGAGCCAGATCGTCGATGTTCCCCGCCACGAAATCGTCGAACCGGATCTGCTCCTGCTCGACCAGCACCCCCTCGTCGATCAGGTCCTTCACCCCATGCGTGAGCCTGGTCCCGAAAGCGTTGTTCCGCCGAATGAACAGCCCGTCATGCGGCAGCGGCTCGTCCCGCTGCCCCACCGGCACCCGCGCACCCGCACCACCGAGCACCGCGCTGGTCGGTCTTGCGCTCATCCGCACCGACGGCCTCGGAGCCATCTGGCGCCGCGCCGCGAAGAGGTCGCCGTAGTCCTCCTCCCGTCCCGCACTCCCGCGACCGCCGCGCACCGAGCCGGCGGCCTCGTTCCACCCCGCATTCGAGGACTCGGTCTCGGCGGCCCAGTCACCAGCCGCCGCCCCCTCCGCTCCCGCCCATACCCCGTCCTCCTGCCACGGGTTTCCCCCTGACGGCCACCCGGCATCGCTGGCCGGTTCCGCACGACGCCGATCGATGCCGCCGCGCGGCGGCCGCGGCAGCACCGGGGGCGCCGACCGCCGCGGCGGCCGGGACGGCGGCGCCGACCGCCGCGGCGGCTCCGGCAGATCGCCATCGTCGTCGGGCGGAGATTGGACCGCCCGCATTTTCTCCCTGTTCACCCGGGCCAAGTCGTGGCCCAATTCGTGAAGGGCAGTGTCGGGCCTGCTCGCGTCGTCGGGCGGCGAAGGCTGCTGGTCGGCCTGTTTGCGGGGCGGTGGGATGACCCCCTCGCGGGTGAGCGGCGGGGGCTCGGGCGTCTCCACCAGCGGCTCGGGTGCGGTGTCTCGCGGCGGGGGTGGCGTTGCGGCGGTCTGCTCGGTGCGTCTCAGTTGGGCGCTGCCGAGTACCACCGCGACGGCGCCGGCGGCCAGGACCAGCCCGACCGCCCAGACCCAGGGCAGCGCGCCGAAGAGGGCGGCCACCACCGGGAGGACGAAGAGGGCGAGCAGGGCGACGGACATGAGTGGCAGAGATGAGCGGCGCATCGCGGAGTCTCCGATCAGCTGATGGCGGCCGGGAGGGGGCACCGGGCGTCGAGGTCGGTGGGGGTGCGCACACCGCCGTCGAACATGCCGCAGGTGCCGAGACAGTCGAGCCATTCGTCGAGGGCCGGGTCGAGCCGGCGGCCGTCCTTCTCCAGGCGCCGGGCCTGGTCGCGGGCCGCCGGAGTGTTCTGCAGCAGCAGGATCGTCACCTTGATCGCCACGGCGGGAGCATTCGCGGAATCGAACCCCAGCGCCTGCTCGGTGTAGGCGAGCGCAACCGCCAGGTTGCCCCCGGCCAGTGCCACGCGGGCCTTCCAGTACCAGTACGCCGCGTTCTGCCGCCCGTCCCGCGCGACCCGGTGCAGCATCCGGTCGGCCTCGGCGGCGCGTTCGTCGTCGAGGAGCGCCCGCACCCGCTCGACCATCTCGGCGGGCGGTCCCGCGACGGGAGTCAGCCCGAAACGCCGGGCCACGGTGGTCATCGGCGCCGCGTAGAGAACCGGCACACCCCGCCGGACCTCCCCGTCGAGCCGGCTGCGGACCTGCTCGCTGACCACACCGATCACCGTGGACGGTGCCGTCGCGAGGCGGACCGCGCTTCCCGAATACCCCTCGTACCAGTCGAGGGGCTGCTCGACGGCGAGTTGCAGCACGGCGACCTCGTGCCCACCGCTGAGCACCACCCGCCGGTCCACCGCCGTGACCGTGCCGGTCAGCTGCGGATCATCGTCCCCCGGACGGCTGGCGACCATCCACCGCGCACCCACCACGGCCGGACCCGGCCGCCACCCCGACACCGGCACGTCCGCCGCCCGCAACACCGCGACGTCCACCACCGGATCGACCGTCACACTCCCGGCGACGAACTCGGTGCCCTCAGCGGTCCGCACCAGAATCTCTTCACCGTCGCGCCGCTCCGCCACGACGTGCTCCGCCGTCATGACGACGCCACCGGCCAGCACGAACCCACAGCCGGCGAACGTCAGCTCACCAGCCGTCCCTCGAAGCAATATGCGGCAATCGGTCACGCGCCCATCCCGAACCGTCCATGGGGGAGGACCGGGAATCTACCAAAATCGCGCTACCAACAGCCACGAATTGATCACCCAACGTCCGTCGCAGATACGACAGTTCGACGGGCGGCTTTCAGCGTTCGCGCACGCGGTCGGCGATGGCGGTGCCGAGTTCCGTGGTGGTGCCGGTGCCGTGCAGGTCGGGTGTCAAGGGTGCGTCGCGCGGACCCGCTGCCAGGACGTCCTCGATCGCGCCCAGCAGGTGCGCGGCGGCCTCCGGGTGGCCGAGGTGGTCCAGCATCATCGAGCCACACCAGATCTGGCCGATCGGGTTGGCGATGCCCTGGCCCGCGATGTCCGGGGCGGAGCCGTGGACCGGCTCGAAGAGGCTGGGGGAGTCGCCGGAGGGGTTGATGTTGGCGCTGGGGGCGATGCCCAGCGTGCCGGTGCAGGCCGGGCCCAGGTCGGAGAGGATGTCGCCGAACAGGTTGCTGGCGACGACGACGTCGAACCAGTCCGGGTGCAGGACGAACTGGGCGGCCAGGGCGTCGATGTGGAACTTGTCGACGCGTACATCGGGGAAGTCCGAGGACATGGCAGCGACCCGCTCGTCCCAGTACGGCATCGAGATCGAGATGCCGTTGCTCTTGGTGGCCGACGTCAGATGCCCGGCCGGACGGCGCCGGGCCTGCTCGAAGGCGAACCGGAGGACCCGGTCCACACCGGTACGGGTCATCACCGTCTCCTGCAGGACGGTCTCCCGATCGGTGCCCTCGAAGATGCGGCCGCCGATGCTCGAGTACTCCCCCTCGGTGTTCTCGCGCACCACCAGGAAGTCGATGTCGCCGGGCACCCGGCCGGCCAGGGGACTGCGCACACCGGGCATGAGGCGGCACGGGCGCAGGTTCACGTACTGATCGAAGGTGCGCCGGAACTGCAGCAGGCTGCCCCAGAGCGAGATGTGGTCGGGCACCACCGAGGGCCAGCCGACCGCCCCGAAGAAGATGGCGTCGAAGCCGCGCAGGGTCTGCTCCCAGTCGGCGGGCAGCATCGTGCCGTGCCGCTGCCAGTAGTCGGCGCTGGCGAAGTCGAACATCTCGAACTCCAGGCGCAGGTCGAACCGGCCGGCCGTGACGAGGAGTGCCTCGATGCCGGCCGGGACCACCTCCTTGCCGATGCCGTCGCCGGGGATGACCGCGATGCGATGCGTGGTCATCGTCCCTCCCGCAGTGCGTCGAGGCCGCCCTGCGAGTCGGCGAGGGCAACCTGTTCCGCCGCGGCGGAGTCGCCGGCCCGCAGCGCTCGGACGAGAGCCCGGTGGCTCGTCCAGCGGGAGAGCCCGAACGTGTCGTCCTCGGCGACGCGGCGCAGCAGGAGCTCGCGGCGTTGCGGCCGGGAGAACACCCGGCTCTGCTCCAGCATCCGGACCAGGACCGGGTTGTGAGCGCACGCGTCCACTGTGTCGTTGAACTCCTGCATGGTGTCCAGCAGAGCGTTGAGGTGGCGAACGGTGGGCTGTCCCTGCGCGCGGCGCTCCTTGAGCAGGATCAGCAGGTCGTCGGCGCGGTCGAGGATCTCGTCGAGGGTGTCGAGCTGCGCGTGGGTGGCGTGCCGGGCGGCGAACCGGGCGACCAGGCCGCGCAGGCCGACCTCGACCTCGGCCAGGTCGTCGATGGCGGCGTCGCGGATCGCGGCGACCAGGACCGTGCGCGGGCCGATCCGCTCGATGAGCCCGTCGAGTTCGAGTCGGCGCAGTGCCTCGCGGACCGGGGTGGGGCTGATCGCGAGCCGCTCGGCCATGCCGCGCTCGGTCACCTTCTCCCCCGGCGCCAGTTCGCCGGTCGCGATGGCCGTGCGGACGTGCTGATACGCCTGGTCGGCGAGGGTTTCCGTGCCTGTCATGACGACACCCTAGCGCATGCCATGGCTAACTAACGAAGCAACTGTTGACACTTTTGCTACAGCAAAATAGCGTGACGCCGGACACATGGAGGCGACATGGCCGAAACGAAGGTCCGCGACGACGCGGTGTCCTATCGGAAGATCACTTTTTTCATCGCTCTCGCGCTGTTCGCGCAGGAGTCGACGTGGAACTTCTACGACAACCAGGTGCCCGCGCTGCTGCGCGACCACGTCGCGAGCGCGGCGCTGATCGGCGTGCTGATGGGCATGGACAACCTTCTGGGGATCTTCATCCAGCCCTGGATCGGGAACCGGTCGGACAACACCCGCACGAGATGGGGCCGCCGGATCCCGTACCTCGCGGTGGGCATGCCGCTCGCCGCCCTGCTCTTCGTGCTGCTGCCCTGGACCACGTCGCTGACCACGCTGATCGTCGTGATGGTCTGCTACGCGCTGGTGGCCAACACCATGCGCCCCCTGGCCGAGTCGCTGACACCGGACTTCGTCGCTCCGGAGCGACGCGGCCGGACCAACGCGATCGTCAAGATCGCCACCTCGCTGACCATCATCGTGGCGTCGCTGATCAGCCTCTTCGTGGTGGACGAGTCCCCGCGCGCCGCCTTCGCGATCCCGGCCGTGATCCTGCTGCTGGTCACCGGAGTGCTGATCGTCAAGGTGCGCGACAGCCGGTCGCCCGCCTATCAGGCAGCGGTGGCCGAGGACGCCGTCGCCGGTCCGGGCGAGACGAAGTCACCGCTGTGGCGCGTCATCACCGAGCTGGTGACCAGTCGCGACCGCCGCCGCGTGCTCCTGCTGCTCACCGTCTTCCTGTTCGGCGGGGCGTGGTTCGCGTCGAGGTCGCTGATGACACCGTACGGAATGGAGGCTCTCGGCCTGACCCGCGGTGAGGCCGGCGGTCTCACCCTGCCCAGCGGGATCGCCTACCTGATCGCCGCATGGCCGGCGGCGCTGGCCGCGGAACGGTTCGGGCGGCTGCGCGTGATCGCCGTCGGCATCGCCGTCTTCGCCGCCGCTCTCACCGCCGGCGCCTTCGTGCGGACGCCGACCGGGACGATCGTCCTCTTCTGCATAGCTGCAGCGGGTGCCGCCGGTTTCCTGATCAACGCCGCCGTGGCCCTCTGGAACCTCGCGCCGTCGAGCCGCATGCTCGGCGCCTACACCGGCCTCTACGCCGTCACCTGGTACCTCGGCGGCTTCGCCGGTCCGGCACTCGTCGGCGCCGCGGTCGACCTCTCCGGCTGGACCTGGATGCTCCTGGACATCGCGATCCTGGCACTTCTCGCCCTGCTGGTCGTCATCAAGCTGAACCGCCTGGAAAGGGCGCAATGACCATCCTGATCACCACCGACTACCTGGTACCCGGCGACGAGGTGGACACGTATCTGACCGGCCTCGGCTGGACGACCCGGCACGACCCGATGCGTGGTCCACGCGATCCGCAACAGCTCGTCGCCGCGCTGCAAGGCGCCGAGGGCGCGCTGATCGCCAACGAGCCGATGACCGAGATGGTTCTGCGGGCGGCGCCGAGCCTGCGCGCCGTCGTGCGCACCGGCGTCGGATACGACTCGGTCGACGTGCCGGCCGCCACCCGCCTCGGCATCAGCGTCAGCAACCTGCCCGGCATCAACGCGAACGCCGTCGCCGAGTACACCATCGGCCTGATCCTCGCCCAGGCCAGGAGCCTGGTCACGCTCGCTGCCGGCGTCCAGGCCAGATCATGGCCAAGACAGGATGGGTACGAGCTGAGCGGCAAATTCCTGGGCGTGATCGGCCGCGGTGCCGTCGCCCAGCGGGTCAAGCCACTCGCCGAGGCGTTCGGCATGCGGGTTCTCGGCAACGAGGTCCCCCTCGCCGACCTGCTCCGGAAGTCCGACTTCGTGTCGATCCACACCGCCCTCACCGAGCGCACCCGGCACCTGATCGACGCCGCCGCGCTCGCCCAGATGAAGCCGACCGCCCACCTGATCAACACCGCGCGCGGGCCCATCGTCGACGAGGCCGCCCTGGCCGAGGCGGTCCGCACGGGCCGGATCGCCGGCGCCGCTCTCGACGTGGTGGAGACCGAGCCGCTGCCCGCCGGAAGCGTGCTGCGCGACATCCCCGGCATCACCGTGTACTCGCACATGGCCGGCCAGACCGCCGAGGCCCGCCGCGCGGCCGGGGTCCAGGGAGCACGGGAACTCGTCGCCGCCCTCGCCGGCGAGCCGGGCTCCTCGGTCAACGCCCACCTGCTCGGAAAGGAACGCGCATGACCAGCGCGGATGTGATCGTCGTCGGATCCGGCCTGGCCGGCCTGGTCGCCGCCTCGGAGCTGGCCGCCGCCGGCCGCTCGGTGATCGTGGTCGACCAGGAACCCGAGCAGAGCCTCGGCGGGCAGGCGTTCTGGTCGTTCGGCGGGCTGTTCCTGGTCGACTCGCCGGAGCAGCGCCGGATGGGCATCCGCGACTCGCGGGAACTCGCCTGGCAGGACTGGCTCGGCAGCGCCGGTTTCGACCGGGCCGAGGACGAATGGCCGCGGCGATGGGCGGAGGCGTACGTCGACTTCGCCGCCGGGGAGAAACGCGCGTGGCTGCGGCAACTGGGGATCAAACTGTTCCCGATCGTCGGCTGGGCCGAGCGCGGCGGATATGACGCCACCGGGCACGGCAATTCGGTGCCGCGATTCCACATCACCTGGGGAACCGGTCCGGCGCTGGTGGAGACGTTCGCGAACAGAGCCCGTGCGGGAGAGGTGGAGTTCCGGTTCCGGCACCGGGTGGACGAGATCACGACGAGCGGCGGTGCCGTTTCCGGCGTACGCGGAAAAGTCCTTGAACCGAGCAGCGTGCCCCGCGGCAGACCCAGCAGCCGCACGGAGACCGCGGATTTCACCCTGACCGCGCCGATCGTGGTCGTGACGTCCGGCGGCATCGGCGGCAATCACGACCTGGTGCGCCGGAATTGGCCGGAGCGACTCGGCACACCGCCCGCCCAGATGATTTCCGGGGTGCCGGCGCACGTCGACGGCCGGATGATCGGGATCACCGAAGCCGCTGGTGGCGCCGTGATCAACCCGGATCGGATGTGGCACTACGTCGAGGGCGTGCAGAACTGGGACCCGGTGTGGGAACGCCACGGAATCCGGATTCTGCCCGGCCCCTCCTCGATCTGGCTGGACGCGCTCGGCCGGAGGTTGCCGGTTCCGCTCTATCCCGGATTCGACACGCTCGGAACGCTCGCCCATCTGCGGTCCACCGGTTTCGACCACAGCTGGTTCGTGCTCACCCAGAAAATCATCGAGAAGGAGTTCGCGCTCTCCGGATCGGAGCAGAATCCGGATCTGACCGGCCGGGACATCCGTAAGGTCCTGGGCCGGATCCGCGGTGGCGCGCCGGCGCCGGTGGAGGCGTTCAAGCGCAACGGCGCCGATTTCGTGGTCGCCTCCACGCTCGATGAGCTGGTGGCCGGGATGAATTCGCTGACCGAGTCGCCGCTGCTGTCCTTGAAAGAGGTCCGGCGCGTTCTGGAAGCGCGGGACCGGGAGCTGAACAATGCGTTCACCAAGGACATGCAGATCGCTTCTATCCGAAATTTCCGGACCTATCGTGGGGACCGGCTGATGCGGACGGCGGCGCCGCACCGAATTCTCGACCCCGCCATGGGCCCGCTGATCGCGGTCCGCCTGCACGTTCTCACCCGCAAGACCCTCGGCGGCCTGCACACCGACCTCGACGGCCGGGTCCTCGACGCCGCCGGCCACCCGGTGCCCGGCCTGTACGCCGCCGGCGAGGTCAGCGGCTTCGGCGGCGGCGGCATGCACGGCTATCGCGCCCTGGAGGGCACCTTCCTCGGCGGCTGCCTGTTCTCCGGCCGGCAGGCCGCCCGTTCCATCGCCTCGAGTTAAGGAAACTGATGACCGACTCTGACCCCACATGCGTACGCGTGATGGTGCCGACCGGCATGCTCGGCGGCGGATTCCCGCCCTCGACCGTCGACCGCGGCCTCGCCCTCGGCGCCGACGTGATCGCGGTGGACGGCGGATCCACCGACTCCGGGCCGTACTACCTCGGCTCCGGCACCGCCAAGACCGCGGCCGCGGCGGTCGGCCGTGACCTGCGCATCCTGCTGCGCGCGGCGGCGACCGCCGGCATCCCGCTGATCATCGGGTCCTGCGGCACCAGCGGCACCGACTCCGGTGTCGACTGGGTCGCCGGGATCGTGAACTCGATCCTGGCCGAGGAGGGGCTGTCCCTGAAGGTGGCCCGGATCTACAGCGGCCTGACCGCCGCCGATCTCGACCTCGGCCGGATCCGCCCGCTGCCGCCCGCCGGCCCGCTCGACGCGGCGGTGCTGGCGAGCTGCTCGAACATCGTCGGGATGATGGGGCACGAGCCGATCGCCGCCGCCCTCACGGCCGGCGCCGACGTCGTGCTGGCGGGACGGGCCACCGACACCGCCGTGGCGGCCGCCTTCCCGCTCCTGAAGGGCATGCCGGCCGGGCCGACCTGGCACGCCTCCAAGATCGTCGAGTGCGGCGGTCAGTGCACCACGAACCCGCGCGCCGGGGGTGTCCTGGCCACGATCGACGCGGGCGGGTTCACGATCGAGCCGCTGGACCCGGACGTCGCCTGCACGCCCACCTCGGTGGCCGCGCACATGCTCTACGAGACGGTCAACCCGTTCACGATGCGGGAGCCGGCCGGGACGATCGAGGTCCGCGACGCGGTGTACCGGGCACTGGACGACCGCCGGGTGCGGGTGGAGGGCTCCCGCTTCGAACCGGCGGCCCAGCACACGATCAAGCTGGAGGGCGCCCGGGTCACCGGCTATCAGACGATGTCGTTCACGGCGATCCGCGATCCGCACATCCTCGGGCAGATCGACGTGTGGGCCGCCCTGCTCCGCAAGATGATCACCGAGTGGGTGTCCGGCACGCTCGGTCTCGGGGCCGGCGACTACGACCTGGACATCCGGCTCTACGGCCACGACGCGATCCTGGGCCGGCTGGACCCGGCGTCCGGGCCGCCGCGCGAGGTGGGCGTGATGCTGCTGGTGCAGGCCGCCGACCAGCGGACCGCCACCGCCGTGGCGAAGGTGGCGAACCCGCTGATGCTGCATCTGCCGACACCGGACATGGACTACCTGCCGAGCCTCGCGTTCGCCACGTCGCCGGCCGAGACCGAGCGCGGTGCGGCGTACGAATTCGTGCTCAACCACGTCGTCGAGGTCGACTCGCCGACCGGCCTGTTCCGCACCCACCTGGGAGAGATCGATGCCTGACACCGTCGGTGACGTGGCCCTGGAGGTCCGTTCCAAGAACGCCGGCCCGTTCTGGGTGACACTGGAGGTGTTCGCCCGCGACGCCGCGGCCTATGCGCGGGTGACCTTCCTCGACGAGCGGGTGATCGCCGGTCTGTACGGCGTGGACGAGGAGTCGGTGCAGGTCTTCCGCATCCCGGAGCTCAACGTCGTGAAGGTGTCGTTCCCGCGCCCGGTCGTGCAGGGCGGCCTCTTCGACCGGGACATCCACGCGGGGCAGCACCACGTACCGCTGGCGCTGTTGCCCCTTCCGGCGGAATCCCTGTGACGAACGGCTGCGACCGTCAAGCGGGAGGTCTACCACTACTGACATGAGGAGCACGGTGTGGCGGTCGGTGCCGTGGCTGGCGGGCATCGCGGCGGCGACCGCCTGGACCATGATGGCCGAGATCTCCCGGTTGCTCGCCCGGCTCGAACAGGCCGGCGCGGGTTCCTACTCGGCGCACGCCCTGACCGGGTGGCCGGGGCTGCCGCCCTGGTCGGGGCGCCGGGCCACCGAGGCGATCGCGCACTGGTCGGACGTGACGGCGGAGATCGGCCTGCGCACCGAGGCGCTGGCCTGGCTGCGGTGGCACCTCGTGCTGGACGCAGTCGTCCTCGTCCCGGCATACACGGTGCTGCTCTGGTTCGCGGTCGTCGCCGCCGGTCTGAACCGGCGCCGGTGGACGTTCGTCGTGCTGCTGGCGTTCGCCGTCGACCAGGCGGAGACGTGGACGACGATGCTGCTCGTCGGCGATCTCCGCGAGGTACCCGGTCCCGTTCTCGCCGGGGTGGTCGCCGTCCTCTCCGCCCTCAAGTGGGTGACCGTGGTCGTGGTGGCCGGCGCGATCCTCGTGCAGTGGCTGGATCCGCGGGTGGACAAGTCGGGCGAGCGGGTGTGGCGCCGGCACCGGGTGCAGATCGCCGTCGTGGTGATCCTCCTCGTGGTCCTGGTCGCGCCGGTCGGCGGCCCGCTCGACCAGGCGCCCGACGTCGTACGGACCTGGACCGACGGCGAGGGGTTCCCGATGCGCAAGGTGGTCGGCCCGGCCGCCGGTGTCCTGCTGCTCTGTGTCGCCCTCTGGGTGGCGGGCCGGTGGGCACTGCTGGACCGCCGGCTCACCGCTGAGCCTCTGAAATCGCTGTCCCCGTTCGTCCACATCGGTGCCGCTGTCGTCGTGGCGGCAACGGTCGTTGCCGCCCGGAAAGTCCTGAAGGACATGACCGGCGCGGGGCTGGCGGTTGCCGGCGTGCTGTTCGTGGTGGGTGCCGTGAGCCTGTTGCTTAAGGAGAGGACCGGCTGGCGGGTCGAGAAGCCGGCCGACAAGGAGCTGGTCAAATACGCCGGCCGCTGCCTCGCGGTGGCGCCGATCTTCGCTCTCGGCATGCTCATGGTCCGGGCCTTCAGCGGGCCCGTCCTGCTCGACGTCCCCGTGCTGAGCGGCATCACGAACGAGAGCCGGGCCTGGCTGATCGCCGGTGTCCTGATCGTCGCCGCCGCGCCGGCCACGGCCTGGGCGCTGGCCTGGGCCGACGGCCGGGTGGCCGGGGGAGCGCCGCACGTCGTGGGCGTCGTGGTGCTGGCCGTCGCGGTCGCCGCCGGGATCTGGGCCGGTGTCGCACCGGACGGCGCCGGCCGCTACCTGCGCGTCGTCGGCCTCTTCGGCGCGGCGCTCGCCGGCGTCACCATCATCCTGGGCTGGCTGCAACGCCGCGTGGAACTGCGGCCGCCGGCTCGGATCTTCAACAAACTTCCGCGTACGCCGGTCTTCGCGCTGATGTTCGTCACGCTGCTGCTGGCCGCCACCCTGGACGACGGCCGCTACCACGACGTGGTCGTCGAGTCCGGCGAGAGGCCCGCGCAGAGGATGACTCTCGAGCAGACGTTCGCGTCGTGGCTGACACAGGCCGCGGCGTGCTCCGTCCCGGTCCCCGGCGGCCGTCCCGCCGTCCCGCTCGTGCTCGTGGCCGCACCCGGCGGCGGCAGCAGGGCCGCCTACTGGACCGCCGACGCCCTCGACCGGCTGACCGCGGAGGTCTGCGGATACCGGTCGTTGTTCGCGGTCAGCGGTGTCTCCGGCGGCAGCGTCGGCGCGGCCCTGTGGGCCTCGACGCGGCTCGGCCTGCCCGGCCGGCCGGACATCGCGACGACCGGGCGCGGTGCGACCCGGGACATCGCCAACGAGGAGCCGCTGGCCGCGCTGCTGGCCGGGGCGCTCTACCGGGACATCCCGCGCATGGTGCACGGCATCAACATCGAGAAGGACCGCGCGGAGGTGCTGGAGCGGGCGTGGGAGCACGCCCACTCGCCGCTCCGCGTGGACATGATGGACGCCGCGCCCTCTCCCGGCACCGCCGGGTGGCGGCCGGTCCTGCTGTTCAACGGCACGGACGTGAACACCGGCTGCCGGGTCGTCGTCGCCCCGCTGCCGGTCTCCGTGACGCACCGCAGGGACGGTCGCCTGACCGGTTGCGGGTCGGCCGTCCGGGAGACCGGCGGCGCCGGCTTCGCGCCCGGTGTGATCGACGCCCGGGACTACCTGGGCCGGACCGATGCCGGGAACGTGTGCGAGAACGCGCTCAACGCGACATTCCCGCTGTCGACGGCGGCGCTGCTGTCCGCCCGCTTCCCCTATCTCACGCCGACCGGTTCGCTCGTGCACTGCAACGGTACCGATCCGGGGCAGGCCACCCGGGCGTACGACGTCGACGGCGGATACCTGGAGAACAACGGGATCGCCCTGGCCATGGACATGTGGCAGGCGATGGCGCCGATGGTGGCCCGGCACAACGCGGGTGCGGCGGCCTCCGACGCGGTGCTGGTGGTGCCGATGCTCGTCGTCCTCGACAACCACTATCAGAGCGTCTCCGCCGCCACGCCGCCGAGCCGGCCCTCCGAACTGGTCGCGCCGGTGATGGCCTACGGAGCGCCGCGTAAGGCGCAGACCGATCCGGTCCATCTGCAGGACGCGTTCCTGAGCTTCGCCGGAGCGCTGCCCGGCCTGCCCACCGGGCGGCTCCGGGTGGGCACGTCCTCCTGCCCGGACACGCGGGTCTTCCGCGTCGCGCCGAACCGGCACCCCGGCGTCGAGGCGCCACTCGGCTGGGCCCTGTCCGAGTGGGCTCAGCACGACCTCCGCAAGGAGCTCGACGCGCAGGTCCGGCTGGGTGGCGCCTGCGGACTGATCCCGGAGCGGTCGCCGACGCTGCACCCGGGCAGCATCGCCACGGTCCTCCAGCTGATCAGCGGTCGCCTGAACGTCGTGCAACGGTAGCGGTCGCCTCGCGTACCACGGCGGCGGCCCCGATCACCCGGTTCGCGTTGCGGGTGAGCCAGGGAGCCGCGCGGCGCTCGAACTCGGCGTACCAGATCCCGGCGATCCCGGTCCGGCTCCGGCAGCGGGCGTCGGCGGTGGCGAGGGCGATCTCGCGGGCCGCCGGGGAGTCACCGGCGGCCGCCCAGCCGCGGGCGGTCTCGGACGCCTCCTGCGGTATCCGCATGTGGTAGCCCTCCCCAGCCATGCAGCTCTGGTAGGCGGCGGAGGCGGTGGCGACCCCGTCGTCGAGGTAGACGTCGGCGGCGGTCTGATTGAGGTCCTGGGGCAGATAGAACGCGGTGAGCCAGTTGCCGACCGAGCCGTACACCGCTGCGCGGCCCTCCGCCACGCAACCGGTCCGCGGGCTGGTGAACTCCCAGCCGTTCGGTGTGACCAGGCGCGCCACCGGTGCGGCGTCCGGGCCGCCGAGAGCCTGATCGACGCCGGGTGTGCTCTCCGCGTACCTCTGCATTTTTCTGCCGTCGGCGAGCGCGCCGCGCGGGATGGCGTCGCCGTAACCGGCCGCCCGCGCCGCCCGCTCGTCCACCGGGACCGGCAGATTCTGCACGGCGCCCGACTCGGCCATCGGCGGCGGTGGGTCGAAGCCCTTCGCCCGCAGGCAGCTCAGGGTGGCGGCCGCCTCGGCCCGGCCCAGCTCGCCCGGCTGGGCGGCGATCACTCGCAGGGCGGCCCGGACCTCGTCCGGTGAAGGCCGGTCCCCGCAGGCCACCAGGGTCCCGATGAGCAGAAGGGCCGTAGCGGCGGCAGGGCGAAGGCCCTCCGCCCTGCCGCCCGCCATCAGTTGACCTTGAAGTAGTCGATTTTGTCGTTGGCGCCTGAGCCGACGTTGGGGACGTTGGTCTGCGCCTGGAACCGGAACACCACGGTGTCGGGCAGCCCGGTGCGGGAGTTGTAGCCGTCCCAGCGCATGTTGCGGCGGTTCTTGGCCGACGTCACCTGGTCGTTGGCGACGTCGACGGTCGCGCCGCCGGCCGCCCGCGAGTCGACCAGCTTGCCCCGGTAGGAGGCGTGCTGGTAGGCGCAGAAGTGGTCCGAGGCGCAGGTGTCGGCGGCGGCCGCCGGTCCGGCGGTGAACAGCGTGGTCGGCACGGCGATGACGGTGGCGACCGTCAGAGCCCGCAGTGTCTTTCGCATGATTCCCTCCCGTTGTCGTGGCGTCCGATGTGGCGCCGCAACCCAATCTCGGCGACCGGCGGACGCGGTGGGGAAATCCCGAACGAACCCGTACGGACGCGAACCCGACTGGTTTTCGAGCGCGGGTTTCCTAGGCTTCGCATTCATGGGAGTCGACGCTTTCGCCGCGCTGCCCGATCCGGCGTCGGCGAGTTCGCTGGACGATCTCGTCGAGCGCCTGCGGCTGCTCAAGACGTGGGCCGGCGACCCGTCCTACGAGAACATCACCGGCCGGGTGAACGCGCGCTGGACCGCCGACGGCCGGGAGTCCGATCTGGTGGGCCGCACCACGGTGGTCGACTGCTTCCGGCCGGGCCGGCGCCGGATGAACATCGACCTGGTGCTCGCGGTGGTGCGGGCCCTGCACCCGGACCCCGGTTACGTCGCCGACTGGCGGCGGGCGCTGCGGATGATCAGCGGGGAGAACCGGGCCGCGGCCCAGGTCCGGGTCCAGGACACCCTGCCCGGCGACCTGCCGGACTTCACCGCACGCGAGGACGATCTGCGCCGGCTTCGAGAGGCGGGAGTTCAGGCGTACGCCGCGGGCCGCGCACCGATCATCGTGATAACGGGAATGGCCGGTGTCGGAAAGTCGCAGCTCGCGGTCCACGCCGGGCATCTGCTGGCCCGCACCCACGACGTCGACCACGTGCTCTTCGTCAATCTGCGCGGCTTCCACGAGGATCCCACCAAGCCACCCGCCGACGCGTCCGCCGTGCTGGAGGGCTTCCTGCGCCTGCTCGGGGTGCCCAGCCTGCGGATACCGCATCAGCCCGGAGCCCGCGCCGCCGCCTTCCGGGACTGCCTGACCGGCCGGCGCGCCCTGCTGGTGCTCGACAACGCCGCCGACGAGGAACAGGTGCGCCTGCTCGTGCCCGACCTGCCCGGCTGCCTGGCCGTGGTCACCAGCCGGCGCCGGTTCCCCGGGCTCGAACGCGCCACCCACCTCGCGCTCGACCCGTTCACCCCGGCCGAGGCGCTGCGCTTCCTCAGCCAGGCCACGCCGCGGGCGCCGCTCGGCCACGACCCGGCCGCACCGGCCCGGATCGCCCGCTACTGCGGTTATCTCCCGCTCGCGTTGGCACTGCTGACCGGCCACATCCGGGCCACACCGGGCTGGACCCTGACCGACCACGCCGACCGGCTCGACGAGCGTCGGCAGGAGCGCCGGCTCGACAACGCCGTCGAACTCGCGCTGCACCAGTCCTACCAGCACCTGGCCGACGGCCGCCGTACGCTGCGGCTGCTCGCCCTGCACCCCGGCCAGGACTTCGACGAGTACGCGGCGGCCGCGCTGACCGACTCGGACACCGAGACCGCCCGGTCGCGGCTGGACGACCTGTGCCGCGACCACCTGGTGCGCCCGACCGGCACCGGCCGGTACGCGTTCCACGACCTGGTCCGGGCGTTCGCGGTGAACCGGGCCGGCGACGAGGACGCCCCGTCCGCCCGCCGCGCGGCACTGACCAGGCTGTTCGACTACTACCTGTCCTCCGCCGCGACCGCCATGGACACCCGGTCACCGGCCGAGCGGCACAGCCGGCCGCGCATCGCCCCGGCGGGGTTGCCGATGGCGGACCTGAGCGACCCGGGGGCCGCCGCCGCGTGGCTGGACGCGGAACGGCCGACGCTGATCGCGATGGCCGCGTACACCACCGACAACGGCTGGCCGGTGTACACCACCGACCTGTCCCAGACCCTCTTCCGCTACCTGAACTCGGGACACCACACCGACGCGCTGACCATCCACGAGCACGCCCGGCGCGCCGCCCGGTACACCGGCGACTCCCTCGCGCACGCGCACGCTCTCACGAACCTCGCCGCCACGCACACCCGGATGGGCCAGTACGAGGCCGCCATCGAGCTCGGCTCGCAGGCGGTGGACCTGTTCCAGCAGGCCGGCGCGCCTGGCGGGGAGGCGCGCGCGAGCAACAACCTGGCCATCGTCCAGGCGCGCCTCGGCCGCTACCGGACGGCCGCCGACCTCTACGAACGGGCGATGCTGCTGTGCCGCGAGGCGGGCGACCCGGTCGGTGAGCCGCTCGCGCTCGGCAATCTCGGCAACCTGGAGGCGCGGCTCGGCCGGCACGCCTCGTCGGTCACCCGCCACGACCGGGCGGTGGCTCTGCTGCGCGCGCTCGGCGACCGGCACGGCGTGGCCGCCTCCCTGAACAGCCTGGCCGAGGCGGAGATCCCGCTGGGCCGCCACCGCGAGGCCGCCGAGCACCTGGCCGAGGCGCTGGCGATCTTCGCCGACCTCGGTGAGCGCGACGGCCGCGCCTGGACGCTGGACAACCTCGGGACCCTGCACACCCATCTCGGCCAGGCGGACGAGGCGGCGGCCTATCACCGGGAGGCCCTGGATCTGCACCGTGAGACCGGCGAGCGCGACGGCGAGGCGTCGGCGCTCAACGGGCTGGGCGCGGCGGCCTACCTCGCCGGAGACCTGGCCGCCGCGGTGGTCCACTACGGCGGGGCGCGTGCCGCCGCCGACGCGATCGGCGACCAGTTCCAGCAGGCCCGCGCCAGCAGCGGGCTGGGCCTGGCCCATCACGCTCGCGGCGACCACAGCCACGCCCGGGGGCACTACCAGCAGGCGCTCTCGCTCTACGACCACCTCGGCGCGGCCGCCGCCGAGCAGATCCGCGCCTGCCTCGCCGCACTGGACGCCCGCCGCCCACCCGCCTGACCCCGCGTGTGGATTTCCGCCTCTATGCGCGCCCCAACTCCACACACACATACACACACACGCACACGATTTTTTGGGGGTGGCAGTCCGACTGAATCCGTACGGGCTACCGCGGCTCGGTGGCGTACCGGTCCAGGACGGCGGCGAGGTCGCGGGGGCGGCTCAGCGCCGGGGTGTGCCCGCCGTCGATCTCGTCCGGGGTGATGCCCAGACGGTCCCGGGCGACCCGCCGGAGGAAGGCGGTCGGGAACAATCGGTCGTCGCGGCAGATCAGGACCCGGGTGGGCACGTCCGGCCAGGACCGCAGCGGTGACGGCTCGTCCATCCGGGCCTCCGACTGGCGCCGGCCCCGTTTCAGCGCCTCGGTCGCGAGATCGTCCGGGACGTCCTGGTAGAACAGCTCGACGTCGTCGTGCCAGTCACCGTGCTCCTCCTGGTCGTACGAGGTGGCGGTCCAGTAGTCGGTGGGCGCCTCACCCGGTGCCGGGATCATCGGCGCGACCAGCACGAGCAGGTCGACCGGCAGCAGGGAGCAGACGAGCGGCGCGGTGAACGCGCCCAGCGACTGCCCGACGACGATCAGGCCGGTGCGGCCGGCGGCCGCGGAGGCGACCGTCTGCGCGTACTCGGCGAGCCCGGCCGAGTCGTCGTCGCAGGGAAGATCCGGTGCGACGGTGTGATGGCCGCGCGCGCGGAGCTCGGCCTCCACCAGATGCCAGTACCAGCCGACGTCCCCGGCGCCGTGGATCAAGACGAATGTGGCCACGCTTGCCTCCTTCACCTATTCGCGGATTCGGTTCCCACCACTCCAACGGCTGAAGCATGGTGAGGGAATGGACGTCTGGGTTCTGGGCGCGTCCGGCCGGGCCGGAGCCGCGATCGCGGTCCGCCTGCACGGCAAAGACGTGCCGCTGGTGCTGGTGGGACGCAACCGGGCCCGGCTCGACGCGGTGGCGGCCGGGCTGGACCACAAACCGCGCGTCCTGGCCGCCTCGCTCGAGGTCGCCCTGCACGAACTGCGCTCCGCCGAGCCGTCCGTCGTCGTCAACACGGTCGGACCGTTCACCAGGACGGCGCCGCTGGTGGTGGCCGCCTGCCCGCCCGGAACCCACTACGTGGACCTGGCCAACGAGTTCGCCGCCGCCGAGTTCGTCCTGAGCCGCGACGAGCAGGCGGCGCGCGCACGGCAGACGCTGGTCACCGGCGCGGGCTTCGGCGTCCTGGCCACCGAGAGCGTGGTGCTGCGCCTGTGCACCGGCCGCCCGGCCGCCGCCGAGGTCCGCGTCGACGCCGCGGCCTCGGTCTCCACCGAGCTCGGCACGATCGGCGCCGCGCTGGCCGGCACGATCGTGCAGACTCTCTCCTACGGCGGCCGGCAGGTCTGCCACGGCCGCATGACCCGCACCCGGGTCGGCAGTGACCTCCTGCGCCTCACCACCCCCGACGGCCACACCATCACCACGACCAGCGCCGCCACCGGCGAACTCCTGGCCGCCTGGCGAGCCAGCCGCGCCGGCTCGGTCATCGCCGCGTCCACGGGCGTACCGAACGGCGCCCTGATCCGCGGCACCATGCCCGCGGTCACCCTGCTGCTGCGCCTGCCCTTCCTCTCCCGCCTGGCCACCGCCCGCATCGCCCGGCGCGAGACCCGCGCGCAGCCGCGGCCCCGGCCCTGCTCGTGGGCACACGCCCGGGTGGTCTGGCACTCCGGCGAGATCCGCGAGGGCTGGCTGAGCACCGGCGACGGCCTCGACTTCACCACCGCCGTCGCGGCCGAGGTCACGCTCCGCCTGGCCCGAGGACAGGGACGCCGGGGCGCGTTCACACCCGGCGCCCTCTTCGGCGCCGACCTGGCCGAGACGATGGGAGCCGAGCTCGCCCTCAGCGGCCGCTGACACCTTGCACCCGCTTGACCCGATCGGTGATCATGATTGTTCGGGGGAGGGGGTGGCCGTTGTCGCGCTGGCGCTTCGTGCGGAGTCCACGATGGCGGGTCCGCACCCTGGTCATCGGCGGGCTGCTCTTCGCCGTCTCGGGCGGCATGCTTGTGGCGGCGCGCGCCTCGCGGGGCTTCACCAGTGATCTGCTGCTGAACCTCGGTTCGAGTCTGGTGCTCGCCGCGGTGTCGTACCTGATCTTTGATCCGATCTTCGACGAGGCGCGCAAGGCGCGGGTGCAGGAGCACGAGCGCTTCGACCAGGCGACGTTCATCGACCGGATGCGGGAGACCCACCGCAACATCCGGATCCTGGACACCTGGACCATCCTGCTCGACGGCAGGTCGCGGGCGCGGACGTTCAGCGCGATGCGGGAGGCCCTCGGCCAGGGTGCGACCATCCGGGTACTGCTGCTCGACCCGAACTCGGCCGCCGCGCAGCAGCGCGCCGACGAGCTGGAGCGACGGCAGATCGACGTCGCCGCCCAGATCATGGCGAACCTGCGGCAGCTGCAGCAGTTCCGCGACGAGCTCGACGGCCCGGAGCAGCGGTCCCGCCTGCGGGTCAGCGTGTACGACGCCTCACCGTCGATCCAGCTCTACCAGTGGGACGGCCGCGCGCTCATCTCGTTCTTCCCGATCGGCAAGGTGTCGTTCGACGTGCCCCAGCTCGAGGTCGACATGGCCAGCCCGTGGGGCCAGTTCGTCGACCGGCGCTTCGACGAACTGTGGGACCACGGCGACCACATCCGCACCCTCGACCGCTACTGGCGGCTGCCGGTGACCCTGATGCACGGCGGGCAGCGCCTGGACACGGTGCCGGTGCCGTACGTCAGCGACGACGACGGCATCTACGTCGACGGCACCGGCAACCTGGCCAACCAGCTCGCCGAGCGCATGTTGTACGGACAGGGTGAACCACCCGGATCGTTCGGCGCGTTCGCCGTCTGGCCACCGCGCCGCACCGGCCAGCAGCACCGCGATTTCGACCTGATCCGCATCGAGGACGGCGCGAGCATTCTGGCCCTCTTCGACAAGAAGTACGGCGGTTACCCCGAGTCCCGCGCCGGCGAGATCCTCCTGCTGCGCCTTGTGCCGTCAGCCGGCGTACATACCGCTGATCAGTGACTGCCAGGTCATCGGCCCGACGATGCCGTCCACGGCCATGGACGGTTCGTCGTGGTCGTGCAGGAACTGCTGCCAGTTGAGGACCGCGGCCTCGGTCTTGGGACCGAAGTCGCCGTCGACCAGCGGTGCGTTGTTCGGGTCCTCGGACTGGTTGCGGTACTGGAACTCCTCCTGCACGGAGCGCACCGCGTCACCCTTGTCACCACGGCGGACCGTGGTCACCAGCGCGGACCACGTCTTCGGGCCCACGATCCCGTCGACGACCAGGTTCTTCTGCTGCTGGAACGCGCGCACCGCGGCGTCCGTCCTCGGCCCGAAGTCACCGTCGACGGTCACGGTGTGCCCGCGGGCCCGGAGGTGATACTGCAGGCTCGGCACCGGATGCGCCTTGGCGCCCTTACGGATCTGCGGCCACGGTTGCAGGGGCATCTCGATCTCCTCCTCAAAAGCGACGGCTCGAAGGCGACGGCCTCGAAGGCGACGACCTCGAAAGCGACGACGGCAACGCATCGTCCATCGTCACTCCGGGTGGAGAGGGGGTCACTCGTCAGTCGTCGTGCCGACAGTTGGTTGGCACGGACGGTGCTGGACCAGGCCGACGAGGTTGCCCTCGGTGTCGCGGACGAACGCCTGCACCTCGTCGGTGCCGTCCGGCCCGAGGGTGTCGTTGCGATGGGTGAAGATGATGTGCGGCTCGCTCTCGACCGGCGTGCCGGTGGCCCGCAGGCGCGAGACGGTCGCCTCGATGTCGTCGACGAGGAAGTAGTGCAGGGCCGACGGCGCGCCCCGCTCCAGCAGCAGGCGCTGCCCCTCCAGGTCGAAGAAGACCAGTCCGGGCGGGTCGAACGAGGCGACCGGCGGCGTACCGAGCAGCTCGGTGTAGAACGCCGTGGCCCGCGCGAGATCCTCGGCGCGCTGGGCGATCTGTACGGCTCTCATGGAAGCCATTTCTCCCACACCGTGCGGTTGGCGTCGACCCACTTGCGGGCGGCCTCCTCCGCGGAGAGCCCGTTCTGGGTCATGTCCTTGGCCACCTGGTTCTGGTCGGCGTTGGTCCACGTCCAGTTCCGGACGAGGGTGGCGGCCGGGCTGCCCGAGTCGACGAACGCCTTGCGCCCGATCTTGTCCAGGTCGTACGGCTGATAGTCGCAGGCCACCTTGTCCGCCACGGCGTCACAGCCGGGTGTGTACCTCGGCAGGGGGATGTGCACGAGCTTGATGTCCGACAGCAGCCACTGCGGTTCGTAGAAGTAGCCGATCAGCGGGGTCTTCTTCTGCTGCGCCCGCCGGAACTGGGCGATCAGTTTGTCCTCGCTGCCGGCGTACACCACGGTGTAGTCGAGTTTGAGGTTCTTGATCAGCGTGGCGTCGTTGGTGACGAACGACGGGTCGCCGGCCAGGAACTGTCCCTTCTCGCCGGACTGGTCGGTCTGGAACAGCTCGGCGTAGTCGTTGAGCTTGCGCCAGTCGGTGATGTCCGGATAGGTCTTGGCCATCCACGGCGGCACGTACCAGCCGATGACGCCCTTGTTGCCGGTGAGGCCGAGCTCGACGGCCACCTTCTGCCCGTCGATGTACTTCTTCTTCATGTCGTCGTGACCCCAGTTCTCCAGGATCAGGTCGACGCTGCCGTCGGCGAGCCCGGCCCACGAGCTGGTCTCGCTCAGCTCGTACGAGGTCACCTCGCAGCCGAGCTCCTGTTTCAGCAGGTATCCCACGACGGCGACGTTGGCGGCGTACCCCGACCAGGGGTTGACCGCGATGTTGACCGTGCCACAGCCGGCCGGGGTGGGCACCCCCGGCGGCGGTGCGATCGCCGTCTCGGCGCCGGAACAGCCGGCCACCGCGGCCAGCCCGATCGCGGCCAGTGCCCGGCCCAGCGTACGCATCACCACGTCGACCCCGCCCGTTCCCGGTTCGCCCGCTTCGCGAGCACCTCCTCGGTGAGCGCCACCAGGACGCCCTTGACCGACTCGCGGGACCGCGCGTCGCACTCCACCAGCGGTACGCCCGTCCCGACACCCAGCGCGTCGCGCACCTCGTCGAGGACGAAACGCTGTGCGCCGGTGAAGCGGTTGACGCCGATGATGAACGGGATCTCGTGCTCCTCGAAGTAGTCGATCGCCGGGAAGCAGTCCTCGATGCGCCGCGTGTCGACCAGCACGATGGCGCCGAGCGCGCCGTCGACCAGGTCGTCCCAGAGGAAGGCGAAGCGGTCCTGCCCGGGTGTGCCGAACAGGTAGAGCAGCAACGCGTCGTCGAGGGTGATCCGGCCGAAGTCGAGGGCGACGGTCGTGGTGGTCTTGCCGGACACCGCTGAGGTGTCGTCGATGCCGATCGATCTCTCGGTCATCTCGGCCTCGGTGACCAGTGGCTCGATCTCCGAGATGGCCCCGACGAAGGTGGTCTTGCCGACGCCGAATCCACCGCTGATGACGATCTTGACAGCGACGGGGTGCGCTGCCGACAGCTCCCTAGAGCGCCCGGACACGGTCCCTGATCCTTTCGATCAAACTGGTGGAGAGTTCGCCGGGCTGTTCCTCCACCGTGAGGTAGCCCTGGGCGATCAGGTCGGCCACGATCACACGGACCACGCCGAGCGGTGCCTTGAGCGCCACCGACAGGTCCGCCACCGACATCGGCGACTGCGCGAACTCGACGATGCGCCGGGACTCGAAGCGCAGTGGAGCCGACAGCGCGGCCGGAGCCGCGCGGAGCAGGGTCTCGATCCGCAGCCCGTCCTGCAGCGGCTGGGTACGCCCGCCGGTCAGCATGAACGGCCGGACCACCGGGTCCTCGTCCTGGTCGGCGGCGGGCGGCCCGGACGTGGGCCGGTGCGCGCCGGCGTACGGAAACGACGGCCCGGTCATCGCGGCAGGTGCTGCCGGGACTCTGCGATCAGGGCCGGGGTGAGCAGGTCGCCGAAGCGCTCGGTGAGCAGCGAGATCTCGTAACCCACCAGGCCGAGATCGCAGTCGCTGCCGGCCACCACGCCGAGGCAGCTGCCACCCGCGATGACCGAGACGAGCAGGAAGCCCCGGCGCATCTCGATCATGATGAGTTTGAGGCCGTCGAAGTCGTACCGGCGGGAGGCGCTGCGGGCCAGGCTGGCGAGGCTGGAGACGATCGCGGCGAGCTGGTCGGCCTCGGCCCGGTTCAGCCCGTCCGAGCTGGCGATCAGCAGACCGTCGGAGGACACCGCCACGGCGTCGCGTACGCCGTCCGTCTGGTGCACGAAGTTTCCGAGCAGCCAATTGAATTGGTGCCGATCCGCCGACGTGTCAACGCTCATCATTCTTCTTTCCAGGTTGCTGCCAAGGGGCCATTTCGGAATGCCGGTCACGGCGTCCCCGCGGTTTCGGTGCTGCCACGCTGAATCCCGCCGCGCAGAGCGTTGAGCCGGTCCCGCACCGAGTCCGGTGAGTCGCTCACCGGGGCCGGCCGTTCCGCCTGGACGGTGGCGGTGGCCGCGTGTGGCTGGGCGCGCTGCGCCCGGGGAGTGCGTTTCCGCAGGCCGTTGACGGTCCGCGGCCCGTCGTCGGAGGGGCTGTCGGCGACCACCACGTACTCGATCGACGCCGATGGCAGCGGGCGGACCGGAGCGGGCGCGGGTGCGGGTGCCGCAATCGCCGCGGTGATCTGCCGGGCCGGTGTGGGCACCTGCTGCTCGGACAGGATCTCGGCCGGCAGCGTGATCCGCGCCGTCACACCGGTGACCGGTGACGGCGTGAGCTGGACCTCGATGCCCATCTGCAGGCCCAGCCGGCCGACGACGTAGTGGCCCAGGTACCGGGCCGGCGCGGTGATGAAGTCACCCTCGCCGCGCAGGCGCTCGTTGGCCCGCTGCATGTCGGCCGGCGACATGCCGATGCCCTGGTCGGTGACGGCGATCAGATAGGTGGTGCCGATCCGGCGGCCGTGGATCTCCACGTCCACGTCCGGCGGGGAGAAGGACAGGCCGTTCTCGATCAGCTCGGCCAGCATGTGCGCGATGCCGCTGACCGTGGAGCCGGCCACCATCGCGTCGTCGACCCGGCGCAGCGTGACCCGGCGGTACTCCTCGACCTCGGAGACCGCCGCGCGGATCACGTCGGAGACGTTGAGCGGCTCGGAGAGCTGCCGAGGGCTGGCCGCGCCGACCAGCACCAGCAGGCTCTCCGCGTTCCGGCGCATGCGGGTGGCCAGGTGGTCGAGCTCGAACAGGTTGGCCAGGCCGGTCGGGTTGGACTCCTCGCGCTCCAGCTTGGTGATGAAGCCGAGCTGACGGCGGAGCAGGTTCTGGTTGCGGCGGCCGAGGTTGGCCAGCGACTCGGCGGTGGTCCGCCGCAGCGTCGCCTGCTCGGTGGCGAGCGAGTACGCCGTCGCCTGCACCCGGTCGAACGCGTCGGCCACCATCTGGACCTCGACGCTGGCGCCGCGCGGTACGCGTACCGGCGCGGGCGGGTCGGTCCCGTCTCCCGCCGACGCCCGCTGGACCGCCTCCGGCAGCTGCTCGCCGGCGAGCCGGTTCGCCTCACTGGCCAGCACGGTGAGCGGCCGGGCGACCGACTGGGACGCGACCGTGGCGAGCCACACGGAGCCCGCCAGGCAGAGCAGGACGGCACCGATCAGCAGCCCGATCCGCAGCGACGCGTCGTCCTCCAGGGCCGCCGCGCGCGACGTGATGAGCGAGCCCACGTGGTGCTCCAGCTGGAGCATGTCGTCCAGCACGGTGGTGTGCGCGGACCACCAGGACTGCGGGTTGACCTGCAGGCCCCGGCCGTCCCCGGAGCGCAGCGCGACCTGCTCGAAGAAGGCCGCCTCGCGGGCCGCACCGGTGTCGAGGGTGTAGTCCCGTGCGTTGCGCTCGGTCTCGTTGGCGTAGCGGCCGAACGCGGTCAGCGCCGCGTCCTTGGTGGCCCGCATGGTGACGAACTGGAGGAACTCGCCCTGCTTGAAGCCGCCGGCGGAGAAGACGCCGTTGAGGAACGCCCGCTCCTGGGCGGTGGCCTCCTTGACGTCGCCGAGAGCCTCCAGCACCGCCGCGCCCCGGCGCAGTTCCTCGTCGCCGGTGCTGTCCAGGTCGAAGTCGAGGTTGCCCAGCTCGTTGATGCGCTCGGTGTAGAAGGCGAAGGTGGCCGCCCGCTCACCGGATCCGGTGTCGGTGCCGGCCCGCACGCCGGACAGGCCGTCCAGCTCGCGAACCGCGGCGGCGACCCGGTTGTCCACCTCCTCACCCTTGGTGATCAGGCGTTCCACGTCGATGCGCCGCAGGTCGACCTGGTCGCGGGCGGGGAGCAGCTCGGTGCGGAAGCCGTCGTTGCCGCCGAGCAGGCCCGCGGTCAGGCCACGCTCGGTCTGCAGGTCCTGGACCAGCTCCTGGACCGCCAGGTCGATGGTGACCGCCCGAGCGGTGTCCGAGGCGGTGCTGTAGTTGTCCACCTCGCCGAACGCCACGATGGTGAGGAGCACCAGGGTGGCCGCGACCGGGAGGCCGAGTGTGCGCACCACCCTGCGGCGGATGGTGTGGCCGGCGCGGGGAGCCTCCGGCTCGGTCTGCTCGGCGCCCTCGGTCTGGACGGACAAGCGATCAGCTCCTCTGTCGACTGTCGACGGGCGGTCGATCAGTCGCTCAATACCAGCGAATCGGCAAGTTTCTTCAAAGAGTGGATCGTCACGGGAAACAGAACTGATCTTCCGTGATTCGAGGGAACAGAATTCTCTCTTCGCTGATGATGGTCAACAGTGCGAGCCGAAATTTACGGTGGTGCAATCTCGATCCACATTGCTTTACTTACTGCCGGTCACGTGGGAGCGCTTTCAGTCACCTGCTGTGAGTTCGAGGGCGGCGTCCGCGAGCCAGGCGGCGAGGTGGCCGGCGAAGGACGCCCGCACCAGCACCCAGAACGACGAGGGGTCCCGGCGCAGCAGCACGACCGGCGCGTGCGCCAGCACGGTCTGCGCGCAGGCGCCCACACCGAACGCGCGGGGGTGCAGATCGATCGCGCAGCCGAACGCCAGCAGCTCGCGGACGCGGGGGCCGGCGAGCGCCACAGTGGTGCGTTGCGCCGACACGTCCACGACGGACACGTGCTCGGTACCGGCGGCCGACTCCAGCGCCGCGGTCAGCCGTGGCTCGGCGCCGGGTGGGCCGAGCACGAGCCACTCGTCCGGGCCGAGCCGCAGGACGGTGACGTCACCGGCGCGGGCGCTCGAGCCGCCCTCGACCGGCAGCGTCACGCCGAGCTGCTTGCCGGCCGCCTCCGCGGCCGGGCCGGCCGGGTCCAGCCGGAGCGTGATCTGGGTGAGGAACGGGACCTCGGCAATGGTGACCCCGGACCCGGCCGGGGGAGAGAATCGGTCAGCCGTCACGCCGCGCCCCTTCCGGGTCGTAAAGGACCGATCCGGTGACGGTCACCGGGATCATGTCGTCGCCGAGCGCCGCCTGGACGGTCTGCCCGACGAGGTCGCGGCCGCCCTTGAGCAGGGCGAGCGCGAAGGTGCGGCCCAGCGCCGCGCTGCGGTACGACGACGTCACGTGCCCGAGCACGTCCGGTCCCGCCACCAGGTGGACGCCCTCCGGCAGCAGCGTCCGGCCGTCGGCGGGGAGCAGGCCGACGAGCTGTTTACGATCCGGCCGGCTGGTGTCCGTACGCATAAAAGATCTTTTTCCGATGAAGTCGCTCTTCTTCCTGGAAACCGCCCAGCCCAGGCCGAGATCCTGCGGAGTGACCGTGCCGTCGGTGTCCTGGCCGATGATCGGATAGCCCTTCTCGGCGCGCAGGACGTGCATGGTCTCGGTGCCGTAGGGCGTGACCCCGGCCGCGACCAGCGTCTCCCAGAGCCGCAGCGCGTCCCACCAGCTCACGTTGATCTCGTAGGCCAGCTCGCCGGAGAAGCTGATCCGGCAGACCCGGGCGGCGATGCCGGAGACGGTCGTGTCGCGCCAGGTCATGAACGGGAAGCCGGCCCGGCTGACGTCAAGCCCCGGTGCGATACCGGCGAGCACCTCGCGGGAGGCCGGTCCGACGAGCGCGACGGTGGCCCACTGCTCGGTCACCGAGGTGCAGTGCACGCGCAGGTCCGGCCACTCGGTCTGCAGCCACTCCTCCATCCAGTCCAGGATCGCGGCGGCGTTGCCGGTCGTCGTGGTGACCAGGAAGCGGTCCTCGGCCAGGCGGATCACGGTGCCGTCGTCGAGGACCATCCCGTCCAGGCGGCACATCACGCCGTACCGGATCGCGCCGGGCCTCAGCGTGCTGATCATGTTGGTGTAGAGGCGGTCGAGGAAGAGCGCGGCGTCCGGGCCCCGCACGTCGATCTTGCCGAGCGTGGAGGCGTCCATCATCGCCACGCTCTCGCGGGCCGCCCGGCACTCGCGCAGCACGGCGGTGGTCATGTCCTCGCCGTCGCGCGGGTAGTACCAGGGGCGCTTCCACTGGCCGACGTTCTCGAACAGGGCGCCGTTCGCCTCGTGCCAGGCGTGCAGGGCGGTCACGCGTACCGGGTCGGAGAGCATGCCGCGCTCGCGCCCGGCGAGCGCGGCGAAGCTGACCGGGGCGTAGGGCGGGCGGAACGTGGTCGTGCCCAGCTCGCCGATGTCCACGCCGAGCAGTTCGGCGACGACCCCGCTGGTCAGCGTGCCGGAGGTCTTGCCCTGGTCGTGTGCGGTACCGGCCGTGGTGTAGCGCTTCACGTGCTCGGCGGACCGCATACCGGTGCCGGTCGCCCGCGCGATGTCGGCGACGGTGACGTCCCGCTGCAGGTCCACGAACTGGGTAGCGGGATCGCCGGGAAGCGTCCAGACGGTCAGGGCCGGCGCACCCGGGGGCTCGCTCACGGTGGGCAGGTCCGGCTCACCGCCGGGGAAGCCCGCGGCCTCGGCGGCACGCATTCCGGCTGCGGCGCCTTCGCTCAGACACAGATTCAGGGGGTACGCGCCACGCGCCGCACCCGCCACTTCGAGCGCCTGCCGGCAGCCGCCGTCCGGTCGGAAGGCGCCGATCGTGGTGTCGTAGGACAGGCGGCCCCCGGCCTGACTGTAGAGCGCGCCCACCGGGTTCCAGCCGCCGGAGACGAGCATGAGATCGGCCTCCGCGCGCCGTTCCGGGCGGGTGACGCCGGCCGCCGCCGTGCCGGTGAGCAGCGGGATGCCGCGTTCGGCGCAGCGCCGCGCCCACTGCGGTCCGGGCGCGTCGCGCAGGTCGGCCACCGCCGCGATCTCGACGCCCGCGGCGTGCAGGTCGAGTGCCGCGGCGTAAGCGCTGTCGTTGGTGGTCAGCACCACCGCGCGGCGGCCGGGCAGCACCCCGTACCGGTTGAGGTAGGTGCGCGCGGCGCTCGCGAGCATGACGCCGGGCAGGTCGTTGCCGTCGAAGGCGAGCGAGCGCTCGTGCGCCCCGGTGGCGAGCACGACGCGGCGGGCGCGGATGCGCCAGATCCGCTCCCGGGACCGGTGCGCGGGCGCCTGCGCGCCGAGATGGTTCGTCCGCCGCTCGACCGCCACCACGTAGTTGTCGTCGTAGTAGCCGAACGCGGTGGTCCGGGTCAGCAGCCGCGTCTCGGGCGCCGCCCGCAGCGCGTCCACCACGCCCGCCACCCAGTCGAGGTGCTCGCCGGTGCCGAGCAGGCTGCCGCCGGCCCGGGGCTGGTCGTCGACGACGATCGTCCGCGCGCCGGAGGCGGCGGCCACCGCGGCGGCGGCCAGACCGGCCGGGCCGGCGCCGATGATCAGGACGTCGCAGTGCGCGTACGTGGCGTCGTACCGTGCCGGGTCGGGTCCGCCGGCGAGCCTGCCCTGCCCGCTCAGCCCGCGCGCGACCAGGCCGTCGTAGAGCTCGACGGTGGTGGCCGCCAGCATCGGCTCGGGGAACGGCGCCTCGATCTGGACCAGGGCGTTCGGCTCCTCGGGCCCCGCGGTGAAGACGCCCCGTGGTCGTCCGAGCCGGATGCTCGTCGCGACCTGCCGCACGCCGTTGGCCAGCAGTGCGGAGGCGAGCGTGTCGCCGTGGAAGCCCTCGTAGTCCCGGCCGTCGAACCGGAAGCGCAGGGTACGGTCGCGGTCGACGAGGCCGCCGTGCTCGGTCCTCATCGCATGATCTCGTTCGTCACGGTGTCGCGCACCAGGGTGAACCAGCGGCGGCAGCCGGCGCTGTGGCTCCAGCGCTCCTCGAACGGGCCCTTCGGGTTGTCGCGGAAGAACAGGTACTTCGCCCACTCCGCGTCGGAGAGGGCCGCCGGGTCGGCCGGGTACGCGACACCGGCCTGCCCGCCGTAGTGGAACTCGGACTCGTTGCGCGGGCCGCACCATGGGCAGGGGATGAGCATCATCAGGATTCCTCGGGTCAGTGGGCGACGGCGGCCGCGCCGTGCTCGTCGACGAGCGCGCCGGTGACGAAGCGCTCCAGGCTGAACGGCGCGTTCAGCGGATGGGGCTCGCCGGTCGCGACGGTGTGCGCGTAACACCAGCCCACACCGGGGGTGGCCTTGAACCCGCCGGTGCCCCACCCGCAGTTGAGGTAGAGGCCCTCGACGGGCGAGAGGCCGACGATCGGGGAGGCGTCCGGGGTGACGTCCACGATGCCGCCCCAGGTACGCAGCACGTGCGCGCGGGCGAACACCGGGAACAGCTCGACCGCCGCCGCCATCTGCCGCTCGATGATGTGGAACGCGCCGCGCTGGCCGTAGCCGTTCCAGCTGTCGATGCCCGCGCCCATCACCAGCTCGCCCTTGTGCGCCTGGCTGACGTAGACGTGCACGGCGTTGGACATCACGACCGTGGGGTGCACCGGTTCCAGCAGCTCGGAGACGAGCGCCTGCAGCGGATGACTCTGCAGGGGCAGGTCGATGCCGGCCATGGCGGCCACCACCGAGGTGTGACCGGCCGCGCTCAGCGCGACCCGTCCCGCCCCGATGGTGCCCCGTGTGGTCTCGACTCCGGTGACGCGCCCGCCGCTGACCCGCAGGCCCGTCACCTCGCAGTGCTGGATCAGGTCCACGCCGAGGGCGTCCGCGGCGCGCGCGTAGCCCCAGGCGACGTAGTCGTGCTTGGCGATGCCGGCCCGCGGCTGGTACGTCGCGCCGAGCACCGGGTAGCGCACGTCCGGCGACACGTCGACGATCGGGCAGACCTCCTTGACCCGCGCCGGGTCCAGCCACTCGGCGTCGACGCCGTTGAGCCGGTTGGCGTGCACCCGGCGCACGCTGTCGCGGACGTCCTGCGGGCTGTGCGCGAGGTTGAGCACGCCCCGCTGGCTGAACAGGATCGGGTAGTCCAGCTCCGCCTCGAGGCCCTCCCACAGCTTGAGCGCGTGCTCGTAGATGCCCGCGCTCTCGTCCCACAGGTAGTTGGACCGGATGATCGTGGTGTTGCGCGCCATGTTGCCGCCGGCGAGCCAGCCCCGTTCCAGCACCGCCACGTTCGTGATCCCGTGGTTCTTCGCCAGGTAGTAGGCGGTCGCCAGCCCGTGCCCGCCGCCTCCGACGATCACCACGTCGTAGGCGGCCCTGGGCTCGGGGTTGCGCCACAGCCGGTCCGGGTGTTCTGGCAGGGTCACTGCGCGAGCCAAGCCTTGACCTTGTCCTCGTTGGCCTCCACCCACTTCTTGGCGGCGTCCGCGGCGGACATCTTGTCCTCGGCGATGTACTTGGCGACCACGTTCTGGTCCTCGTTGGTCCAGGTGAACGCCTTGACCAGCTTGTACGCGGGCCCGTTCGCGTCGGCGAACTTCTTGCTGACGATCTTGTCGAGGTCGTACTCCGGGTAGTCGCAGGCGACCTTCGCGGCGTCCGCGTCGCAGCCCGTCTTGTACTCCGGGAGGTTGACCTTGACGAGCTTGACCTCGGCGAGGAACCACTGCGGCTCGTAGAAGTAGCCGAGCAGCGGGGTCTTCTTCGCCTCCGCCTGCCGGAACGCCGTGATCAGCGCGGTCTCGCTGCCGGCGTAGACCACCTTGTAGTCGAGCTTGAGGTTCTTGACCAGCGCCTCGTCGTTGGTGACGAACGACGGGTCGCCGTCGAGCAGCTGGCCCTTGTCGCCGGACTCCGAGGTCTTGAACTGCGCCGCGTACTTGTTGAGGTTGTTCCAGTCGGTGATGTCCGGGTACTGGGTGGCCATCCACGGCGGCACGTACCAGCCGATGATGCCCTTGTTGCCGGTCGACCCGGCGGCCACCGCGGTCTTCTGCTCGTCGATGTACTTCTTCTTGAGGTCGTCGTGTCCCCAGTTCTCGACGATCGCGTCCACCTCGCCGGTGCCGAAGCCCTGCCAGGCGATCTCCTCCTTGAGGTCCTTCTTGGTCACCGTGCAGCCCAGGTCGCGCTCCGCCACGTACGCGATGACGGCGGCGGTCGCCTCGTACCCGACCCACGGGTTGATCGCCAGGTTGAACGCGCCGCAGTTCGCCGCGGCGGCCGAGGACCCGCTGTTTCCCGAGTCGCCGATCTTCTCACCGCCGCAGGCGGAGAGCGCGAGAACGGTGATCGTGGCGGTCGCCGCCAGCCGGTGAAGTCTCATCATCAATGACCTTTCAGGGGAGAGGAGGGGTTCGATGCGCGGGCGACGCGGTCGAGCAGGATGCCGAGCAGCACGATCGCCGCCCCGGCCGCGAGGCCCTTGCCGTAGAGCTGGCCCTGGGAGAAACCGGCGACCACGTCGTAGCCGAGCGCGCCGGCTCCGACCAGGCCGCCGACCACGACCATGGACAGCACGTAGATGAGGCCCTGGTTCGCCGCGAGCGTCAGCGACCGCCGGGCCATCGGCAGCTGGACCTTGGTGATCATCTGCCAGGTGCTGGACCCGGCGGCCGTGGCGGCCTCGACCGTGGTGGCGGGGATGCCCCGGATCCCGTCGGCGACGATCTTGATGGCCACCGGCGCGGCGAACACCACGGCCGCCACGATCGCGGTGAACCGGGTGGCCGAGAAGAGCGCCAGGAACGGCACCAGGTAGACGAAGGCCGGCATCGTCTGGCCGGCGTCCAGGGCCGGGCGCAGGATCCGGTCGGCGTAGCGGTTGCGGCCCATCCACACCCCGACGACCACACCGAGCACCATCACCAGGGCGGTCGCGACGATGGTCATGGCCAGCGTCGTCATGCTGTCCTGCCACAGCCCGGTGCCGATCAGCAGGCCGACGCAGACGGCGGCGGTGACCGCGGCGCGCACGCCGCCGATCAGCGCGCCCAGCGTCACGGCCACCGCGCCGACCAGCCACCACGGCGACTCCACGAGCAGCGTCTGCAACGGGTTGAGCAGGACGGTCGTGACCAGGTTCTTGATCCACTCGGTGGTGGTGGAGAGGTCCTCCTGCGCCCAGGCGGCCACCGTGTCGGCGCCCCGGGAGATGGCGCTGCCGATCCGGTACCGATCGGGGAACTCGGCGGCCCAGAAGTAGGTGTAGGACAGGTAGCCGCAGACCACGGCCACCACGCCGAGCCCGGCCACCAGCGGGCGGCGCCAGCGCGGAGGGCGGCCGACCTGGCGGGCCCGCTCGCCGGCCGCGGTGGTGACCCGGTCCAGCACGATGGCCATCACGACGATCGCGAGACCGGCGTTGAACGCGGTGCCGACGTCCAGCGTCTGCAGCGCCTTGATGACCGTCTTGCCCAGGCCGGGCGCGTCGATCAGGGCAGCGATCGTGACCATCGACAGCGCCGCCATGATCGTCTGGTTGACGCCCAGGACGATCGTGCGCTTGGACAGCGGCAGCAGCACCCCGGTCAGGGTCTGCAGGCGGGTGGCGCCCAGCGACTCGGTCGCCTCGACGGAGGCTCGCGGCACCGAGCGGATGCCGTGCGCGGTGAGGCGGATGGCCGGCGGCGCGGCGTAGATCAGCGTCGCGATCGTCGCCGAGGCCGGCCCGATCAGGAACAGCAGGGTCAGCGGCGCCAGGTAGACGAAGGTCGGCATCGTCTGCATGAAGTCCAGCACCGGCGTGATCAAGCGGTGGAACCGGTCGGAGAGCCCGGCCCAGATGCCCAGCGGGATGCCCACCAGCAGCGAGATCGCCACGGCCGAGACGGTCAGCGCGAGCGTGTCCATGCTCTCGCGCCACAGGCCTTGCAGCCCGAGGAAGACGAATCCACCCGCGGCGAGCACCGCAACGCGCCAATTGCCGAAGACCCAGGAGACGTACGCGACGAGCGCCACCACGCCGAGCCAGCCCAGCACCGGCACCGGGCGCCCGAACGACGGCTGCGCGATCAGATCCTGGACGAAGGTGACCAGCGCGTCGATGACCGCCCGGATCTCGTTGAAGAAGTACAGGAAGATCGGGCTGCTGTTCCGGTTCGCGCCGGCCGCGTCGTTCACGTCGTTCAGCCAACGGTGCAGCGGCGTGAGGTCGGCGGGGGAGAGGCCGAGCGTGTGAATGCCGTGCGCCGGCACCCAGACGGCCACCCAGGCCACCAGCACCGCGGCGACCAGCAGCGGCCGGCTCGGGCGGCGGCGCCACCCGGTGCGTACGGCGGTGACCGGCGCGGCCGTCGTGGCCATCACGCCGCCGCCTCCGCCTCGGTGACCACGGCCAGGATCTCCTCGCCGGTCACGACGCCGAGCAGCCGGCCGTCCTCGACGACCCGGGTCGGCTTCCCGGTGGCGAGCACGGCCTGGGCGGCGTCGCGGACCACCACGTCCGGGCCGAGCTCGGGGCCGTCCAGCTCGTCGTCCGGCCCGGGCTGCCGCATGATCCAGCGCAGGGTGAGCACCCGCGCGCGTGGCACGTCCCGGACGAAGTCGCGGACGTAGTCGTCGGCGGGGGCGGCCACCAGTTCGTCGCCGGTACCGCACTGGACCGGGCGGCCGTCCCGCATGATCAGGATCCGGTCGCCGAGCTTGAGCGCCTCGGACAGGTCGTGGGTGATGAAGACCATCGTCTTGCCGACCTCGCGGTGCAGCCGGATGACCTCGTTCTGCATGTCGCGCCGGATCAGCGGGTCGAGGGCGGAGAACGGCTCGTCGAAGTAGAGGACGTCGGGGTCGACGGCGAGGGCGCGGGCCAGGCCCACCCGCTGCTGCATGCCACCGGAGAGCTGGTCGGGGTAGCTGTGCTCGTACCCGTCCAGGCCGACCAGCTCGATGACCTCCATGGCCCGGCGGGTCCGCTCGGCCCGCCCGGCACCGCGGATCTCCAGCCCGTACGCCACGTTGTCGACGACCTGCCGGTACGGCAGCAGGCCGAAGTTCTGGAACACCATCGAGAACTTGCGCCGCCGCAGCTCGCGCAGCCGTTTGCGGCCGGCGCCCAGGATGTCCTCGCCCTCGAACACCACCTCGCCGGCGGTCGGCTCGACCAGGCGGGTCAGGCAGCGGACCAGGGTGGACTTGCCGGAGCCGGACAGGCCCATGACCACGAAGACCTCGCCGGGCGCGACGTCGAACGACACCTCGCGTACGGCGGCGGTGCAGCCGGTCCGGTCGATGAGCTCACGCCGCGACAGGGCGGCGAGCTCGGCGGACCGGGGAACCCGTTCGGCGTTGTGCCCGAACACCTTCCACAGGTCGCGGACCGAGATGACGGCGTCGGTGGTCATCGCGAAAACTCCTAGGGACGGAACCAGTGCTGCGGGCGGGGGTCGATGTTCTGCCAGATGTGCTTGGTCTCGCGGTACTCGGCGAGTCCGGTGGGGCCGAGCTCGCGGCCGACACCGGACTGCTTGAAACCACCCCACTCGGCCTGCGGCACGTACGGGTGGTAGTCGTTGATCCAGACGGTGCCGTGCCGCAGCCGCCGCGCGACCCGTTGGGCCTTTCCGGCGTCGCGGGTCCAGACCGCGCCGGCCAGGCCGTACTCGGTGTCGTTGGCGATGCGTACCGCCTCGTCCTCGCCGGTGAACGTCTCCACCGTCAGGACCGGCCCGAACGACTCCTCCCGCACGACGGTCATCCTCGAGCGGCAGCCGTCCAGAACCGTCGGCAGGTAGTAATAGCCGCCCGCGAGCGAGGGATCGTCCGGGCGGCGGCCGCCGCAGCGCAGCACGGCACCCTCCGCGACACCGGCGGCGACGTAGTCCTCGACCTTGGCCAGGTGCGCGGCCGAGATCAGCGGTCCGGTCTCCGCGCCGGCGTCGAACGGGCCGCCCGGCCGGATCCGCCCGGCCCGCTCGACGACCGCGTCGACGAACGCGTCGTGCAGCGAGGCCTCCACGACGAGCCGCGCGCCGGCCGAGCAGACCTGCCCCGAGTGCAGGAAGACCGCGGTCAGGGCGAAGTCCACCGCGGTCTCGAAGTCGGCGTCGGCGAAGACCACGTTCGGGTTCTTCCCACCGAGCTCCAGGGCCACTCGTTTGACCGTGGCGGCGGCCGCGGCCATCAGCGAGCGTCCGGTCCGCAGGCTGCCGGTGAACGAGATGAGGTCGACGTCCGGATGCTCGGCGAGCGGAGCACCGGCACCGGGCCCGGCGCCGAGTACCAGGTTGGCGACGCCGTCCGGCAGCCCGGCCTCCACCAGCAGCCGCATCAGCAGGATCGAGGTCGACGGGGTGAGTTCACTGGGCTTCAGGACGAACGTGTTGCCGGCCGCGAGCGCGGGTGCGACCTTCCACGACGCCTGCAGCAGCGGGTAGTTCCACGGTGTGATGAGCCCGCACACGCCGACCGGCTCGTGCACGACCCGGCTGATCGCGTCGGTGCGGCCGGTGTCGATGACCCGGCCCGCGTCGGTCGCCGCCGTTCCCGCGTAGTAGCGGAAGCAGGCGGCGACGTCGTCCATGTCGTACTCGCTCTCCACCAGGCGCTTGCCGGTGTCCAGCGATTCGGCGCGGGCGAGTTCCGCCCGGTCGCGGGTGATCAGGTCGGCGACCCGGTGCAGCAGGGCGCCGCGCTCGCCGGCCGGGGTCCGCGGCCACGGGCCCTCGTCGAACGCCTGCCGGGCGGCGCCGATCGCGGCGAGCGTGTCGGCGCGGCCGGCCTCGGCCACGGTGGCGACGAGGCTGCCGTCCGCCGGGCAGCGGATCTCGCGCTGCCCGCCTGCCTCGGGCGAGCGCCACTTCCCGCCGATCAGGAGCCCGCTCACCGGTCGCTTCCCTGGCGGTAGAACGGGACCTCGACCGGTTGCAGGGGGGTGTTGCCGAGGATCAGGTCGGCGGCCTTCTCGGCGACCATCATCACCGGGGCGTAGATGTTGCCGTTCGTCACGTACGGCATGACCGACGCGTCGACGACCCGCAGCCCGTCCACGCCGTGCACCCGCATGCTCGCCGGGTCGACCACCGACATCTCGTCCACACCCATCCGCGCCGTGCAGGAGGGGTGCAGCGCGGTCTCGCCCTCGCGGCGTACCCAATCAAGGATTTGATCGTCGGTCTCCACGGACGGCCCGGGGGAGATCTCGCCGCCGTTGAAGGGTTCCAGCGCGGGCTGGTTGAGGATCTTGCGGGCGACCCGGACCGCCTCGACCCACTCGCGGCGGTCCTGATCGGTGGAGAGGTAGTTGAAGCGCAGCGCGGGGTGCTCGCGCGGGTCCCGGCTGACGATCTTGACGCTGCCGCGGGCGTCGGAGTACATCGGCCCGACATGCACCTGATAGCCGTGGCCACCGGCCGGTGCCGAGCCGTCGTAGCGGACCGCGATGGGCAGGAAGTGGAACATCAGATTCGGGTACGCGACCGCGTCGTTGCTCCGGACGAACCCGCCCGCCTCGAAGTGGTTGGTCGCACCGGGTCCGCCGCGCAGGAACAGCCACTGCGCGCCGATCCAGGGCCGGTGGCGCCACTTCAGGTACGGCTGGACCGACACCGGCTGGGTGCACGCGTACTGGATGTACACCTCGAGGTGGTCCTGGAGGTTCTCGCCGACGCCGGGCAGGTGGTGGACCGGGTCGATGCCGAGCGCGCTCAGTTCGGCGGCGTTGCCGACACCGGAGAGCTGGAGCACCTGCGGCGTGTTGATCGCGCCGCCGCAGAGGATGACCTCGCCCGCATGGACCCGCCGGGAGCCCTTCCCGTGCGAGTACTCGACGCCGACCGCGCGGGTGCCGTCGAAGACGATCCGGGTGACCAGCGCCCGCGTCCGTACCGTGAGGTTGGGCCTGTTCATCGCCGGGTGCAGGTACGCCCGCGCCGCGGAGAGCCGCCGCCCCCGGCTGATCGTGCGGTCGAAGAGCCCGAAGCCCTCCTGGCGCTGCCCGTTGACGTCGTCGGTGGCGGCGTACCCGGCCTGCCGGCTCGCCTCCAGCATCGCCCCGAACAGCGGGTTGCTCCCCGGTCCGCGCTCCAGCACGAGCGGGCCGTCGTGCCCGCGGTACGGATCGGCGGCGTCCGCGGCCAGGCACGACTCCATCCGGTTGAAGTACGGCAGGCAGTGCGCGTAGTCCCAGTTCTCCATGCCGGGATCGGACGCCCACCGCTCGTAGTCCAGCGGGTTGCCGCGCTGGAAGATCATGCCGTTGATGCTGCTCGACCCGCCGAGGACCTTCCCCCGGGCGTGGTAGATCCGCCGGTCGTTCATGTGCGGCTCGGGCTCGGACTCGTACTTCCAGTCGTAGAACCGGCTGCCGATCGGGAACGTCAGCGCGGCCGGCATGTGGATGAAGACGTCCCACGGATAGTCCGGGCGGCCGGCCTCCAGCACCAGGACCCGGTTCGCCGGGTCGGCGCTGAGCCGGGCGGCGAGCGCGGAGCCGGCCGAGCCGCCGCCGACGATCACGAAGTCGTACCGGTTCATGGTCGCGCCTCCGCGGACAGGGCGACGTGCACCACGCCGCCGGTCACCTCGACGCGGTGGGTGCGCACCGGCCGCTTCGCCGGGGGAGCGTCGACGCTGCCGGTGCGCAAGTCGAATCGGGAGGCGTGCAGCGGGCACTCGACCTCGCACCCCTCCAGCCAGCCGTCGGCCAGGGAGGCGTCCTGGTGGGTGCAGGTGTCGTCGATCGCGAACACCTCGCCGTCCTCGGTGTGGAAGATCGCCACGGGCGGGTCGGAGTCCCACCGGTACGCCTCACCCCGGGGTATGGCGCTGAGCGGGCAGACGGGCTGCAACATCAAGCCTCCTGGGGCACGGCACTCAGCTGGCGGCGCCAGCGGGTGAACAGTCGCGGCTGGTCCATGCCGAGTACGGCGACCGGGCGGCCGTCGCGTTCGTAGAGGGCGAGGAACGAGCGCTGCTCCGGGTCGCCCTCGACGATCCGCACCTGGTCGCCGGGTTCCCGGTGGCCGGCGAACTGGAGGCGGACGCCGTACTGGTCGGACCAGAAGTAGGGCGCGCGGGCCGGTGCGGCGGTGCGGCCGAGCAGGGTGGCCACCGCGGTCGCGGGGTGCTCCAGCGCGTGGGTCCAGTGCTCGTGGCGCAGGGCGGAGCCGGCGAACACGGCGCAGTCGCCGGTGGCGACCACACCGGGCAGCCCGGTCGCGCCGGCCGGGTCGGTCACCACGCCGCCCGCGATCGTCAGCCCGGAGCCGTCCAGCCACTCCACGTTGGGCACGGCGCCGATCCCGGCCACGACGACATCGGCCGGCAGCAGCGTGCCGTCGGCGAGCTCGACCCCCTCGACCCGGTCCGACCCGATCAGCCTACTGACGGCGGTGCCGGTCAGCAGGCGTACGCCGTGGTCGCCGTGCAGGCGGGCGCATACCTCGCCCATCTCCGTGCCGAGGGGCCCGGCGAGTGGTGCGGGCAGGGCCTCCACGACGGTGACGTCGAGGCCCAGCGACCGTGCGCTGGACGCGACCTCGGCGCCGATGAAGCCGGCACCGATGACGACCACCCGGCCCGCGCGGCGCAGATCGTCGCGCAGTGCGACGGCGTCGTCGAGGGTGCGCAGGGTGTGCACGCCGGCGCCGCCGAGCTTGCGGGCCCGGGCGCCGGTGGCGATGACGACCCCGTCGACCCGGATCTCGTCACCGGTGTCGAGGTGGACGCCGCGGCCGGCGGGGTCGAGCCGGGTGGCGGTCGTTCCCAGCCGCCACCGCACCCCGAGATCCTCGTCGTCGTCGACGAGCGCCAGGTCCGCGACCGAGCACCCGCCGGTCAGGAAATCCTTGGACAGCGGCGGGCGGTCGTAGGGGGCGTGGTGTTCGGCGCCGATCACGATGATCTCGCCGGCGAAGGATTGACGGCGCAGGGCGCGGGCGGCAGCGAGGCCCGCCAGGGAGGCACCGACAATCGCGACTTTCTCCACGCCAGCTACCGCCTCCGTTGTGGAACACGAAACAGCGAGTGGAATCCGCAACAGAGTGCCCGGCGTATTGATCGATAGTCAAGAGAACCTCAACGACGCGTCACGTCTCGCAACTTCCCCGTAATCACTGGCTTATCGTTGCGCGATGAGCAACAGCAACCCGGCTCTCGTGCAGTCCGTCGACCGAGCGCTGAGCATCCTGGAGATCCTGGCCAGGCGGCGGGGTGCCGGTGTCACCGAGATCGGCAAGGAGCTCGGCGTCCACAAGTCGACCGCCTTCCGCCTGCTCGCCGCGCTGGAGAGCCGCGGCTTCGTGGAGCAGGCGCAGGACCGCGGCACCTACCGTCTCGGTCTCGGCGTCGTGCGCCTGGCCGGTGCCGTCGCCGCACAGCTCGACCTCAGCCGGCAGGGCCACGACGCGTGCGACCGCCTCGCCGCGGACATGGGCGAGACCGTCAACATCGCGATCCTCGACAGCAACCGGGCCGTGAACATCACCCAGAGCCGCGGCGCCGCCTCGATCAGCAGCCACAACTGGGTCGGACGGCAGACACCGTTGCACGCCACCTCCAGCGGCAAGGTCCTGCTGGCCTTCGCGCCGGCGGCCGTCCGGGCCGCGGTCCTCGCCGAGCCCCTCGACCGGTTCACCGGCGCGACGCTCACCGGCGAGGCCGAGCTGAACGCGGAGCTCGACGTGATCCGGGAGTCGGGGTGGGCCTTCACGGCGGAGGAGTACGAGGTGGGCCTCAACGCCGTCGCCGCACCGATCCGGGGTGCCGACGGTGCGGTGGTGGCAGCCCTCAGCGTCTCCGGCCCGGCGTACCGGCTGGACCGCGAGGCGTTCCCGGAGATCGCGAAACGGGTGATCGCGGCGGCCGGCGAGGTGAGCGCCCGGATGGGATTTCTGCCATGAGTGATTGACGACCGGCGGCCGAGTCCGTGAAGCTGTTGCGTATTCCAGCGTGAGTTGCGCTTCATGAAACGCACACAGGTGGACTTCTATGACTCCTCGCGTAGTCATCATCGGTGCCGGCGTCGTCGGCAGCGCCCTGGCGGACGAGCTCACCGAACGCGGCTGGACCGACGTCACCGTCGTCGACCAGGGCCGTCTGCCCGTCCCCGGCGGTTCCAGCTCGCACGCCCCCGGACTCGTCTTCCAGACCAACCCGTCGAAGACCATGACCGAGATGGCCGCGTACACGGTGCGCAAGCTGAGCGGCCTCACCCTCGACGGCCGGAGGTGCTTCCGGCAGGTCGGCGGCCTCGAGGTGGCCACCACCGAGGCCCGGTGGACCGACCTCAAGCGCAAGCACGGCCTGGCCACCTCGTGGGGTGTCGAGGCCGAGTTGCTGGACGCGGCCGGGTGCGCCGCCCTCCATCCGCTGCTCGACCCGGGCCGGATCCTCGGCGGCTTCCACGTCCCGGCCGACGGCCTGGCCGAGGCGGTCCGCGCGGTCCAGGCGCAGGCGGGCCGTGCCATCGAGCGCGGAGCCCGCTTCCTGGGCGAGCACAAGGTGATCGGAATCGGTCAGAAGGGCGGCCGGGTCACCGGCGTCGAGACCGACCGGGGCTTTCTCATGGCCGACGTCGTGGTCTGCGCCGCCGGGTTCTGGGGCCCCGAGATCGGCCGGATGGCGGGACTCACCGTGCCGCTGCTACCGCTCGGCCACCAGTACGCCAAGACCGGCCCGGTGCCGACCCTGGCCGGCGTCGACGCCGCTCCCATCCTGCGCCATCAGGACCAGGACCTCTACTACCGCGCGCACGGCGACCGCCTCGGCATCGGCTACTACGGCCACCGGCCGATGCTGATCGACGAGCTCGGCCCGGACCCAGCCATGCCCAGCGTCCTGCCGTTCACCTCCGACGACTTCGCGCCGGCCTGGCAGGAGAGCCTCGCCCTGTTGCCGGACCTCGGCGGCGCCAAGGTGGAGGAGGGGATGAACGGCATCTTCTCGTTCACCCCCGACGGGTTCCCGGTGCTCGGCGAGCACCGTGACCTGGCCGGCTTCTGGGTGGCCGAGGCGGTGTGGGTGACGCACTCGGCCGGCGTGGCCCGGGCCGTGGCGCAGTGGCTCGTGGACGGGCAGCCGGGCGTCGACCTGCACGAGTGCGAGCTGTACCGGTTCGAGGACGTGCACCTCGCGCCGAGCTTCATCACCGAGCGCGGGAAGCAGAACTTCGTCGAGGTCTACGACATCGTCCACCCGCTGCAGCCGATGGAGCGGCCCCGCCCGATGCGGACCAGCCCCTTCTATCCTCGCCAGCGGGAACTGGGCGCGGTCTTCCTGGAAGGCGCCGGCTGGGAGCGCCCGTTCTGGTACGAGTCCAACGCCGCCCTGCCCCCCGTCCAGGTCCCCGAGCGGGACGAGTGGTCGGCGCGCTACTGGTCGCCGATCGCCGCGGCCGAGGCCACCGTCACCCGGCAGCGGGTCGCGATGTTCGACATGACACCGCTGAAGCGACTCGAGGTCAGCGGCCCCGGCGCCCTCGCGTTCCTGCAGCGGCTGACGACCAACGAGCTGGACAAGCCGCCCGGCTCGGTCACGTACACGCTGATGCTCGGCCACGACGGCGGCGTCCGCAGTGACCTCACCGTGGCCCGTCTCGGCGACCAGGCGTTCCAGGTCGGCGCGAACGGCCCGCTCGACGAGGACTGGATGATCCGGCACCTGCCCGAGGACGGCTCGGTACGGGTCCGCGACATCACCGCCGGCACCTGCTGCGTCGGCCTGTGGGGCCCGCTCGCCCGGGACGTGCTGCAGCCGCTGACCCGCGAGGACTTCTCCAACACCGCGCTGCGGTACTTCAAGGCGCAGCGGGCCTACATCGGCGAGGTGCCGGTGACCGCGATGCGCCTGTCCTACGTCGGCGAGCTCGGCTGGGAGCTGTACACCACGGCCGACCTGGGCCTCAAGCTGTGGGACACGCTCTGGGAGGCGGGCCGGGAGCACGGGATCATCGCGGCCGGGCGCAGCGCCTTCAACAGCCTGCGCCTGGAGAAGGGCTACCGGGCCTGGGGTGTCGACATGACGGCCGAACACGATCCGTTCGAAGCGGGGCTCGCGTTCGCCGTACGCATGGAAAAGGGTGATTTCATCGGCCGTGCCGCGCTCGAAGGCCGCTCGCCGCAGACGGCCTCGCGTCTTCTCACCTGCCTGACCCTCGACGATCCGGCCGCCGTGGTGATGGGCAAGGAGCCGGTGTTCGCCGGCGGCGTCCCGGCCGGTTACGTCACCAGCGCCGCATACGGATACACCGTCGGCCGCACCGTCGCCTACGCCTGGCTGCCCGCCGCGCTGTCCGTGCCGGGCACCGCGGTGACCGTCGAGTACTTCGGCGAGCGGCTGCCGGCGACCGTCGCGGCCGAGCCGCTGTTCGACCCGAAGATGGAACGAATCCGCCGGTAACTGCTCTGTCGAGGTGCGCATCGTGACCGCAAGCCTGATCCCGACCCTCCCCGGCCACTACTACACCGATCCCGCGATCTTCGCGCTCGAGCAAGCCCGGATCTTCGAGAACATGTGGTTCTGCGCGGTGCGAGCGAGCGACCTGCCCACACCCGGCACCTTCCGGTCGGTCACCGTCGGGCGGGAGAGCATCCTGATCGTTCGCGGTCGCGACGGCGGGCTGCGCGCTTTCCTGAACATCTGCCGCCACCGCGGCGCCCGGCTCTGCACGACGGCGGCCGGCGAGGTCAAACGCGCATTCCAGTGCCCGTATCACGCCTGGACCTACGGCCTCGACGGCAAGCTGATCGCCGCGCCCAACCTGACGAAGATGCCCGACATCGACCGTGTCGAATACGGACTCGTCCGCGTCCACCTGCGCGAATGGCTCGGCTATGCCTGGGTCTGCCTGTCCGACCGGCCGCCGTCCTTCGAGGACGAGGTGATGGGCGCGGTCACCGAGCGGCTCGGCGCGCTGTCCGCGATCGACTCCTACGAGATCGACACTCTTCAGGTCGGAAAGCGCATATCGTACGATGTGCGCGCGAACTGGAAACTGATCGTCGAGAACTTCATGGAGTGCTACCACTGCGCGACGATCCACCCCGAGCTCACCGAGGTGCTGCCGGAGTTCGCCGGCGGTTATGCCGCGCAGTACTACGTCGGCCACGGTGCCGAGTTCGGCGCGGACATCAAGGGCTTCACCGTCGACGGCAGCGAGGGCCTGCCGAAGCTGCCCGGCGTGACCGACGACCAGGACCGCCGCTACTACGCCATCACCATCAAGCCGCAGGTCTTCATCAACCTGGTGCCCGACCACATCATCTGGCACCGCATGTACCCGGTCGCCGAGGACCGCACGATCGTCGAGTGCGACTGGCTCTACTCCACGGAGGTCGTCGCCTCCGGTCGCGACGTCTCCCGCTCCGTCGAACTCTTCGACCGCGTCAACCTCCAGGACTTCGACGCCTGCGAACGCTGCCAGCCCGCGATGAGCTCCCGCGCCTACGCCAACGGCGGCGTCCTGGTCCCCTCGGAGCACCACATTGGCGCCTTCCACGAGTGGGTCACCACCCGTTTGGCGTAACACTCCTTGCGGATCGTGCAAGGTACTATGCAGGATGTGCAAGCACGTTCTCGTCTCCTGCCTCTTCTGCGCTCGCAGTTGCTCGGTGAGCTGCTCGCGTGGATCTGCCTGCACCCGGAAAGCAGCTATTCCGTGACCGAGTTGGCTCAGCGCCTCGGCGCTTCCCAGTCGACGGTGAGCCGGGAGGCCGACAGGCTGGTCGAGGCGGGTCTCGTCCGGGAGGTGCGACGGGGAAACCTCAGGCTGCTCCGGTTCGAGTCCGACAATCCGCTCGCCCGGCCGCTCACTGAGCTCATGGCGCTGACCTATGGACCGGCTCCGGTCCTGGCCGAGCTCCTCCCCGCCGTGGACGGCGTGGCCGAGGCGTACATCCACGGCTCATGGGCGGCGCGCTACGCGGGGGAGGCCGGACCGCCGCCACGAGACGTCGACGTCCTCGTCGTCGGGGACGCCGACGACGACGAGTTGGCGGACGCGGCCACCGCGGCGGAACGGCTCCTGGGCCGCGAGGTGAACATGCACCGCCTGTCCACGGAGGCCTGGCACTCGACCGCCGGCGATCCCTTCCTGACGTCGGTGCGCAGCCGCCCGATCTACCCGCTCGTCAAGCCGGAGGCCAGTTCATGAAGTCGAATATCCGTCTGCGGCGGCACCCGTCGTCGGCTCTGACGAGATCGTCCGGGACGCGCCGAAGGTCGAGGAAATCATCGATGTCGCTGCTCGTGTTCTCGACCAGATGAGTCCGCTCTAACGGCGGGTATGGGATCTCGCTGTGATTGACTGGCACTCATGGTGACCGCCGGGCCGACCGCGGCCACCCGACCGCACAACCGCAGGCAGCTCATCATCGAGGCGGCCGGTCAGGTGTTCAGTGGGCGCGGATATCACGCGGCGTCCATGGAGGAGATCGCCGCCGGGGTGGGTATCAGCGCGGCCGCGCTCTATCGGCATTTCCCGAACAAGTACGCGCTGTTCGCCGAGTGCGCCGACATCATGGCGGACCGGCTTGTCGCCGCGCTCGACGAGGCGCCGCCGGACGCCGGTCTGCGGGACGTGCTCGCGGCTCTCGTACGGGTCACGGTCGCGCACCGCGACGCCGGCGGGCTGTACCGGTGGGAGGCCCGCTACCTGGAGCGCGACGACCGGCGGCGGCTGCGGGAGAAGTTCGGGCACGTCGTGGGGCGGGTGGCCGAGGCGGTGCGGCGCGAGTTCCCGCTGCCGGGCGAGGACCTGCGGGCAGCGGCGGCGCTCGGTGCGATCGGGTCGATCACCATGCATCACACGTCGACCGCTCAGCGCCGGGTCGAGGATCTGCTGCTGGCGTCCGCGACGGGTGTGGTCGCGGCCGACCCTGCGGCGGCCGAGGGGAGCGCGGCCTCGGTCGAACTGCCCGCGCAGCCGGTGCCGCGTACCCGGCGTGCCGAGATCCTGGCGGCGGCCGTGCCGCTGTTCGCGCGCGACGGGTTCGCGACCGTCACGAACGGGCAGATCGCGCAGGCGGTGGGGCTGGCCCCGTCCGCGATCTACCGGCACTACCCGGGCAAGGTCGACATCCTGGTGGCCGCGTGCCTGCAGGCGGCGGGCCTGCTGGCACAGGCCGTGGACCGCAGCCTCGACCGGCGGGCCGGCCCGCGCGAGTCGGTGATCGCGCTGGCCGCGGCGTACGTCGCCTACAGCTTCGAGCACAACGCGCTGAACAGCGTCGCCGAGGCCGAGATCCGCGGTCTGCCGGACGACCTGCGAAGGCCGCTGATCCTCGCCCAGCGTGAGCACATCGCGGTCTGGGAGCAGCAGTTGCGCACGGCCCGGCCGGAGCTCGACCCGCGTCAGGCCCGGCTGCTGGTGCACGCCGGGTTCGGCGTGGTCGTCGAGGCCGGGCGTGCGCTGCGCTGGCAGGACACACCCGGCCACCGGGACGCGGTCACGGCACTGGTGACCGGCGCCCTGACACTGTGAGACTCAGGTGCCGGGGCGGTTTCCGGTCGGGATCGTGATCGGGGTGTACGTCGCCGACGTGCCGTTGTTGAGGAACAGCATGGCCAGGGCGCGCACGAACTTGTCGAACATCGAGAAGCCGGTCGGGATGATCGGCGACAGGCCCTCGCGGAACGCCACGTACGCCGGCCAGCCGACCTCGATCAGCGTGCGCGCGGCGTAGTCCCGCCGCAGGTTCAGCCAGTCGCCGATCCGGTCGCTGAGCACGTAGCGGACGAACTCGTTGAGGAATCCGCGTGTCACGCCGAGGTCGATCTGCGCGGTCAGCCCGAGCAGGATCTCGGCGAGGTCGATGCCCTCGGGTGTCGGTGCGAGCAGTGGCGTCAACGCGTACGCTGACTGCTGTTTCGCCGCCGCCCAGCTCGCCGGGATGAAATCGTCCCGCACGCCCAGCAGGTGCAGAGCCACCTGCCACTGGTGCAGGTACGCGTCCTCCTCCGCGGCCGTCATCCGGATGCCCCAGCCCTTGAGCTTGCCGTGCACGTACGTCCCGAGGCTGTGGAAGGTGATCAGGATGTCGCCGTTGCTGATCGGGATGAAGTCCTGGTCGTCGGTGACCGCCCGCCACCTCGCCGACTGCGGGAGCAGGTGCCGCACCGCCGCGTGGGTCAGCCGGGTCTTGTTCGAGGTGACGACGAAGTGCCCGCTCGGCTGGAACGCGTCGGCGGCGCTCAGGTCGTAGCCGTACGTGAACGTCTTGGCCGCGCGCGCCTTCATGTCGGCGCCGCCCTCGGACCAGTAGACGTTGCGGGCCTCGCGCGGGATGACCGTGCTCATGATGCCGCTGCCCAGCCCGTACAGCAGGAACAGGTACATGCTCATCCGCTTGTTGAACGCCGCGGCCCGGTTGAGCTTGGTCTGATCGGCCCACGACGGCAGGACGTTGACCTGCCGCAGATAGGTGGTGAGGGGAGCGGGGACGCCGGTGGGCAGTGGATCGCCGTTGCGCACCCAGGAGTCGAAGGCGGTGTTGACGGCGGGGATCTGACCGTTGGTCAGGAGCGAGGCGACGAGGGGGTCGGTGGCGTCGTCCCACACGCCCCACGGGTCGGTGACCGTGTCGGTGGCGGCGATCGAGCCGGATGACGACCACGCCCACGCCTCGGACGGGGCCGCCACACCCGCCAGACCCAGCGCGGCTCCGAGGGTCAGTACGCGTCTTCTGCTGAGATTCTGCATTCGCTCACCTCAGTAAATCCAGGGGAAACACATTCATCAATGTGTGATTTGTTATTAACATAGCGGCGCGCCACCCGGTCGGCAAGACAGGTCCCGGTTCGGTGACAGCTCTAGTGATCTACGTCGATGTCAAATACGGTCATCGGCAAGGAGGTCAGGACATGAGGAGACTGATCGCCGCATTTGCCGCCGTCTCTCTCGTCGCCGCCTGTTCCAATGAGGGCGGCGGCGGCGCGGAGGGCGACACCGCCGCGGCTTACCCGGAAGAGAACATCACCTTCGTCGTGCCGTTCAGCGCGGGCGGCCCGACCGACACCGTCACCCGGATGATCGCCGATCCGATGGCGAAGGCCCTCGGTGGCAAGATCGTCGTCCAGAACGTCGAGGGTGCCGGCGGCACGGTCGCGGCAGGACAGGTCGCGCAGGCCGAGCCGGACGGCTACACCGTGCTCATGCACCACATCGGCATGTCGACCGCACCCGCTCTCTACAAGGACCTGGGCTATCAGCCGCTCGAGGACTTCGCGACCGTCGGGCTGGTCACCGAGGTGCCGATGACACTGGTCGCCCGCAACGACTTCCCGCCCTCGACGCTGGCCGACCTGACGGCGTACGTGAAGGCGAACTCGGACAAGGTCAGCCTCGCCAACGCCGGCATCGGTGCCGCGTCGCACCTGTGCGGACTGCTGTTCCAGTCCACCGCCGGCGTCAAGCTCCAGGAGGTGCCGTACCAGGGCACCGGGCCCGCGCTCACCGACCTGGTGGGCGGTCAGGTCGACTTCATGTGCGACCAGACCACCAACACGACCGGTCAGATCACGGCGAAGAAGGTCAAGGCGTACGCGGTGACCACACCGGAGCGGGTCAAGAGCCTGCCCGACGTGCCCACCACGGCCGAGGGCGGGATGCCCGAGCTGCAGGTCAGCGTGTGGCACGGCCTGTACGTGCCGGCCGGGACGCCCCCGGAGATCGTGACGAAGCTGTCCGAGGCGCTCAAGACCGCGCTCGCCGACCAGGCGGTCATCGACCAGATGGCCAAGCTCGGCACCGCGCCGGTCGAGGCCGCGGACGCGACACCGGACGCGCACCGGGCGTACCTCGACGAGCAGATCAAGACCTGGGCGAAGGTCATCGCCGACGCCGGTGTGAAGGCCTCGTAGATGCAGCGGAGGCGATCACTCCCGGACGTACTGGCCGGGGGAGTCTTCGTCGTCATCGGTGGGGTGTTCGTGGTGGGGTCGCTCGGTTACGACCGGGGGACCCTGCTGCGGATGGGCCCCGGCTACTTCCCGCTGCTCGTCGGCGCGATCGTGGTGCTGCTCGGCCTGGCGATCGCCGTCAAGGGGCTCGTCGCCGGTGAGGACATCACGTTCGGGACAGTGCCGTGGCGTGCCGTCGTCCTGCTCGTGGCGGCGATCGTGTTCTTCGGGCTGTTCGTCCGCAGCCTCGGATTCGTGCTCACCTCGCTGGTGACGTCCCTGCTCACGGCGTTCGCCAGCAAGCGGGTACGCCCGCTGACGGCGGTGGCCGTCGCCGTCGGCCTGACCCTCGCCGCCACGCTGATCTTCATCGTCGGGCTCCAGGTGCGCATCCCGCTGTGGGGCTGGTGATGGACCTTCTCGACAACCTGGTCCTGGGCTTCTCGACGGCCTTCCTGCTGCAGAACGTCCTCTACTGCTTCGTGGGCGTGCTGCTCGGCACGGCGGTCGGCGTGCTGCCCGGCATCGGGCCGACCGCCACCGTGGCGATGCTGCTGCCGATCACGTTCAGCTTCGAACCGGTCACCGCACTGATCATGCTGGCCGGGATCTACTACGGCGCGCAGTACGGCGGATCGACCACGGCCATCCTGATCAACCTGCCCGGCGAGTCGTCGGCGGCGGTCACCGCGCTCGACGGCCACCCGATGGCCCGGCAGGGGCGGGCCGGGCCGGCCCTGGCCGCCGCCGCGATCGGCTCGTTCGTCGCCGGCACGGTCGCCACCGTCATCCTGGCCGTCGCGGCCCCGCCGCTGGCCGCCGTCGCGCTGAAGTTCGGCCCGGCGGACTACTTCGCGCTCGTGCTGTTCGGCCTGATCATCTCGATCGCGCTGGCCCGGGGCTCGGCCCTCAAGGCCCTCGCGATGATCGCGCTCGGCATCCTGCTCGGCACGGTCGGGCAGGACATCTACACCGGTACCCCACGGTTCACGCTCGACCAGCGCGAACTCTTCGGCGGCATCGACTTCGTGTCGGTCGCGGTCGGCATGTTCGGCATCGCCGAGATCCTGCGCAACCTGGAGAACGAGCGGGACCGGCCGAGCCTGCTCGGCGCGGTGTCGCACCTCTGGCCGGACCGGGAGGACCGGCGCCGGATCGTCGGCCCGATCCTGCGCGGCACCGGGCTCGGCGCCGCGCTCGGCGTCCTGCCCGGCGGCGGCCACGTGCTGGCGTCGTTCACCTCGTACGCCGTCGAGAAGCGGATCTCACCGCGCCGGGACGAGTTCGGTACCGGCGCGATCGAGGGGGTCGCCGGTCCCGAGTCGGCCAACAACGCGGCCGCGCAGACGTCGTTCATCCCGCTGCTCACCCTGGGCCTGCCCGCCCACCCGGTGATGGCGCTGATGGTCGGCGCGTTCATCGTGCACGGCATCACGCCCGGCCCGAACGTCATCAACGACGAGCCCGCGCTGTTCTGGGGCCTGATCGCGTCGATGTGGATCGGCAACGTGCTGCTCGTGCTGCTCAACCTCCCGCTGATCGGCATGTGGGTACGCCTGCTGCGCATCCCGTACCAGGTGCTCTTCCCGATGATCGTGCTGTTCGCCGTGATCGGGACGTTCTCGCTGAGCCGCAACCCGTACGACGTCTACGCGATCGCCTCCTTCGGCATCCTCGGATACGTCCTGATCAAGTGCGGGTGCGAGCCGGCGCCGCTGCTGCTCGGGTTCGTGCTCGGCCCGCTGCTGGAGGAGAACCTGCGCCGCGCGCTGATCATCTCCCGCGGCGACCCGCTGGTCTTCGTCGAGCGCCCGATCTCCGCGGCGCTGCTGTTCCTGACCCTCGCCGCGCTCGCCGTGGCCGTCTTCCCGGCCATCCGCAGGCGCCGCCAGGAGGTCTTCACCGAGGACGAGTGACGAGACTATTTCCATTTGATTTCCAAAGTTTCTTGACAGTGTTGCCCGGCGCGCGTGAAGCTGATGATCTCTACTCAGGGTGTCCACTGTGTCCTGATTTTCATTGGAGCGCACATGAGGTCGGCTGCTGTCGTTGCCGCGCTACTTCTACCAATAGGCCTGCTCACCGTCCCTTCCGCAGCGATCGCCGCCCCCGCGGCCGGCGACTTCGCGTCCTCGTTCGAGTCCGGTGACCCGCAGGCCACCGCGAGCACCGCCGAGGTCGGTGCGGACGGTAAGCCGATCCAGGGCAACCTGACCGGTTCGGTCCGCACCGGGCTGCCGGGCAGTGTCCTGGAGAAGGTCACCGCGGTGACCGCGAGTGCCGAGAACCCGCCCAACGAGGTCGCCACCAAGCTCAAGGACGGCGACACGTCGAGCAAATGGCTGGCGTTCAGCCCCACCGGCTGGGCCGCGTACCGTCTCGCCGAGCCGGTGACCGTCGTCAAGTACTCGCTGACCTCGGCGAACGACGCGGCCGGCCGGGACCCGAAGGACTTCACGCTCCAGGGTTCCGCCGACGGCACGCAATGGGCCGATCTGGACCGGCGGACCGGCCAGAGCTTCAGCGGGCGGTTCACGACCAACACGTACACGTTCACCAACACCACCGCCTACGCCCACTACCGGCTCAACATCACCGCGAACTCCGGTGAGTCGCTGATCCAGCTCGCCGAGTGGGACATCAGCGACGGCTCGGACGTCCGGCCCCCGGCCACCCCGATGGTCACCGAGACCGGGACCGGGCCCACGCGCGGCGCCAACATGAAGGCGGGCGCCGGGTTCACCGGTGTCGCGTCGCTGCGCTACGCCGGAGCCGCACAGGGCGACGGCCGCTCGTACGCGACCAACAAGCTCTACGACGTGAACATCCCGGTCGGGCCGAAGTCGCGGCTGACCTACAAGATCTTCCCCGAGCTCACGGCGGAGAACCTGACGTATCCGTCCACGTACGCGGCCGTCGACCTGCACTTCACCGACGGCAGCTACCTGAGCCGGCGCAATCCGGTCGACCAGCACGGCAACGCGCTCACCGCGGCCGGGCAGGGCGCGTCGAAGGCGCTGTTCGCCGACGAGTGGAACGCGGTGCAGTCGGACCTCGGCGCGGTCGCGAACGGCAAGACGATCGACCGGATCCTGCTCTCGTACGACAACCCGGCCGCCGTCGCCGACACCCGCTTCCAGGGCTGGATCGACGACCTGGCGATCGTGGGCACGCCGGCGCCGATCGACGCGTCGAGGCTCACCAACTACGTCGACACGCGCCGCGGCAGCAACTCGACCGGCTCGTTCTCGCGCGGCAACAACCTGCCGATCACGGCGCTGCCGAACGGCTTCAACTTCCTGACGCCGGTCACCAACGCCACCTCGAACTCGTGGGAGTACGAGTACCAGCGCGCCAACAACCCGGCCAACCTGCCGACGCTGCAGGGCCTCGCGATCTCGCACCAGCCCAGCCCGTGGATGGGTGACCGCAACCAGATGTCGGTCATGCCGGTGCCGGCCGGTGGCAACCTCACCGGTCAGCCGAGCACCCGGGCGCTCGCGTTCGACCACCGGAACGAGATCGCCCGTCCCGACCTCTACCGCGTCGTGTTCCAGAACGGCCTGGCCGCGCAGATGTCGCCCACCGACCACGGCGCGATCATGCAGTTCGACTTCGCGGCGGGCTCGGCCTCCGGCAGCCTCGCCCTGCACAACGGCACGTTCACGATCGGCGCCGACGGCACGCTGACGGGCTGGGTCGACAACGGCAGCGGCCTGTCCGCCGGCCGCAGCCGGATGTTCGTCTCCGGTGCGTTCGACCGGGCGCCGTCCGCCTCGACCGCCACCGCCGCCACGTTCGACCTCACCACGAGCACGCGGGTGACCCTGCGGTTCGCGACGTCGTTCATCTCGGTCGACCAGGCCCGTAAGAACCTTGACCTGGAGGTCACCGGCCGCACGTTCGACCAGATCCACGCGGCCGCGACGGCGGCGTGGAAGGACCGGCTCGGCCGGGTCGAGGTGCGCGACGCGACCGAGACCCAGCTGGTCACGCTGTACTCCAACCTGTACCGCCTGAACCTGTACCCGAACTCGCAGTCGGAGAACACCGGCACCGCCGCGCAGCCGCGCTGGCAGTACGCGAGCCCGGTCTCCGCACCCACCGGCACGTCGACCCCGACCACGACCGGCGCGAAGATCGTCGACGGCCGGATCTACGTCAACAACGGTTTCTGGGACACCTACCGCACCGTCTGGCCGGCGTACTCGCTGCTCTACCCGGACGTCGCGGCCCGGATCGCCGACGGTTTCGTCCAGCAGTACCGCGATGGCGGCTGGGTGGCACGGTGGTCCTCGCCGGGATACGCCGACCTGATGACCGGCACGAGTTCCGACGTCGCGCTCGCGGAGGCGTACCTCCTCGGTGTTGATCTTCCGGATCCTCTGGGCGCCTATGACTCGGCGCTGAAGAACGCCACGGTGGCCTCCGGGCGCAGCGCCGTCGGCCGCAAGGGCATCGAGACGTCGTTGTTCCTCGGCTACACCCCGACCTCGACCGGCGAGTCGGTGTCCTGGGCGCTCGAGGGCTTCATCAACGACTTCGGCATCGGCAACATGGCCGCCGAGCTGGCCACCGACCCGGCGACCCCGCGGGCCCGGCGCGAGCAGCTCAAGGAGGAGTCCGCGTACTTCCTCCAGCGGGCCCGCAACTACGTCAACCTGTTCGACCCGAAGACGAAGTTCTTCCAGGGACGCGAGGCCAACGGCACCTTCCTCGAGGGCGACCCGCTCGACTGGGGCGGCGTCTACACCGAGACGAACGGCTGGAACTTCGCGTTCACCGCGCAGCAGGACGGGCAGGGCCTGGCCAACCTCTACGGCGGGCGGCGAGCGCTGAAGGACAAGCTCGACGAGTTCTTCGCGACACCGGAGAAGGCCGACCGCCCCGGCGGTTACGGCGGTGTCATCCACGAGATGCTGGAGGCGCGTGCCGTACGCATGGGCCAGCTCGGCATGAGCAACCAGCCCTCGCACCACATCCCCTACATGTACGACTACGTCGGCGCGCCGTCGAAGACGCAGTCGCTCGTGCGGGAGATCCTGCGCCGTCTCTACGTCGGCAGCGAGATCGGCCAGGGCTACCTCGGCGACGAGGACAACGGTGAGATGTCCGCCTGGTACATCCTCAGCTCGCTCGGCATCTACCCGCTGCAGGTCGGCTCCGGCGACTGGGTCATCGGCTCGCCGCAGTTCACCCGGATGACCGTGCACCGCCCCACCGGCGACATCGTGGTCAAGGCCGAGAACAACAACACCCGGAATGTGTACGTGCAAAGCGTCAAGATCAACGGCCGGTCGCAGCACAGCCTCGCCGTCGACACGGACGTCTTCCGGCGTGGCGGCACGATCGAGTTCCGGATGGGCCCGAAGCCCTCGTCCTGGGGTGCCGGCGCGCACGACGCACCGGACTCGCTGACCAGGGGCAACGAGGCGCCGCAGCCGCTGCAGGACACGACCGGTCCCGGTCTGGGCGACACGAACGCGCCCGCGCTGTTCGACGACTCGTCGGGCACTCAGGCGAGTGCCGCCGAGGTCACCTGGGCGTACCGGGGCAGTAAGCAGGAGCCGAGCTACTACACGCTCACCTCGGGCTCGGCCCCCGGTGACCCGGCGGACTGGAAGCTGCTGGGCTCCCGCGACGGCAAGAAGTGGACCACTGTGGACTCCCGCAGCGGCGAGGTGTTCGCGTGGCGCAAGCAGACCCGGCCGTTCAAGATCGACAAGCCGGGGCACTACTCGCAGTTCCGCCTGGTCGTCACGAAGACCACCGGTGCCGCGCAGCCGACGCTCGCCGAGATCGAACTGCTCGCGGGCGGGGACGTCCAGCTCGGTGGCGGGGACGTGACGGTCACCGGCGCGGCTGCCGTGCCGGCGCTCTCCGGAACCCCTGTCGCGGCTCCGCTGGCCACCGTCACCGGCGGCACCGCGAGCGGCTACAAGGCCACGATCGACTGGGGTGACGGCACACCGGCCACCCCCGGGACCACGGTGTTGACGTCGCGAGCGGTGTACAGCGTGAGCGGTTCGCACACGTACACGCAGCCGGGCCGGTATCAGGCCACGGTCACCGTCACCGACGGCAGCGGTTCGGACTCCGCGCCGGTCGGGGTCGAGGTGGCCTACACACCGGAGTCCGGGCTGACCGCGGCGTTCGACACGGTCTGCATCGGCGACGACGGGGTGCTCGGCGCCAACTGCGACGCCAAGAACTGGGCGTACTCACGGTCCGCGCTCGCGGCGGCCGGCGTCACCCAGGGACAGCCGGTAGCGGTGCCCGGAACCGGGTTGCGGTTCACCCTGCCGGTGATCCCGGCCGGACAGCCGGACAACGCCAGCGGTAACGGCCGCACTATCGCGCTGAACCTGCCCGCCGACGCCAAGACGATCTCGCTGATCGGCGCCGGCACCCAGGGCAACCAGAGCACCAGCGGTACGGCGAAGTTCAGCGACGGCAGCACCGCGAGCATCCCGATCCAGATGAGCGACTGGACGCTGGGCGGCAACGCGAACGGCACTCCGGCGTACGGCAACATCGTCGTCGCCAAGTCCGCGTACCGCCTGCACGGCACGGACCAGGACAGCGCGGTGCCGTTCCTGTTCGCCACCGCGCCGTACCAGATCCCGGACGGCAAGACCCTGGTCTCGGTAACCCTGCCCGAACAGACCGGTGACCCCGGCTCGGCAGGCCGCATCCACGTCTTCGCCATCGCCGACGACGGCACACCCCGTCCGGCCCTGGCCCTGTCGACGGCGCCGAACCAGACCGCCACGGCGGGCCAGCCCTTCGCGGCGGCGCTGGGCACGGTGACTGGGGGAGTACCCGGCTACCACGCCCGAGTCCAGTGGGGCGACGGAGCGGCCCCGGCGGACGCGACGGTTGCTTCGGACGGCGTCGTCGCGGGGACGCACACGTACGCCAAGGCGGGCACCTACACCGTGCACGTCACCGCCTGGGACACTCTCGCCAGCACCACAGCCACCTTCACCGTCACGGTGAGATAGCAGTTCTGCCTCGTCCCCGGCGCGGTCGCCCAGCGGCCGCGCCGGGTTCGTTCAGCACAGTTTGTGCAGCCGGATCGTGGTGCCGGACGGGTGCGAGTGAATTCGCACCAGGTCGCACAGCTCGTTGGTCAGGACCAGTCCGAATCCGCGGTGCCGGGTGTTCGGGGGGACGATGCGCCCGGCGAGCGGATCGGTCAGGTGGCCGGCGTCCCGGAACTGGCAGACGACCATCCCCGGTTCGGCCCAGACGGCGAGCGTGCCGCGGCCCGCGGTGTGCTCGATCGTGTTGGCCGCGACCTCGCTCGCGGCCAGCACCAGCTCCTCCGCTCGATTCTCGGGCAGGTGTGCCGCCGCGTGCCGCCGCACGAAGCAGCGGACGGCGGCGAGCGCCGGGCCGTACACCAGCGAATCCGCGTACGGCGGGGGTGGCGGCAGCGGCCGGTTGAAGGCGGCGGCCGTCGCCACCGGATCGGCGTAACGGTCGCTGTCGCGCAGGAGACCGTCCTCGATCATCGTCGGGTGGGTGGACCACGCGTCAGCGACCACGGACGGGTCGAGCTGCCCCACGTCGTACGGGCACAGGATGGCGGCGTCCCGGCCGGCGAACGCCGCATTGATCAGCGCCTCGTGTGCGGCGCAGGCCGGATACTCCATCGCCGACCTGTCCCGCCAGATCGGCTCGCCGACGATCGAGACCCGATGGCCGGGATGCTCGGTGGCGAACCGGAGCAGGACGCTGGGGATGATCCGGCCCGGGTTGCGGCCGGCGACCGCCATGTCCGCGAAGGCGACCCGGTCGCCGAGGTCCGACAGCGCGTCCCGCACCAGTTCCAGGTTCGGCCCGGGGACGGCGACCAGGACCGGATCACCGTTGCGCACCGCGGTCCGGACGAACGTGGCGACCGAACCCAGGTACTCCGCGCTACGGGAGTACAGCAGAGCCGGATGGTGGAACATCATCAGGTATTCCTTCTTGACGCACTCGGCGGTGCTTCGTTCAAACGGTGCCGGCGGGCTCGCCGGCACCGTGCAGATCGAACAAGCGAGCCAGCGCCGTCGGCCGGCCGACGAACTTCAACCGGCCCGCGCCCCGCTGATACGCCAGCAGCAGGACCCGGGCCGCCGCGGTGTCGATGAAGCGCAACTGGGTCAGGTCGACGGTCGCTGTCGCCCGTTCGCCCGGCAGGCTGCCGAGCAGATGATCGATCACGGCTCGCAGCGCCGCGTGGTTCAGCAGATCCGCCTCGCCCAGAAGGCGGATCCCGAAGGGCTCCCGAACTGGTCGCACGCGCAGCGCCGAGGACGGGTCGAACGGTTCACCGGTGGCCACCGTGCCGAGATGAGCCTGCGCGAGACCGCGCCGGCTGAGGGGGTCGAAGAGCCGGGGATCGTACGCGCAGACGGCCATCGCGTAGCCCTCCGCGAAGATCGTGTTGGCCTCGGCCTCGTACTCGGGCAGCCTGTCGACACCCGGTGCGGAGCGGCTCGCCCAGGACATGTCGGTGAGCAGGCGCAGGCCCCGGTAACCCGCGTCGCGCGCGTCATCGACCTCCTGGCGCAGGAAGCGCAGCGCCGCGGCCGGGTGGAAGACACCGGCGCTGAGATAGGACGACTCGATCGGCCGGACCCGCAGGTCGCCGCCGGCGATGGCCTCGACCGCGGGTCTCAGACGGCCGAGAGCCTCGACCGTGTCAGCGCTGCAGTAGAGGACCCTGTCTCCTCCGCGGAGACCGGCCCGCACCGCGTCGGTGAGCGCCTCGCGGCCCGCGATGTCATCGTCGACGATCAAGCAGAGGTGATCGCCCGAGTCGAGTCGTTCGAGGAGCGGCAACCTGGCCACACCCCGGAACCTATCGGGAAAACGGACGACCTCGGGCGAGCAGATCCTGCCGATACCGTAAATCACACATACGTGGCGGTTGTGGGCCGTTATCGTCGCACCGTGCAGGAGGTGGTGGCCGTGGCGGCCGGGTTGCTCTCCGAGGTGACCTTGACCGCCACCCTCGGCGCGCCCTTGACGTAGACCTCCACCGACGAGGACTTGCCGCCCGCTACCGCCACGACCTCCCGGGTCAGCACCGCCCCGGCCGCGCTGATCCGGAAGACGTCGGCTGCCCGGCCGGTGTTGCGGATCGGGACCGCGCACCGCGCCCAGCCCGACGAGTCGGGACGGGCCGTGGCCGGCGACGCCTTCACGCCGCGAACGGACGGCCCGGCTCCGTCGAGCGAGCGCACCGCGACCTCGTACGAGAGCACACCCTGCCGGTCCCGCCGCCGGTCGAGGACGTAGAAGTGCAGCCGGTTGGCCGTGTCCGCGTACTCGAAGAGGCTGCCCGAGCCGGTCCCGGCGTGGAACAGCGCGTCGGAGAGCTGCCGGTAGTCGCCGATCGTCATCTTCTGGGGTGTGCCGTCCGGCAGCACGAAGTCGACCTTGTCGATGTCCTGCGGGTTGGCGTCGACGGTCCAGATGAACGGCGCGTTGTCCGCGTCCTTCGTCTTCGCGAGCAGCACACCGGAGTCCGGGGTGAAGGAGTCGAAACCCATCCGGTCGACGACCTCGAGTGTGTAGTTGTTGTATCCGCCGCCGTCGCAGTAGGGGTCGGCCGCGGTGTCACAGGCCGGGCTGCGGTCGCCGCCGTCCAGGGTCACGTTGATGCCGGCCAGCCGGCGGCCGCCGGGGTCGACCGCACGTGCCGTCACCCGCGTCACCACGACGCCGGAGGAGGCGAGCTGGTCGCGGGAGAGTTTCAGCACCGCGGCGTCGTCGACGATGCCGAGCTTCATCTTGTTGCGCAGCATGTGCTGTGCGCCCATCGAGGAACCCGCGACGCCCGGGATCAGCCATCGGCTGTGCGGTCCGCCGGGACCGTTGAACGTGCCCCGGCTCAGCATCTCCCACGGTCCGCTGTAATCGCGGCGCGCCGGGACCGAGTACGGGTTGTTGTAGTTGTCGCCGATGCCGAGGATGTGGCTGAACTCGTGCGCGTACGTCGACATGCCCGAGCTCTCCGCCTGCAGCGAGCTGCCCTGCGTGGCGTTCGGCCAGACGTTCGCCGAGGCCTGCCACGAGGTCCACTCGACGTAGCGCGTGTCGTTCCAGTTCGGCAGCGCGTCGTCCGGCGGCCCGAACTCCTCGCTGACGTCCTCCTTGGTGGTGAACTTCATCGGGCCGAACTCCTGCCAGGTCGACGATTCGTCCTGACCGGCGGAGAGGAAGAACACGAAATCGTACGAGGAGGCGACCTGCTCGCCGACCGCCGCGACCCAGGCGGCGCGCGCGTCCCCACGCAGGTTCCGCCCGCACACGTCGTCGGCCGGGCAGCCCTCGCCGTGCTGCATCTGAACCTCGATGCCGTACTCGTGGCTCGCGTGCGGCATCTGGTACACGCCGAACGCGCTCAACTCGATACCGAAGCGCCCGTTCGAGTCCTCCATCCAGTACTCGTGGATGGTGTGACCCCGGTTGAGCGCGCCCGGCGTGTTGAGGAAGTCCCGATAGAACGCCGGAACCTCGGACCGGTCCAGATTCCCGACACCGGACGGGTTCCCGTAGATCGTCGAGTTCGCCGGCTGGGTGACCACGAACGGCTGGTTGGGGTAATCGACGAGCACCAGCGCCCCGTTGAAGGTGCGCTCCGAGCCGCGCACCGCCGGGTTCGCCCAGTCGGTGCCCGGCACCGCCCGGTAGTCGTCCCAGGTCATCGTGTCCGGCAGCTCGTAGCGCTGGGGGTCGATCGGCTGAGGCGCACCGGCCGGGCCGCCCAGCGCGACCGCCTCGTCGACCTGCCACGGCTGCGTCTGCGGCCAGTGCCGCATCCGCCACGGCGTGTCCGGATCGTGATTCGGCGGCGCGGCCACCGCCGGCGCCACGTTCAGAGCGCCGGCCACCACCAGCGCCGCCACGGACAGTGCCGAGAACACCCGTCGCCCCGTCGTCATGCCGCCATCCTGGCAAAGCTATCGACAGTCCTCAATAGAACGAACGGCCTGTGCCGCGCGGAGCGCGTAGATCGCCGACGTGCCTTCCCCGTCGTCCAGATCGGCCACGACAAGGTCCCGAGCCGGCACGGCGATCACCTGCCCGCTCCCGTTTCCGGTGTCCAGCCAGACCCGGACTGTCCCCTGGCCCGGCAGTTGGCGCGGACCCACCACAAGAATCGCTCGCACTCGTCCATTTGAGCTGCGTGGGACGTGAACACTGAAGGAGTGTTCACGCTGAACACGGGTAGTGTGAACTCATGGGTGAACCGGTCTACCGAGACATCGCCAACGCGATCCGCGCCGACATCGAGGAACGGCGGCTGGTGGAGGGCGACCGGCTGCCGACCGTCCGGGACCTGGCACAGCGCTTCGGGGTACCGACCGGCACGGTTGCCAAGGCCGTCGACATCCTCCGCGCCGACGGGGTGATCGTCGCCAGGCACGGCCGTGGACTCTACGTCCGCTCCTTCGGGCGGGTCCTTCGTTCGTCTCCCGACCGGCTCTCGCGGTCCTGGTGGGCTGCCGGAAGGTCGATCCAGGACCACGACACCAACGGGCGACTCCGCGTCGTCGACATCGTCGTCGAGGAGGCCGCCGCGCCTCCCGGCATCGCCGAGGCGCTCGGCGTGCCGGCGGGCGCGGCCGTGCTGACCCGCGCTCGCCGCTTCGCCATCGAGGACCGCATCGTCCAGACCGCGACCAGCTACATCCCGCTGGACGTGGTGGCCGCGGCGCCCGCGGTGGCATACACCGGCCCCGGTCCCGGGGGCATGTACGCCCGCATGGCCGAGGCCGGTCTGGGGCCCGACATGTTCCGCGAGACCCTGGTGTGCCGGATGCCGACCTCCACCGAGGCCGAGTCCCTGAGCCTGCCCCGGGGCACCCCGGTCATCGCGATCACCCGGCACGCCCACACCGCCACCCAGCGATGCGTCGAGGTCAACGAGATGGTGCTGGACTCCAGCGCCTACACCCTGGAGTACCTCTTCAACGCCTGAGCCCGCCTCTGGTAGATCGATGGCGATCGTCCTAAACTCACGTTCAGTGCCGAGGCGGGGAGGTCCGCGCGGTGAGGGTCGTGGTGCTCGTCAAGCAGGTGCCGTCCGAGGATGTGGGCCTGTCGTTCGCGCCTGATCTGACCGTGGACCGGGGTGGTCTGCCCGGGGTGCTCAGCGCGGGCGACCGGATCGCTGTCGATCAGGGGCTGCGGCTGGCCGTACGGGTGCGCGACGTCCAGATCACCGCCGTGACGATGGGTCCGTTGTCCGCTCGCGAGGCTCTTCGCACGGCGCTGCTGCTCGGCGCCGACAACGCCGTGCACATTCTGGACGAGGCGCTGCACGGCTCCGACGCGCTGGCCACCTCGCTGGTTCTGGCGGCCGCCGCCGCGCGTCTCGAGTTCGACCTCGTGCTGTGCGGATCCGCGTCGGCGGACTCCGGCATGTCGGCCGTGCCCGCCATGGTCGCCGAGCGACTGGCCGTGCCGGGTCTCCACTTCGCCGACGAGCTGCTGGTCCGGGAGCGCAAGGTGGAGATCCACCGGGACGACGGGCACGGCGATCTTCGGGTGCTCGTCGCCGACCTGCCGGCCGTCGTCTCGATCACCGAGCGGTGCGGCGAGCCGCGCTACCCGAGGTACGTGTCCCGGGTCGACGCCCGCGAGAAGCTGATCTCCACCTGGTCCCTGGGCACTCTCAGCATCGACCCGGCGCAGGTCGGCCGCCGTGGCGCCGCGTGCGTGGTGGACGCGGTGACGCCGCACCGGCCCGCCCGGCCGAGGGCGCTGGTCGAGGGTGACCCGACCAGCACAGCCGTCCGCCTGGCCGACTTCCTGGCCGAACGCGAGTTCCTATGAGGCAGGTTCTGGTTCTCGCCGAGGGCACCACGGGCACGCGCCGCGCCACCTGCGCGTTGCTGACCGTCGCCCGGCGGCTCGGCGCGCCGGCGGTCGTGCTCGGTGGCCCGGCCGACCCGGCCGGCACCGCCCTGCTGGGCCGGTTCGGCGCGAAGACGATCTATCCGATGCCCGCGCCCGGCCCGGGCGGCCAATCGGCAGCCGCCAGGGTGGAGATGCTCGTCGAGCTGGCCCGCCGGACGTCGCCCGCCGCCATCCTGATCGCTTCCGGCCGGGACGGCCTGGAGATCGCGGGCCGTGTCGGGGTCCGCCTGGACTCCGGGGTTCTCAGCGACGTGGTCGACGTGCTGGACGGCCCCGTCGCGGTGCAGTCCGTGCGGGGCGGGTCCTACCTGGTGAGGTCGCGCGTGGTGCGCGGCGTCCCGGTTCTCGCGGTGCGGACCGAGCACATCACGGTCGTCCCCGATCCGGCGACACCGGCCGTGCGCCAGGTGCGCGTGGCTTTTCCGGCCGGGGTCTACGCGGTACGCACCGTGCGGCCCCGGACCGGGCGAACCTCGGCGTCGCCGGAGCTGTCGACCGCCGCCGTCGTCGTCACCGGTGGCCGGGGTGTGGGCTCGCGTGCGGCGTTCGACCTGGTCAACCGGCTCGCTGAGGCGCTCGGCGGTGCCGCCGGCGGCTCGCACACCGCCACCGAGCTGGGCTGGTGCCCGCGGAAGGCGCTGGTCGACCAGGTCGGCACCATCGTGCATCCCAGCCTCTACCTCGCCCTGGGTGTGTCCGGCTCGCAGCGGCACTGCGCCGGCATGCGGGGCGCCGCGACGATCGTGGCGATCGACAGCGACCCGGCGGCGCCGATCTTCCGGCTGTCGGACCTCGGCGTGGTCGGTGACGTGCACCAGGTCGTACCCGAGTTGCTCGCGGAGATCGAACGCCGCAGGGCCCAACCCGTCATCAGCACCAGGACCGTAACGGAGGCATGACGTGACGGTGCGACTCGTGCTCGGCGTGGCGATCGCGCTCGCCGCGTTCGCGGTGGCCGGACGCCGGATCCTTCTGCTCGGCCGGCTCGGCATGTCCGGCCAGCCTGCTGAACCGGGCCGCACGCGCGGTGTGGGCGGGCGCGCGCTGGCGTTGGTGAGCGAGGTCCTCGGCCAGCGCAAGCTCCTCAAGTGGACCGTCCCCGGCGCGGCGCACTTCGCGGTGTTCTGGGGATTCACGATCCTGTTCGCGACGATCGTGGAGGGGTTCGGCGCGCTGTTCGACCGCGACTTCCACATCCCGCTCATCGGCACCCACGCCTGGCTGGGGTTCCTCGAGGACACCTTCATCGTCGCGGTGCTCTGCGCCCTGGCCGTCTTCGCCGTGATCCGGCTGACCCAGAGCCCGCAGCGCCGGGGCCGCCGATCGCGGTTCTTCGGGTCGCACCTCGGTCCCGCCTGGCTCGTCCTCTTCATGATCTTCAACGTCATGTGGACTCTGCTGCTCTATCGAGGGGCGCAGATCAACACCGGAAACTTCCCTTTTTCGTACGGTGCCTTCGCGTCGGAGGCCGTCGCGCGGCTCCTCGCACCGGCCGGCCGCACGGCCAACGACGTGCTGGAGACCGTGGGCCTGCTCGCCTCGCTCGGCGTGGTGCTGGCCTTCCTCGTGCTCGTTCTGTACTCCAAGCACCTGCACATCTTCCTGGCGCCGCTCAACGTCGCGTTCTCCCGGCGCCCGCGGGCCCTGGGCGCGTTGCTGCCGGTGTACTCCGGTGGCCGGGAGGTCGACTTCGAGGACCCGGACGAGGACGACAAGATCGGGCGCGGGGTCATCGAGGACTTCACCTGGAAGGGCATGCTGGACTTCGGCACCTGCACGGAGTGCGGCCGCTGCCAGTCGCAGTGCCCGGCCTGGAACACCGGGAAGCCGCTCAACCCCAAGCTACTGATCATGGGTCTCCGGGACCACGCCATGGCCAAGGCGCCCTACCTGCTCGATGCCGGCCAAACGAACGCCGACGTCCTCGCGGAGGCCGGTCGCCCGCTCGTCGGTACACCGGACGAGGGCGGCGTCATCGATCCGGACGTCCTGTGGTCCTGCGTGACGTGCGGCGCCTGCGTGGAACAGTGCCCGGTCGACATCGAGCACGTCGACCACATCGTCGACATGCGGCGGTACCAGGTCCTGATCGAGTCGCAGTTCCCCAAGGAGGCGCACACGATGCTGCGCAACCTGGAGCGGGCCGGCGACCCGTGGGGCCGCGGAGCGCGGGCGAGGCTGGAGTGGACGGCCGGCCTGCCCTTCGAGGTACGCGTCCTGGACGGCGGGAAACTCCCCGCCGACATCGAATACCTGCTGTGGGTGGGATGCGCCGGCGCGCTGGACGAGAACGCCAAGAAGACGACCCGCGCCGTGGCCGAGCTGCTCCACGAGGCCGGCGTCGAGTTCATGGTGCTCGGCGGCGAGGAGACCTGCACCGGCGACGCCGCCCGCCGGCTGGGCCAGGAGGTGCTCTTCCAGGAGCTGGCCAAACAGAACGTCGAGAAGCTCGACGCCGCCGGTGTGAAGCGGATCGTGGTCACCTGCGCCCACTGCTTCAACGCGCTCGGCAACGAGTATCCGCAGCTCGGCGGCGTCTACGAGGTGCTGCACCACACCCAGTTGCTGTCCAGGCTCGTCGCCGAGGGCCGCCTGGTGCCCGAACACCCCGTCGAGGCCGCCGTCACCTATCACGACCCGTGCTATCTCGGCCGGCACAACCGCGTCTTCGACCCGCCCCGGGACATCCTCGGCAACGTGCCGGGCCTCCAGCTCACCGAGATGCCCCGCCATCGCGAGACGTCGTTCTGCTGCGGTGCGGGCGGCGCCCGGATGTGGATGGAGGAGACCATCGGCACCCGCATCAACGAGACCCGCACCGACGAGGCGCTCGCCACCGGCGCCGACGTCATCGCTGCGGCCTGCCCGTACTGCATCGTCATGCTCACCGACGGCACCGCCACCCGCAAGCAGGAGGGCAGGGCGCCGGAGGACGTGCAGGTGGTCGACGTCTCGAGGCTGCTCCTGCGCGCGGTGCGCCCCGCCGGATCGCCACCCTCCGAAAAGGAATAGCGGCGTCGCCTGCGATAGCGTCAAGGCTCGCAGAGACGTCTGTCTATTTCTTGGGGGATCATGTGAGCATACGCGCACTGACCACGGCCGCCGTCGGCGCGCTGATCGCGGTCGCGACTGTGGCGACGGGTGGCGCGGCGGCCGTCGCCGCTCCGGCGCCCGTCCCAGCGGGCGTCACCCACGAGGAGAACCCCCGCGTGCCGGAGGGCGCGGTGTGGACGGAGGCATACTTCCCGTCCGCCGACAACAGCGGCGTCGAGCTCCACGCCGACGTCCTCCGGCCTGCGGACCTGCCGTCGCGGGCCAGGACACCGGTGATCCTCGCCGTCGGCCCGTACTTCAGCCACGCGGGCCAGACCGGGCCGGAGGGGTGGCCCGGGACCGGCCCGTCCAACCGGTTCGCGGACTTCACCAGCGGCACCGGCCTGTTCGCCCGCGGCTACACCTACGTCATGGTCGACCTGCGTGGCTTCGGCGGGAGCACCGGCTGCCTCGACTGGGCGGGCCCGGGCGAGCAGGCGGACGTGAAGGCCGCGATCCGATGGGCGGCCACCCAGCCGTGGTCGACGGGCAAGGTGGGCATGTACGGCAAGTCGTACGACGCCGTCACCGGGCTCGTCGGCAACAACCTTCGCCTGCCCGCGCTGAAGGCCGTGGTGGCACAGGAGCCGGTCTGGAACATGTACCACTACCTGTTCAGCAACAAGGTTCCCCGGCCCAACGTGACCGCCACCCCGAACGCCTACAACGGCATCGTCACGATGGCGCCACTGCCCGACGACACCGAGCGCTACCGGGCCAACGCGGCATACGAGCAGAGCCACCCCGAGTGCCTCGCCGACAACCTGACCAACAACAACAATCCCGACATCGACTCGCCCTACTGGCGCGCCCGTGACCTCGCGGCGCAGGCCAGAGGCACGAACACCCCGCTCTTCGTCACGCAGGGCTTCATCGAGAACAACACCAAGCCCGAGGACATGGAGACGTACCTCGACAATCACAGCGGCGTCGAGCGCGGCTGGCTGGGGCAGTGGGAGCACGTCCGCGGCAACGAGACGAACAATCAGGGCCAGCTGCTCATGGGCCGCGCCGGATTCTTCGACGAGGTGATGCGCTTCTACGACCGCTACCTGAAGGGCAGCAAGCCGGCGGTCCACGATCCCGCCTACGCCATCGAGGACAACACCGGCGCGTGGCGGGCACAGCCGACCTGGCCGATATCGTCCTCGTCCACCAGGGCCGCCCTGGCCGACGGCCGGTACGTCGACGACGGCCTCGCCTCGACGCTCGCCGCGCCCGCCGGCCAGGAGTGGGACATGGAGCACTACACGGATCCCGCCCCACCCGCCGCCAAACGCGGGCCGACGTCGGCGGCCGCCGACACGCACAGCTATTTCACCTGGTCCACGCCGGTCGAATCCCGCCTTCGGATCACCGCCACCCCGCGGATCACGTTGAACGCCGGCGCGCCGGGCAACGTCATGGTGCGCCTGTGGGACGTCGCTCCGGACGGAACCGCGGTCATGTTCGACGAGAACGTAGCGCTCATCGAACAACCGGGCCGCGTCACCTTCGACCTGAAATCTACCGACTGGACCCTGGAAGCGGGCCACCAGCTGGGCGTTCAGATCGGCACGATCAACAGCGGCAACTGGCGCGACACCCCGAGCGGCAACACGATCGACATCACCCGCGCGCGCCTGAACCTGGCCCTGCAGAACCCCCGCTTCGACGCACCCACCCAGGGCGACCGCTCACCCTTCCTCGACACCTACCTGAGGCAATACACCCGAACCCTGACCGACGTCGGCGAGGGAACCTTCCCCCTCACCCTCCGCCACGGCCACTGACAACCGGCAACAGGGTGGACTGCCCGGCCCTGCAACCGGCCGGGCAGTCCCGGGAGGCAGAATCGCGGGATGGATGGTCCTGAGCTGGTTCTGGTGTTGCGTTACCGCAAGGCGGTGACCTACGGCTTCCACGTGCTGCTGGGTGCGCTCGGCGAACACGAGACCACCACCCGATACCAGGTCCGCTTCGGCAACACGGTTGAGGAGACCGCGCGGCACATCCGGGACGCCGGCGAGGCTCGTACCCTCGTGCTCTGGTCTTTCTATTCGCCTGACGCGGCAGCGCTTGCCGGGGAGCTCAAGGAGATCAGGGAAAGAGCGGACGGGCCGAACGTGACCCATCTGGCGGGTGGGGTGCACGCCACCGCGGAGCCGGTGCAGACCCTCGACGCGGGCTGGGACATGGCCGCGATCGGCGAGGGCGAGTCGACCCTGCTCAGCCTGGTGGACGCCAAAGGCGACCCGGCCGGCATCACCGGCCTGGCCTATCGGGATGCCACCGGCAAGCTGATCAGGACCGGCAAGGCGAAGCAGCGCGACCTCAACGACTTTCCCGGCTTCGCGCTCAAATGGGACAGGTTCAACGCGCTGGAGATCACTCGCGGCTGCATCTACGCATGTCGCTTTTGTCAGACACCGTTCATGTTCTCGGCGAAATTTCGGCATCGGAGTCTGGAGAACATTCGGTGGCATGTGGACCAGATGCGGGTGCGGGGACTGCGCGACGTCCGGTTCATCACGCCGACGGCGCTCTCCTGGGGCACTCAGACCGACGAGCCGGACCTGGACGCGGTCGAGGAGATGCTGGCGTCGTGCCGGGAGGGGATCGGGCCGGGCGGGCGGGTCTTCTTCGGATCGTTCCCGAGTGAGATCCGGCCGGAGCACGTGAGCCGGGCCGCCCTCAGGATCGTCAAGAAGTACTGCGACAACAACAACATCATCGTGGGGGCGCAGTCCGGTTCTGATCGGGTTCTTGAGGCGGCCAAGCGGGGGCACGGTGTCGAGGAGGTCAAGCGTGCCGCGCGGCTCGGGATCGAGGAGGGGTTCCGGATCAACGTGGACATGATCTTCGGGATGCCGGGGGAGGGCGAGGAGGAGGTGCGCGACTCGCTGACGCTGGCGCGTGAGCTGGCGGACCTGGGCGCCCGGATCCACGCGCACACGTTCATGCCGCTGCCGGGCACTCCCTGGCGTGACGCGCCGCCGGGCGACGTCGATCCGGACACCATCCGCGAGGTGGACCGGCTTTCCCGGCGCGGTGCGCTCTACGGTCATTGGCAGAAGCAGCGCGATCATGCCGCGCGCCTGGCGGCGGCTGCGGAAGCCTACCCACGCCCCGGTCGCAGCCGCACCATCCTGAAGCTAGAGCCAACCGCGCTGGGCGGCCTTCAACCCGGCCTCGAACCTGCTACGGGCCTCGAGCCGCTCCATCAGGTCGGCCATCATCCGCCGGGCGGTCCGGTGTGACACGCCGAGCCGGGTCGCCGCCGCCTCGTCGGTGAGGCCCTGCGCGAGCAGCTTCAGCAGCGCCCGCTCCTGAGCGCTCAGCCCCTCGCGGTCCGGGTCGCGTGCCGCGCCCAGCGGTGTGGCGATGTCCCACACCTGCTCGAAGAGCGCGAGCATTGCCGCGACCAGCCCCGATCCGTTCACCAGGAGGGCGCCCCGGCGGGTGTCGGCAGCGTCGATCGGCACGAGGGCGGCCCGGCGGTCGACGAGGATCATCCGCGGTGGCAGGACCGCTGACGTACGGAACTCCGCCCCACCCTCGGTGAGGAAGCGCGCGTGCGCCATGGTCCCCGGGTCGTTGCGGATGCTGTCCAGCCCGATGGTCCTGATCCGGACGTGCCGTTCGAGGAGCTTGGTGTCGTTCTGCCGGGCCCGTTCGAGGGCGCCCGGCGACTGCGCGCCGCCCGGCATGAGCGTCAGCACCTCGAAGCTGGTCTCCTGCGCGAGCCGCGCCAGCCGGTCCTGCACGGCGTCCATCCCGAGCAGTTCGGTCGTCGCCGCTTCCGCCTGCCGGCGTGCCTGGCTGAAGTCGTCGATCAGCCGGGCGACCGCTGCCTGGCTCTCGGCCACCTCCTGCTGGCGGCGGGCCACCTCGGCCTGCTGCCGCGCGAGTGCCTGCCGCAGGGCGACGTCCGGGTCCACCACGTGGATCCCGCCCGGCAGGTCGGCCGACTCGCGGACCAGCGCCAGGTCGAAGAGGCAGTCGAGTGCCTCGCGCACGTCCTCGCCGGCGATGTTCAGGTGCTGCGCGATGTCGGCCACACCCCACTCGGGCCGGCGCAACAGGCAGCGATAGACGGATTCCGCAGTCGCGGTCAGGCCCAGGGTAGCCAGCATCAGATCTCGCCCCCGCAAAGATCCCCGTTGATGTAGCGCGTGGATGCTCCCACAGCCGAGAACGATCACGCAACGGCGGCCACAACGGTCCATGGACGGTTCCGGCCAGCCCGGAACTCTTCCGCTTGCACCGGGCGGCTCGCAGAATGATTTCAGAACGCCCCGCCGGAAAACGGAAACGGTGAGGGAATCCGAAATTCGAAACGGGGTACCGCCATGCCTTTTCGCCTCCTCGCCAGCCTTTTCGTCATCACCGCCGGTGTCCTCTCAGGCACCGACTTCGTGCAGGTCAGCACGGCTGTGGCGGAGAGTCTCATCTGGGACTGACCTATGCGCCTGATGGTGGCGACAATAGCGACAAGCGACGCGGAAAAGGTCGCCGAATCCATTCGTAATGCCTTTCTTGCGCAGCCGGGAATCGAGCACGTCTCGGTGCGGGTCCGGCCGGAGGGCGTGGCCGTCGGGATATTCACCACGGCCACTGCGGAAACCGGGATCGTCCGGGCCGTCCTGGAGGGCCTGGGATTTCCCCACCCTGTCATTCGAAATATCGCGCTGTCCGAAGTAGACCGCTAGGAGAACTCTCGGTGAAGAATCTGCGCACCACCATGATGATCATCGCGCTGACGGCCGGTCTGGCCGGATGCGGCGCACCGGACGACCTCACCGAGGCCTCCCCGGCGGCCGCCGCACCCGTCGCGACCCAGCCGCCGAGCGCCGTGCCGCCGATGATCACGGAAACCCCGTTGGGCGCACTGCCGCCGTCCACCAAGGCGGCCAAGACTGCCGGAGCGGCCAAGACCGCCGGAGCGGCCAAGCCTGCCGGAACGGCCAAGCCGGCCGCGAAGGGGACCGCCGCGGCGGCGAACTGCACCGGCATCGCGCTCACCGCCCAGCTGCGGACGGCGGCGGAGTCCAACGGCTCCCGCCGGGCGTACCTCAGCGTCGTCAACAAGGCCACCGAGCCGTGCGCCCTGAACGGCTTCCCCGACCTGCAGCTGCTCGACGGCCGCAAGGACCCGGTCTCCACCCGTACGGTCCGCGCCGGCACGAAGGCCGCCGTGACGCTCGCACCCGGCGCCGCCGCCTGGTCGACGCTCGCCTGGAGCACCGTGGCCGGCCCCGACGAACCCACCACCGGCGACTGCCAGCGCACCGCCACGATCCTCACCGTCTACGCCCCGCCGGACACCGTCGGTATCGAGATCCCGTACTCGGCGGGCCCGGTCTGCAAGTTCGGGCAGATCGACGCGACCCCGTTCACCACCAAGGCGCCCAGCGCCTGACAACCACCCCTACCGAAGGAGTTCCATGCGCAACAAACTCGGCCTCGTAACATCGATGATCTTCGCTATGGTGGCAGGCACGACATTCGTCGGTGCCCAGCCGGCCGCCGCCAGCGAACTCGGTGGCACGATCAGCCGCTCCGAGGTGGTCGCCCGCGCCAAGTACTGGTACGACCGCGGCGACACCTGGTACAGCCAGGACCAGGCGGCCGCGATCTCCGACGGCGACGGCCACACCTACCGCCCCGACTGCTCCGGCCTCGTGTCGATGGCCTGGCACCTGAAGAAGAAGTCCAACGGCTGGGACCTCAACACCGACGATTTCCACGCCACCAGCCTCAAGACGAACATCGGCCTGACCTCGCTCAAGCCGGGCGACGCGATCCTCAAGGACGGCCACATCGAGCTGTTCGCCAAGTGGGTCGACGCCGGCGACCCGACGGCCGGCGTCTGGACGTACGCCGAGCGCGACTGGGGCCGCAAGACCGAGTACAGCACTCTGGCCTGGTCCTACGTGACCGCCAACTTCGGCGGCATCCGGTACGTGAACATCGTCGACTCGGTCACCGAGCCCGAGCACCCGAAGGGCGACTTCGACGGTGACGGGCGTACCGAACTGGCGCTGTACCGGACCGCTAACGGCTACTGGAACATCAAGAACGTCGGCAGCGGGCAGCAGATCGTGGCGAGCCACCCGTACGGCGGCGACCCGAGTGACATCCCGGTCTCGGCGGACCTCAACGGCGACGGTTACGCGGAGATCGGCGTCTACCGCAAGGGTGTCGGCCAGTGGCACGTGAAGAACGTCCGCAACAACCAGCAGTTGCTCGCTCAGCACCCGTACGGCGGCGACCCCAGCGACATCCCGGTGACCGGTGACTTCGACGGTGACGGGTTCGACGACTTCGGTGTCTACCGCAAGGGCAACGGCCAGTGGCACATCAAGAGCTACAAGACCGGCAACCAGATCCTGGCGAGCCACTCCTACGGCGGTGACCCCAGCGACGTCCCGGTGGTCGGTGACTTCAACGGGGACGGGTTCGACGAGATCGGGGTCTACCGGGCCGGTGTGGGCCAGTGGCACGTGAAGAACATCCGCAACGGCCAGCAGCTTCTGGCGCAGCACCCGTACGGCGGTGACCCGAGTGACATCCCGGTGATCGGCGACTTCGACGGTGACGGGTTCGACGACTTCGGTGTCTACCGCAAGGGCAACGGCCAGTGGCACGTCAAGAGCTACGCCAAGGGCACCCAGATCCTGGCGAGCCACGCGTACGGCGGTGACCCGAGCGACATCCCGGCGGCCGGCGACTACGACGGTGACGGCTTCACCGACATCGCGGTCTTCCGGAAGGGCAACGGTCAGTGGCACGTGAAGAGCGTGAAGACCGGCAACCAGATCCTGGCCAGCCACCAGTACGGCGGCGGCGACGACATCCCCGTCCTGAAGTGACCCGGGTGACTCTCATGAGAATCGCTGCCATCACCCTCGTCGCTCTCACCGTCCTGGCCGGCACCGCCACCCCGGCGGCCGCGGCCGGCACTCCCGGCGACGGCCAGGCCCACGCCGGCTACGGCGTCCCCTACGACGAAGCCACCCCGACCCTGAAAGCGGCCGCCGCCGCACCCTCCGACTACTCGGTCCGCGGCGTCGACGTCTCGCACCACCAGGGCACGATCAACTGGTCCCAGGTCGCCGCGTCGGGGGAGAGGTTCTCCTACGCCAAGGCCACCGAGGGCACCCACTTCACCGACCCCTCCTACGCCGCCAACAACTCCGGTGCCAAGGCCGCCGGCCTGTACGCCGGTGCCTACCACTTCGCCCGCCCGGACCGGAACACCGGCACGGCCGAGGCGAACTGGTTCCTCGACCGGGCCGGATACGTCAAGGACGGCAAGACCCTGCCGCCGATGCTCGACATCGAGTGGCCGTGGGAGGGCTCCGGCAGCCCGTCGCCCTGCTACGGGCTGAGCACCAGTCAGATGGTCAGCTGGATCCGCGCCTTCGTGAACCAGGTGAAGGCACGCACCGGCGTCGACGCGGTCATCTACACCAACCCGAACTGGTGGAACCCGTGCACCGGCAGCAGCACCGCCTTCGGGTCGCTGCCGCTGTTCCACGCCACCTACGCCTCCTCGCCGGGTTCGCTCTCGGCCGGCTGGAGCCGCTGGACGATCTGGCAGTACACCAGCACGGGCTCGGTGCCCGGCGTCAGCGGCAACGTCGACCGGGACGTCTTCAACGGCTCGCTCGCCGACCTGGCCGCGCTGGCCGGCAAGACGGCGAAACGCACCGAGGGCGACTTCGACGGCGACGGGCGCGCCGAACTGGCGCTGTACCGGACGAACGGCTTCTGGAACGTCAAGAACATCGCGACCGGCACGCAGGTCCTGGCCAGCCACCCGTACGGCGGTGACCCGAGCGACGTCCCGGTGTCACCCGACCTCAACGGCGACGGCTACCCGGAGATCGGCGTCTACCGGTCCGGTGTGGGCCAGTGGCACGTGAAGAACATCCGCAACGGCCAGCAGCTTCTGGCGCAGCACCCGTACGGTGGCGATCCGAGCGACATCCCGGTGACCGGCGACTTCGACGGTGACGGGTTCGACGACTTCGGTGTCTACCGCAAGGGCAACGGCCAGTGGCACGTCAAGAGCTACGCCAAGGGCACCCAGCTCCTGGCGAGCCACTCCTACGGCGGTGACCCGAGCGACGTCCCGGTGGTCGGTGACTTCGACGGTGACGGGTTCGACGACTTCGGTGTCTACCGCGAGGGCAACGGCCAGTGGCACGTCAAGAGCTACCGGACCGGCAACCAGATCCTGGCCAGCCACTCCTACGGCGGTGACCCGAGCGACGTTCCGGTGGTCGGTGACTTCAACGGGGACGGGTTCGACGAGATCGGGGTATACCGGTCCGGTGTGGGCCAGTGGCACGTGAAGAACATCCGCAACGGCCAGCAGCTCCTCGCGCAGCACCCGTACGGCGGCGACCCCAGTGACATCCCGGTCGTCGGCGACTACGACGGCGACGGGTACGACGACTTCGGAGTCTTCCGCAAGGGCAACGGCCAGTGGCACATCAAGAGCTACGTGACCGGCACCCAGATCGTCGCCAGCCACCAGTACGGCGGAGGTGAGGACCGCCCCGTCCTGCCCTGACCGAAACCTGACCGATACCCCCCCACCGCAGCCGGGCCCGTCGCCAGACGGGCCCGGTTGCGTAGGCTTGCTGCGTGGATCAAGAAGAGCGCATCGCCCTGTTCCTCGACTACGAGAATCTGGCGATCGGCGCGCGCGAACACCTCGGCGGTATGGCCTTCGACCTGCGCCCGGTTGCCGACGCGCTCGCCGAGCGCGGCCGCGTGGTGGTCCGCCGCGCGTACGCCGACTGGTCGTTCTTCGGCGAGGACCGCCGGATGCTCACCCGCTCGCACGTCGAGCTGATCGAGATTCCGCAGCGGATGGGCGCCTCCCGCAAGAACGCCGCCGACATCAAGATGGTGGTGGACGCGCTCGAGCTCGCCTTCGAACGCGAGTACATCTCGACGTTCGTGCTGGGTACCGGCGACAGCGACTTCACCCCGTTGGTCCACAAGCTGCGGGAACTCAACAAGCGGGTGATCGGGGTCGGCGTCGAGCGGACCACGTCGGCGCTGCTGCCGCCGGCCTGCGACGAGTTCCTCTTCTACGACCGGCTCGACGGAGTCGAGGTGCCGGCGCCCCGACCGGCTCGCAGCAGCCGGCCGCCCGCCCCGGTGAAGCCGGAGCCCGCCGCGGTGAAGCCGGAGCCCGCCCCCGAGCCGCCTGCTCGCGACGCGGAGACCCTGGCCACGCTGGTCGCCCAGACCGTCTCCGGCCTGCAGCGCAGCGCGAGCGGCGGGGTGACCGCCTCGACCCTCAAGCGCACGCTGCTGCGCAAGGATCCCACCTTCAACGAGGCGGACTACGGCTTCCGGGCGTTCGGTGAGCTGCTGCGGCACCTCGCGAGCGGCAACGTCATCGAGCTGAGCGACGGTCAGGCCAAGGGCGATCCCGAGGTCTCGCTGCCCGAGCACGGCGACCGCGAGGCGGCGTTCGGCCTGCTGCGCACCGTGGTCGCCGACCTGACCGGCGGCACCGGCTCGGTCGCCCTGTCCGGCCTGAAGAACAAGGTCCGCAGGGCGGCACCCGACTTCAGCGAGCGCAAGCTCGGTTACCGCAGCTTCCTGCAGTTCGCCAAGGCCGCAGCCACGGCCGGCGCGATCGGCCTGGCCTGGAGCGCCGAGGCCGACGACTACCTGCTGACACCCCCCGCATAAAGCGTCAGCGCAGGCGGGCCCGCCAGTCCTCCAGCCGGGCCCGCGCCGCGATCGTGTCGGGATGGTCGGCGCCGAGCAGCCGCTCGTCGCGGCGGAACACCTGCTCCAGGGCGTCGGTCATCCCGTCGAGGTCGCCGGCGGCGCTGCGGGCGCCGATCAGGGCGAGGTGGGTCTCGTCCGCGTCCGGGCCGAGCACGCGCAGCAGGTCGGCGTGGACGGACTGGTACTCACGGACGCCGGCGGTACGGTCGCCGGAGGCGGTGTGCCAGCGCGCCACGTCGGTGCGCAGCGACAGCGTGCGGGGATGGTCCGCACCGAGAACCCGCCGGTAGTCCGGGACCAGGCCGGCGAGGGCCGCCGCGGTCCGCGCCGCGCCGTCCTCGCTGCCGGAGGCCTCGCCCTGGAACCGGGCGATGTCCGCGCGCAGGTCGAGCGTCTGCACCGCGTCCGGCCCGAGGACCCGGGTGACGTCGGGCAGCAGCTCGGTGGCGATCCGCTCGGCTCGCCGGGCGTTGCCGCCCTCCGCGTGCCACAGCGCGATGTTCCCGCGAGCCGTCAGCAGCTCCGGGTCGTCGTCGCCGCGTTTGCGCCGCAGGTCGGTGACGAGCCGCTCGAACTCGGCGACCGCGCCGGCCGGGTCACCATCCTCGCCGCGCCGGGTGGCCAGCACGCCGCGCGTCCCGAACGTCTCCGGATGGTCCGGCCCGTGTACCCGTACGTGGTCGGCGACCAGGGTCTCCAGGACCTCGGGCGGGTCGCCGCGCAGCTCGGCGAGGGTGCGCCGGGTGCTCAGCGGCCCGGGATGGTCCGGGCCGAGTGCGCGTTCCTCGGCCTCCAGCAGGCCGGTCAGCAGGCCGACGGCAGCCGCCTCCCGGCCCGACTTGCCGAGCCAGTACGCGATGTTGTGCCGGATCGCCAGGACGTCCGGGTGGTCCGGCCCGAGGGAGGTCAGCGCCTGGTCGAGCATCCGCTCGAGCAGCGCGATCGCGGCGGCCGGCTGACCGGACTCGCCCAGGCTGTTGGTGACCCGGAACAGCACCCGGTGCACGCCGGACTCGCAGAGGCGGTCGGTGTGCAGGGCCGCGACGTTCGCCCGCAGCATCCGGGCGTGACCCGGCCCGTTCTCGGTCCGCGGCCACAGCTCGGCGAGCGCGTCGGCGGCGACCGTCTCCGGGAACGAGCCGGCGTTGCCCCGGACGTCCAGCGGAACCCGGACGACCGGCGCGTTCTTGATCAGCCGGAGCCGGTGCAGTTCCCGCAGGGCGGCCCGCACGTCATCGGCGCCGACGGCCAGGTGGCCGGTCACCGCCGCCGTGGTGAACAGCGCCTCCGGGATGCCGTCAGGATCGAGCGACGAGGCCAGTGCCAGCACCTGACGCGGCACACCGTCCGGCAGCCGGTTGATCCTCGCCCGCCGGCGTATTCGGGAGAACATCCCCCCATGATGGACGCTCGGCGCGACCAGACCATACCGCTGCGTTCAATGCGGCCCAGGCGATACCGAGCATCAGCGCCGCCACGGTCTCGCTCAACCTGCTCCAGCCCAGGTAGACCCATGATCCGGCGCTCACCACCGTGCAGGTGACGGTGGCCGTCCAGACCGCGACCTGCCAGCGCCACGGCAGGTTCCGGGCGACCAGCCAGGCGAGCAGTCCGGCCGCCGCCGCCATCTGCGCGGTCTGCCCGGCCGACATGGAGGCCAGCGCGATCGCGGCGGCGTCCAGCGGGAGCACGCCGTCGAACTCGGCGGGCGCCGGGAAGACCAGCGTCTCGGCGGCCCGCCAGCCGGGCTCGACGGCCACGGCCAGCACGAGGGCCAGGATCACCGCGGGCAGTACCGGGCCGAGCGCCTCCAGCAGGCCGGGCCAGCCGCCGCGGCCCCGGCCCGACCACCACCGGCCGAACCACCAGCGGCCCAGCGAGACCAGCACGGCCAGCACGATCAGCACCTCGGGGGCGGACGTGGTCGCGGCGTCCAGCGCGAACAGGTAGCCGTCCGACGTCCACTGCGAGCGGGCCCACTCGGCGACCACGTCGTCGGTCGCGACCAGGCCACTGAACCGGACGACCGGCGGGATGACGGCCACGAGCAGCACCGCGAGCGAGGTGAGCAGGCCCAGGCTGAGCCCGGCGGCGATGACCGGGTGCACGGGCCGGAACCGCCACCGCAGACGTTCCGCCAGCGGCCGTGCGATCGCGCGTACGAAATCGGGGTTTTGCCCGAACCAACGGCCCGCCAGAATCAGTCCGAGAATGAGCACCGCGATGGCCGCGAGTGCGCCGGCGGCACGCCCGGCACGCGCGGCAACCACCTCGTAGGAAGCCCCGGCCGCGTAGCTCGCACCCACCATCCACCAGGCCCAGAGGATCGCCGCCGGCGTGTGCCGGGCAAGAAAACCACGATGGGGTACGCCGTGACGCGCGGCCAGACGCGGCATGAGGGTACGCGCACCGACCACCCACTGACCGAGAAAGATCGCCCGCCCGCCGTATTTCGTGAACAACCGCTCCGCCCGGCTGCCGGTCGCCTCGACGGCCCGGCGCCGCCCCGAGAGATAGCCGAGATTCCCGCCCAGCACCGCCGCGCCCGCGCCCACCGCCAAAGCGGGCACCAGCGGCACGACCCCCGCGTTGGCGAGCAGCCCCATCGCCACCAGCGCAGTCGCGGCCGGCAGCACGAGCCCCGCCAGCAGCGCGGACTCGGCCGTGACCAGCACGCCCACGACGACGAGCACGAGCACCGGGTGCAGACCGCCGAGGAGATCGTTCAGCATGCCCCGAAACTAGGGCTTGGGGGATCGACGGGGATCGGTGATGCTCCCTAGGTATGCACCCGACTCTTCAGCGCCTCGATGACATCGCCACCTGCCTCAGTGCTCGCGACGACACCATCGCCGTTCTCGGCCTGGGCTCGGCGGGTGCCCAGCGGGCCCGCCTCGACGACCACTCCGACCTCGACTTCCTGCTGGTCGTCATGGACGGCGCCAAGTGGCGTTACCTGGACCGGTACGACTGGCTGGAGGAGCAGGCCCGGGTCGTCTACAGCTTCGCCAACGAGCGCGACGGCCGCTGCGTCCTGTACGCCGACGGCATCTTCGCCGAGTACCGCGTGCTCACCGTCGCCGAACTGGCCCACGTCCCGTTCTCCGGTGCCCGCCTGGTCTGGCGCCGCGCCGACGCCCCGCAGGGCCTCGCCGAGAATCACGCGCCCGTGCCCCACACGCCGTACGACTCCGCCGGCTACCACCTGAACTACGCGCTGACCTGCCTTTACACCGGCATGCACCTGGAGTTGCGGGGTGAGCGCCTGGCCGCCATGCGGGAGATCCAGACCGGGGCCCTGGACAGCGTCATCGCCCTGGCCCGCCTCGAAACCGGTGAGGCGCCGTACCGCGACCCGTTCAACCCGTCGCGCCGGGTGGAGCGGACGTACCCGTTGCCGCTGGCCGCGATGGCCCCCGGATACACCGGCAACGCCGACGCGGCCCGGGCGATCCTGGAATGGCTCTCCAAGCGATACCCGGTGGACCCGGCGATCGGGAGCCCGATTCGCGAACTCATCCGCCGTTCGGACGATTATCGGTGATCTCCCGAGCGAGGAAGGTCTATATCTGTGACGCAGACAGTTCCTAAATGGAGAGCTATAGTACTGGACTTCCTGGAGCGGGCCGGGTGGTCCGCGGGACAGGTGTTCGTGGCGACCCTGCTCGCGGGCGGGGTCGGTGTGATCGGTCAGCTTCCGTGGAAGCAGGCGATCACGTTGGCGGTCAGCGCGTTCGTCGCCTCGCTGCTGCTGACCGGCGTGCAGTACCTCGGTAAGTTCACCAACCTCGCGTTCTGGCCCGACCTGCTGGTCCGGCTCGCCAAGACGTTCCTGGGCGCGCTGTCCGGGTCGATGGTGGCCGGCGTCTTCGACATCACCGCGTTCGACTGGGGTGCCGCGCTGAACGTGGCGTTCCTGGCCACCCTGGCGTCGCTCGGCAAGGGCCTGCTGGCCCGCGAGCCCGCCGCGCCCAACGGGCAGGTGCCGCCGGACGCGAGCCCGTCGACGCTGCCCACGGGGACGTATCGGGAGGCCGTCGACCACGCGCCGGCGCCGCCCACGATCGAGGCCACCAACCCGCCGGAGGGCACCACGGAGTCACCCCCGGCGCAGGCATCCGCTCAGTAACCGATCGGCAGGCCGGCGTAATTCTCGGCGAGACCCGTTGCGCCGGCCTCGCTGTTCGCCACCCAGCGCAACTGGGACAGCTGCAGTTCGGCGTCGAACGGGTCACCGGACGTGTGCAGCATGGTCGTCATCCACCAGGAGAAGTGTGTGCACCGCCAGACCCGGCGCTGCGCGTCGTCGGAGTACCGGTCGGCGAGCGCCGGGTTCTTCTCGTTGATCAGCGCGATCAGGGCCTTGCTGAGCAGCGCGACGTCGGCGATGGCCAGGTTGAGGCCCTTGGCGCCGGTGGGCGGGACGATGTGCGCGGCGTCGCCGGCCAGGTAGAGGTTGCCGTGCCGCATCGGTGTCTGCACGTAACTGCGCATCGGCAGCACGCTCTTGTCGGTGATCGGGCCGGGCGTCAGCTTCCAGCCGTTCTGGCCGTGCCCGAGGCGGGTGGCCAGTTCCTCCCAGATCCGGTCGTCGGACCAGGACTCGGGGTCGGTGCCGTTCGGAACCTGCAGATAGAGGCGGCTCACCGTGGCCGAGCGCATCGAGTGCAGGGCGAAGCCGTTCGGGTGCCAGGCGTAGATCAGCTCGTCGGTGGAGGGCGCGACGTCGGCGAGGATCCCGAACCAGGAGTAGGGGTAGGTCTTCTCGAACACCTTGGCGGCCGGGACGGCGTGGCGGCTCGGCCCGAACGAGCCGTCACAGCCCGCGATGACGTCGCAGTCCAGGCGCTGGCTTTTTCCAGACTTATCCGTAAAAGTCACAAAAGGCTTATCGGAAACGTCATGCAGGGAAGTGTCCGAAATGTCGTAATAAGTTTCGGCGGTTCGGGCGGCTACCAGATCCTTCTGCACCTCGGTCTGGCCGTAGACCCACACTGACCGGCCCACGAGGTTCACGAAGTCCAGGTGGTGCCGCTCGCCGGGCCACTGCAGATAGATGCCGCGATGGTGGTCACCCTCCTTGCGGATCCGGTCACCCAGCCCCGCCGACTCCAGCAGCTCGACGCTGGAGTGCTCCAGGATGCCCGCGCGGATCCGCGCCGCGACGTACTCCTCGGACCGGGTCTCGAGGACCACCGAGGAGACCCCGCCCTGAGCGAGCAGGTGGGACAGGAGCAGGCCGGCCGGGCCGGCGCCGATGATGGCGACCTGGGTACGCATGCGCTCAGCCTTCGGTAGCGGCACGGCCCCCGGCAAGACCCTGATTCCATCCAACGGAAGCCGTCAGGGTCCGCCCGATCCCGTTCGCCGCCACCTGCAGCGCCGACACCAGTCGCGGCAGCTGGCGCCGCAGGTCGGGAACCACGATGCCGAGAGCGGCCACCACGACGTCGCCGGTGCGTACCGGAACGGCCACCGAGCAGGCGCCCAGGCTCATCTCCTCGCCGGTGGTCGCGTAGCCCTCGGCCCGCACCCGGCGCAGCTGTTCCAGCAGGCGGGCGGGCTGCGTGACGGTGTACGCGGTGATCCGTGTGAGGTTTCCCAGGGCCTCGGCGCGAACCTCCTCGGGCGCGTACGCCAGCAGCACCTTGCCGACCCCGGTGGCGTGCATCGGCAGCCGCGAGCCGACCCGGCTGACCACCGGGACCGAGACGTGGCCGGCCAGGCGCTCGACATAGAGGACCTCGATGCCGTCCCGTACGGCGAGGTGCACGGTGGCGAGGGTGGTGCCGTACAAATCGTGCAAAAATGGTGAGGCCGCCTGGCGTAGACCGCTCTGTACCGGTGCCAGCAGCCCGAGCTGCCAGATCCGGCGGCCGATCACGTACTCCCCGTTGGGTTCCCGGGCCAGCGCGCCCCACCGGTGCAGCTCGCCGACCAGGCGATGTGCGGTGGCGAGGGGCATGCTCGCGCGGCGGGCCAGATCGGTGAGGGAGAGGCTTCGGTGCTCGCCGTCGAACGCGCCGAGCAGGTCGAGCGCCCGGGACGTGACGCTGGCGCCCACGACTCTCCTTCCGGGGATTGCCTTCCGTTGAATGGAAGAAGAGTATCGCCGGATGACCGCCGACCGCCTAGCGTCCGGAACGTGAACATGGAGTCGTCACAAGCTGACATCAACGCCGAGATCGAGGCGGCGGCCCTGCAGCCGGGTGGTCCGCAGCCGCGGCTCGACTATCCGTCGTACCGCAGCAGCACACTGCGGCACCCGAAGCAGCCGGCCCACCTGATCGATCCGGAGTCGGTCGAGCTGTGGGCGCCCGCCTTCGGTCACCGCGACGTCGCCGACGACGAGGCCGACCTGACCATCCAGCACGCCGGCACGCCGATCGGCGAGCGGATGGTGGTGGCCGGCCGGGTCCTGGACGGCGACGGGCGCCCGGTCGCGAACCAGCTGGTCGAGGTCTGGCAGGCGAACGCGGCGGGCCGCTACCGGCACCAGCGCGACCAGCACCCGGCGCCGCACGACCCCAACTTCACCGGCGTCGGCCGCTGCATCACCGGGCCCGACGGGTCGTACCGGTTCCAGACGATCAAGCCGGGACCGTACCCGTGGCGCAACCACGTCAACGCCTGGCGCCCGGCGCACATCCACTTCTCGATCTTCGGCACCGACTTCACCCAGCGCCTGGTCACCCAGATGTACTTCCCGGGCGACCCGCTCTTCGCGCTGGACCCGATCTACCAGTCGATCACCGACCCGAAGGCGCGGGACCTGCTGATCGCCCAGTACGACCACGACCTGACCGCACCCGAGTGGAGCACCGGCTACCGATGGGACATCGTGCTCACCGGGACCCACCGCACCCCGCTCGAATCCGACACCGAGGACGTCGCATGACAGCGGTTCCGGGCCAGACCGTCGGCCCCTTCTTCCACCTCGGGCTCGAGTACCCGCGGATGAACGAGCTGGTGCCGCCGGCCCATCCCCGCGCGGTCCGGCTGCACGGGCGGGTCACCGACGGCGCCGGCGCCGCGGTGCCGGACGCCGTGCTGGAGATCTGGCAGGCCGACCCGCAGGGCGTCATCACGCGCCGGCCGGGCTCGCTGCGCCGCGACGGCTGGACCTTCACCGGGTGGGGCCGCGCCGCCACCGACCCGGACGGGCACTACCAGTTCGCCACCCTGGAACCGGGTGCCACCGAACCCGGCAGGGCGCCGTTCTTCGCCGTCACGGTCTTCGCCCGCGGCCTGCTCGACCGGCTGTTCACCCGCGCCTACCTGCCCGACGACCCCGACGTGCTGGCGCGCGACACCCTCCTCGAATCGGTCGCGCCGGAGCGCCGGTCCACGCTGATCGCCACCCGCGAGCCCGGCGGTCTGATCTTCGACGTGCGCCTGCAGGGTGACGACGAGACCGTTTTCCTGACCTATCCGCGGCTCCGGGACGCATGGGCGTGAGTGGCGCGGCTTCCGGCCGCGTCGTTTTTTCCAGGGGTACGGCGTGAGCGATCTGTTGTGGCCCGGTGACGACCGCGCCGGTGACCTGTTCACCGGCGCGGCGGTGCTGGCGGCGATGGTCCGCGTCGAGGCGGCCTGGCTGGACGCCCTGGTCCTTTCGGGAGTGGCCGGTCCGGACGCCCGCGACGACCTCACCGGCCTGGTCGGGCCGGACGACGTCGACACCGTGGCGCGCGACTCGGAGGCGGGCGGCAACCCGGTCATCCCACTGCTCAAGCTGCTGCGCGCCCGTCTCAAAGAGCGCAACGAGGCCGCCGCGGCCGCCCTGCACAAGGGCCTGACCAGCCAGGACGTCCTGGACACCGGTCTCGTGCTGTGCCTGCGGGACGCCCTCGACCGGGTACGTGACGACCTGGCCGCGCAGACCGCCACGCTCATCGGTCTCGCCGAGCACCACCGGGGCACCCCGATGGCCGGGCGGACACTGACGCAGCACGCCGTACCCATCTCGTTCGGTCTCAAGGCCGCCGGCTGGCTGACCGGCGTGCTCGACGCCCGCGACGCCCTCTCCGCCACCGCGGACCGGCTGCCGGTGCAGATCGGCGGCGCCGCCGGGAGCCTCGCCGCGCCGGTCGCCCTCGCCGGATCGCCGGAAGCGGTCCGCGACCTGGTCGACACCGCCGCGGACGCGCTCGGCCTGCTGTACCGGACCCCCTGGCACACCGCCCGCGCCCCGCTGACCGGCGCCGCCGACGCGCTGGTGACGTGCACCGACGCGTGGGGCCGGATCGCCAACGACGTGCTGGTCGCGGCCCGCCCGGAGATCCACGAGCTGACCGAGGGCACGGTGTTCGGCCGCGGCGGCTCGTCCACCATGCCGAACAAGCAGAACCCGGTCCTGGCCATCCTGGTCCGCAGGGCCGCGCTGGCCGGGCCGCCGCTCGCCGCCACCCTGCACACGGCCGCCGCGGCCGCTGTCGACGAGCGGCCGGACGGCGGCTGGCACGTCGAGTGGGCCACCCTGCGCACGCTCGCCCGGCACACCGTCACCGCCGGGTCCCAGACCGCCGAACTGCTGGCCGGTCTCCAGGTGGAGACTGCGTGGATGACCGCCAACCTGGCCGCCGCCCGCCCGGGCATCGACGCCGAGCAGCGCTCGATCGCCCCGGACGCCGCGCCGGACGAGCCCTACCTCGGCGCCACCGACCAGATCATCGACGCGGCGATCACCCGCGCGAAGGAGCCTCATTGCTGACCGCCACCACCTTCACCGACGCGCCCGGACGGCCGTTGCTGCTGCTCGGATCGTCGGTCGGCACCAGCGCCGAATCGCTCTGGGCACGCTGCGCGGAACGGCTCTACGGCGACTATCACGTCGTCGGTTTCGACCTTCCGGGCCACGGCCGCAGCGCACCCGCGCCCGGACCGTGGCGCATCCCCGACGTGGCCCGCGAGGTGGTGGCGCTGGCTGATCGGATCCGGCCCGGCGAGTCGTTCCGCTACGCCGGCGACTCGATCGGCGGCGCGGTCGGACTGCAACTGCTGCTGGACTTCCCGGAGCGTGTCGCCGCCGCGGCGCTGCTCTGCACCGGCGCGAAGATCGGCGAGGCATCGGCCTGGCACGACCGGGCGAAGCTGGTCCGTGCCGAGGGCACGGAGGCGGTGGTGGCCGGCTCGATCGAGCGCTGGTTCGCGCCGGGCCTCGCCGCCTCCGTCGCGGACCCACTGCTGGCCGCGCTGCGCGCGACGGACGCCGAGAGCTACGCGCAGGCTTGTCTCGCATTGGCCGATTTTGATGTACGGGAACAGCTCGCCGAAATCACCGCCCCGGTGCTCGCGGTCGCCGGAGCCCTGGACAGGCCCACGCCTCCGGACGGCCTCGCCGAGATCGCCGAGACCGTGCTCGACGGCCGTCTCGTGGTCCTCGACGGCGTCGCCCACCTGGCGCCGGCCGAGTCGCCGGAGATCGTGGCGTTCCTGCTCGACCAGCACTTCGACTCCCAGCGCGCGGCCGGCACCAGGGTCCGCCGCGAGGTGCTCGGCCCCGCGCACGTCGACCGGGCCACGGCCGGCACCACCGCGTTCACCCGCGACTTCCAGGACCTGATCACCCGGTACGCCTGGGGTGAGATCTGGACGCGCGACGGTCTGCCCCGGCGCGACCGATCGCTGATCACCCTGACCGCGCTGATCGCCCTCGGCCATCATGAGGAACTGGCCATGCATGTGCGGGCGGCGCGTACCAACGGGCTGTCCGTGGACGAGATCAAAGAGGTGATCCTGCAGACCGCGATCTACTGCGGCGTTCCGGCCGCCAACACCGCCTTCCGCATCGCGCAGCGTGTACTTGAGGAGTCTCAGTGACCGATTCGTTCGTCTACGCCGCCGTACGCACGCCGTTCGGCCGATACAGCGGCGCGCTCGCCGACGTGCGGCCGGACGATCTGGCCGCCACCGCGCTGACCGGCCTGCTCGCCAAGGCACCCGAACTGGACCCGGCCCGGATCGACGACGTGCACTGGGGCAACGCCAACGGCGCCGGTGAGGACAACCGCAACGTCGGCCGGATGGCGGTGCTCCTCGCGGGGCTGCCCACCTCGGTGCCGGCCAACACGGTCAACCGGCTCTGCGGCTCCAGCCTGGACGCGGCGATCATCGGGTCACGGGCGATCGCGGCCGGCGACGCGGAGATCGTGGTGATCGGCGGGGTCGAGTCGATGACCCGGGCGCCGTGGGTGCTGCCGAAGCCGTCCCGCGCGTTCCCGGCCGGCAACCTCGAGGCGGTCTCCACCACACTGGGCTGGCGCCTGGTCAACCCCCGGATGCCCGCGGAGTGGACGGCGTCGCTGGGGGAGTGCAACGAGCAGCTGGCCGACAAGTACGGGATCGCACGGGAGCGGCAGGACGCTTTCGCCGTACGCTCGCATGTTCTTGCCTCTAAAGCGTGGGATGAAGGCTTTTATGCTGATCTGACGGTTCCGGTGGGAGAACTCGCTCGGGACGAGGGCATCCGGGCGGGCAGCACCGTCGAGAAGCTGGCGTCGCTGAAACCGTCCTTCCGCAAGGAGGGCACGATCACCGCCGGCAACGCGTCGCCGCTCAACGACGGCGCGGCGGCGGTGCTGCTCGGATCGGCCGCGGCCGCCTTCCACATCGGCTTCGACCCGATCGCCCGCATCGCCGGCCGGGCCGCGCACGCCGTCGACCCGCAGGAGTTCGGATTCGCCCCGGTCGAGGCCGCCGAGAAGGCGCTGAGCCGGGCCGGCATCGGCTGGTCCGACGTGGGCGCGGTCGAGCTCAACGAGGCCTTCGCCGTGCAGTCCCTGGCCTGCGTGGACGCGTGGGGCGTCGACCCGGAGATCGTCAACACCCGGGGCGGCGCGATCGCCATCGGTCATCCGCTCGGCGCCTCGGGTGCCCGCATCCTCGGCACCCTCGCCCACGTGCTGCGCGAACGCAACCAGCGATGGGGCGTCGCGGCGATCTGCATCGGCGTGGGACAGGCCCTCGCCGTCGTCCTGGAGAACTGCACTCAGTGAAGACCATCATCACCGGCGCGGGGGAAGCGGTCTCCGCGGTCAAGGACGGCGACACCGTGCTCATCGGCGGGTTCGGCATGGCCGGCATGCCGGTCGAGCTGATCGACGCGCTGATCGAGCACGGGGCGGGCGATCTCACGATCGTCAGCAACAACGCGGGCAACGGCGACACCGGGCTCGCGGCGCTGCTGGCGGCGGGCCGCGTACGCAAAATGATCTGTTCCTTCCCCCGGCAGGTCGACTCCTGGGTCTTCGACGGGCTCTACCGTGCCGGGAAGATCGAGCTGGAGGTGGTCCCGCAGGGCAACCTGGCGGAGCGCCTGCGTGCCGCGGGGGCCGGGATCGGCGCCTTCTACAGCCCGACCGGCGTGGGAACGTTGCTGGCCGAGGGCAAGGAGACCCGAACGATCGACGGGCGTTCCTACACTCTCGAATATCCCATCAAGGGCGATGTGTCGTTTATTTCGGCTTATCGCGCTGACCGGCTCGGCAACCTGGTCTACCGCAAGACCGCCCGCAACTTCGGCCCGGTCATGGCGACCGCCGCCACCGTCACGATCGCCCAGGTCTCCCGGATCGTCGAGGTCGGCGAACTCGACCCGGAAGCCGTGGTCACCCCGTCGATCTACGTGAACCGCCTAGTGGAGGTGCCCCGATGAGTCTCGGCAAGGACGACCTCGCCCGCCTCGTCGCCGCCGACATCCCCGACGGCGCGTACGTGAACCTCGGCATCGGCCAGCCCACCACGATCGCCCACCACCTCTCGCCGGACAGCGGTGTCGTCCTGCACACCGAGAACGGCATGCTCGGCATGGGCGAGGTGGTCCCGGACTCCGAGGCCGACTGGGACCTCACCAACGCCGGGAAACAGCCGGTCACCGAGCTTCCCGGCGCCGCCTACTTCCACCACGCCGACTCGTTCGCGATGATGCGCGGAGGCCACCTCGACGTCTGCGTGATGGGCGCCTTCCAGGTGTCCGCCGCCGGCGACCTGGCCAACTGGCACACCGGCGCACCGGACGCCATCCCGGCCGTCGGCGGCGCGATGGATCTCGCGGTGGGCGCCAAGGAGGTGTGGGTGATGATGACGCTGTTCACCAAATCCGGCGAGCCGAAGCTGGTGCCGTCCTGCACCTACCCGCTGACCGGAAAGTCCTGTGTGACCCGCGTCTACACCGAACTCGCGACGTTCGTCATCACCCCGGACGGCGTCCGGGTCACGGACACCTTCGGCATCACGTTCGAGGAGCTGGGGTCACGGCTGGAGGTGCCGCTGACCCGCTCCTGACACCGACCACGAAGGCCGGGGCTCAACGGCGCGCCCCGGCCTTCGTCCTTCACGACGTCCCCTCCCGGCGCGTGTCGGCCAGCCACCGGCGCATCCGCGCGGTGTCCGGATGGTCGGCGCCCAGGACCCGCTCGCAGGCGGTCAGGGTGCTCCCGAAGAGCGCGACCGCCTCGTCGCGCCGGCCCACCGCCCGGTACGCACGGGCGAGCCCGCCGTGGCGCGAGAGCGTCTCCGGGTGGTCGGAGCCCATGGCCCGCTCGGATCTGGCGGCGTTCTCCTCGTAGAGCTCGACCGCCTCGTCGAGCCGCCCCGCTTCCAGGAACGTGCGGGCCAGGAGACTGCGGGAGAGCAGGACGCTGGGATCGTCCGGCCCGAGCGCCGCCTCGATCTCGGCGTGATTCGGCTCGAGGATGGCGACCGCCTCGTCGAGGCGACTCGCTGCCCGATAGGCGCCGGCAAGGTTGTGGCGGGCGGCCAGTGTCTGTGGGTGGTGGTGACCGAGCATCCTCTCCCGCGCCGTCAGGTTCGCCTGATAAAGCGTGATGGCCTCGTCGATCCGCCCCGCCTGCCGGTAGGCGTACGCGAGGTTGTTCCGGCAGGTCGAGGTGTCCTGGCGGTCCGGCGCGGTGCGCTCCAGCTCGCTGAGATTCGTCCGCAACAGCGGGATGGCCTCGCCGGCCCGCCCCACGGCCGTCCAGGCGGACGCGAGGCTGTCCCGGATGGCGATCATTCGCGGGCTCCCCGATTCCAGAACCTGCTCGCCCCTGGCGTGGATCGACTCGAGCAGCCCGAGCCCGCGGCCCAGGTCACCGGCGGCCAGCAAAGCGTTCCCCGCCCAGCGTTTCAGGGCCAGGACCCCGTGAGCGGGTCCGTCGCCGATGTGCCCGCCCAGCGTCTCGATGTGCGCGACCATCTCGTCCAGCTCGGCTCGCCGCAGCGCCACCTGCGTGACCGGGAACCAGGCCGTCAGATGAGTGAGCAGGGCGGTCGCGACGGCGGCAGCGGCCGGCGACGGCCACTGATGGCGGACAATCCGGGCGGTCAGCCGGTGCACGACCACCACGACGGGGTCCCGGTCCGCCTCGGGGACCGGCCCGGCGAGCGTGACCAGCGATGCGGTGGCCAAGTGCTCCAGGGCGGCGTCGAGCGACTCCGTGAGGCCCAGCGCCTCCCTGCCGTCCGACAGGAACCTGCGGTGGATGCCCTCGGGTGCGAGCAACGCGAGAACAGTCAGCAGGCCGGTGGCGTCGCCACTGGTGTCGTCCCGCCCCAACTGCTCCACGCTGATCTGCATCGCCTTGAGCACGCCGGGATGGTCGGTCCCGGCCCGCTGCTGGAGCACGTCGTCGAGGCACCGGCCGTCGAGTTCGGCCAGGTATCTGCGGCAGGACCAGCGTCGCTGCCGGATGGTGGCCGCGGCCTGCGACAGGCCGAGCGGCAGCCATCCCAGCGCTGTGCCGACCGCGATCGCGTCGTCGTCGTCCGGCAGACCGGTCGCGGAGTGAAGCAGCGCGCGGCCCTGCGCCGGGGTGAAGACGCCGACCTCGACGGCCATGACGCCGTCCATCGTGGCGACGTCCTGACGGTTGCTGGTGATGAGGATCTTGGTAGTGCCGGTTGCCGGGAGAACGTGCCGCAGACTGTCCGGGTCGTCGACGTTGTCCAGCACCAGTAGGCGCCGCCCGTCTCGCTGGTCGGCCAGCCATCGGCACAGCGAGGCCGCCGCGTCCTCCGCGTTCTCGTCGGCTGACGCCGCGCCTGTCCGGACCGCGAGCCGCCCCAGCTCCGGCACGGGTGAGCCCTCGGCGTTGATCCACGCGACCAGGTCGAACTCGTCGCGTACGCACTGGCGGGCGTAGGCCGCCGCCAACTGGGACTTCCCGGCGCCGCGCTGACCGGGCAGCGCCACGAGAGCTGCCCGTCCGCGCCGGCCGAGCGCCTGATCCAGAGCGCGCCGTTCGGCCGGCCGCTCCTGGTAGTGCCACGCCGGGCGCGGGATAGCGCCGAAGACGGCGCCGCCGCCGGCCCGCTCCGGCCGGCGGAACCGCAGAAACTCGAGGAGCATCGAGCCGATCAGTACGAGAGCCGCGACCGCCCACACCAGCGGCGCCCACCACGACCACGAGTCGGGTGGCTCCACTGTGTTCGTCGCGAGGTTGCCGACCAGTGCGAAGACTCCGGTGACCAGCACCAGTGTCACAGGGGACGGAACCCATCGACCCGAACCGCTGCGCATTGTCGAAATCTAGCGTTTGATCGCCCTGATCGCGGGCATCGACAAACGTGTAAGACCTCCCGGTGGGGACCAGGGGATGACGGGGAACGAGGAATGGTGAGCCTCGTTCCCCGTCCGGTCTCCCAACCCGGAGTCCGGGTCAGGCGGTCAGGGCGCGCATCGTGACGGCGGCCAGCGAGACCACCAGCAGCACAGCGGCCGGAGTGACGGCGGTGTCCTTCACCCGCAGATGAGCTCCGATCGCGCCGAGGAAGTACAGCGCGATCCCAGTGCCGGCCGCGATCCCGATCGGCCACCAGGCCAATCCGGCGACCAGGCCGGCGGCACCGGCGAGTTCGAGGAGGGCGAGGACCGGAGCGAGTTTCCGGGCACCGACCCGCTCCAGTGTCGCGACCTGGGACGCCTCGCCCCGAAGCTTCCCGGCGGCGGACACCACCAACAGGGCGGCGAAGAGCACGCTGAGGATGAGGGTGGCGATGAACATGGTGCTCCTCCAAAGGCTGTAACGGAGACTCATCTCCGGATAACGTGCCCTGTATAACGGAGGGAGGTCTCCGTTATTCCGGTAGGGTGAGGCTTATGGAGAACGCGGTGAGTGACGGCCCGGTCCCGAGGCGGCCGGGGCGGGCAGAACGCAGTGACAGCATTCGTAACCGCGACAAGATCCTCGTGGCCGCCCGGGCGCTTTTCGCCGCCGACGGCCTGAACGCCCCGATGGACAGGATCGCCGCCGCGGCCGAGGTCGGGCCGGGCACGCTGTACCGGCACTTTCCGTCCCGGGTGCGCCTCTGGGAGGCGGTCCTCGAGGAGCCGTTGCTCGCCCAGCTGGAACTGGTCGACCAGGCCCTCGCCCGTGCCGACGCGTGGGCCGGCGTCGAGGAGTACGTCCTGGCCACCTGCGCCCTGGAGGCGGAGAGCGGCGGCTACCTCAACCTGATGACCACGCGCTTCGACGACGCTCCCGCGCTCCGGGAGATTCGCGGCCGGATCCAGCGTCGAATCGAGGAGCTGATCGACCGGGCCCGCGCCGAGGGCGCCATCCGGCCCGACTTCACCGTCGACGACCTGATTTTCATCGCCCTGTCGAACAGCCGGGTCGCCGAGGCGACCCGCGCGATCGCCCCGCGCGCCTGGCGCCGCAACGCCGAGCTGTTCCTGGACGGCATCCGCCCGGAGTGCGCCCGCCCGTTGACCGAACCACCGATGACTCCGGCCCAGGTCGCGCGGACCATGATGCGACCGGCCGCTCAGCCGTCGGCGGTCCGCCGGGGCGGGCGGACGGAGTGACCGGCCGCCGGCTCGATCTCACTGGGCCTGTTCACCGTGGTGAGGGCTGGGGTGGTGGCGCCGGTAGTGGCGTGCCACGCGGGCACGGTTGCCACACGCCGGCGAACACCACTCCCGTCGCCCGTGATCCTTGGCGAAGAACAGCAGGCAGTTCGGCGCGAGGCAGGGGCGCAGCCGTTCCCGCGCGCGGCCGGTGAACAGCTCCACCGCCTGCACGGCGATCAGTGCTACCGCGAGGTTGCCGGCCCGGTAGGAGCGGGCCGGCTGTCCGCCGGCGGGCCAGACGACTTCCGGTCGTGCCCGTGCCAGCGCGTTGAGTGTGGCGATGGCCTCCGGCCGGGTCGGAGCCGGTCCGGCGGCCGGGGGCCGGGGGTCCGCGGTCATCTCGGCCGCCAGCCGGCGTAGTGCGTCACGCAGCTCGCGCAACGACTCCAGGGACCGTCGAAGGCCGTCGCCGGTCAGGTCCGGGTCGGCGCCCGCCTCGGTGGCGATGCGGCCGCCCACCGCCCGGAGCCAGCCGGCGGCCTCGTCGTCGTCGGCCAGGGCGTCGTGGATGCCGGAGTCGATGACAGCGATCGTGTTCATCAGTTCCACCGGGAGTGGCTCTCCCAGCAGAGGCGCCCTGGTGGCGACTCCTTCACCGGTCATGTCGCCACGATAGCCAGGCTAATGGCCGATGCCCAGGCAACCGTTTGGTGAGCATCCCGCCGGTTGCGACTAATGGAACGGTCTGTGATATCCATTAGCCATGGACAGCTACGACGTGATCGTGATCGGAACCAGTCAGGGCGGCCGGCTTTTTCCGCTCGAACTGGCGCAGGCCGGTAAGCGGGTGGCGCTGGTCGAGCGCGACCAGCTCGGCGGCGCGTGTGTCAATACGGGTTGCACACCGACCAAGACGATGGTCGCCAGCGCACGGCTGGCTCACCTGGCGCGCCGCGGGGCGGAGTTCGGTGTCCGGGCCGGTGCGGTGTCGGTGGATCTGGCCGCGGTGCGCGAGCGGAAACGGGCAATGGTCGCGGGGGCTCGGGAGAACTACGCGAGCCGCCTGGTGCGGGACGGCCTCGACCTGATCGCCGGCGAGGCGCATTTCACCGGGCCGCACACCGTCGGCGTCACCCTCAACGCGGGCGGGACACGGCAGCTCACCGCTCCGGTGATCGTCGTCGACACCGGGGCGCGCCCGCGGCCGCTGACGATCACCGGAGCGGACGGCGTTCCCGTCCTCGACTCCACGACGGTCATGGAACTGGACCGGGCGCCGGAGCACTTGATTGTTCTCGGGGGCGGTTACATCGGACTCGAGTTCGGGCAGATGTTCCGCCGTTTCGGCAGCGAGGTCACCATCGTGCAGAGGGGCCCACGCCTGCTCGGTCAGGAGGACGACGACGTCTCGGACGAGGTCGCCGCGATCCTGCGAGACGAGGGCATCACGGTCCTGACCTCGGCGACACCGGTTGGCGTGGAGCGGGCCGGCGACGGCGTACGGCTGAGCGTGCGCACCGCCGACGGCACGCGGCAGATCGAGGGCTCACACCTGCTGTCGGCGATCGGCCGGGTGCCGAATACCGAGGCGCTCACCGTCGAGGCGGCCGGCATCCGGCTCGACGAGCGGGGTTGCGTCGCTGTCGACGAGCATCTGCAGACCAGCGTCCCGGGCGTCTACGCGATGGGCGATGTCCGGGGTGGGCCGGCTTTCACCCACACGTCGTACGACGACTATCGGACGCTGCGCGCCGACCTGATCGATGGCCGCAAGAGGAGTGTCCGGGATCGTGTCGTGCCGTACGCCGTCTTCATCGACCCCCAGCTGGGCCGCGTCGGGCTCAGTGAGCGCGAGGCGCGGGCGCGGGGGCGGGCGATCCGGGTGGTGAAGCTGCCGATGGGCGCGGTCGTGCGTGCCATCGAGACCGGGGAGACCCGGGGTTTCATGAAGGCCGTCCTGGACGCCGGCACCGGGGAGATCCTCGGTGCGGCCGTCCTCGGAGTCGAGGGCGGCGAACTGGTGAGCATCATCCAGGTCGCCATGCTGGGCGGGCTCACCGGCGCGGACATGGCTGATGCGATCTTCACGCATCCGCTGCTCGCCGAGGGACTGAACAGCCTCTTCGCCGCCTGACGGCGACGAGGGGTGACGGGGAACGAGGTGGGGCTGCCTCGTTCCCCGTCTTCAAGGTCACAGCACGTGCGTGGACGGAGCCGAACCACGCGGTCTAGCTTGGCCTCCGTTCTGATGGGGATGTAGTCGGGGGACTGGGAGCGCTCCCATTAACATCAATGTAACTCAATTGAATGGGCGGCGCGAGGGTCACACCGTCGCGGTGCAGCTGAGGGTGGGTGTTGCCGCAGCTCCCGAGGCCAGGAAACCGAAACTGGTGCTTCCCGCCGCGGACACCGAGCCGTTGTAACTGGCGTTCGTCGCCGTGACGGTGTTGCCGCTCGTGGTGATCGTCGCGTTCCACGCCTGCTGGATCGGCGGCGTGCCCGGGTAGGCCAGCTGCACCCGCCAGGTCTTGATGGCGGAGCTGCCCGCGGTCACCCGCACCTCACCCTGGTATCCGCCCTGCCAGCTCGACGTCACCGCGAAGGTGGCCGAGCAGGTGCCCGAGCCGCCCGGGTTCGACGGCGACGCCGACGGGGAGGACGGGTTCGACGGCGAGGGGGACGAGGGGTTGGACGGCGACGGCGACGACGGGTTCGACGGCGACGGGTTCGTGGTGCCGCCGAAGTTCACGTCGCTGCAGAAGTAGTACGACTGGTCCAGGTGGCTGGCCTGCCAGATGGTGTAGACGATGGCCCGGCCGGACCGTCCCGGCACGCTCACCGGGATGTCCTGCTGCACGCCGTTGGCGAGCTGCTGGGTCCACTGCGCCGCGGGCGTGTTCGGCACCGTGGTGACCAGCTGCAGGTCGGACCACTTCAGTGCCGTCGTGACCGGGTTGTACCCGGCCCGCGTCACGTAGACGCGGATGTAGTCGGCGCCGTGCCGCGCGCCGTCGAAGAGGGAGAGGGTGAACGAGTTGCCGATGTTCGCGGCCTTCCAGTCGCCGACCGTGTCCATGGCGTTGTAGCGGCCGCTCTCGGTGTGGCCGGCGCTGCACAGCTGGCCGTCCGGGATGGCGCCCTCGTGGTTGCCGGCCACGTTCTCACGGAACAGGCCGTTCCAGTTCCACATCGCGTTCGGGTTGGCCTGCCAGGCCTGCCAGCACATGGGGTCCTCGGTTGCCATCGTGGGGTCCTGGAACTTGGATCCCCAGCGCTCATAGCAGCCGTAGTTGCGGGAGGCGGGACTGACGACGTTGCCGTGCGCGGCTGCCGGGCCGGTCTGCACGGCGAGGACAGCGAGGGAGGCGGCCAGGGCGGCCACCACAGCAGAGATCAAAAACTTCATGCGTACGGGTGAGGACATGAGGGCTCAGCACTCCGTGAGCTCGGGACTGTCACACGCTTTCGCGGACAGTGGTCATCGAGGGACGCGCGAAAGCTGCCCATGCTCTCGCGTGCCGCGTGGCTCCGGCGGCACTGCTGTGGGCACAGCCTGTATCAACAATCGACTCAAGTCAATTGTTGATCTCGGTCAGGCGTGGCCCTTCGTCCAGTTCTCGCCCTCGTCGGTGCCGCTGCACAGACCGGCCGCCTCCACGCAGACGCGGAACTCCACGGCCCGTCCCTCCCCGAAGTCGTGGTCGAAGCGGGCCGTCCCGCCGACCGCGTCCGGGCCCCAGTGCGTTCCCGTCTGCAGGCTGCCGTCCTTGCGGACGTACCGGTACTCCACGAAGACCCGCCTACCCGCGCCGGCCAGTTTGACCAGCGTGAAGGAGTCACCTGCGGCCACGAATCGCGCCTGTGCCAGAGCCCTGCTGTCCTGGTCGTAAACGGTCGCGAGCGCGTCCGCCGCCGCGGCCGTCGGGGTCAGGCCGATCGCCATCAGCGCGGTGAGTGGTACCGCCACCCGTCGCAGAACGGTCATCATCGCCTCCTGGGCTGTATGCATGACCGGAGGGACTCTGTTTCGTACCCGCTGGTAACCGAAATAATCGGATGCCGCGCCGATGGGCGGTGCCTACGGTGTGGGGATGTCCGCTGAAGCCGCCCGTGCCGCCGAGATCCTCACGCAGCTGTCCAACCCGGCCCGGCTGATCGCCTTCGCCGAGCTGGTGAAACACGGCGTGAACGGCGCCACCATCGCCGAGATGTCGATCCACCTCGACATGCCGAAACCCGAGGCCGGCGAGGTCTGCGCCCGCCTGGTCGGCGCCGGCCTGGCCACCGGCACCGGCAACGGCGTCTTCCGGGCCCGGGCCGACGTGCTGCGCGAGGCCGCACAGACCCTCGACCGGGCACAGCCGATCGCCCCGCTGCTGGCCGGCTACCCCCAGTTGAGGTCGTTCTTCTCGCACGGCCGGCTGACCTCGCTGCCGCCCACGATGAGCGAGCGCTACCAGCAGATCGGCGAGCTGTTCGCCCGCTTCCTGGCCGTCGACGGCGTCCTCACCGAGGACGAGGTCAACCGGCGCCTCGCCGTGCTCACCGACGACGTGGCCGCGGTCCGCCGCATGCTCGTCGAAACCGGCTGGCTGGAGCGCGACCGCGCCGGCACGTCCTACGGCTCCGCCCGCACCCTCCCCACCCCCGCCTGACTCCGCCCGCCCCTCCCACCACCTCCTCTTTTCCCGCCGCCGCTGCCTCCGCCCGCGCCGCCGCTGCCTCCGCCCCACGCCGCCTCCGCCCTGCGCCGCTGTCGCCTCCGCCCCGTCGGCGGGCACGGTCTGCCGCGGGGTCACTCCCAGTGGGCGCTGTTGCGGGGGTTTGTCTCGGCAGGACGTGGTCAATGTCCGGCGTGCCAGGCGGCGGGGTGCGTGGGCGCGGCCGTAACGCCCCTTTCGCGCCGTTGTTCCCCGGCTCCCACGCCGACGGTCGCCCACGGAGGGCGCGGAGAGGAAGGGCGAGGGTGAGGGGGAGGGGGTCAGGAGTTTGTGATGTTCAAGGGGGTGGCGTCCCGGGGGACGATGGCGAGCGTGGCGACGGCCAGGAGGGCGGTGGCGATGCCGAGCAGGCCGATGGCGGGGCGCAGGCCGCCGATCGCCGCGGCCAGTCCGGTGAGCAGGACCGGGGACAGGAACTCGCCGATGAACAGGGTTCCGGTCCACAGGCCCGTGCCGCGACCGCGCTCCGCGAACGACAGCCCGTTGGTCGCCCACGTCAGCAGGGTCGGCAGGAGCAGGCCGGTTCCGGCGCCCGTCAGCACCGCGCCCACCGTGATCACCGGGACCGAGCCGCCGCTGCCCCAGATCACCAGGAAGCCCGCCGCCGACAGTCCGAAAGCGATCGGCAACAGCGTCCGCGGCGTCTGTCCCGAGAGCTTGGCGAAGGAGCCCGCCGCGAGTGCCGTCGCCAGTGACATCAGCGCGCTGAGTGCCCCGATCGTCGCCGTCGCCGTGACGCCGGCCTCGTCCAGCACGAAGGACAGTTCCACGATCAGGGCGTAGAAGACCACGCCGCCGGCGAGCGTGACCAGGCAGGGAACGCGGAGTTGGCGCCAGGGGAGCGGTGCCAGCTTGGCGGTCCGGGGCGCGGTCACCGGCTGCCAGATCAACAGAGCCATGGGTACGGCGAGGAGCGCCGCCACCGAGTAGAGCCAGAACGGGGTACGCCAGCCGCCGGCGCCCAGCGCTCCACCAAGTCCGAGAAATACCGTCGCGGAGACCGACGCCAGCAGTGTCTGCAGGCCCAGGTAGCGGCTGCGGCGTGGCCCCGACCAGTAGTCCGCGATCAGCGTCGTGCAGCACGTCATGATGGCCGCTTCGCAGACGCCGACCAGGACCCGGCTGCCGATGATGGCGCCGAGCGAGTCCAGATAGAGCGGGGCGGTCCCGAAGATCGAGTAGCCGATCATCGCGATGATGAGCACCCGTTTGCGGTCGATGGCGTCCGCGATGACGCCGGCGAACGGCGCGGTCAGGCCGATGATCAGGGCCGGCACCGTGAGGACGATCGGCACCAGGACGTCGGCGCCGGCGACCCCGGCGAAGTGGTCGGTCATCTGCGGCAGCACGGGTGCGATGAGCACGGCACCGAGGACCGACAGGCAGGATCCGGCGAGCAGGAGCACCAGCTGGGCCAGTCCGGCCTGACGTTGTGGTGCGGGCGTGGTGACAGACATGCGTGGACTATGTGGCCCGGGTCACCATCAGCGGAAGATGGTTTGGCTGATGCCCAGCATCAGCCGCGGTTATGGGCGCAGCGCGCCGGCGGCCTCGACGAGCACCTCGCGCAGCCATGCGTGAGCGGGGTCGTTGCGGTACATCGGGTTCCACCAGAACGCCTCGGCGAGCGGCACCACCTCGAACGGGCAGTCCAGCACGCGGACGCCGGCGACCGGGGCGAGCAGGCGGGCGAGGCGCTCCTGGATGAGCGCCACCCGGCGGGTGCCGGCCACCAGGAAGGGCATCTGGGTGAAGCCGTCGACCACGATGTCGACCCGCGCCTCGATGCCGATCATGCGGAGCTGGCGCACCGCGGGGGCGAACGCGGTGGGCCGGTCGAAGAGCACCACCCAGGGCAGCTCGGCGAGCAGGTCCAGGGTGAGCGCGTCACCGACATCGGGGTGGTCGTGCGACACGATGCAGACCCAGCGGTCGGTGTAGAGGTCGAGGTGCGGCAGCCCGGTCACGAAGCCGTGCGGGATGAGCAGGCCGTCGGCGGTGCGCAGGGTGTCGGCGGCGTGGTCGACGGCGTACGGGGTGGTCTGCTGCAGGCGCAGCCGGGCGCCGGGTGCGAGCTCGGCGAGACGGCGGGCGAGCTCCGGAGCCAGGACGGTGGCCGCGTAGTCGGAGGTGACGATCGTGAACTCGCGGTCGAGGCCGGACGGGTCGAACTCGGCCGTGGCGTCGAAGACCCGGCGGATCCCCGCGAGGGCCGGCTCGGTGAGGGCGGCGACCCGCGCCGCGAGGGGTGTCAGCTCGTACCGGTTGCCGACGCGGGCCAGCAGCGGGTCGCCGAAGTGCCGCCGGAGCCGGCCGAGCGCGCCGCTGACCGCCGGCTGGCTCACCCCGAGCCGTTCCGCCGTACGCGTGACATTCCGCTCCCGCAGCAGCGCGTCGAGGGTGACCAGCAGGTTCAGATCGAGGTTCGCCAGCACCCGGTCGACCGCCATGGCGTCACTATAAGCCAGGCCGATAGTCCCTATCGCCAAGTCGAGCTTCCCTGATACCTGCTGCCGGGTGGACAGTGGTGCCCATCACAACGGGTAACAGGAGGGAAACCGCCGTGCCAGCAGTTCGTAACGTTCTGGTCGTCGGTGGCGGCGCGGCCGGCACCGCGGCGGCGATTCTGCTCGCCGAGGGCGGGGTCTCGGTCGACCTGGCCGACCTCAAGCCGGACGTGTCCGCGCTCGGCTCCGGGATCACGCTCCAGGGCAACGCGCTGCGTGTCCTGCGCGAGATCGGCGTCTGGGAGCGGGTCGCCGCCGAGGGGTACGCGTTCGACACGCTCGGCCTGCGCGCCCCCGATCCGGCCGGCACGCTGATCGCCGAGCTCACCGACATCCGCACCGGCGGCCCGGATCTGCCCGCGACACTCGGCATGTACCGGCCCACGCTCGCGCGGATCCTTCTCGACCGCGCCGCCGAGGCCGGTGCCAAGGTCCGCTTCGGCACCCGCCCGGCGGCCCTGGAGCAGGACGGCGACGCGGTCGTGGTCACCTTCGCCGACGGCTCGACCGGCCGGTACGACCTGGTGATCGGCGCCGACGGCATCCGCTCGTGGACCCGCGGTGCGATCGGCATCGACCTGGAGCCGCAGCCGGTCGGCATGGGCATCTGGCGCACGTTCACCCGCCGCCCGGAGAGCGTGACGCGTACCGACCTGTTCTACGGCGGCCCCGCCCACATCGCCGGGTACTGCCCGGCCGGACCGGACACCATCTACGCCTACCTGGTCGAGGACGTCCAGGACCGGTCCGGCCTGACCTCGGAGCAGGCCCTGGCGACGATGCGAGAGCTGGCCGGGGCGTACCACGGGCCGTGGGACGAGATCCGCGAGTCGCTCACCGGTGCGGCCCCGGTCAACTACACCGCCTTCGAGAGCCACGTCCTGGACGGCCCGTGGCACCGGGGCCGGGTCGTGCTGATCGGCGACGCCGCGCACTCCTGCCCGCCCACCCTCGCGCAGGGTGCCGCACAGGCCCTGGAGGACGCCTCGGTCCTGGCCGAGCTGCTCCTGCGCGACAGCGCGGTCACCGACAGCCTGTGGTCCGAGTTCACCGCACGCCGCCTGGACCGGGCCCGGACCGTCGTCGAGGCCTCCCTGCAACTGACCCGCTGGCTGCTCGCGCGCGAGCGCGGCGACGTGCCCGGCCTGATGGCCCGCATCGCCCACCTGGTCGCCGAGCCCGCCTGAGAATCCGGAGACTCACGTGCACGACGAACGACTCATCACCCACCTGCGGCACGTCGACCTGGCCGTGCCGGACTACGACCGGCAGCTCACGTTCTACACCGACATGTGGGGCCTGGACGCCGAGACCACCGACGAGGGCATCGCCTTCCTGGCCGCGGCCGGCTCGCCGGAGCAGTACTCGGTACGGCTGCGCAGGGCCGCCGAGAAGCGCCTCGACCTGATCGCGTTCGGCGCCGCGACCGAGGCCGACGTCAACGCGCTCGCCGAGCGTCTCGGCCGCGACGGCGTCCAGCTGCTCTGCGAGCCCGGCAAACTGCTGACCCCCGGCGGCGGGTACGGCTTCCGTTTCTTCGACATCGACGGCCGTACCGTCGAGGTTTCCTCGGACGTCGAGGTCCGGCAGCACCGCAGGCTGGAGGAGGGCGAGTCCGTCCCGGTCAAGCTCTCACACGTGGTGATCAACTCACCGAACCCGGAGGCGACCGTCGCCTTCTACAACAGGCACCTCAACTTCGCGCTCTCGGACACCCTCATGCACCCGCGGATGGGCGAGATGATGTGGTTCCTGCGGACCAACCGCTGGCACCACAGCCTGGCGATCGCCCGCGGCCCGCACGTCTCGCTGCACCACGCCTCGTTCGAGATGCGCGGCATCGACGAGTACATGCGCGGCACCGGCCGGCTGCTGCGCGGCGGCGTGGAGAAGGTGTGGGGCCCGGGCCGGCACATGGCCGGGAACAACACCTTCAGCTACTTTCTCGACCCGCACGGGAACACCGTCGAGTACACCACCGAGCTGGAGGAACTCGACGAGGACACCTGGCACCCGCACCTGTACGACTTCTCCGACCCGGCGGTCAGCGACCAGTGGGGCACGGCGAACCCGATGAACGAATTCGTCGCCCGGCAGTCGTTCAACGAGGTGGACCGGGGCGTGTTCGTCGCCCCGCCGGTGTAGGGCAGAGACATGCGTATCGCCACCTTCCGGCACGAGGGCCGGGTCAGAACGGGAGCCGTCGAGGGCGAGCAGGTCGTCCCCTTCGCCGGCGACATCGACATGCTGGAGATCATCGAGAACGGGGTGGGAAAGAGAGAGCGCGATTTCCCCGTACCCCTGAAAGAAGTGCGCCTGCTGGCGCCGCTGCAGCCTGCCTCGCTCCGCGATTTCGTCGCGTTCGAGGAGCACGTCGAAGGGGTCCGGCGCAGCATCGACGGAAACGCCGGTGTGCCGGACGCCTGGTATGACGCGCCCACCTTCTATTTCACGAACCCGCACCGGATCTACGGCCCGGACGACAGCGTGCCGTTTCCCGCGCGCTCGGTGAACCGGGACTTCGAGCTGGAGGTGGCAGCGGTCATCGGGCCGGGGCAGACCATTTTCGGCTACACGGTCCTCAACGACTGGTCGGCTCGTGACCTGCAGAAACGGGAGATGCAGGTGAGTCTCGGCCCGGCCAAGGGCAAGGATTTCGCGAGCAGTCTCGGCCCGTGGATCGTGACGGCCGACGAGCTCGAGGAACACAAGCGGGACGGCTTTCTCGACCTTTGGTGCACGGCAACGGTGAACGGCACCGAGATCGGGCGGGATCTGCTCGGCAACATGAGCTGGACGTTCGAGACGATGGTCGCCTACGCCGCGCGGGACAGCCGCGTCGTGCCGGGCGACGTGCTCGGATCCGGAACCGTCGGCAACGGCGGCTGTCTCGCCGAATTGTGGGGGCGGAACGGCCGGCAGGATCCGCCGCCGCTGCGGGACGGCGACATCGTGACGCTCACCGTCGAAGGCATCGGCAGTTTGACCAATCGCATTGTCTCGGGCGGCGAGACCCCCGATCTTCCGCGTGCCCGGCGCCGGGATGCGGCGAAAGCGCGTGCAGAGAGGCAGCACTGAATGTTCGAGTACTTCCCCGGCAATTACGTCTGGAATCTGGGCGTGGTCGCCACCCTGAACAGCGGCGGCCTGATCGACGAGGTGGACCGCGCCTGCCGGCCGATCCGGGACCTCGCCGCACAGGGCTCGGACGTCGGCACCAAGGAGTTCCTGGCGTCCTGGGCCGCGGTCGCCGAGGATCTGGCCTCCCAGGCGGCGGCGGACGAGGCCGCCGGGCATCCGCGCACGGCCGGCCAGAAGTACCTGCGGGCCACGAACTACCTGGCCCAGGCCGAGCGGATGCAGAGCGCCAAGGCGCCGGACCGCAACGTCTTCTACCGGCGCTGCCTCGAACTGCAGCAGAAGGCGTTCGACCTGATCGACCCGGGAACGACCCGCGTGGAGATCCCGTTCGAAGGCGCGGTGCTTCCCGCGTACCTCAAAAAGGCGGTGAAAAACGGCCCGGCGCCGGTGGTCATCATGTTCAACGGGCTGGACTCGACCAAGGAGCACATGTATGCCTCGGGCTTCCCGCAGGAGATGGCGGCCCGCGGCATCTCGACGTTGATGGTGGATTGCCCCGGCAGCGGTGAGGCGCTGCGGCTGCTCGGCCTGACCTCCCGGATCGAGAGCGAGGACTGGGCCCGAGCCTGCGTCGACTACCTGCTGACCCGCGACGACGTGGACGGTGACCGGATCGGCCTGGTCGGCTGGTCGCTGGGCGGCTACTACGCACCACGGGCGGCCGCGTTCGAGAAGCGGCTCGCCTTCTGCGTGGCGTGGGGCGCCAACCACGACTGGGGCGCGGTGCAGAAGCGCCGGCTCGAGCGCGAGGGGGAGAACCCGGTCCCGCACTACTGGGACCACGTGCTGTGGGTGTGGGGCGAGACCGACCTGGACGTCTTCATCAAGAAGGCCGAGGCCGTGAACCTGGACGGCGTCGTCGAGCAGATCACCGTGCCGTTCCTGATCGCGCACGGCGAGAACGACCGGCAGATCCCGTTGAGGTACGCGCATCGCTCCTACGAGCAGGCGGTCAACGCTCCCCGGCGCGACCTGCGGATCTTCACAGCGGCCGAGGGCGGCGCCGAGCACATCGGGCTGGACCACTTCGCCCATGTGCAGACCTACATCGCCGACTGGATCGTGGACGTGCTGCGGTGACCGTCACTGGAGTTCCTCGTGCAGCGCCCGCATCAGCTCGGCGCTCGTGAACGGCTTCTCCAGCAGGTGCACGTCGGCCGACAGGGTGCCGTGGTTGGTGAGCACCGGCTGGGCGTACCCGGACATGAACAGGACCCGGGTGGCCGGCCACGCCTTCATGATCGCGGCCGCCAGGTCCTTGCCCAGCATCCCCGGCATGATCACGTCCGTGAGCAGCACGTCGATCGAGTGGCCGGCGGCCAGCCGCAGCGCCTCCTCGCCGGTGTCCGCGGCCAGCACCGTGTAGCCGCCCCGCCGCAGGATCCGGCACGTGACCTCGCGCAGCGCGTCCTCGTCCTCCACGACGAGCACGGTCGCGCCGTGCCCGGTCAGGCCGGCCGCCGACTCCTCCTGCACGGCCTCCTGCGCCTGCACCTCGGTGGCCGGCAGCAGGATCGTGAACGTGGTACCGATCCCCGGCTCGGAGTAGATCTGGACCGTGCCGCCGGCCTGCGTGATGATCCCGTAGACCGTGGCCAGCCCGAGGCCGGTGCCCTGCCCGCTCGGCTTCGTCGTGAAGAACGGCTCGAACGCCTTGTCGATCACCTCCTTGGGCATGCCCGTGCCGGTGTCCGAGACCCGCAGGCGCACGTAGCGGCCGGGCAGCAGCCCGGCCCGGGCCGCCGCGTGGTCGGCGTCCACCGGCACCGGCGCGGTGTCGATCGTCAGCCGCCCGCCGGTGGGCATCGCGTCGCGGGCGTTGACCGCCAGATTCACCAGCACCTGCTCCAGCTGACCCGGGTCGGCCATCACCGACGGCAGCCCGGCCGTGGTGCGCACGGTCAGCGCGATGTGCTCCCCGAGCGACCGCTCGAGCATCTGATGCACCTCGGTGACCACCGTGTTCAGGTTCAGCGGGCGCGGCCGGATCACCTCGCGCCGCGCGAACGCCAGCAGCTGATGCGTCAGGTCGCTGCCGCGCCGCGCCGCCCGCGCGATCTGCTCGGCGTCCACCGCGGGCGGGCTGCCGGCCGCGTCCTCGATGATGAACGACGCGTAGTTGAGGATCACCGCGAGCAGGTTGTTGAAGTCGTGCGCGATACCGCCCGCCAGCTGCCCCAGGCTCTCCAGGCGCTGCGCCTGCTGCATCCGGGCCTCGAGGCGCTGCCGGTCGGTCTCCTCCCGCAGCCGGTTGCGTTCCTCCTCGGCGGAGAGCCGCTCGGTGATGTCGCGGACCACCACGACGATCACGGTCCCGCTGTCGGTGTGCAGCGAGCTGCAGGCGATGTCGACCGGCAGCTCGGCTCCGCCGCGCCGCAGCGCCCGGCGTGACGCCCAGCGGTGGTCGATCGGCTCGCTCGGGTCGGTGTCCGCCCGCTCGGTGTCCAGCGGCGTGCTGTCCCCGCCGGTACGCAGCACCGCCGACACCGGCGGCAGCCCGTCCGGCAGCAGTTCCGGCAGCGGCATGTGCAGCAGGTCGTACCGGGGATAGCCGAACAGGCGCTCGGCCTCCGCGTTGACCAGCACCACCTCGCCGGACTCGGCGACTCCCAGCATGGCGTCCGGCGCGGCGTCGAGGAACGCCTGAACGCGGGCCTCGGCACGTTCCCGGTCGCTGATGTCGCGGCCGACGCTCGTGGTGCCGAAGATCGTGCCGCGCTCGTCGAGCAGCGGGGAGATCAGCATCGAGACGGCGACGATCTCGCCCTTGGCGTTCTGCCGGAGGCTGCGGTACCGGTCGACGCGGCCGCCGAGGCGTACGAGCAGGCGGATCTGCTCCTCGTCGGTGCGGCGGGCCACCGGGATGATCTCGTCGATCGGTTTGCCGATCATGTCAGCGGCGGGGTAGCCGTAGAGGATCTCGGCGCCCGGGTTCCAGGACAGGACCAGGCCGTCCAGGTCGGTGGTGACGATCGCGTCGTGCGAGGACTGGACGATCGAGGCGAGCAGGGCCCTGGTCCGCGCCGCCTCCCGCTGTGCTGTGTCGTCGCGGAGCACGGCTGTCACGTACGTCTGCTGGTCGGGACCGGCCATGGCGGAGAGCGACACCTCCACGGCGAAGACGGTGCCGTCGCGGCGCAGGCCGCGCAGCGGCAGCCGGCGCAGTGGCTGGTGCTCGCCGCCGAGGTACGTCCTCCGATTCGTCGGATGCTGTTCCCGGACGTCCTCCGGCACCAGGTCGTCGACCGAGGTGCCGACGAGCGTGTCGGCGGGATATCCGAACATGTCGTGCGCCCGGCGGTTGGCCAGCGTGATGATGCCGTCCGAGCGGCTGACGATGATCGCGTCCGGGGCGGTGTCGAGCAGGAGCCCCGGGATCTCGCGTGACTCCACCGCTACCTCCCACCCCCTAAAGTACGTCTATTCGGATATTCCGGGTATGAGGATGGGGAATCTGGGCATCGTGGCGGGGTGACGACGCCGGACCTACCCACCGCGATCGACCCCAACCGCCCCAGCGCGGCTCGCATCTATGACGCGTTCCTCGGCGGCACCCACAACTTCGCCGCCGACCGCGCGGTGGCCGCCCGCGCCGTCGAACTGGTGCCCGAGCTGCCGCTGATCGCCCGTGCCAACCGGGCGTTCCTGCACCGCGCCGTCCGGTACGCCACCGGCCGCGGCGTCCGCCAGTTCCTGGACCTGGGCTCCGGCATACCCACCGAGCGCAACGTGCACGAGGTGGCCCGCGAGTCCGACCCCGAGGCGCGGGTGGTCTACGTCGACATCGACCCCTCCGCCGTGCTCTACGCCCGCCACCTGCTCGGCGCCGACCCGTGTATCGCGGTCGTGCACGGCGACCTGCAGCATCCCGGCCCGATCCTGGCCGACCGGGCGGTACGCGCCCTGCTCGACCCGGAGGAGCCGACCGCCATCCTGATGATCTCGGTGCTGCACTTCGTCCCGGCCAGCCCGGCGATCGACCAGGCGATGGTCACCTACCGGGAGATCGCCCGGCCCGGCAGCGTCCTCGCGCTCACGCACGCCACCAACAGCGCCCGCCCGCAGGCCATGGAGCGCGTCGCCGACCTCTACAACCGGACCGGCACCGCGCTCGTGCCCCGCGACGAGAGCCAGGTGGCCGGCCTGTTCGAGGGCTGGCGGCTGGTCGATCCGGGCCTCGTGTACGGCCCGCTGTGGCGCCCGGACCCCGGCGAGCCGACCCCCGAGGACCCGTCGAAGTTCCTCACGATCGCCGCCGTCGGTGAGCGATAGGCACCGCGGCGTCGGCCGGCCGGTCCCAGCCGTCGCACTCGTCCGCCGGCTCCACCTCGATCAGATCGAGCAGGTCAGGGCCGGTGTGCCCGGTGTCGACCGAACCGCCGGTCAACCCGAGCAGGGCGGCACAGTTGCGCCCGTAACCCTGCACCATCCGATCGGCGCGGGTCGGGTGACCGCACCGCCGGCAGGGGCGCATCGGTATCTCGGCCACCCGATCAGCGTCCCACAGGAAACGTTCATCCACGCCCCGCTAGGGTCGGCCGGTGCAACCGCTTCGCATCTTCCGCATCACCGCGATCGCCGAGGCGATCTCCTGGACCGGCCTGCTCATCGGGATGTATCTGAAGTATGTCCCGGAGACCACCGAGGCCGGCGTGTGGCTCTTCGGCCGGCTGCACGGCGCGCTCTTCATCGCCTACCTGGCCGCCACCCTCTGGGTCGCTCGAGCCGAGCGCTGGTCGCTGTGGCGCACCCTCTTCGGACTGGCCGCCTCGATCCCGCCGCTCACCACCCTGATCTTCGAGCGCTGGGTCACGTCCCGGGATGCGGCGGCTGCCGCGCGGGTGTAGACCGGAGTTCATGGCGTTCCTCAAACTGGCCGCCACGTCGCTGGCGATGGCCCTGTCACCCGGTCCGGCACCCGGCACCGACCAGCAATACCTTCCGGCGGACAAGACCGGGTTCCTGACCTCGGCGGACACCCGCAGCAAGGTCTGGGCGACAGTGCAGCGCGCCGGCGGCCTCGGCGAGGTCTTCTACCCCGACCTCGGCACGCCCAGCGTCCGCGCCCTGGGCTTCGTGCTCGCCGGCCCGGACGGCCGCGCGGTCCGCGCCGAGGACGCCGCGACCGTCACCACCGCGCTGACCGGCGACCGCAGCCTCAGCTATGCCCAGACGTTCACCGAGAAGTCCGGCCGGTGGCGGCTCACCGCCTCCTACACCACCGACCCGCGCGCCGCCGGCGTCCTGGTCGACCTGCGCCTCACCACCCGCGGCGACCGTCCGTACCGGGTGTACGCCGTCTACGACCCGGCCCTGGCCAACACCCGCGGCAACGACTCCGGCCGCACCGACGGCGACGCCCTGCTCGCCTCCGACGGCCCGGTGGCCAGTGCCTTCGTCGCGTCGCCCGGATTCACCGCGACGTCCAGCGGCTTCACCGGCACCTCCGACGGCTGGACCGACCTGCTCGCCGACGGCCGGATGGACTCCCGGAACCCGTCGGCGTCACCGGGTTACCTGGTCCAGACCGGCGAGACCACGCTGACCGGCCGCCCCGGCCACCGCGCGGCGACGCTGGCGCTCGGCTTCGCGCCGTCCACCGGGGCGGCCCTGGGTATCGCCCGGGACTCGTTGCGCCGGGGCTTCCCCGCGGTCGCCCGCGACTACACCTCCGGCTGGTCCCGCTACCTCGACGGCCTCGACCGCCCACCGGCCGTCGCGGACCGCCGCCTCCACCGGGTGTCGGCGATGGTCCTGGCCGCGAGCGAGGACAAGACCCACCGTGGCGCGTACGTGGCCGCGCCCGCCGCACCCTGGGCGTTCGGCCGCGACGACCCGTCCGGCCCGTACCACCTGATCTGGGCCCGGGACCTCTACCAGATCGCGACCGGGCTGCTGGCGGCCGGCGACCGGGCCGGGGCCGAGCGCGCCCTCGACTACCTGTTCACCGTTCAGCAGAAGCCGGACGGCTCGTTCCCGCAGAACTCCCGCCTCGACGGCACGCCGGTCTGGGAGGGCCTGCAGCTCGACGAGGTCGCGCTGCCGGTCGTGCTGGCGTACCAGCTGGGCCGCACCGACGCCGCCACCTGGGCGGGCGTGCGGCGGGCCGCGGACTTCCTGCTCGGCTTCGAACAGGACGGCAACCGGGCGCCGTGGAGCCCGCAGGACCGCTGGGAGAACCAGTCGGGGTACTCGCCGGCCACCATCGCGGCCCAGATCGCCGGGCTGGTCTGCGCCGCCTCGATCGCCCGCGCCAACGGGGACACTGCGGCGTCGGCGCGTTACCTGGCGACCGCCGACGAGTGGCAGTCCAAGGTCAAGGACTGGACGGTCACCAGCACCGGGCCGTACTCCGGATCGCCCTACTTCCTGCGCCTCACCAAGGACGGCCGGCCGAATCTGGGTACGGCGTACGACATCGGTGACAGCGGACCCTCCGGCGTCGACCAGCGGACCGTCGTGGACCCCGGGTTCCTCGAACTGGTCCGTCTGGGCGTGCTGCCGGCCTCCGACCCGGCGGTGCGCAACAGCCTCACCGTCGTGGACCGGCAGCTCGGCGTGCCCACGAGGCGCGGCCTCTTCTGGTACCGGGCGTCCTTCGACGGGTACGGCGAGAAGGCCGACGGCAGCCAGTGGGACTACCCGCTGCCGGCCGGCTCGCGCCTCACCCGCGGCCGGGCCTGGCCGCTGCTCAACGGTGAGCGCGGTGAGTATCTGATCGCCGCCGGGCGGACCGGGCCCGCCGGCGAGCAGCTCCGGACCATGGCCCGCGCGGCCTGCCAGGGGCTCCTGCTGCCCGAACAGGTCTGGGACAACCAGCCGCCGTACCGGGAGCCCGGCACACCGACGACGTCCGCCACGCCGCTGACCTGGACCCACGCGCAGTACCTACGGCTGGCCCGCGACCTGGAGGCCGGCCGCGTCCTGGAGCAGCCGGCCGTGGTGGCCGAACGCTACCTGCGCTGATCGGCGCGTGTGCTGGAGCCGCGGACGATCAGTCGCGGTTCGTGGGTCTCGTGCACCGCGTCGCGCCGGCCGCCGATGCGCTCGACGAGCAGGGCCGCCGATCGGCGGCCCATCTCGTGCCCGTTCTGGTTGACGCTGGTCAGGTTGATGCCGGGGTGGTCGGCGAGCCGGGCGTCGTCGTAGCCGGTCACGGCGATGTCCTCGGTCGTCAGCCCCCGTTCGGCGAGGGCGCGCAGCACGCCCAGCGCGGCGTCGTCGTTGCCGGCGAACACCGCGGTGGGCGGCTCCGCCCTGTCGAGGGCGGCACCCATCGCCCGCCGGGCCGGCTCCTCCTCGAACCGGGCGGCGATCACCCGGATGTGCCGGCTCAGACCGGCCTGGCGCATGGTCTGCTGATAGACCGAGCTGCGAGTGGCCTGGGGTGTGAGCGTCGACCGCGGCACACCTCGGTCCAGGTGGGTCAGGTGAGTGATGCGCTGGTGGCCCCGCTCCAGCAGGTGCGCCATGACCAGCCGGGAGCCGGCGGCGTCGTCACCGACGATCGTGTCGTAGCGCTGGGACTGGTCGTGTCTGCCGAGCTGCACCAGCGGGATCCGCCGTGCCACCGCCTCCAGCCAGTCGGGCCGCTCGAGCGGGGCGATGACGACAATGCCGTCGACCTGGCGGTCGTAGAGGGCCTCGACGGCGCGGTAGCCGGCCCGGTACTCGTCGTCGGCCGGCGCGAGGATCATCTGGTACGGCGTCTCGCGCAGGTGGGCTGCCACCCCCTCCAGGACGTCGGAGATGAAGTAGCTGCCGAAGTGGGGGATGACCACGCCCACGGTGAGCGCGGAGCCGCGCATCGCCCGTGCCGCGACACGGGGGCGGTAGTCGAGCTCCGCGATCGCCCGGTTGACCCGCTCGCGCATGGCGTCGCTGACGCCGTAGGCGTCGCGCAGGACCTTCGAGACGGCGGCGCGGGACACACCGGCCGCCCGCGCGACGTCGTCGATGGTGGCCCGGCCAGGCTCGGCGCTGAACTTCTGTAGATCGATACACGAAAACGTAGACCGATCTACAAAAATCGTCAATACTCGCGCCACCTGCTAAGACATGCGGTTGACACGTGTGCGACACATTTTCTAGCATCGATCACAGGAGTTCCTGAATCGTTTCAGATCGCGCTGTCAATCGCCTGCCTGCTCACGACGTTCGACGTACCTCTGCGTGATTGGCGTCCGGAAATGCCCAAGACCACGATCGAACACAGGTCCACGCTCGTGTACTTCGGCGACGACACCTTCGCATATGCCGGCCGCCATCAGCACGAACGCGGGCATCCCGTGCACACGCACAGCTTCGTCGAGGTGGCCACCGTCGCCGCCGGCGCCGGGGTCCATCACAGCCTGAACGGCCGGCAGCGGCTGAACGTCGGCGATGTCGTGGTGCTGCGCCCGGGCGTCTGGCACGGCTTCGAGGACTGCCGCGACCTGGAGGTCTACAACCTGTGCTTCTCGGCCGAGCTGCTGCGCCGCGAGCTCAATTGGACCAGGGACGACCCGTTGCTGGGACCACTGCTCTGGACCGGCCCGTACACCGAACGCCGGCGGGGGATCCTGACCACCACCCTTGCCCCGGAGTCGCGCGCGGGTTACTTCACGCACCTCGATCAGCTCGCGCGGTTGCGTACCCTGCCTCAGCACCTGCACCGCACCGACATGATCGCCCACGTCGTCCTGGCTCTCAGCTGTGTCGCGCGGGCGGCCGGCGGCGGCGCCCGCCTCGACCCGATGCATCCGGCGGTCGCCGCGGTGATGCGGCGGATCGAGGGGCAACCGGCCCACAACTGGACGCTGGGTGAACTCGCCGACGAGCTTCACCTGGCGCCGTCGTACCTCATCCGGCTCTTCAAGTCGGCCACAGGGCTGCCTCCGATAGCGTTCCTGCACCGTCACCGGGTCGAGATCGCCGCGGAGATGCTCCTGCACTCCGACCGCACGGTACGGGCGATCGCAGACACCGTCGGCTGGCCCGACCAGAACCATTTCGCCCGCCGATTCCGCGCGCACTACGGGCTCAGCGCCTCCGAGTACCGAGCCAGATTCGCCCGCCGCCTCAGGCTCTGAACGGCGGCGCGGGCCACTACGCGGGGGTGCCGGCCGACAGCAGGATGCCCAGGCAACCGCAGACGGCCAGGCTCAACGCCGTGACCAGGAGGATCACCGCGGCTACCAGGCCCGGATAGCGCTGCGGCGGCGAGCCGAGGGCGCCGGCCATGAACGACAGCAGGGGAGCGCGGTACTCGAGTTCGACGGTGCGGCCGGGCACGGCGATGACGGTTGTCTCGGCCGCGCCGATCCGGGACGGCACCAGGTACGGAATGTGGACGTGGACCAGGTGGGGGCCGAGTGCCACGGATGTGACCACGCGGCCCCAGCTCGCCGGGACGGGCTGGCCGTCGACCTCCAGGACCGGGGTGAAGAGCCCGAGCAGGAAGGCGAGTGGCGCGTATCGCAGGGTCACGGCGATGTTGGCACCGCCGTCACGGCGCGACGAATCGACCGGCGGCAGGCCGGGCTGGAAGGGCCGGCGAGGCGGCGCTTGGATGGCCAACGCTGCACCTTTGACGAGGGTCGCTCGCGAAGAATATGCCGGACGGGCCGCCCGAGGTAGGTCCAATGTGGACCTTGGGTGCCACGGCATCGGCCGATGCCGTTAGGATGGCGATCCGACCATTTTTCGGATTCGGCCTGGAGGACTGCCTTGACCAGCGGAGACACCGGACCCAAAGTGGACCAGCAGACCGTCTCGCCGGCGCGCCGGTGGAACTACTGGCTCGGCGGCAAGGATCACTTCCAGATCGACCGGGAGTCCGGTGACCGCATCGCCGACGCCTATCCGGCGGTGCGCGTGGCAGCGCGCCAGGGGCGGGCCTTCCACAACCGGGCCATCCAGTTCCTGGCCGGGGAGGCCGGGATCCGGCAGTTCATCGACATCGGCACCGGCCTGCCCGCGCCGGACAACACCCACGAGATCGCGCAGGCCATCGCGCCGGACTCCAAGGTCGTCTACGTGGACAACGACCCGATGGTGCTGGCGCACGCGCGGGCCCTCATGGTCGGCAGCGCGACGACGTACGTGAACGGGGATCTCCGCGACCCCGGCGCGATCCTGACCTCCGACGAGGTCCGGGCCACGCTCGACCTGAGCCGGCCGGTCGGCATCCTGCTGATCGCCGTCCTGCACTTCATCAAGGACGACGAGCAGGCCCGCGGGGTGGTCCGCGAGCTGCTCGCGGCGGCGCCGCCCGGCAGCTACCTGGTGGCGACGAACTCGACGAAGGACTTCGTCTCGCCCGAGGCCGGCGCGCTCTACGACGCGATGCTCGCCGCCGGGCACGTCGACGCCTGGCCGCGCGACAGGGACACGTTCACCCGCTTCTTCGACGGTCTCGAGATCGTCGATCCGGGTGCGGTGGCGATCTGCGACTGGCGCCCGGACTCCGAGGAGCGCCCCACGCCCGCCGAGGTGTCGATGTATGGCGCCGTTGGTGTCAAGACCCGGTGATTTCTCAGCGACCGTTCAGCGGACGTTGCTATTTTTCCGATCCTGACGGGTTTTGAAGCGGGAGAAGAATCGTGGTCTTCAAGAAGTTGCTGGGCGCTCTCGGGGTGGGCGGGCTCAGCGTGGACACCGTGTTGTCCAACCCCAGCACCTACCCGGGCGCGACCCTGACCGGCCAGGTCAACCTGGTGGGCGGCACGCAGGACCAGGACATCGAGCACATCACGCTCGGCCTGGTCACCCGGATGGAGGTGGAGGGCGGCGGCGGTGACTACTCGGCCGTCAGCGACTTCCTCCGGATCCCGGTCACCGGCCCGATGCGCATCTCCGCGGGACAGCAGGTCTCGCTGCCGTTCCGCTTCGACATGCCGTGGGAGACGCCGATCACCGCGGTGTACGGGCAGACCCTGCGCGGCATGGTGATGGGCGTGCGCACCGAGGTGTCTATCGCCCGCGCGATCGACAAGGGCGACCTGGACCCGGTGCACGTGCACCCGCTGCCGATCCAGCAGCGCATCCTCGACGCGTTCAGCGCGCTGGGCTTCCAGTTCAAGTCCGCCGACCTGGAGTACGGGCAGATCTACGGCGTCCACCAGACGCTCCCGTTCTACCAGGAGATCGAGTTCTACCCGCCCGCGCAGTACGCGCACGGGGGCATCAACGAGGTCGAGCTGACGTTCGTGACCAGCCCGCACGCCGTCGAGGTGGTCCTCGAGTTCGACAAGCGCGGCGGCCTGTTCACCCAGGGCCACGACACATATGGGCGGTACACGGTGTCGCACGCCGACGCCGACACCACCGACTGGCGCCAGGTCGTCGACGGCTGGGTCCGCCAGGCCGTGGACCGTCGCAAGTCGATGCCCGGCTTCGGCGCCCCGGCCGGTTACGGTCACGGCGGTCACGGCGGTCACGGCGGTCACGGCGGTCACGGCCACCACGGCCACTACCGGCGTGGGCACGGCGGCATGGGTGGCGCGCTCGGCGGTGCCGCTCTGGGTGTCGCGGGTGGTCTCGCAGCGGGCTACCTCGCCGGCGAGGCGATCGAGGAAGCGGGCGAGGCTTTCGGGGACTTCGGCGACTTCGGCGAGTGACCTGACAGAGCACTTCGGAACGGGGCGAGGGCCATCCCTCGCCCCGTTTTTGCTGTTCAGCGCGTGCTTACTCCGTACCCATGAAGGGTTTGCCTTCTCCATTCCCTACTCAACCTATGGGAAATGTATGTGGCGTGGGTCACAAAGTGGCTGACGTGGAGCCATCTGCCCGTCTACGTTCGGTGGCATGAACGGAAGCAAGCGCCTGACCCGGCGCCGCTTCGTCGACTACCTCCGGGTGTGCACCTGCGCCTGTTGAGTCCGACGGCGGCGGTGCCGCCCTTGACTGACAACGATCACTGACCGGCATCGACGCCGGGAGATGCCCCATGCCCGCGGGCGGTCGTCGGACCGCCGCGATCAACCCTGCCCGAAACAGCCGGCGCCGGCCGGCCGATGAACGCTGACCACCTCCGGAAGAAGGAGCACCCCATGGCCACCCGCAGATCCGCACTCGCCGCCGCGCTGGCCGGCGTCCTCGCCGTCACCACCCTGTCCGCCTGCGGTGGGTCCGGCAGCGCCGCGGCCGCCGGGGACCAGGTGAAAGAGCTGCGCTACCAGGGCTCGGTAGGTGCGGTCACGCCGGCCGAGCTGGCCGAGTCACTCGGCTATCTGGGCGACGTGAAACTCAAATGGATCGGCAACACGATCAGCGGGCCACAGGACATCCAGGCCGCCACGACCGGCGACATCGACTTCGGCGGGGCGTTCAACGGCGCGATCGTCAAGCTCAAGGCGTCCCGGGCGCCGATCACCGCGGTGGTCGGCTACTACGGGTCCGACAAGGACAGCTACATCGGCTACTACGTGCCTTCGAACAGCCCGATCAAGACGGCGCGGGACCTGATCGGCAAGAAGATCGGCGTGAACACGCTCGGCGCGCACTCCGAAGCGGTGATCAAGACGTATCTGACCCGCAACGGCCTGACCCCGGACGAGATCAAGCAGGTCGAGCTGGTCGTGGTGCCGCCGGTCAACACCGAGCAGTCACTGCGGCAGGGCCAAATCGACGCCGGCGCGCTGAGCGGGGTGCTGCGTGACAAGGCCCTCGAACGCGGTGGCATCCGGCCGCTGTTCACCGACTTCGAGCTGCTCGGGGCGTTCACCGGTGGCAGCTACGTGCTGCGCAACGACTTCATCGAGAAGAACCCGGACACGGCGCGCACCTTCACCACGGGGGTCGGTAAGGCGATCGAGTGGTCGCGTACCCAGCCTCGCGAGACCGTCATCGCGAAGTTCTCCGAGATCGTCAAGAACCGGGCCCGCAACGAGGACAGCAGCACGCTGAAGTTCTGGAAGAGCTACGGCGTGACCAGCACCAACGGCGTCATCGCGGACACCGACTTCAGCGTGTGGATCGACTGGCTGAACGGCACCGGCGAGCTGAAGAAGGACGACCTCGAGCCGGCCGACATCTACTCCAACGCGTACAACGAGGTGGCTTCGTGATTCGCTTCGAGAACGTCGGCAAGACCTTCCAGGCCCGCGGCACCACGGTGACCGCCCTCCAGGAGATCAGCCTCTCCGTGACCGACGGGGAGTTCCTGGTCATCGTCGGCCCGTCCGGGTGCGGGAAGTCCACTCTGCTCGACCTGCTCGGCGGACTCGCCCAGCCGACAGCCGGGCGGATCCTGGTCAACGACAAGCCGGTCACCGGGCCCGGGCTGGACCGCGGCATCGTCTTCCAGCAGTACGCGCTGCTGCCCTGGCGGACCGCGCTGGGCAACGTCGAGTTCGGCCTCGAGGCCAAGCACGTACCCCGGCGCGAGCGCGCCGAGAGGGTCCGCGAGTACCTGGACCTGGTCGGCCTGACCGGCTTCCACGACCGGTACCCGCACGAGCTCTCCGGCGGCATGAAGCAGCGCGTGGCGATCGCCCGCAGCCTGGCGTTCGACCCGGACGTGCTGCTGATGGACGAGCCGTTCGCCGCCCTCGACGCGCAGACCCGGGACGGGTTGCAGGACGAGCTGCTGCGGATCTGGGAGAAGACCGGAAAGACCGTCGTGTTCATCACGCACGGCATCGAGGAGGCCGTCTACCTGGGACAGCGGGTGGCGGTCATGACGTCCCGGCCCGGCCGGATCAAGCAGATCGTCGACATCCCGCTCACCTCCCGGTCGGCCACCGAGGACCTGCGCTCGGACCCGGAGTTCACCCACTACCGCCACGAGATCTGGACGTTGCTCCGCGACGAATTGGAGTCCACCCGTGTCTAGCCTGACGGTTGTTTCCCCGGCGGTGAGGACGGCCGCGCCTGTCTCCCGGAATCTGCTGCGGGGAGTCGGCGCGGTGCTCACCCGTACCGTTGCGATTGGCGCCCTTGCCCTGATCTGGGAGATCTTCCCCCGGCTCGGTGTGGTCGACGCGGTCTTCCTGCCGCCGCTCTCCGAGGTGCTCTCGGCCTGGTGGGACCTGCTGGTCTCCGGCGAACTGTGGAGTCACACGTCGGCCAGCCTCGCCCGGTCGGCGGCCGGGTTCGGGCTGGCGGTGCTCATCGCCGTGCCGCTCGGCCTGCTGATCGGCTGGTACACCCCGGTGGCGAACCTGCTCAACCCGCTGCTCGAGGTGTTCCGCAACACCGCCGCGCTGGCCATCCTGCCGGTCTTCGTGCTGATCCTCGGCCTCGGCGAGACGTCCAAGGTCGCGATCATCCTGTACGGCTGCACGTGGCCGATCCTGCTCAACACCGTGAGCGGCGTCCGCACCGTCGACCCGCTGCTGATCAAGTCGGCCCGATCGCTGGGTCTCGGCCCGCTGCGCCTGTTCCAGAAGGTCGTGCTGCCCGCCGCGGTGCCGACCATCTTCACCGGCATCCGGCTGGCCGGCGCGGCCTCGATCCTCATCCTGATCGCCGCCGAGATGGTCGGCGCGAAGGCGGGGCTCGGCTACCTCATCAACTACGCCCAGTACAACTTCGCGGTCGCCGACATGTACGCCGGGATCATCACGATCTCCGCGATCGGCCTGGTCGTCAATCAGCTCCTCATCGTCACCGAGCGCCGGTTCTCCACCTGGCGCACGAACTAGCGAAGGGAATTTCGGAAATGTCGGAAATCGTGCGAATTGGTGGCCGAATCGGGGCCGAAGTACGCGGCGTCGACCTCAAGCAGGCAGTCTCCCCGGAGGCCGCCAAGGAGATCCACGACGCGCTCGTCGAGCACAAAGTACTCGTCTTCCGCGGCCAGAACCTCGACGACGAGCAGCACCAGCGCTTCGCCTCGCTCTTCGGTGAGCTGACTCTGGCGCACCCGACCGTGCCGTCCGTCGACGGCCAGGCGAACGTCCTGGAGGTGGCCGGCGGCGAGGGCGCCCGCGCCAACGCCTGGCACACCGACGTCACGTTCGTCGTCGCCCCGCCCAAGGCCACCACGCTGCGCAGCCTGGTCATCCCGCCGTACGGCGGCGACACCCTGTTCTCCAACACCGCCGCCGCGTACGCCGACCTGCCCGAGCACCTGCGCCTGCTCGCCGACCGCGCGTGGGCCGAGCACTCCAACGCGTACGACTACGCCGAGCACCCGCAGTTCCGCTCGGCCGAGGTCGACGAGTACCACCGGGTCTTCGTCTCCACCCGGTACCGCACCGCGCACCCGGTCGTCCGCGTCAACCCGGACTCCGGCAGGCCGAACCTGTTCATCGGCAACTTCGTCACCGGCATCCTCGGCCTGTCCAAGACCGAGTCCCGGGACATCCTGCGGCTGCTGCAGCACTACGTCACCCGCCCGGAGAACACGCTGCGCCACAGGTGGCAGGTCGGCGACATCGTGGTCTGGGACAACCGGAGCACCCAGCACTACGCCGCCGACGACTACGGCGACCTGGCCCGCAAGCTGCACCGCGTCACGGTCGCCGGCGACGTCCCGGTCGGCCTTGACGGCACCAAGAGCTACATCCTCGAGGGCGACGAGGCCACCCACTACACCCCGCGGGTGCGGTGATGACTCGTTCTGGACAGCTGCACCTCAACGCCTTCCTCATGAGCGTCGGCCACCACGAGGCGGCCTGGCGTCTTCCGGAGAGCGACCCGTACGCCGACCTCGACGTCGAGCACTTCAAGAACCTGGCCCGCATCGCCGAGCGGGGCAGGCTCGACTCTCTCTTCCTCGCCGACGGCCCGGTGCTCTGGGACCAGGTCGGCCGCCGCCCGTCCGGCGTGCTCGAACCGACCGTGCTGCTCACCGCCCTTGCCGGGGCGACCTCGCACATCGGGCTCATCGCAACCGCGTCGACCACGTACAACGAGCCGTACAACCTGGCGCGTCGATTCGCCTCGCTGGACATCGTCAGCGGCGGCCGGGCCGGCTGGAACATCGTCACGACGGCCGGGCTCGACGCGGCTCGCAACTTCAACCTGGACGCCCTGCCGGCGCACAGGGAGCGCTACCAGCGGGCCGCCGAGTTCGTCGACGTGTCGCTGAAGCTCTGGAACTCCTGGGACGACGAGGCCATCCTCGCCGACAAGGAGCGCGGCGTCTGGGGTGACGACAGCAAGATCTACCCGCCGGAGCACCGGGGCGCTTACTACTCGGTGGCCGGTGCGCTCAACGTGCCGCGGTCGGCGCAGGGCCAGCCGGTGCTGGTGCAGGCGGGTTCGTCGGAGAACGGGCGGAACTTCGCCGCCAGGTACGCCGAGGCCGTCTTCACCGCACACCAGACGCTGACCGACGCGACCGACTTCTACGACGACCTCAAGCGGCGGGCCGCCGAGCACGGCCGGGACCCGGACCACATCAAGATCCTGCCGGGGATCGTGCCGCTGATCGGCGCCACCGTGGGGGAGGCCCGCGAACTGGAGGTCGAGCTCAACCGCCTGATCCGACCGGAATACGCGTTGCGCACGCTGGCGGACCTGCTCGGCGTCGACCAGGCGGAACTCGACCTCGACGAGCAACTCCCGGCACAACTGCCGGAGGAGGAGCAGATCGAGGGAGCCAAGAGCCGCCGCACCCTGGTGGTCAACCTCGGCCGCCGGGAGAACCTCACGGTCCGCGAGCTGATCGCCCGCCTCGGCGGGGGACGCGGTCACCTCACGTTCGCCGGCACCCCGGTCCAGATCGCCGACAAGATCGAGCACTGGTACGAGTCCGGCGCCGCCGACGGCTTCAACATCATGCCGCCGGTCCTGCCGTCCGGACTGGACGCCTTCGTCGACCAGGTCGTGCCGATCCTGCAGGAGCGCGGCCGGTTCCGCACCGAGTACACCGGGCGCACGCTGCGGGAGCACTACGGGCTGCCCCGGCCGGCCAACCGGAACCGGGCACTGGTCCAGGTCCCGTGACAGCACCAGCACCACGCCCCGGCGGCGTTCCGGCCGCCGGGGCGGGCGCCCTGCCCCCTGGTAGACAGAACGCGCGTTCTGTCTCGCGAACCACAGGTAGACAGAACGCGCGTTCTGTCTGCCGACACAGGCAGACCCAAGCCCTCCTACCCGGCCTCTGCCTGGCCACCACCGCCTACTCCGTACTCCAGTCCCTGGTAGTACCCGCCCTCGGCGTCTTCCAGCGCGAACTCCACTCCACCCCGTCCGACACCGCCTGGCTCCTGACGGCCTTCCTCCTCAGCGCGTCGATCTCCACCCCGGTCCTCGGCCGGCTCGCCGACGTGCACGGCAAACGCCGCATCCTGCTGACCTCGCTTACCGCCATGAGCATCGGCGCCCTGACCTCCGCCGCCGCGAGCACCCTGCCGGTCATGGTCGCCGGCCGGGTGATCCAGGGCCTCGGCGGCGCGGTCTTCCCCCTCTGCTTCGCCCTGGTCCGCGACCACCTGCCCGCCCCGAACCGCGCCCGCGCGTTCGTCGCGATCTCCACCGTGATGAGCGTCGGCGGTGCCGCCGGAACCATCACGGCCGGCCCGATCATCGCCGCGCTCTCCTCACGCTGGCTGTTCCTGATCCCCGCGATCGTCTCCGCCCTGTCGATGATCCCGGTGGTCCTGCTGCTGCCACCCGGCCGCCGCACATCCGGCGAAGCGCGCGTCGACTGGCTCGGCGCGGCCCTCCTCGCGTCCTGGCTCGGCTTGCTCCTGCTCGCCCTCAGCACCGGTTCGATCTATCCGCTGCCGGTGTCGGTCCTGCTGGCCGTGATTTGGTGGCGCACCCAGCGCCGCGCCGCCCATCCGCTGGTCGACCTGCGCACCCTCGCACTGCCGACGGTTCGCGCCACCAACGCGGCCACGTTCCTGCTCGGCTTCGGCATGTTCGGCTCGTGGATGCTGATCCCGCTGCTGGTGGCCGACAGGTTCGGCGCCGGGCCGTCGATCGTCGGCCTGGTGATGGTCCCGACCGCCCTCGGCAACCTGCTGATCATGCGGGTGCACCGGCGGTTGTCGTCCCGGGCGGCTCTCGCGGCCGGCATCGGGACGTCCGCGTTCTCGTACCTTTTGATTGCCGTCTTTCATCGGAACCTGATCCAGGTCGGACTCGGCGTTCTCATCATGGGCGCGGGTGTCGGTTTGGCCTTCGCGGCGGTGGGCGCGCTGGTCGTGGAGGCGGTCCCGAGTGAACAGACCGGAGTCTCGGCGGCCGTCAACACGGTGATGCGCACGGTCGGCGGCAGTCTCGGCGCGGCCGCCGGGGGAGCGGTTCTGACCGCGGTGCCGAACTCCTACACCCTGGTCCTCGTCCTCTATGCCGCGGCGATGACCCTGGCCCTGCTGTGCGCCGCGCTAGTTCCCCGGGCCCCCGCCTAGATCTCCGCCGGCGCGCTCTGCCGCCGCGCTTCCGTCACATCGGCCATCAGCCGATCCCATCGCTCATCCGCCCGGAATCGCGCCAGCCGCACCCCCGCCTTGACCGCTTTCGCCGAGGTGTACTCCCACCACGCCGCCACCCGCACCGGCCACAGCCCCACCCGAACCGCGCCCGCGATGAAGCACCGGTGCGCCAGCAGCGTCGCCGCCAGGATCTCCGGGTCGAGCTCCACATCCGGGTCGTCGATCGCCCTGCCCAGCATCCGCACGTCGCGGTGCATCTCCGAATAGGCGATGAGACTCGGCATCGCCGGCACGATCAGCTCGTCGTCCGGCACCAGCACGTCGTCGGCGTAGACCGGCGTGAACACCGCGTCGTCGACCGTGATGATCAGCGGCAGGACGGCACGCTTCTGCTTCAGGTCGAACTGCACCGCGGGCGCGCCGGTGGGCACGCTCACCTCATAGACCTCGATGACGTCCCGCAGCGCCAGCTGAGCGGTATCGCCGATCGCCGGGATGTGCACGGTCACGAGACCGGGTCCGTAGGAGGGCTCCGTACCGGGCACCTCACCCACCAGCTCAGCAATCTCGTCAGCCCGCATGCTGCCGTTATACGCCGCCGGCACAACGTTGCCTCACCCTTACTTCTTTCTTGGGTACGCGACTCGTGCTCTGCCGCTCCTAGACTCGCGACGATGCTGCAACGCCGGGCCGCAGCGCGGCCGCCGGGACACCTGCACGGGCACCCGTCCGGTCCTCTCTGGATGTGACCGGCGTCGCCCGGAGGGGGATTTGGCATCGGGGACACGTGCCTGTAATGTTGTTCGAGCCGCCAGGGAGACGGGCGAGCGAGCGGGACCCTTCGGGGGCCCGGCCGGCCGTCCTGACGGAAATCCTAATCTTGATCGTGCGGTTGTCGATCGTGCGGTTTTGTGTGGGGCTCGGATTTCTCGGATTTGACGATTCGGGAATGGCGAGTAAAGTAGAGCGAGTGCCCCGGAAGGCAGAGAAATTTGCCGGATGGTGTGTGGTTGTTCTTTGAGAACTCAACAGGGTGCTTGATAAGCCAGTGCCAATTATGGCAATACCCCGGCTCATCTTTTTGGGATGAGTGGGAGATTCCTTTGGCAACATTTGTTGTTGCCAGGTTTCGCTTTTCAAAGATTTTTATTGGAGAGTTTGATCCTGGCTCAGGACGAACGCTGG
>NZ_JBFAYE010000011.1:0-292518 GCF_040681145.1 Actinoplanes sp. NPDC051861
TACTACAACACTGCACGCAGCCACTCAGCCCTCGGAGGACACCCACCGATCACTCGACTGGCCGTGTGAACAACGTCTTCGGTCACAACAGCTAGAGCGTATGGCCACCGGCCCCCACCCACCCTGTCAACAATCCGACGTGCCAACCTCGCGATCCGCGTTCATTCCCCGCGGATGACGTCAAATGATCAAGTTCGATGCGAAGATGGTGCCTCGTGCCGTTGGCGTGACGGCCGCACCCGTGTGCCCAGTCGCGCCCCGATCGACCACGGGGGTGGCCGGATGAGCTCCACGGAGCGGCCCGCCACAGCCGAGCCCCACCTGGTCCGCCCGCGCCTGAACGCCCTGCTCGACGAGAGTGCGCGGCACGCGGTGACCCTGATCCAGGCCGGGCCGGGCTGGGGAAAGACCACGCTCGCCGCCGACTGGGCCGGTGGCCGGCTCCACCCGGTGGCCTGGCTGACGCTGAGCCGCCGGCACGCGACCGTACCCGCCTTCTGCTCGGCTGTCGCGGCCGCGCTCAAGGCCGCGTTCCCGCAGCCCCCGGCGGCCGGGCGGTTCGGAGTCTCCGACGAGGCGGGGCTGCGCCGGCTCACCGCCGGATTCGGCAGCGCGGTGCCGATGGTCCTCGACGACCTGCACACGATCGCCGGCTCACCGGCCGTACGCGTACTCGCCGGGCTGGTCCGCCGCCGGCCGCCCGGCCTGCACCTCGTCCTGATCAGCCGCGACACGCCCGACCTGCCGCTACACATTCCCCGCTCGGCGGGCGGGCTGACCGTGATCGGCGCCGGCGACCTGCGTTTCGACGAGCCGGAAGCGGCCGCGTTGATCCCACTTCTGGCGCCCGCCACCGACGCGGCCGCCCTGGCCCGCCTCGCCGAGGGATGGCCGCTCGCCCTGCGCCTGGCCGCGGGCCAGCACGAGGCCATCGGCGACTACCTGGCCCGCGAGGTGATCGCCAAGCAGAGCACGGCGGTACGCCGGTTCCTGATGCGGACGAGCATCGTCGAGGAGGTGAGCCCCGGACTCGCCGACGCGCTGACCGGCTCCACCGGGAGCCGCCGGATCCTGGCGGCGCTCGACCGCAGCACCGGCCTGCTCAGCGGGGACCGCTATCACGGTGAGCTGCGGGCCGAGGCGCGCCGGATGCTGGAGCGCGAGGCGCCGGACCAGGTCACCGAACTGCACGCCCGGGCCGCCCGCTGGTACGCGGGCCGGCACATGGCCGCCGAGGCCCTGCGGCACGCGGCCGACGCCGAGGACTGGGACTTCGTGAGCCACCTGGTCGTCACGCTGGCGCCGGGGCTCAGCCTGTCGGCATACCGGCCCGTCTTCGCCGGCGCTCTGCGGCGGATACCGCCGGAGCTGATGCTCACCACCCCGGAGTTCATCGTCTGCGCCGCGATGCTGGTCGGGTTCGACGGCGACTTCCAGGAGGTGGGGATCCTGGTCGAGCGCGCCCGGCAACTGCTGGCCGGCCGCCCCGGGACCGAGCACCTGGCCGTCGCGAGCATGCTCGACGTCTTCGAGGCGGGTGCCGTGATGCGGATGACCGGCGACATGCCGGCCCTGGTCGCGGCCACCACCCGCATCCTCGACCGGATGCGCGACACCGATCCCCGTGTCCTGCCGATCGCGCCGCAGATCGCCGCCGTCGCAAAGATCATGAAAGGCATGGGCCTGATCTGGACCCTGCAGATCGAGGACGCCTACCGGCACCTGCGCGACGGCATGGCCGAGGCCCGGGAACTCGGCATGCCGCTCACCGCGGCCAACGCCGAGGGACATCTGGCGCTGCTCGCCTACTTCGACGGGTTCCTGAGCGAGGCCGAGCGGCTGGCGTGCGCGTCCTTTCAGCAGGCCGAGGAACTGGGCGCCACCGGCACCGTGCAGGCCACCGCCGCCTATCTCGCTCTCGCGCTGGTCGAGGTGGAACGCGACCGCCTCGCCGAGGCGCAGACCCTGCTCCGCAACGTCCGCCGCTCGGAGGCCGACCCGCCGGAGGCCACCTTCGCCGTCGTCGCCATGCTGATCCGCGTCCACATGGCGCTGGCGGCCGGCGACCACGCCGCTGCGACGTCCGCCCTGCGCCAGGCCCGCGCGGAGGCGGTCCCGTCACTGCGGGCGCCGCTGATCGCACGGTGGTTCGACGGCGTGCAGTGCGAGATCGACCTGCTCGCCGCCGCGCCGGCCCGGGTGGTGGAGAGACTCGGCGACGCCACCGCCCTGTCACCGCACGAGATGGTCGTTCTCGGGCGCGCACGCCTGGCCCTCGGCGATCAGGAGGGCGGCGAGGAACTGCTGACCCGCGCGACCATCGGCACCGGCCCGCTCGGCGCGGTCTCCGCCTGGATCGTCCTCGCGCTGTCGGCCGAGGCGCGCGGCGACACGGCCCGCGCCAAGGTTGCCGCGGCACGCGCCGCAGCACTGGCCGAGCCGGAGGGGATCACCCGGCACTTCCGGGTGCTCGGCGCCGAACACCTGCGCAACCCGAAGCCGGAGCAGACCCTCCCCGAGCCGCTGAGCGAACGCGAACTCGAGGTGCTGCGGTTCCTGCCGACAGTGCTCGCCGCCCACGAGATCGCCGACGAACTGGGCATCTCAGTCAACACCGTCAAGGCCCACATGAGGTCGATCTACCGGAAGCTGGGCGTGGCGCGACGGCGCGAGGCCGTCATCCGGGCCGGCGAGCTGGACCTGATCCAGTGAACGAGACGAGGACCGCGAGCGGCGCCGGTGTGATGCGGGCGATCGAGGGGCGTGCCCGGCAGCCGCTCTTTGACGACCCGCTCGCCGAACGGCTGCTCACCGGATGGCAGGCCACGATGGTGGCGAACCGGGTGCTGCGCGGCGCTTTCCTGCGACTCCTCAACCGGGCCGGGCCGGGCTTCTACGGTGCGGTCGTCTGCCGTACCCGATTGATCGACGACGCGTGCCGCGAAGCGCTCGCCGATGGACTCCGGCAGGTGGTGCTGCTCGGTGCGGGGATGGACACGCGGCCCTACCGGATGCCGGAGATGGCCGCGGCCCGGGTGTGGGAGCTGGACCTGCCGCCGGTGCAGGCCGAGAAGAAGGCAGCGCTGGCACGGGTGCTGCCGGCACCGCCGGGCCACGTCACGTACGCCCCGATCGACCTGACCACGCAGCGGCCGGCCGACGTCCTGACGGCTGCGGGCGCCGACCTCACCACGCCGGCGCTCGTGCTCTGCGAGGCGGTCTCCATGTATCTGCCGGGCAGTGCCGCCGACCGCCTCTTCGCGTACGCCGGCAGCCTTCCGCCGGGCAGCCGGTTCGTGCTGACCTATCTGCCGAGGACTGTCCAGGCCGATCCCCGCAACGCCGGCTGGGCACGGCGGCTGCACTGGCACACCGCCTTCGATCCGGCGGAGATCGCTCAGCGCTTTCAAGAGCAAGGCTTCAGCGTACGCGAGGACGCCGGCGCCGACGACTATCAGGAGCTCCTGCTGCGGCCGCTCGGCCGGTCGCTGGACGTGTTCCCGGGCGAGCGCGTGACAATCGCCGACCGCCCACCGTCCTGAGCGAACCCACTCGCCGCGCCGCGCGCCCTCCGTACACGATGGGCCTTTTGACCCTGACCGGGCGCCGCAATGACCTGCCACCGTGGGGGCAAGCGCGACTCTCGGAGGTGTTGAGAATGGACGTGGTGGGCAGTGCGGAAGCGCGTGACGCCCTGGAGTCGGCCGCTCGCGCCTCCCTGCGGGCGCCGTCGGTGTTCAACACCCAGCCGTGGCGCTGGCGGATCCGCGGGGACGTGCTCGAACTGACCTCCGAGCCGAGCCGCCGCCTGGGGGTGACCGACGCGGAGGGCCGGCTCCTGCTGCTCAGCTGTGGCGGCGCCCTGCACCACGCCCGGATCTCGCTGGCCGCCGCCGGTTGGGACTTCGAGGTGCAGCGCTTCCCCGACGACTGGCGCCCGGACCTGCTCGCGCGCCTCCGCGTGCTCGGCCGCGGCGAACCCGACCCGGTCGCGCGGAGTCTCGCCGCCGCGATCAGCCGGCGCCGCACCGACCGCCGGGCCTTCGGCGACCGCAGGGTCGAGGAGAAGACACTCACCCGGCTCAGCGAGCTCGTCGAGGCGGAGGGCGCCCGCCTGCACGTCGTGCCGGACGACCGGGTGCCCGAACTGGCCATCTCGGTCGACCTGGCCGCTGACGCCAACTACTTCGACCCGGCGCACCGCTCCGAACTCACCACGTGGACGCACCGTCCCGCCTGGACCGGGGACGGCGTGCCGCCCAACACCGCGGTCGGGCCGAGCCTGCGCCGCGTACCGGTCCGCAACTTCCTGCCGGACGGCTCCTCCGCCCTGCTCGCGGGCGCCGACCAGGACGAGGGCGCCACGTACGCCATCATCTTCGGCGCCTCGGACCGGCCCGCCGACCTGATCCGCGGCGGCGAGGCCATGTCCGCCCTGCTGCTGCGGGCCACCGCGGAGGGCCTGGCCACCGCACCGATCAGCGAGGCGGTCGAGGTGGCCTGGCCACGGTTGCTGCTCACGCGCCTGCTGCCGGACGCCGGCGAGCCCTACCTGATCGTGCGCCTCGGCTACGTGGAGTCGAACGAGCCCGTGCCACCGTCACCGCGCCGCCCACCCAGCGACGTCATCCTCACCGACGACTAACGTGATCGAGGTGAAGATCCAGGTCTTGGAGGGCGCCCTCACCGAAGCGCCCACGGCCGACGCGACCGGCATGGACCGCCGTGCGTTCGGCGAGATGGACGTCCTCGACCTGGCACCCGGGCGTAGCGCGGAACGAGCCGCCGCCGGGAAGCCCTGGACCACCGAACCGGCTTGATCGTGGACGTTGTCGTGGTGGGGGCGGGGATCGCCGGGCTCTCCTGCGCGCGGGCGCTGGCCGGCGCCGGTGCCCGGGTCCGTGTGGTCGAGCGGGGCCGGGTGGTCGGTGGCCGCCTGGCGAGCAAGCGCTACAACGGGCGCTACACCGATATCGGCGCCGCTTACCTGGTCGCCGACGACCCCGGTTTCGCCGCGCTGGTCGAGTCCTGGCGGGCCCGGGGAATCGCCCGGCCGTGGACGGACACGCTGCGCGTCTATCCCGGCGGCGCCGCGGTGGCCGGGCCGACGCGGTGGGCGGCGCCCGGCGGCCTGCGGTCGCTGGCCGCCGATCTCGCCGGCGGCCTCGACGTCCGGCTGTCCACCGAGCTCGACGCGATTCCCCAGGATGCCGACGCGGTCGTACTCGCCATGCCGGGTCCCCAGGCCCTGCGCCTGTCGCCGCCGCCCGCCGTGGCCGCGGCCGCCCGCGCCCAGACCTGGCGGCCGGTGATCGCCGCGGTGCTGACCTATCCCGCTCGCGAGTGGGGCGACCTGCGCGGCGCCTTCGTCAACGACCATCCCACCCTGGCCACCGTCTGCGACGACGGCGACCGCCGCGGCGACGGCGCACCCGTCCTGGTGGCGCACTCGACCGCCGCGCTGGCCGCCGAGCATCTGGACCGTCCCGAGGCCGCCGGTCCGGTCCTCGCCGGCGCCGTCGGTGATCTTCTCGGGTTGTCCGCCGAGCCCGAGATCGCCGTGCACCGCTGGACCTTCGCCCAGCCCGAACCGTCCGAATCCACCCACGCCGTGGACGGCCGCGTCTGGCTATGCGGCGACGCCTTCGGCCGCCCCCGCGTCCAGACCGCCTGGCTGTCCGGCCGCGCCGTGGCCCGGGCCCTGCTCAGCTGACCGTCTGAGGCCGCGCGTCGAACGACGCGCGCGCCTCGAAGACGCGGTCCATGTGCGCCTCCGCCCAGTTCTTGATCGCGACCATCACCGGGAACAGCTCGTGGCCGAGCGGGGTGAGCTCGTAGTCGACCCGGACCGGGACCGAGGCCGTGACCGTCCGGGTGATCAGTCCGTCGCGTTCCAGGGTCCGCAGGGTCTGGGTGAGCATCTTCTGACTGACGCCCGCGATGCGCTGAGCGAGCTCGCCGTGCCGTTTCGGGCCGTCGGCGAGCGCCGGGATGACCAGCGCGACCCATTTGTCGGTGAGCCTGGTCAGCAGCTCGCGCGTCGGGCAGCCGGCCAGGAACGCGTCGTAGTCACGTTTGGCCTGTTCACGGCGTTGCGCGGCGGTCGTTGTGGCCATTGTTGCCCTCCCCTGGTGCCCTAGGCACTCCAAGGTACCTACTTTCTCACGGTGCCCAGCAATCGTACGTTCGTGGTGATCGAGAAAGTCCCACGAAGGAGACGGCAATGCGCGCAGTCCGCTACTCAGAGTTCGGTGGCCCCGAGGTCCTGCACGTGGCCGAGGTGCCGGTGCCGGAGCCCGGTCCGGGGCAGATTCGGGTACGCGTCACCGCGTCCGTGCTGCACCCGGTCGACCTGATGGTCCGCTCCGGCCGGTTCCCCGCGCCGCTGCCGGCCGGCCTGCCCTACACACCCGGCTGGGACGTGGCCGGCACCGTCGACGCGGCCGGCCCGTCGGCCGGGCAGTTCACGGCCGGCGACGAGGTCGTCGGCTTCTCGCCGTGGCTGCGGACCACCACCGGCACCCACGCGGAGTACGTGGTCCTCGACGCCGCCTGGCTGGCCCTGGCGCCCACCGGCGTCCCGGCCACCGAGGCGGCGACCCTGCCGACCAACGGCCTCGCCGCCGCACAGGCCCTGGACCTGCTCGCGCTCCCGGCAGGCTCGTCGGTGCTCGTCACCGGCGCCGCCGGGCAGGTCGGCGGGTTCCTCCTGGCGCTGGCCCGGTCGGCCGGCCTGCACGCCACCGGGCTCGCCGGTGCCGGCGACCGCGAGTTCGTCGAGTCGCTGGGCGCCACGTTCCTGGCCCGCTCCGAGACGCCTACCGGTACCTACGACGCGGTCGTCGACCTCGCGGTGGCCGGCCCGTCGCTGCTGAACCTGGTCCGCGACGGTGGCGGCTGGGTGGCCGCGTCCCCGCCGCTCCGCCCGGAACCGGTGCGCGGCATCCGCACGTTCGCGCTGGAGGTTCTGCCCGACGGGTCCCGGCTCAGCGAACTCGTCAAGCTCGTCACCAGCGGCGACATCCCGCTCCGCGTCGCCGGCGTGTACCCCTTCGCGGACGCGGCGGCCGCACACGACCGGCTGGCCTCGGGCGGCGTACGCGGCGGCGTCGTCATCGTCCCCTGAACCGGGGTCGACGGCGGGCACGTGTTGACGACAAACTGTCCACCGTGGACGAGACGAACTTCGATCCGGCGATCGACACCTCGGTGCCGCACTCGGCTCGAATTTGGAACTACTGGCTGGGCGGCAAGGACAACTTCGCGGTCGACCGGGCGGCCGGCGAGCAGTATCGCCAGGTCTTCCCGGGCGTCGTCGACGTGGCCCGGGCGTCCCGGCAGTTCCTGACCCGCACGATCGAATACCTGGCCGGTGAGGCCGGTGTCCGCCAGTTCCTCGACGTCGGCACCGGCCTGCCGACCGCCGACAACACGCACCAGGTCGCGCAGCGCGTCGCTCCGGAGAGCCGTGTCGTGTACGTCGACAACGACCCGATGGTGCTGGCACACGCCCGTGCGCTGCTCACCGGCACACCGGAGGGCGTCACCCAGTACATCGACGCCGACCTGCGCGAACCGGCGGCCATCTTCGCCGAGGCCCGCAAGATCCTGGACTTCGACCGGCCGGTCGCGCTGATCCTCAGCGGCGTGCTCGGGCACGTGGACGACACCGACCGGGCCCGCGCGATCATCCGCGAACTGCTCGATCCCCTGCCGCCCGGCAGCTACCTGTCGTTGAACGACGGCACGAGCGTCGTCAGCGCCGCCATCCAGGAGGCCCAGGACGACTACAACGAGACCGGCGCGATGCCGTACAAGCTGCGCAGCCCGGAGGAGATCGCCTCCTTCTTCGACGGCCTCGAACTGGTCGAGCCCGGCGTGGTCCCCTGTCCTCGCTGGCACACCGACGACCGGGTCGACACTCCGCTGGACATCGACGCCTTCGGAGGTGTGGGCCGCAAACCCTAGCGCTCCACCGCGAGCCGGACGCCCAGCGCGATCAGGATCCCGCCCGTCGCCGCGTCGATGCGCCGCCGCAGGCTGCCGCGCTGCCGGAGCCATGTCCCGATGCGTCCGGCGAAGACACCCAGCGCGCCGTCGATCACGAATTCCAGAAGGATGAGAACGGCGCCGAGTGCGGCGAACTGAACCCCGATCGAACCGCGTGCCGGATCGACGAACTGGGGCAGGAACGCCACTGAGAAGGCAATCATCTTGGGATTCGTCAGATTGGTCAAAACCCCGATTGCGTACGCGCGGCGCCCCGAGATCCTCGCGTCCTGACCGACCGCGACGGTGAGGTCGCCGCGCCGGCGGATCATCTGCACGCCCAGCCAAGTGAGGTACACAGCGCCCACGATCCGCAGCACGGTGAACGCCGCGGGCACCGCCGTGAACAGCGCGCTGAGCCCGGCGGCCGCGACGAGCACGTGAATCGCCTCGCTGGTGGCGATCCCGGCCGTGGCCAGCAGCCCGGCGCGCGGACCGCCCCGCATCCCGGAGCTGAGCACGAACAACATGTCCGGCCCGGGCGCGAGCGTCGCGACGACGGTGGCCACGGCGAAGGCGGCGAGCAGGTGCGGGTCAAGAGGCACCCGCCCAACCTGACACGGCACCAAGAACAAGATCAATGCGTGCTCGTATCGCTGAGCATAGGGTTTGCTTATGCTCGACCCACGACGCCTGCGCCTGCTCCGGGATGTCGCGGTCACCGGGACCATCGCCGGAGCCGCCGCCCGGGCCGGCTGCACCGCCGCCGCAGCCTCACAACAGTTGTCGGCACTCGAGCGGGACGTCGGCACACCTCTGCTCGAACGGCTGGCGCGCAGCGTGCGGCTCACCGAGGCCGGCCGGGTCCTCGCCGAGCACGCCGATCCGGTGCTGGCCTCGCTCGCCGAGGCCGAACGCGCGGTGCGGACCGTGGCGGGGCTGCGTGGCGGGACGGTGCGGGTCGCCGCGTTCGCCACCGCCGGCACGAGTTTCGCGATACCGGCCCTGACCGCGTTCCGGCGCCGCTGTCCCGGTGTCGAGCTGCACTTCGCCGAACTCGAGTCCGACCAGTCGCTGCCCCTGGTTCGCGCCGGTGAGATCGACCTCGCCGTCACCCACGATTACGCGCCACTGTCCCGGCCCGACCTGCGGGGCCTGACTCAGCGGCCGCTCTACCGCGAACCGATGCTGCTCGCCGTACCCAAGAAAAGCCTTTCTCCCGGGAATCCGCAGCCGGTGTCGCTGACCGATTTCGCCGGCCGGGACTGGGTGGCCGCACTGACCAGCACCGGCTTCCAGGCAGCGACCGAGATGGCCTGCCGGGCCGCCGGCTTCGAACCCCGGATCAGCGTTCGCGTGCACAGCTACCAGATGGTGCTCGCCATGGTCGCGGCCGGATTCGGGGTGTCGCTGGTGCCGCAACTGGCCGCCGTGCCGCAGCGTGGTCTCGCCTACCTGCCGATCTCTCACCCGCAGGGGCTGGCGCGGCAGATCCACGCCACCACCCGCACCGGCGATCGCTCCCCCGCCGTCCAGCATCTGCTGCGCTGCATCGCCGAGGCTCTGGGAAAGCGGGCCGGGCCATAGACTGGCCGGATGATCGACTTTCGCACCGCGGTGGAAGCCCGCGATCCCGACGCCATCGCCGCGACCCTCGCCGATGACGTGGTGTTCCGCAGCCCGGTGGCGTTCAAGCCCTATCCGGGCAAGGCGATCACGGCGGCCATCCTGCGCGGCGTGCTGCGGGTCTTCGAGGATTTTCGGTACGTGCGGGAGCTCAGCGGCGACGGCGGCAGCGACCACGCGCTGGTGTTCGAGGCCCGGATCGGTGACGTGGCCGTCGAGGGCTGTGACTTCCTGCACCTGAACGCGGACGGCCTGATCGACGAGTTCACGGTGATGGTCCGCCCGCTCTCCGCCGCGCAGACGCTGGCCGCCGCGATGGCCGATCAGTTCGAGCAGATCCAGCGCGAGGCCATGGCCGGCTGAGACCCGGTCGCTGCAAAACACTTACGTTTCCGCGCCCGCGGCCGAACATGAGGGCACCTGACCGGATCCTCTGCGCAAGGTGTCTCCCATGAATACTGCCGTCTCTGCTGCCACCGAGCTGCCGGCCGTCGGCACGTCGATGTACCTCGTTCTCGGCGAGGGTGTGAACTTCCGCTCGCGCCTGGAGTCGATCGACGGCGCGACCTTCACCGTCGGCGCCCCGCTCGAGACGAACGGTCCCGCTGAGCTGCAGCCCGGACAGCATTTCGACGTCTTCTGGGCGCCGCCGCGTACCCGCATCGTGCTCCCTTCACGCCTGGTCGCCATGTCCGCCGGCGGCCCGTTCCGCTGGACGCTCGCGCCGACCGGAAACCCGGTCCAGAGCAACCGCCGGGAGTACGTGCGCGGCGGAGGCGGCGCGGCCGTCCGCCTCACGGCCGGCGGCCCCGCGATCGAGGGCGCCCTGCTGGACATCAGCGAGGGTGGCCTGCGCTGCTGGGTCGACGTGCCGACGGCGCTCGCCCCCGGCGACCCGATGGACGCCACCGTCTCCCTCGGCGCCGCGGGCGACGTCGCCGTCAGCGGCACGGTCCTCACGGTCCGCGAGGCACCGCACGGCGACCCCGGCCAGCACATCGTGCTGACCTTCGACGTGGGCGAGAGCCTCGCCCAGATGATCCGCCTCTACGTCATGAACTGGGAGATCAACGAACGCCGCCTGCGCCAGGAATCCTGAATGGATCCTCGCCGGCCCCTGTGATGGGATACGCCGGTGCTGGAGATGCTGTGGGAGCCGGACGACCCTCACCACACTCTCGACCGCCGGTTCGGCTTCACCGACGAGGAGTCGGCGGGACGCTGGGTCGCCGCGATGCTGGACGAGCACTGGGGCGTTCGCGTCGACTCCTGCGACCGGATCGTGATGAGCTCCGGCAACGCGCTGGCATGGGTCGGCACGCCGTCCGGCCGGCTGCTCGCGAAGTGGTCGGTGGTGCCCGAGCGCTTCCACCGGCTCGCACGGACGGCGCGCCTCACCAACTGGCTCCACGGCCGAGGGCTGCCGGTCTCGGCACCGGCGCCCGCTCGTGACGGCCGCCTCCAGGTCGAAGCCGGCCGCGTCTCGATGGGCCTGCAGCGCGAGATCGTGGGCGAGCTCCTCGACACGACCGACCTCGATCAGGTACGGATGGCCGGAGCCGCGCTCGCCCGGTTGCAGGACGCGCTGGCCGCGTACCCGGACGCCGATCAGCTCCCCACCTTCGCCGTACCCGCCAAGCCCCTGACGGCCCGGATCACCGGCTGGCTCGGCACCAGCGCCGGTCATGTCCCGGTGACCGCCCGTGAGACGCTGCGCGGGCTGCTCGCCGGCGCACCGCCCGACCGGCCCGCCCGCCAGCTCGTCCACTTCGACTTCCGCTCCGCCAACATCCTGTGCGCCCGCGGCGAGATCACCGCGATCATCGACTTCGAGGAGGCCCAGCCCGAGCACCGGCTCGTCGAGCTGGCCCGCGCGGCGGTCCTGCTCGGCACCCGGTACCACGACTGGGGCCCGGTGCCGCCCGAGGTCCACGCGGCATTCCTCACCGGTTACCGGTCCGAGCGCCCGCTGACCCCGGCCGAGGAGGTCTGGCTGGACATCCTCCTGCTCTGGCAGGCCCTGGCGATGGTCCCGCCCGGCGACGACCCGACCGGCTGGGGCCGGTCAGCCGTCTCCCGGGCGCTCGCTCTCCGGGGCAGCTGACGCCGGGACGGCCTACACCAGGCGGATGGCCAGCTCGATGCGCCAGCGGGTCTTCATCCGTTCGGTACGCGGATCCGACAGGTACTCCTCGTAGCGGCACCCGAAGGCGTCACCGGCCGGGTCCTCGGCCACGTCCAGCTCCAGCCCGTTGGCACGGGCCCAGTCGATGAGCGTGCCGTTGGCCCGCCGCCCGTGGTTGACGTACGTCAGCGCGGCGTAGCGGCCCTCCGGGAGCACTCCCGCACGCACCCGGCCGTCACCGGTGACCGGCTCGCCGTCGGGGGTGAGCACGCCGACCTCGACGTCCATCGGCCCGGCCATGTCCACCACGTGCAGCCGGAAGAACGTGTTGCCCTGCGCAACGCCCCGCTCGTCCAGCCAGGCGTACAGCTCCGCCATCAGCTCGTCGCGCACGGCGAACATCCCGCGGAACGGCGTCACCACCCGGATGCCCGCGTAGTCGCGTGCGGACTTGGTCACGACTCCGGGTCCCGCGATGGTCTCCACCGGGTCATTCAAGCAGAGCGCCACTCCCGCGGGGACATGCCGTACGCGGCCCGGAACGCCTTGCTGAAGTGGGCCGCGTCGGCGAAACCCCACCGGCGCGCCACCGCCGCCACCGTGAGTCCGGTGAGCGCGGAGCTGCGCAGGTCACGGCGGGCGCCCTCGAGCCGCTGGTCGCGGACCCACGAGCCGAAGCGGATGCCGGAGCGCTGCAGGACCCGGTGCAGGTAGCGGACGGAGATGTGCTGACGGGCGGCGACGCCGGCCGGGGACAGGTCCGGGTCGGTAAGGTGGGCGCGGATGTCGGCCAGGACGCGGGTGGCCAGCGTGCCCTCGAGGGGTGCGCGGCTGAGCCGGTGGGCGCCGAGCTGGACGGTGAGCACGGCGCGGATCAGTTCGAGCGTGGGCGCGGTGACGGCTGCCGCGGCCACGCCGTCGCGGATCAGCGGGTCGCCGGCCAGCCGGGTCAGGTACGAGGCGGTGAGCGCGGCCAGCGGGTTGCCGGCGCCGATCGTCACGGCGGTGGCCGAGCGCAACGCGGCGTCGGGGAGGGCGAGCGCGGCGCGCGGGACGCGGAAGAAGGTGGCGTCGATGCCGTCGTCGAAGAGCAGGGTGTACGGCGACGCCGTGTCGTAGACGGCGAACTCACCGGGACGCAGGAGCGCCTCCCGGCCGTGCTGCACGACGAGGCTGCTGCCGGTGCGCTGCAGCCCGAGGAAGACCATCGGTTCGGTGTCCTCACGTGCCAGCCGCGCGGTACGCCGTACCGTGGTCGCGGTTGCCCTGGTCGTGCACACGCCGACATCGCCGCACTGGCCGAGCGCGAGCGAGACCGACAGCTCGGGGGCGGCGAGGTGGTGCGCGATGTCGACCCGGACGACACTCCCCCAGACCAGGTCCCGGACCGCCTCCACCCGGTCGCCGGGCGCCAGCGCGGTGGTGTCGAGCGTCGCCTGCACGAGATCACGGTGGCATGCCGCGTCGTGCGGGCACAACCGGGCGGTCCCGCACGCACATGAGATGTGCGCTGTGCACCAACTCCGCGCCCCTACGCTCCCGGCATGACCTTGCAGACCGACCTCGCGCAGATCGAGGCCGCCAACGTGAGCGGCAGGCCGCCCGTCGTCTTCATCCACGGGCTGTGGCTGCTGCCCTCCAGCTGGCAACGCTGGGCCGATGTCTTCGCCGCCGCCGGATACGCCCCCGTCGTGCCCGGCTGGCCGGACGACCCGGACACCGTCGAGGAGGCGAACGCGCACCCGGAGGTGTTCGCCCGCAAGAGCGTCGGGCAGGTAGCCGACCACTTCGCCGACCTGATCGGCAGGCTGGACCGGGCGCCGGCGGTGGTCGGGCACTCGTTCGGTGGCCTGCTCACCCAGATCCTGGCGGGCCGTGGACTGTCCGCGGCGTCGGTGGCGATCGACCCGGCGCCGTTCCGGGGCGTGCTGCCGCTGCCGATCTCGGCGCTGCGGGTGGCGAGTGTGGTGATCGGCAACCCGGCCAACTACCACCGGGCGGTGCCGCTCACCTACGAGCAGTTCCGGTACGGCTTCGCGAACGCCGTCAGCGAGGAGGAGGCCCGCGAGCTGTACGCGACGTACGCGGTGCCGGCGTCGGGTGAGCCGCTGTTCCAGGCGGCCACGGCGAACCTGAACCCGTGGACGGAGGCGAAGGTCGACACCGGCAACCCCGAGCGCGGGCCGCTTCTGATCATCTCGGGCGAGAGGGACCACACGGTGCCGTGGTCGATCGCCAACGCCTCCTACAAGCAGCAGAGGGACAACGCCGGCGTCACCGAGATCGTCGAGATCAAGGACCGTGGTCATTCGCTGACCATCGACAACGGGTGGCGGGAGGTCTGCGACACCGCGCTGACGTTCGTCGAACGCTTCCGCTGAGGTGGTGGTCAAGGACACATCAGGTAAGGCCCGAAAGCTGATCCGGGACTGACAGCGAGACTTCTAGACTCGGCCGTCCGTCAAGATCAGGATCGGAGTCCGATGTTCTCCCGCACCACCGCCGACCCGTCCCTTCTGCGCGGCCTCACCCAGCGACGTCTCGGCCGCCGCGACGCTCTCCGTCTCGGCGGTCTCTCCGCGCTCGGCGCCGCCCTGGCCGCCTGCGGGGTCGAGGGGAAGGGCGCGCCGGCGGCGAGCCTGGACGGCAGCACGATCGCGACGTTCTGGAACGGCAAGGCTCAGAACGGCCGGGTCGACTTCGCGAACTGGCCGCTCTACATGGACCCGGAGCGGCCCGAGCTGACCAGGTTCACCGAGCGGACCGGCATCACGGTGAACTACGACGAGGTCATCCAGGAGATGGGTCCGTGGTTCGCCAAGGTGCAGCCGCAGCTGTCGGCGAAGCAGCCGATCGGGTACGACCTCATGGTGATCACCAACGGGATCCAGTTCGGCCAGTTCCGGTCGGCCGGGTTCCTGGCGCCGCTCGATCACGCCCGGCTGCCCAACTTCACGAAGAACGCCGCGGCGAAGTACAGCCAGGAGGCGTTCGACCCGGGCAACGTGTTCAGCGTGCCGTGGGCGTCCGGGATCACCGGTATCGCGTACGACCCGGAGAAGGTGAAGCGGCCGATCACGAAGCTGGCCGACCTGTGGGACCCGGAGTTCAAGGGCAAGGTCGGCATGATGTCGGACGTCACCGAGCTGGCGAACTTCGGGCTGCTGGCGACCGGGAGCGTGCCCGCCGAGTCCGGCGAGGCCGAGTGGAGGAAGGCGGCCGCCAAGCTCAAGCAGCAGCGGGACGCCGGGATCGTGCGCAAGTACTACCAGCAGGAGTACGTCGACGCGCTCGGCAAGGGCGAGGTGTGGATCACCCAGGCCTGGTCGGGTGACATCTTCCAGAAGAACCTCTCGGAGGGCACGAACCTCAAGTTCGTGATCCCCGAGGAGGGCGGAACGATCTGGACCGACAACTTCGCCATCCCGGTCACCGCCGCGAACCCGGTCGACGCCATCATGCTGATGGACTTCTTCTACGAGGTGGAGAACGCGGCCTCGCTCGCCGAGTACATCAACTACGTCTGCCCGGTCCCGGCGGCGCGCGAGAAGACGACGGTCGCCGACAACGAGCTCGTCTTCCCGAGCGACGCCGACTACGCGAAGCTGCACTACTACGTCGACTTCAATACGGCTGAGGAACAGCAGGATTTCTCGAAGATTTTCGATCCGATCGTGCTCGGGTAATAGTCAAATGGGTCAATGACCCGCAGACGTTCTCTCCTCGCCGGCAGCGGCGGCCTGCTGATGCTCGCCGCCGCTCCCGGGACCGCGGAAGCAGCGACCACCACCATCGCTCAGAACGAGGCGCAGGGCGCGGCTCGCGCCTCGGCGATCACCCAGGGCACCAGCCTGGTCCACGCCGACCTGCACAACCACACCCTCATGTCGGACGGCGACGGCGACCCGGCCCGCGCCTTCGAGTCGATGCGCGCGGCCGGCCTCGACGTGGCCGCCCTGACCGACCACACCACCCTGTTCGCCATCGAGGGCCTGTCGTCCTCCGAGTGGAACCGCACCGGCCAGCTCGCCGACGCCGCCAACGTGCCGGGCGTCTACACCGCCCTGCGCGGCTTCGAGTGGTCGCACCCGCTGCTCGGCCACGTCAACGTCTGGTACACCGGGAGCTTCACCGACCTCGGCGGCTCCAGCAGCATGAACCGGCTCTACGACTGGCTCGGCCGGACCGGCGGCATCGGCGGCTTCAACCACCCGGGCCGGGAGATCCTGCGGTTCAACAACTTCGCCTACAACGCCGCCCTGCGCGAGCAGATGGTCGGCCTGGAGATGTTCAACCGGGGCGACGACTACCTGTTCGACGGCTGGTCGAGCGGCCAGACCTCACCGCTGACCGCATGCCTGAACGCGGGCTGGCGCACCGGGCTGACCGGTGTCACCGACGAGCACGGCACCGAGTGGGGTTACCCGGAGGGCAAGGGCCGCACCGGCGTGTGGGCCGTGGAGAACACCCGCAACGGGGTGCTGGCGGCACTGCGGGACCGCCGGTTCTTCGCGACACGGGTCAGCGGTCTGCGTCTGGACGCGACGGCTTCCGGCGTACGCATGGGCGGCAGCCTGCCCTTCGCCAAGGGTGACGTGCGCTTCGTGGTCGACCTCGACCGCGGCCCGGAGTGGGCCGGCAAGCCGCTGAACATCCAGGTCCTGCGCCCCGGCACCGCCGCACCCGCGGTCGCCGACGTGATCGAGACGCAGGCCGGGCGGATCACCGAGTTCACCGTACCGCTCGACGCCGAGGACGGTTCCTGGGTCGTGCTGCGCGTCTCCGACCCCACCCAGGCGAACGCGTCACCCGGCCCGTCCGGTCACCCGTGCAACGACTGGGGTGTCGCGTACTCGAGCCCGTGGTGGCTGACCGCCTGACCCATCGGCCCCGGGCGGCCGAAGAAGTAGCCCTGCGCCAGGCGCACACCGGTCTCCAGCAGGACCTCGACCTCCTCGGCGGTCTCCACTCCCTCGGCGATCACCGTGGTGTCCAGGGAGGCGGCGAACGCGGCCATCGCCGCCATCAGGGCCCGGCGCGCCGGGTCCTGATCGGCGCGGTCGACGATGGCCCGGTCGAGCTTGATGATGTCCGGGCGCAGCCGCAGGATGTGCTGCATGGTCGCGTACCCGGCGCCCGCGTCGTCGACGGCGAGGCGGGCGCCGCGTGATCGGAGCTGCTCGACCACGCCGGTGATCGCGGTGTAGTCGTCGACCACGGCATGCTCGGTGAGCTCGACGACGATGCGCGACGCGTGGTGGCCGAGGCCGTCGAGCAGGGCCAGGAAGCGGGGGTCGAGCATGGTGCCGGGCGCCACGTTGACCGACAGGTAGGCGCTGTCCGGCAGCTCCGGCAGCCGTTCGAACGCGGCGGCGACGGCGCGCAACTCCAGCTCCGGGCCGAGACCGGCCTCCCACGCCTCGTCGAACCAGACGTTCGGCGGCCGGTAGGGCTCGCCCGGGAACCGGGACAGCGCCTCGACCCCGGCGAGCCGGCGGCCGGTGATGTCCACGATCGGCTGGAAGACGACCTCCACACCGGCGTCGTCGCGCAACAGCCCGCTGATCCGCTTCCGCAGCATCTCCTGCCGGGCGCTGTGCCCGCGCCGGTCGGCGGTCGCGTCCAGGTAGTAGCGGACCAGGCGCACCTGCAGCACGGCCAGCAACGGCAGCCAGCAGACCGCCACGACGGCGAGCCACTCGTCGGGCTCGGCCGCCGCGCCGTCGAGCACGACGTCCTCCCACTCCCAGATCGACGTGATCATGGTGAGCAGCATGCTGACGCCGAGCACCACGATGACGGCGGCGATCAGCCGGCGGGTCGCCAGATCTTCCGGGGGCCTGCGCACGGGATTGCTTTTCGGCACCCGCGGCGGCCGCTTGAGGCCACGGATCATCCGGCGGTCTCCGAGCTTTCCGGGCCTTCCCAGCCTTCCGGGTCTTCCGGGCCTTCCGGGCCTTCCGGCACGAAGGCGCGGGCCAGCGCGGTGCGCAGGGCGGGCCAGGCGGGTGCGGCGGCCGCGGTGCCGGGGATCGCGGCCACCTGGGCGGTCGCCCTCACCGCGGCGAGCGTCATCAGGACCGCACCACGAAGATCAACCCCCATTGCGTACGAGGGAAGCAGCTCATTCGCCAGCGCGACGATGTCCTCGTGCACCGTGGTGAGGGTGGCGGCGAGCAACCGGGCCGTCTCGGGGTCGGTCCGGGCGAGCGTGAACACCTCGTGGACCACGGCGATGACCGGCCGCTGGTGTGCCTGCCACAGCGCGTCGAGCAGCCGGTGCAGCCGCTCCCGCTCGGTGCCGCCGGTGATCGAGGCGGCCCGCAGATCGGCCACGAACTGGTCCATCACCTGAATGATCGTGGCGTCGACCAGCAGCGCCTTCGTCGGGAAGTAGTGCTGCTGCGCGCCCTGGCTGACCCCGGCCCGCTGGGCGACCCCGCGCGTGGTGGTGGCCGCGATGCCGACCTCGACGAGGCTCTGCAGAGTGGCGTCGAGCAGAGCGCTGACCGTGGCGGTGCGGCGCTCGGCCTGACTGCGGCGGGTGGTGGTCGGCACCGGACAAGTGTGCCTGGCATTTACAAGTCGTGCGACTTGTTTCTAAGGTGTGGGCGTTCACCCGTACATCTGAGGAGTGCCATGTCGGCAGGAGCGGGACGCGCCCGGCAGAACGAGATCTACCGGGCCGGCGTGATCGGCCGCAGGCCGGCGGTTCCCACCGACTTCGCCGAGCTCGAACGCCGGGCCCGCAAAGCCTCCTCCGCGAAGGCCTGGGCCTACGTCGCCGGCGGTGCCGGACTCGGCCGCACCATGCGCAACAACCGCGAGGCCTTCGACCGGTGGGCAATCGTGCCGCGGATGCTGCGCGGCGCCGCCGAGCGCGACCTCTCCCGCGAGCTGCTCGGCACCCGGCTGCCCGCGCCGGTGCTGCTCGCCCCGGTCGGCGCCGGGCAACTCGTCGACCTCGACGCCGACCTGCACACCGCCCGCGCGGCGGCGGCCACCGGCATCCCCTACGTCTTCACCAACCAGGGCGGCACCCCGATGGAGCAGGCCGCCGCCGCGATGGGCGACAGCCCGCGCTGGTTCCAGCTCTACTGGAGCACCGACGAGGGCCTGGTCGACAGCCTGATCCGGCGAGCCGAGGCGATCGGCGCCGGTGCCCTGGTGATCACCCTGGACACGACCGTGCTGGGCTGGCGGCCGCAGGACCTCAACCTCGGCTCGCTGCCGTTCGCGCAGGGCCTGGGCATCGGCCAGTACACCTCCGACCCCCGGTTCCTCGAACTCGCCGACGCCCGCCCGGCCTCGACCGGCCCGCGCCCGCAGGTCACCCTCGCGGCGATCCGCTCACTGCTCTCGATCGTCCGCAACCACCCCGGCTCGTTCTGGGCGAACCTGCGCTCACCGCGGCCCCGCGCGTCGGTCGAGACGTTCCTCGACATCTACTCCAACCCGCGGCTGAGCTGGGACCACATCGCCACGGTCCGGGACCGCACCCGGCTGCCGGTGGTGCTCAAGGGCATCCTGCACCCGGACGACGCCCGCCGCGCCTTCGATCTGGGCGTGGACGCCGTGGTGGTCTCCAACCACGGCGGCCGGCAGGTCGACGGCGCGATCGCCGCACTCGACGCCCTGGTCGCGGTCCGCGAGGCCGTCGGGCCGGACCGGACCGTGCTGATGGACAGCGGCATCCGCAGCGGCGCCGACGTGTTCACCGCGATCGCGCTCGGCGCCGACGCGGTGCTGCTCGGCCGCCCCTACCTGTACGGGATGGCGATCGCCGGGCAGGCCGGTGTCGAGCAGGTGATCGCCAACGTGATCGCCGAGCTGGACCTGACCATGGCGCTCACCGGGGTCAGCGACCTGGCCGGCATCACGCGGGAGATGCTTTGTGACAGAACCGCCAGGCCAGCGTGAAGCCGTTCTCCGCGGGCCCGAGGAAGTACTCCCAGGCGAACGTGCCACCCATGTACGGCCCGATCTCGGCGAACACCGCCCGGCCCTCCGCCGGGCGGTTCGACAGGAAGTAGTACAGGGCCAGCCAGTTCCGCATGGTCATCGGGCGGCCGGGACCGTGCGTGTGCGCCCCGGCCCGCCACTTGGCCGTGCACGCGTCGAGTTCGGCCTGGACCTCGGGCCGCTGGAAGTACATGGCGACGTCCGCGAGGGACTGCGCGGTCGCCTTGTTCCAGCTGAACTCGCGCATCGCGTACTCGAAGTGGGCCAGGAACGGCATCATCACCGCGGTCGCGCCGGGCGGGGCGGCGGCCGAGACCTGGCGGGCGACCGAGAACATCTGCTCGTGGGAGCCGTACCATTTCTGGCAGTAGATGCTCACCAGCGTGACGTTCAGATCGAAGTTGAACGGGTCCCGGCGCCGGGCCTCGGCCAGCGTCTCGGCGAACTCCTGGCTGTCCCCCCGGCCGTCGGCGAACATCGAGTCCAGCAGCTCGATCCAGGGCCCCGGGTCGTCCGGCCCGGCCAGCGCGATCGCCCGGCGGCTGACCTGGGCGGCCGCGTCGGAGAGCGCCGCGAACGCCTGGAACTGTTCCCGGCTGGTCTGAGCCGCCGGCGCCGAGCCGCGCGCCTCGCCGGCCCGCATGTTCAGCAGCAGGGCCTGCATCAGCACCGCGTCGGGGTCGTCCGGCGCGGCCCGCAGCCAGGCGTAGAGCCAGGATTCGTTCTCCGTCGCCCGTCCGGCGAGCAGGGTCCGCCGGCGGCCGCGCAGCTCCCAGTTGTTCCCGGCGGCGGCCACGACGTCGCGGGCCGCGGTCCAGTCGCCGGTGTCCACCCGGGCCATGGCGTCGCGCAGCGCGTGGTCGTCCAGCGCCGGGTTTGTGTCGAACGGCGGCGGGCCCGCGGGCTGTGCGGGCTCCTTGCGGAACAGGCGCGAGAACATCGCAAGATCATAGGTCCTGGTCAGGCGGACTCGCGCAGCACCAGGGAAGGTTGGAAGATCACCGAGCGGGGCAGCCGGTCCGGCTCGTCGATCTGGGCGATCAGCAGCTGGGCCATCTCGGCGGCCATCTCCTCGACCGGCTGGCGGACCGTCGTCAGCGGCGGCCGGCACTCCAGCGCCGCGCTGCTGTCGTCGAAGCCAATCACCGCGACGTCGCCGGGCACCCGCCGGCCGCGGTCCTGCACCGCGCGCAGCGCACCCTCGGCCATCAGGTCGCTGGCCACGAACAGGCCGTCCACGTCGGGGTGCTCGTCGAGCAGCCGGTGCGCGGCGGCCTCGCCACCGGCGCGGGTGAAGTCGGCGATGACCGCGGGCACATCCCGCCCGGCCAGCGCGGCCCGGAAGCCTTCGAGCCGCTCGGCGCTCGCCGGGATGTCCTGCGGGCCGGCGATCGTGGCAGGCTTGGCGCAGCCGCGGGCGAGCAGGTGCTCGGCGGCGAGCCGGGCGCCGAGCCGCTGGTCGACGTCGACGAAACTGACCGACACCGGGCCGGCCGGCCGGGACGACTGCACCGCCGGGATGCCGAGCGCGTACACCTGACGGGGCAGCGGGTCGTGCTCGTTGCTGCTGATCAGAAGCACCCCGTCGACGTGGCCCTGCCCCAGGTAGCGGATCACCTGGTGATGGTCGGCCGAGTCGGTGGGCACCACGACCAGGTGCACGTCGTGCGGGCGCAGCGCACCGGTGGCGCCCGCGGTGATCCGCCCGAAGTACGGATCGGTGAAGATCCGATTCAGGAACGAGTGGTCGTCGGGCCGGTCAGGTTCGCTGATCACCAGGGCGACCGAGTTCGAGCGGCGGGTCACCAGGCTGCGGGCGGCGACGTTCGGCACGTACCCGGTCTCGGCGATCGCCCGCTGCACCGCGGCCCGGATCTCCGGCGCCACCGACGCCGCACCGTTGATCACCCGGGACACGGTGGCCCGGGAGACGCCGGCCGTCGCGGCCACGTCATCCATCGTGGGCTGCTGCCCGCCGCGACCGGGTCGAGAGATCATCGCGTATGTCTTACCACGCCCACCCACCCCAGGTCGCCCTGAACCCCCTCCCCACACCCGCGCGCCGTCACTCCATTGCGTGTGAAGTTCGGGTGCGCAGCGGGGCCAAACTCCACACGCAAGCCGTGACACGACGACGCGTGTGAAGTTGAGGTGCGCAGCGCGGCCGAACCCCACACGGAAGGGGTGGCACGACGTTGCGTGTGGATTTGGGGTGCGGAGGGGGGCCGAACTTCACACGGAAGGGGTGGGGGTTACGCGGGGGTGGGGTGGGTTGGGAAGGTTATGACCATGGCTACGCCGGGGGTGCGGGGTTCGGCGACGGCCTGGCCGCCGTGTGCGGTGGCGAGTTGGCGGACGATCCAGAGGCCCAGGCCGACGCCGTCCTTGCTGCCGACGGCGAACTGGCCGAACAGGTTCTGCCGCAGGGTGTCCGGGATGCCGGGGCCGTGGTCGCGGACCTCGAGGCGGTCGAAGTCGCCGTCGCGGGTGAAGCTGACGACCACGGGCGGGCGGCCGTAGCGCAGCGCGTTGTTGACGAGGTTGAGCAGGATCTGTTCGAAGCGCTGCCGGTCCAGGTGGACGGTGAGTTCCGGGTCGACGTCGGCGGTCACGTCGGCGTCCGGGCGGACGTATCGGAGCGCGTCCTCCACCAGCGTTTTCGCCGGGAGCGTCTCGCGGTCCAGCTTCAGATGCCCGGAGTTGTCGATGCGCTGCAGGTCGAGCAGGCCGTCGGCGAGCCGGGCGATGCGGGCGGTCTGGCGCAGGGCGGCGTCGAGCATGCTTACGCCCTGCCCGCTGTTGTCCTCCTTCAGCTCCTCGAGCACGCCGCGGATGGTGCTGAGCGGGGCGCGTACGTCGTGGGCCAGGGTGTTGACCATGGCGACCCGCCACTGCTCGATGCGGGCCAGCCGTTCGCGGTCGTCACGCAGGTGCCGGGTCTGCACCTCGATGAGCAGTGCGACGGTGAGCGCGATCGGCATGAGGACGGTGGCGCTGCCGAGCACCATCCGCGGCTGGTGGGTGAGGATCAGCGGCACCAGGTAGGCGGCGGTGGCGGGGACCAGGAAGGCGAGCAGGATCCAGCGGGGGAAGTGCAGGGCGGCCCAGGCGTACAGCAGGACGAGGAACGGGCCGGTGCCGGCCGCCACCCCGCCGAACGACCAGGTGGACAGGCCGATCACCGCGAATCCGGCCAGGCCGATCGCGGCCGGGGCGTAACGTCCGGTACGCCCCCAGGGGAACAGGAACGCGACCGCCGCCAGCACCAGGTCGCAGAGGGCGACCGTCACCAGCCGGTCGGTGTGCTGCGGGTCGTTGACCATGCCGAGCAGGGCCAGCAGGCCGGCGACCACGATGAGTACGCCGGCCTGCCGGGCCGCTGCTCGGGGCCCGGTACCGAGAAGCCGAAAGGGTCTCTTAAGCACCGTTAGAGCAGCATATAGGGATTTGTCAGGGTCGGCCGTTGGTCCCGCACTTGATGATCGGGCGGATGCAGTCGTTGACGCGGCGCGCCATCTCCTCCACCGGCCAGGCGTTGAAGAAGTCGCCGTGCATCGTGAAGCCGCGCCCGGAGGCCAGCCTCAGCCGTGCCGGGTCGCCGTTCACCGGGTACCGCATGACCTGCCGCAGCTTCGGTACCACGACCGGGTGGCTGGCCGGGCAGGCGTTGCCCACCGGGTACGCCATGTGGCTCTTGTGGTCCGCCGAGTCCAGGTTCCGCCCGTCCCAGCAGTGCGGGAAGTCGAGGTACGACTCCAGCATCGTGCCGCTCGGGCAGTTCACGAAGTCCGGCGACGACCCGACGTGCCCGGCGTGCAGGCAGGACCACCGGGAGATGGTGTTGTCGGCCGGGCCGGTGGCCTTCGCGTTGCCGGCCACGATGCGCAGGCCCAGCGGCAGCGGCTGGGTCTGTGCGATCAGGTCGTCGCGGACGCCCTCACCCAGGTAGTAGAAGATGCCGGTGACCGGCTCCACCGCGACGTCGTTCTGGTAGAGGGTGGGAATCCAGTACGACGACTTGTCCACCGACGGGTTGCAGTTGCTGTTCGCGTTGAGCAGCGAGTCGACCGTGCTGAACGCGTTGACCCCGGCCGCGCCGAAGAAGCTGTGCATGTGCGAGGCGCCGGGCAGGTTCGGGAAGATGATCGGGTCGTCCGGCAGCCGGTGGCTGAACGGGCAGTCGGCCAGGAACTCGGCCACCCGCACCGCTCCCGGCGGGATCGTCGGCGTGGTCGTGCCGCCGCCGGTGCCGAACACCTGGAACTCGGTGAGCGACACACCCCACTGGGTGGCCCGAACCGTCGTCTCCAGCCGCACGTAACGACCGGTGCCGCTGACCGTCAGCGTCTGGTCGCCGCCGGTGCCGTTCGTGGTGCTGTAGACGGTGGTCCACGACGAGCCGTTGGCCGAGACCCGCAGGCTGAAGGACCGGGCGTACGCGGCCTCCCAGTCGAGTCTCACCGAGGTGATCGTGGCGCTCGCTCCGAGGTCGACCTGGAGCCATTGTGGGTCGCTGAACGCGCTGGACCAGCGAGTTCCGCCGTTGCCGTCGACGGCGTTGGAGGCGGGGAAGGCGGCCGACTCGGTGGACGAGGCGGTGGCCGTCTTCCCCTGGGAGATCAGGGAGTCGGCGGCGCTCGCCTGGTTGGCGACGGCGAGCACGAAGGTGGCAAGGACAACGGCGACGGTGCCGGCCAGGAGGGGACGTTTTCTCACGGTGGATGAGCCTTTCGTCCGGTGGGGGGAAGGGAGGACTGCGTGAAAGCGCTCTCTCGCATCGCCACTGTGAACCGGCTGTTAAATGCTGTCAATGGCTGGTCAGCGTCGGGGAAGCGCTTCACCATCGCATTAGCGCAGGTCAATGCGGTGGTGGTGCGGCGCCCGGCGGCTCGGTTCCGGAACCTGGGGCCCCGTCGGCTAGGTGACGCAAGCCTTGAAGACCCCGGCACCGGCAGGACAATCGGTCCACCGGGAAGGGGTACGCGGTGCCGGACGAACCGCAGGAGAGCACGAGCCGCCGCTGGTTCACCGCCGCGGACCTGGTCGTCCTCGCCGGTGTGCTGCTCCTGGTGCTCTTCGTCCCGGCCGCGGCCATCTCGGCGGCGCTTCTGCCGGTGCCGCCCTCGTTCGATGCCGAGGCGGTGCCGCTGCCGGCGAACGCGTCGACGGCGACACTCCGCGCGCTGCCCAGCGGTGGTGCCGAGGACTCGCTGGAGGACGCGGCCGTGGCCGCCCTCGGCGCGGACGGGGCACGGGCACTGCTCAAACGGCTCCCGCAGGAGTCATACCTGCAGGACGCCACCCCGCGTGATGCTGACGGCGCCGGCGTTTACCCGTACCGATATCAAGAAATGAACCGCCTGCTGGACGCCGCTCCGCAAAGCGGGCGCACCGCGCAGACCGCGCGTCTGGGTGCCACCCTGCTGGTGCGGGCCGCGAAGCCGGTGGGATCGCGCTTCGACTACGACCGCGCCAACGCGGCGGCCGCGGCCTTCGCCATGCTGGAGCGTGCCCGCGAGGCCGGTGGCTGCGACGCCCAGCTCAACCTGCTGCTGATGGTCTCCGCCGACATGCTGCCGCGCGACCGGGTGGTCCGCGACGAGGTGGCCGCCGCGGAGAAGGCCTGCCCGGGTGATCCGACGCCGCTGTGGATCTACGGGCAGTACCTGTCGCAGCGCGCGGCCCGGGTGATCCAGTTCAAGGTCGGCGACCTGATCCCGGCGGACGCGACGCAGCAGGCCGCGGCGGCGTTCGACCGTCTCGCGCGCGAGTTCCCCGGATCGGTGCCGGCGCTGACCGGGGTGGCGGACGGGCATCTGCGCGAGGGGATGCGGCTGATCTCGGCCAAGCCGTTCACCGCTCGTTCTCATCTGCGGATCGCGGAGTCGCACTACCTGGCTGCTCGTGACCTCGATCCCTCGGCGGCCGTGCCCGGCCTGGCGGCGACGCTGATCGCTCTCGGCGAGCCGGACCGTGCCGCGTCGCTCGTGCGCAACGCCGCGGCGGGCCCGCTGCTCGAACTGCTCACCACCGCGCAGGAGGCCGCGCACCGGTTCGACCAGGCCGCCGCGACGGCCCGCTCGCTGCTGACGATCGGACCCCGTGGCTATCCCAGCGGTGACCAGCTCTTTCCGGTGCCCGGAAGCATGGAGGAGGTGCTGCCCCAGGATCCGGCGGGGCCGCTGTCGGCCGGGGTGGTCACCGCCCTGCCGTTCACTGTCGACCTGCAGGTGATCCCGGGTGGGGCGGGCGGCGAGGTCGAGGACACGTCGTTCGTTCCGGCCTACCGGCCCGGCGGCGTGATCGGTTCGGATCCGGACTGCCCCGCGCTGGGCTGGCGGCGCGACGCGATCCTGGCGGGGCATGTTCGCTCCGCCGATGTTCTTCTCGCCGACGGGGTACGCGCCGAGCCGGTGCGGCCGGGTGGCGGGTGCTCGTTGCGGGCCGACATCCTGCGGGACATCGTCATGCTCGAAACCGGTCGGCAGATCGACACCTCGCGCCGGGAGTGGGTGGGCGACGAGTGGCAGAACCTGTACCGGTGGGCCGGAGATCTGCCCCGAGCCGAAAAGGCGGCGCGAGTCTGGGCGGGTGGCGGCTCCGCCGAGCAGCCGTTGCCGTGGTTGCGTCTGGGCGAGGTGCTGTTCCTGCAAGGACGGTTCGAGGAGGCGGCCGGCGCCTACGCCGGAGCGGCTCGGCGGACAAGGGCATCGAACTGGAACAACGACACCGGGGTCACCCAGGCGCTGCTCGGGCAGGGAGCGTCTCTGCTGCGCACGTCCCGCTCCGCCGAGGGAATGACGATCCTCCGCGACGTGGCGGCGGCCGCGGAACAGGGTGCCGCTTTCCAGCGGCAGACGGGCGATGAGAACAAACCAGATCAGGGGTACGCGAGGCAGTTCGCGCTGGTGGCCTACCACGCACGGGCGCAGCTCGCGGATGCGGCGCGGGGTGCCGGAACTCCTCGCGCGGCGCTGGAGGACTACGCCGCGGCCCGGGAACTGCTGCCCCATCTCGACGGTCGGGTTTTGCTGCGGCCGGAGCGGCTCGACGCCAATCAGGCGCTCGCCGAGATAGAGCTCGGGTCGTTCGCGGCGGCCTCGGAGTCGATCGCGCGGGCACTGACCGTTGATCCGCTCAACCCGGCGTTCCTGATGACGGCCGGGTTCGCCGCTGATCGGGCCGGGCACTGGCAGGCGGCGGCGCGGTTCAACTCCGCCGCCCTGTCGAACGATCCGGGTGCGTTCCCGGCGGCCAACGACCTCGGGGTGGCGCTCGCCCGCCTCGGCCGTCATGATGCCGCCGCCGACGCTTTCCGTCGTTCGGTCGGAGCCCGGCCGGACTATGCGCTGGGCTGGTTCAACCTCGGTGTGGTGTCGTCCTTCGTCCCGGCCCAGGGTGCGTTCGCCCGGGCGTTCGCGCTGGATCCGTCGTTGCGCGATGCTCCGCGGGTGCCGACGACTGACGTCAGGATTTATCGGACAGGAATTGATTTGTCCAAGCCGTTGCCGGGGCGCTGGAGTTTGGCCGGGCTGCCGCCGCTCTCCCCCGCGCCGGCCACCGGGCTGCTTGCCGTGCTGGTCCTGGGGCTGACGTTGGCGCGGGCGGCCGGGGCGGGGGCGCAAAGTTCGGCCCAGCAGTGGCTGGAGACGATCGTGGACCGATGGCCACTGCTCGGCCGGTTGCGGCATCCCGCGTGGGCCCTGGCACTCACCGTCACGATCTTCGTGGTCAGAGGGCCGGAGTCACCGATCTTCCTGGCTTTCGGAGTGCTCCTCCTGGCCATGGTCGCCCTGCGATCACGAGCGTTCGTGGCCCGCCGGGCCGGGATTTCGCTCACCCAGGAGAGCTGGGGACCGGGGATGGCGTTCGGAGCGCTCACCGCTGTGTTCGCCCCGTGGGCCCCGCTCCCGGTCACCCGGCCCGCGTCGGCGGTGCCCCGGGTCCACACGGTGGCGCCGGTCGCACTCGGCCTGCTCGCGTTGGTGCTGTTCCTGGAGACTGCGGCCTTCGGGGTGCCGGTGATCTCGGCCCTGGCGACGTCGGCGCTGGTGATGGTGGCATCGGTGCTCGTGCCGGTGGCCCCGCTGGACGGAGCGGAGATCGACAAGGCGGGGTTGGTGGCGGGCGCGGGAGTGCTGGGAGCGGCCGTCCTGATGGGGTTGTCACTGGCCTGACCCAGCCCCCTGGACAGACGGCGGCTCGTCGGTGGCCGCGGCGATGAACTGTTCGGTTGCGGTGGGGTCCACGGCCAGGGTGGACAGTGGGCCGTCGCCGTTTTCGTCCTCCAGCAGGCCGAGCAGGAGATGGCCGGTGCTGACGGCGTCGCTGCCGAGGCGGACGGCTGCGCGGAGGGTGAGTTCGAGGGACTTGCGCGCGCGGGCGTCGTGCGGGATCAGCACCGGGTCGGCGTCGCTGCGGGGCGGTAGGGAGGCCCTCGTCTGCTCCTGCAGTTGTTCGGTGTCGACGCCCTGTGCGCGCAGAGCCTCGACGCCGGTGCCGCCGGCGGCGAGCAGGCCGAGGAGGATGTGCGCGGGGGTCATCTCGGCGTTGCCGGCCCTCTTGGCCTCGGTCATGGCGGTGACGATCGCGACGCGGGCGGGCTGCGAGAACCTCTGGAAGCCGCGTGACATGTCGGTGTCGGGCTTGGCGACAAAACGCTTCTGGGCGGCCTGCTTGGTGACACCCATGCTGCGGCCGATGTCGGTCCATGAGGCGCCGGAGCGGCGGGCCTGGTCGACGAAGTGGCCGATGAGGTGGTCGGCGATCTCGCCGAGGCGGTCGGCGAGCAGCACCGCGTCGGTGAGGCGGTCGAGGGCGTCGTCGTGGTTGCGGGAGATCGCCGTGATCAGGTCGTCGAGCCGGACCGGCGGAGTGGTCTGCGTCATGCCGTCAACCTTAGGTTGACGATGCCGGAGCGTCAACCCGGAGTTGACGGCCGATGAGTTTGCGCGGGTTGCCCGGTCTACCGGCCATGACTTCCATTCAGCCCATCGCCAGCACTCCCGACCTGCCGCGCCTGCGTGCCTTCTACGAGACGGTGCTCGGTGCCACGCAGACCCTCCGCGTACCCGAGGAGGGGCCCGAGTTCTACGTCGAGCTGCGGATCGGCGAGACCAGGCTCGGGCTGGTGCAGGAGGAGAACACCGAGATCGGCGCACCGGTCCGGATCATTCTCAGCGCCGAGGTCGCGGACGTGGACGCGCTGCTCCCCACGGTCTCGTCGGCCGGCGGCACCGTGCCGGGCCAGGCGAACGACATGCCGTGGGGTCAGCGGGTCGCGCACGTCCTCGACCCCGACGGCAACATGCTCAACCTGACCACATGGCTCTGAGAACGAGCAGCGCCCCCTCGCCGGTGATCCCGAGCTGACACGGACGCGTGCGGCCACGCGGGACGCAGAGGTCGGCGCGTGAGTGGCCAGCGCTCGCCCGGTTGCGGCGTCCGTTGACGCGACGGTGGCTGGGCACCGGCCTGACGGGCGGGTATGCTTCACCTCAGGAAGATCTCTTCCGACCCAGCCTTAGACCCCGCTCGCGGGGTCTTCGTGCGTCTAGGGGTCGCGATGGAGATGAACGATGAGCGGGGCGATCCGCATCCACAGCGCCTCGTTGGCCCGCTGCGCCCGCGAGTCGCGCTCCTTGTGCCTCTCAATCCTCCGGTACATGAAGGCGACCAGGTCGATTGCCTGCAGCATTCGGGATGAACGCGATGGCGTGAACTGCAGCGTGTCCAGGATGTGGCTCAGGCGCTGCGCGACGAAATCCGCGCGGTGCAACGCCTGCTCCTGGCCTACCTCGTCGGCGATGACAAGAACTCTCGCGTCCTTGGTGGCGGCATAGTCGTTGACGCGCTCGAGCAATTCGCGGAGCACTGTCGAGTGAGGCGTCTCCGGGGACGAGCGCCGAACAAGGTTCATACCGCGACAGATCAACGCGTCACCGTTCGCCGCGATCTCCGCGAACGCCCTGTTGTCGACACCAATGCGGTACCGGGGCGGCACGTCCTTCCAACTGCCCTCGCCATGGAAGAGTTCGTATCCGTGCAGTTCAGCGTCGGCGGGAACACCGAAGTCATGTCCCGCTTGGACGATCAGATCATCCAGGGCTTGGGTGAATGGCTGAACGAAGGCGTCGTCGCAGAGGAGGGCGGCCATGCAGAACCAGTCACGGGTGTAGGACTCGTCGACGTAGGCGAGCAGCATCAGTCCACCATCCGGTTCCGGCGGAGCCGAAGTTGCACGGCGAGTAGCGGCGCGACGCTCAGCGCGGTTGTCACTACGTAGAACGCACGGCGTCGCAGCGGCTCACCTTCGACCAGCATGGCCTCAAACTCCCCTCTCCACTCCTCGGCGTAGCGCGCGGCGGCAGGCCCTGGCAGGAGGCATGCGGCGCTATGCAGCAGCAGTGCACTCGATCGACGAGGCCTAGACCTCACGCCGCCAGCAATCTCCCGGCGTAGCAACGTTCCTTGCCAAAACGTGGCGCCGATGGCTCCTGCTGCTGTGATAAGCCCACACATTGCGACAGCCAAGCTGTTCACCGTAGCTCCGCTCAGCAGAAGGCCAGGCGAGGGCGCAGAAGTGCGGAGCCGAAGCGGCGCGACGATCCCGCGGCTTCAGCGACCGCGCGCCGGGCAACCTGCACTCCCCCAGGCACGAATCGGTAATAGCGGCGACGCGGACGTCCGCGGTCGACCGCGTCCGGGGCTTCCCAGCAACTCTCGACCAGACCAGACTGCTCCAGCCGTGCCAGGATGGGGTGCAGGGTGCCGGTCTTGAGTCCGATCACCCGAGCTATGTCGCGACCCCAGCGCGGTGTGGCCGGCGACTCCAGAAGGACGAGCAACACGGCCACGAGTTGGGGAGTGAGACGCGGCATTTCAGACATGCAGCGACTCTCTACCTAGGTAGAGCTCACGTCCACCGCTGCGGACGACCTTCACTCAAACGAGCAACGCCCCCGGCGAGATGGGCCGGGGGCGTTGCTCGATCTGCTGCGGTCAGCTGCGATAGACGCCGAACTCGTAGAGGGAGTAGCCGTAGCCGGTGGCGCGGACGGTCCCGTTGACCCTGACGTAGCGGCCGGAGCCGGAGATGTTCAGGCTGTCGAAGCCGCCGTTGCCCGTGGTGGTCGAGTGGATGGTGGTCCAGTTGGAGCCGTCGTTCGACGTCTGGACCGTGTAGGACCTGGCGTACGCCGCCTCCCACGCCAGCTGCACGTGGTTGAACGACTGGACCGAGCCGAGGTCGACCTGGAGCCAGGCGGTGTCGACCCATTCGCTGGCCCAGCGGGTGCCGTAGTCGCCGTCGACCGCGTACGACGGGAGCTGCGGGCCGTTGGTGCCGGTCGGCTGGTAGGTGGACGCCGTGACGGTTCGGCCGCGGGCCAGGTTCGTGCCGGGGACGGTCGGCGGGACGACGCGGAAGGAGCGCTGCTCGATGCCGACGTTGCCGTTTCCGTCGTACGCGTAGACGTAGATCTTCCAAACGCCCAGCGTTTCCGGCGCGCGGACGCTGAACTGGCCGTTGCCCGTCTGGCTGAACGTCAGGTGGCTGAGCCCGCGGTTGGCGGTGATGTGCTTGTCGCTGGCCATCAGGTTGTAGCGGATCAGGTCACCCTGCGGATCCGTCGCCGTCGCGCTGACGGTGAAGGTCCCGCCGGCCGGCACCGCCGTCTGGTTGCTGACGGACATCGCGGTGATCTCCGGCGGCGTGTTCGGCGCGACCTGCCCCGTGTACGCCTGCCGCATCGCGTGATACCCGAGACGACGCCAGCCACCGGTCGTGGTGTTCAGCCACACGCCGCCGAAGTCGTTCTCCAGTCCGTAGTGGAACTCGGTGGCGCCGAGGGCCACACCCGGGTGTCCCTTGATCGCGTTCCAGCTGTACGTGTACCCAGCCTTCTTCTGCAGGTCGGAAGGCTCGGTGGGCACCCCGTTGACGTCGTTGGGCACCTCCCACTCCCCCGCCGGTCCACCCTCGGTGAGGATGTACGGCTTGGTGTACCCGCCCGCAATCCAGTCCGTCTTGACTGTATTGATTGCGCCGTACGAGTTGACTGCAAGCAAGTCAAGTGCAGGCGAGTGCGGCTTGTAATACGTCCATGCGTGCGTATACGCGTCCGTGGACGTGACCGGGTGGTTGGCGTCGGCCGCGTGGATGGCCACGGCGACCTCGTTGACGAACTTGGCGTACGCGACTCGTCGTGCCTCCACGACGTCAGCTGACAGCCCGTAGTTCTGCATCTCGAGGATGACCTCGTTACCGACATCCCAGAGCAGCACCCCCGATCGGCCCTTCAGCTCGTTCACCTTGGCGACGATCTCGGCCTTGACGGCGGTCTTGTACGCCGTGTCGTTCACGTAGTCCGCGCCGTGGTTGAGCCAGAGCCCGACGATCACCTTGATGCCGTGCCGTGACGCCGTGTCGAGCAGTGTGGGTGTGGCCGCGTCCGGTCCCCAGATGCGGATCGTGTTGACGCCCATGTTCTTCAGGTCGCGCATGTAGCCGTCGGCCGCCGCCTGCGGAGGGCCGTACGTCATGCCCTTGACCTCCCACGGCGAGCCATTGACCGTGAGCTGCCAGTTCCCTTGCGTGCCGGTGACACGCACGACGCTCGGCCCGGCCGGAACCGGCGGGTCCGTCATCGCGGCAGCCGTCGAGCCGGCCGAGCGCGACACGGTCACCGAGTCGATGCTCAGCACACCGCCCGACGTCGTGTCAGCAGTCGGCGTCGTGAAGCCCGCGATCGCGTTCGGCAGCGATCCGCCCACAGCCAGGTCGAACCGGAGGAAGAAGCCGTGATGCACAGCGGCCTCCCATGCGGCGACACCGACCTGCGACTGCCGGACGACCCAGGTCTGCCGGCCGTCGAGGTAGAACCTGATCTCCTCGTCGGTCTTGGTGCGGTCGATCACCTGGGAGTACTCGTGGTAGCCGGACAGGCAGCCGGTGCAGGAGGCGAGACCGGAGGACCGGCCGTCGTACTCGTTGCAGGGCCCGCCGGGCGCGGTGCCGCAGTGCAGCGTCTGGGACAGCTGCTCGCGGCCGTTCACGTTGGCCAGGATGTCGGTCTCGCCGATGCCCGGCCAGTTGTTGTAGTTGCCGCGGTAGGCGGCGCCGGTTGCCCGGAAGCCCGGCCAGTAGCCGAGTCCGTTGGCCACCTGCGGCTGTTTGACCACGGCACTGAACTTGAGCAGCTCACCGCGCTGCGGGTTGAAGTCCGTCCGCTGTGTCTCGACGCGTCCCGACGTCCAGCGGCCGTCGGAGGAGCGCAGAGCCTTGATGTTCAGCTTCCCGGCGCCGTCGAGGTAGACGTTGGCCGTGGAGTCGCTGGCGGTCTCCACCGAGCCGGTGCCCCAGTTCGCGGCGCCGCCGGGGTACTGGGTGCCGGTCCGCAGCAGCCAGTTGGCGGACGAGGGCGACGTGTTGGCCGCGCCGTCGAAGTTGTCGGTCCAGATCGTGGTGAAGGAATCCGGCGGGGCGGAGGGGCCGGAGCCGCCGAACACCTGGAACTCCCACAGCGAGTAGCCGTAACCGGTGCCCCGGGCGGTGCCGTTCAGGCGGACGTAACGACCGGACCCGGTCAGGTTGATCGTCTCGGTGCCGCCGGTGCCATTGGCCTGGGTGTGGATCGTGGTCCAGGCGTTGCCGTCGGGAGAGGTCTGGATCTGGTACGCCTTGCCGTACGCCGTCTCCCACTTCAGCACCACCTGGGTGATCGTGAAGCTGGCGCCCAGGTCGACGCGGATCCACTGCGGGTCGGCGAACTGGCTCGACCAGCGGGTGCCGTCGTTGCCGTCGAACGCGTTGGCCGGGACGACGTCGGCGCCCTCCTGCGACGAGGCGAGCGCGGGCTTCCCCTGCGACAGCAGCGTGTCCGCGGCGCTCGCGGCTGAGGTCACGGACACCGCGGTGAGTCCGAGCAAGGTGGCGAGGACCACCGCGATTATCGTGGGCCCACGTCTTTTATTCATGATCACGCCCTAGTTCCGAGGGGAAGGGAAAGCGCTCTCCAAGCGACGCTGATTGTTACGCTCATGTTGCCGGTCGTCAATACCGATTCTTGACAGTGCCCAAGCGGAGCCCGGAGACTGCGCCTGTGAATGCGAATCCCCGGCTACTTCTCGCGTGCGCCGCCGCCGCGGCCCTCGTCGCGCTCACAGGATGCGACGCGACGACACCCGCAGAGAAAGCCCCGGCGCCGGCACAAGAAGCGAGCACGGCGCAGGACGCCGCAGCGTTCAGCGGCACCGACCGGCCCTGGATCGAGATCAACCTCGCCATGGCCGAGGAGCTTCTCCCGCTGCTCGACCTGGCGCCCGAACGCGGCACCGACCCCGCACTTCAGCAGGTGACAGCGCAGGTCAGAGCATTCACCGAGCAGGAGCTGGTGACGCTGCGGATGCTGCACGACGAGGCCGAACTGCCCGCGGTGAACCCGCACAAGGGAATGCCGATGCCCGGCATGGTCACCCCCGAGCAGGTCACCGAGGCGGCCGCCCTGCGCGACGCCGCGTTCGACGCCCTGCTGCGCAAGTGCCTCGACGAGCACCTCAAGCAGGGCCGCCAACTGGCCACGAGCGAGCAGACCGCCGGCACCGAACCCCGCACCAAGGCGCTCGCTGAAACCATTCTCAAAAACCGCGAAGAGGCCCTCGCGAATCTCGGAAAATAATTTCGGAAAAGTGTTATCGGCGATCCCGGGCGCCGTCCATGGAACGACGCCCGGGAGCTAGAAAATACTAGGGCAGTTCATAGTTCTCGTTCAGCGCCGCACCGCGTTCCGGCTTGTACTGGTCGAAACCACGCGGGTTGCACTGCAGCCCGCCGTTGATGCAGTGCCGCACCAGGGCCGCGAGGACGGGCGCGTCCCAGACGTTGTAGACGTCGTAGTGGAACGAGTACCCGCGCCCGCTGGAGAACCTGACCTGCGACATGTTGCCGCTGACCGGCCAGGCCATCTTGAACTCGATCATCGGGACGGCGACCGGGTGCGAGGTCGGGCAGACGCCGTTGACCGGGTACGACATGTGGCTCTTGTGGTCCGGCGTGTCCAGGTGGATGCCGTTCCAGCAGCTCGGCGCCTGGTAGCGGGCGTTCAGCTGGGTGCCGGCCGGGCAGTTCGCCGGGATGTCCCAGTTGAACGAGCTGTTGCCGCACTCGAAGCCCTCGACCGCTCCGGGGGCGTAGCGGAACTCGTCCTGGGTGGCGTTCGGGCTGCCCACGACGTAGCGCAGGCCCGGCGGGAACGGCCGCACGCTGCGGTAGTCGATCACGCCGCTCTTGTAGTAGATGACCTGCGGGCCGTCCGGCTGCACGGCCGCGGTGCCGTTGTACAGCGTCGGCATCCAGTACCCGGTCTTGTCACCGGGCGTGATGCACGACGTGCCGCCGGCCTGCAGGCTGGACAGCGTCGAGTTGGCGTTCGTGGTGCGGTTGCCCATGAACGTGTGCGAGTGCGACGCCCCGGGCAGGTTCGGGAACACGATCGGGTCGTCGTTGAGGTTGGTCCGGCTCACCGAGCAGTTCGCCTGGAACTCGCGGTGCGTGACGGGCGGGTTCGTGGTCGGCGGGACCTGCGTGGACGGGACCACCCCGGTGACGGGCGGGTTCGCGTACACGTAGCCGGGGCCGTCGGTGGGCGGCGGCGTGGCCGTGGAGGTGCCGAAGACCTGGAACTCGTAGAGCGAGTAGCCGTAGCCAGTGCCGCGCTGGGTGCCGTACATCCGCACGTAGCGGCCGCTGCCGTTGACCGGCAGGTTCTGGTTGCCGCCGGTCGCGGTCGTGGTGCTGTAGATGGTGGTCCAGGCGTTGCCGTCCGGTGAGGTCTGGATCTGGAAGGCCTTGGCGTACGCGGCCTCCCAGTTCAGCGCCACCCGGCTGATCGTGGCGGTGGCGCCGAGGTCGACGCGCAGCCACTGGGGATCGGCCCACTGGCTGCCCCAGCGGGTGTCGGCACGGCCGTCGAAGGCGGCGATCGCGGACGACTCGCCGTTCTCGATCGACGAGGCCAGTGCGGGGCGGCCCTGCGAGAGCAGGGTCTCCGCCGCGCTGGCGGACTGCATGCCACCGACCAGCAACGCGCCGGCGAGCACGGTGGCGCTCACGGGCGCCAGGATCCGTCTGAGCTGTCTTCTTCGCACGGAATCTCCAAGGGGATGAGGACGGTGGACGCTTGGAGAGCGCTTTCCAAGCCTGGTTCACATCGGGAACGTTCGTCAATGATTTGAGGTTCCGGAACGCCAGGGAGCGCGAAGGAAGCGGGAAAAGCGCGGCGCGCGGCGCCCGGGGAGCGGGGCCTACGGAAAGCGCTCTCCGTGCTATAACACTGGTCATGCAGAGTCACCGGCTGCCCACACTCGAGGATGTGGCCCGCGTGGCGGGTGTCTCGCGGGCGACCGTGTCACGCGTCATCAACGGCATCCGCAACGTGGACCCCACCCTGCACGAGCAGGTCTGGAGTGCCGTCGACCAGACCGGTTACGTGCCGAACCGGCTCGCCCGCTCCCTGGTCACCCGCCGCACCGGCACGGTGGCGCTGGTGGTCTCCGACTCCGAGACCCACGACGACGACCCGTTCATGAGCCGGTTCTTCGCCGATCCGTATTTCGGCCGGGTCGTCGGCGGGCTGATGAGCGTGCTGCGCCCGGCCGGCATCCAGCTGGCGCTGCAGATGGTCGGCGCGGACGGGCACAAGCGCCTGATCGGCGACCTGCGCAACGGGCAGGCCGACGGCGCCGTGGTGCTCTCGCTTCCGGGCCACGACCCGCTGCCCGGCCTGCTCGCCGAGGCCGGCATCCCGGCCGTGCTGATCGGCCGCCCGGCCGAGCCGGTGCCGATCAGCTACGTCGACCTGGCCAACGAGACCGGCGCCGCGCTCGCCGCCGAGCTGCTCGTCGAGCGCGGGTGCCGCCAGATCGGCATGATCTCCGGGCCCGCCGACGTCCCGGCCAGCATCGACCGGATCTCCGGGTTCCGCCGGGCCATGGCCCGGCACGGCCACGCGTGGGTGCCGCTGACCAGCGGCAACTTCACCCGCGACAGCGGCGAGCAGGCGATGCGGGCGCTGCTCGCCGAGCAGCCCCGGCTCGACGGCGTCTTCGTCGCCAACGACCTGATGGCCCTCGGCGCGCTGCTGGTCCTGCGCGACGCCGGCCGCCGGGTCCCGGACGACGTGGCGGTGGTCGGCTTCGACGACAGCAGCGCCGCGGTCGCCGCCCGCCCGGCGCTCACCACGGTCCGCCATCCCCTCGAGGACATGGCCGCCGAGGCCGCCCGCCTGCTGCTGGCCCGCCTCGACGATCCCGATGCCCGGCTCGCCTCGGTCATCTATGAACCGACGCTCGTCGTGAGGCAGACTGCCTGACGTGGAGCAGATCTACGACGGGAACTGGCGGTACTGGTTCTTCGTCGCCGCCCTGCCCGTCTGCCTGTTCTATCTCTCCCGGGCCCGCGCGTGGTGGGACGGCCGGTGGCGGGCCAGCGAGATCCGCTGGCGCGACCGGATCTGGCTGGTGGCGATGCTGGCCACCACGCTGATCGTGGCAGCCCTCGTGCTGGGCTGGGCCGAGGAGCTGTCACCGTGGCGGCTGCGGACGGTGCGAGCAATGGTCCTTACTGGACTCCTCTTCGCCGGTTTTGTTCCTCTGACAGCGGTGACGCGCGCGTTCGACTTCGCGGTACCGCCCCGGCTCCGCTATCGACCGCCCACCCCGGAAGAGGTTGCCGTGGAGAGAGCGATGGAGACCGGCAACCGCGCCGAACGGCGGAGGCGCCGCCGGCCACGCTCATGAGCCGGCGGCGGGGTGCGGCCCGGCACCGCGATGTGCCGGCCACCCGAGTCGGCGGGACCTGTCATCTTCCGTACCCTATAGAGATCGAACGCCGAAACCGGAGGCCGCCGATGAGCCGGACCGGCACGGAGCCCGGGAGGCGCGCACGCGCCGAGCAGGTGGAACAGACGCGCACCGCCATCCTCGTCACCGCTGAGCGGCTCTTCGCCGAGCACGGCGTCTTCTCGGTCTCGCACCGGCAGATCAGCGAGGCGGCCGGGCAGGGCAACAACGCCGCGGTCGGTTATCACTTCGGCGGGCGCGACGATCTGGTCCGGGCCGTCGTGCGCCGGCATGCGGGGCCGATGGAGGAGATCCGGCGCCGGCTTTCTTTACGGTACGCGGGAAGCACGAACGTTCGTGACTGGGTCACCTGTGAGGTTCGCTCGTTCACCGAGCACCTGGCCGAGCTGGGTGACCAGAGCTGGTACGCGAGGTTCGCCGCCCAGGTGATGACCGAACCGAGCCTGCGCGAACTCGCCGCCGAGGAGCTGCGCGACGTCCCGATGCTCAACGCCATCGCCGCCTCGCTGCACGCGTGCCTGGAGCTGCCGCCACCCGTGCTGCGCGAGCGGTACGACATGGCACACACGCTGATCGTCCACATCTGCGCCCAGCACGAGCGGTCCGCCACACCGGACTGGGAGCGCGTCGCCGCCGGCCTGATCGATGCGATAGAGGGTATTTATCGGGCACCGTGCACTGGGACACACTTCTCGTAAGACAGTTGCTTTAATTAGGGTGCTTGGGTTGGCTCGCGTTACCCCGGACGAACCCCCGCGAAAGGGCCCACCCATGTCCTTCCATCCCCATCGCCTCAGCACGGCCGAGATCGAGGTGCTGCGTGCCCGGTACAAAGCCGAGCGTGATCGCCGCATCCGGCCCGACGGCGCCACGCAGTACCAGCGTTCGACCGAGGCGGACCCCTACACGCCCTTTGTGGAACGTGAGCCGGTGCGCGATCGGGTGGACGCGGTCGTGGTCGGCGGCGGGTTCGGCGGGCTGCTGACCGGTGCGCGGCTGCGGCAGGCGGGCGTCGAGCGGATCCGCATGATCGACGACGGCGGCGACTTCGGCGGGACGTGGTACTGGAACCGCTACCCCGGCATCCACTGCGACATCGAGGCGACCGTCTACATGCCGCTGCTGGAGGAGGTCGGTTACGTCCCGAAGTGGCGGTACGCGCCCGGCGAGGAGATCCGGCAGCACTGCATCGCGATCGCGAAGCGCTTCGACCTCTACGCCGACACCATGTTCCACACCCGGGTGACCGGTCTGACGTGGGACGACGAGGACGCGTCGTGGACGGTGACGACCGACCGGGGTGACGTCTTCCAGTCCCGTTACGTCGTGCTCTCCTCGGGCACGCTGTCGCAGCCCAAGCTGCCGGGCATCCCCGGACTCGACGAGTTCGAGGGGCATCTGTTCCACAGCAGCCGGTGGGACTACGAGTACACCGGCGGCGACCAGACCGGCGGGCTGACCGGCCTCGCCGGCAAGCGGGTCGCCGTGATCGGCACCGGCGCCAGCGCCATCCAGATCGTGCCGCACCTGGGCCGCGACGCCGAGCAGCTGTACGTCTTCCAGCGCACGCCCTCCACGGTCGACGTCCGCGACAACCGGCCCACCGACCCGGAGTGGGCCGCGTCCCTGCAGCCCGGCTGGCAGCGGGAGCGGATGGAGAACTTCCTGACGATCGTCACCGGCGGCCACACCGCCGAGGACCTGATCGGCGACCGGTGGACCGCGACCGCCAAGCTGCAGCGGCAGATGCTGACCGGCTCGGTGGACCCGAACATCTCGGCCGAGGAACGGGAGTACCTCGACGAGGTCGCCGACTTCCGGACGATGGACGGGATCCGCGCCCGGGTCGACGAGATCGTCACGGATCCGGAAGTCGCGGAGAGGCTGAAGCCGTGGTACCGCTACATGTGCAAGCGGCCCACGTTCAGCGATCACTACCTGCAGACGTTCAACCTGCGTTCCGTCACCCTCGTCGACACCGCCGACACCGGCGGCGTCACCCGCGTTTCCGGAAATTCGGTATATGTCGGTGATGATGCTTATGAGGTTGACTGCATCATCTTTGCCACCGGGTTCGAGGTGGGCCGCTCGGGTGTGCTCTCGGGGACCCTGCCGGTGACCGGCCGCGGTGGCATGCCGCTGCTCGGGCACTGGCGCAACGGGCCACGGACGCTGCACGGCTTCTACAGCCACGGCTTCCCCAACCTGTTCCACCTCGGCTCGATGCAGAACGCCGCCGCCGTCAACTTCGTGCACGTGCTCCAGGAGCAGGCCACGCACATCGGTGCGGTGGTCGGCGAGGCGGAGAAGCGCGGTGCCCGCTGGGTCGAGCCCACCACCGAGGCCGAGGACGCCTGGGCCACGGTGATCCGCGAGACCGCGCCGAACAACTACCGGTTCCAGTCGGAGTGCACGCCCGGCTACTACAACGGCGAGGGCAACCCGCGGCCGGTCAACTTCTCGTACGGCCCCGGCCCGGTCGCCTTCCACGAGCTGCTGCGCGAGTGGCGCGAGGACAGCCTCGACGAGGTTTTCGTGAAACCGTAGTCACAAACCGGCCCGGTGCCCGGTCATAGCTGCTGACAAGCACATGACGAAAGGGCACGACCATGAAGATCGCTGTCATCGGCGGCACCGGGCTGATCGGCTCGCAGGTGGTCCGGATCCTGCGGGAGAACGGGCACGAGGCCGTGCCGCACTCGCCCTCGACCGGCCTGGACCTGCTCAGCGGCAAGGGCCTGGCCGAGGCGCTGACCGGCGCCGACGTCGTGGTGAACCTGACCAACTCGCCGACCTTCGACGAGGCCTCCGCGGGCTTCTTCCGGGTCAGCATGGACAACCTGCTGACCGCGGCGCACGCGGCCGGCGTGGGCCACGCGGTCATCCTGTCGATCGTCGGCGTGGACCAGGTGCCGGACCTCGACTACTACCGCGCCAAGCTGCTGCAGGAGCAGATCCTCGAGGCCGGCGCGGTGCCGTACTCGATCGTCCGCGCCACCCAGTTCTTCGAGTTCTTCGGCGCGGTCCTGTCCTGGACCTCGGACGAGAACACCGTCCGGCTGCCCGCCACGAGGATCCAGCCGATGGCCGCCGCCGACGTCGCCGCGGCCGTCGCCGAGGTCAGCGCGGGCGCACCCCTGCAGGGCATCCGCAACGTGGCCGGGCCCGAGGTCTTCACCCTCGACGACCTGGGCCGCGTCACGCTGGCCACGCAGGGCGACCGCCGGACGGTGATCACCGACGACAGCGCCGGGATGTTCGCCGCCGTCAAGGGTGACGCGATCATCGCCGGTGACGGCGCCGTCCTCGCGACGACGTCGTACCGGGAGTGGTTGATGCGCTGAGCCGAGCGCCCGTTGTACGGTGCTCCCTCAAGGTCACCTTGGGGGAGCACGGGGGTTTCGGATGACTGTCGAGATCGAGGCGGACGGATTCGTCCCGGCACGGCGGATCGACGCCGTCACGGTGGCGGCCATCGTCCTCACCGTCGACGCCGTGCTGTTCCTGCTGATCGCCATCCTCGGCGTGCCGGCGCTGATCTGGCTGTTCGGCGACGAGATCGCGAGCTGGAGCCGGCTGTGGCTCGTGGTCGTGGTGTGGCTCGTCGCCTGCGCGCTGGGGCCACTGTGCACGGCCGCGGTCATGCGGGTCACGGGACGCGGGAGGTATTCGATCCGGCGGACCGGAACCGCGGCCGCCGTCGGCACCGCGGCCGCGACGGGTGTGCTCGCCCTGGTGTCGGCCGCCGGCTCGCCCGGTCTTGCCGGACTGGCCGCCCTGTTCGGGGTGGCCAATCTCGCCGCAGCGCGGGTTTTCGCCAAGGCGCCGGAGGAGACCGGGGAAACGATGCTGGCGGTGCCGTTCGTGGAGCCGTTCACACCGTCCGACGTGATCGTCGCCGACGAGGCCGTCGTCCACCCCACCGTCGATCTTGCCCCGGTGGTCGAGGCGCGCCGGCCAAGGACCCGCTCGCGTGGCCCGGCGGCCCTGCGCACCCTGACCGGCGTCCAGCTACCCCCGCGGGCCCGCCGCCGCCGCTGAGACGGGCACCGGCTCGTCGCCGGTGACGAACGCGTGCCGCGGATCCTGCACGGCCGCGAGCGAGACGACGTCCCGGCCGTACAGCGCCGCCGTCAGCCACACCGCGAGGACCCGCACCTTGCGCTCCCAGGTCGGCACGGCCAGGACGTGGTAGCCGCGGTGCATCAGCCACGCGAGCACGCCCTTGATCACGAGCCGGCGGTACTGGAAGATCCCGCGGCCCAGCCCCAGCGTGGCGACCGTGCCGAGGCTGTGGTGCAGGTACCTCTTGGTCCGGCGCCCGCGCAGGTCGGCGACCAGGTTGCGGGCCAGCAGCTTGCCCTGGCGTACGGCGTGCTGCGCGTTGGGCACGGTCGCCGCGCCGGGACGGCCGGCGGCCAGGTCCGGGACCGCGGCGTCGTCACCGGCGGCCCAGGCGTCCGGCACCGGTGCGTCGTCGGTGCCGACCCGCAGGTCGGCCCGGACCATCACCAGGCCACGCTCGTTGACCGGCAGGTCGGTGTTGCCGCGCACCATCGGGTTGGCCGCGTTGCCCACGGTCCAGACGATCAGCTCGGAGTCGAACTCCTCGCCGGTGGAGAGCACGACGTGACCGTCGCGCGCCGAGAGCAGGGTGGCGTTCAGATGGACGCGCGCACCGCGCTTCTCCAGCGAGCGCACCACCCAGCGGCCGGGTTCGTCGGTCACCTCGGGCAGGATCCGGTCGCGCGCCTCCACCAGGTGGAACCGCAGCTCCTCCGGGCGCAGCTCGGGGTACTTGCGGATCAGCGCGGTCGCCAGCGACAGCAGCTCGCCGAAGCCCTCCACGCCGGAGAACCCGCCACCCACGAACGTGACCGTGAGCAGGCGCTGCCGCAGCGGGCCCGGCTCCAGCGCGGACGCCCGGTCGAAGGACGTCAGCATCCGGTCCCGGATCGCCACCGCCTCCTCGACGTGCTTCATCCCGATCGCGGACTCCGCCACACCGGGCACGGACAGCTTGCGGCTCACCGCACCGGCGGTGACCACGATGATGTCGTAACCCAGCTCGTACTCCGGGCCGTCGGCCGGACGCACGGTCACCCTCCGGTGCGCGTGATCGACGGCGACGACCGTGCCCGCGACGAGCCTGGTCCGCTTGAGATGACGCCGCAGCGACACCGCCGCGTGCCGCGCCTCGACCGAACCGGCCACCACCTCGGGCAGGAAGGGCTGGTAGGTCATGTACGGGCGCGGGTCGACAACGATCACCCGCGCCTCGTCGCGCCGAAGCTTCTTCTCCAGCTTCCAGGCCGTGTAGAAACCGGCGTATCCGCCGCCCACCACCAGAATCGTCTTCACATCAGTTATGACCGGACAGCCCTCAGTTTTGTGACACCGCCCCGTTCTTCTCCGGGTTGAGCAACCACAGCACCTGGTCGATACCGTCGTCGACGGCCGAGACGGTGAGGATGCCGTACGTCTCGCCGCCCCGGCGGATCACCACCGCGCTCTGCCCGTTGACCTGCACGAATGCGGTCTCGGCACCGTTCCAGAACCAGTCCGACACGGTCGCGAGGAACCGCGCCACCTTGGTGACGCCCACCACCGGATGCCGCGACACCTGGTACGCCCCGTTGCCGTCGGAGACGCTCGCCACACTGCCGGCGAACAGCTTCTCCAGCGCGTCCATCTCACCCGAGCGGGCCGCCGCGATGAACGTCACCAGCAGCTCCTTCTGCGCGTCCGGGCTGACCGCCGCCCGCCGCTGCCCGGTCACGTGCTTACGCGCCCGGCTGACCAGCTGCCGTACCGCCGGTTCGGTCGACTGCAGGATGTCGGCGATCTGGGCGTACCCGTAGTCGAACGCCTCGCGCAACACGTACGCCGCCCGCTCGTTCGGCGTCAGCTTCTCCATCAGCATCAGCGCCGCGAACTCCAGCGCCTCACCGCGCTCGGCACCCAGATAGGGATCCGCACTCGTGTCCACCGGCTCCGGCAGCCACGGCCCGATGTACGTCTCCCGCCGCACCCGAGCCGACTGCAGCGCGTTGATCGCCAGCCGGGTCGTGGCCGTCGCGAGGAACGCCGCCGGGTTCAGCACCGCGCTCCGGTCGGTGGTCTGCCAGCGCAGCCACACGTCCTGCACGAGGTCCTCGGCCTCACTGACACTGCTCAACATCCGGTACGCGATACCGAACAGCCTCGGCCGCAGCGCCGTGAAAACCTCCGCCGCCGTCTCCAGATCCATCGCCGCCCCCGGGAAGTTGTCGCACCCTGCCACTAGATTCTGCCCGTGACTCTCCTCCACGCGTACGGGCCCGCCGACGACACTCCGGGCCACCTCGCGGCTCTGACGGGCACCGATCCGGCCGCCCGCGAGGCCGCACAGCGGCACCTGTGGTCGGCGATCATCCATCAGGGCACCCCGTGGACGGCGACCGGCCCGACCGCGCTGACGGTGGCCGGCCTGATCAGCGACCCCCGGCTGGCGGACGACCCCGGCCTGCGCGCCAACCTGCTCACCTTCCTCGCCGCGGTCGCCGAGGCGGGCCACGCCTACGACGATCTCGACGAGCTCGCCCCGCCGCTCGGTTTCGACGTCGACGCCGCTCTCGAGGCGGCCGGCGACGACTCCGAGATCTACGGCGACGAGATTCTGGCCAACGCGGTCTACGCACGCGCCGTTCAAGGCTGCCGGGACGTCACGCCGGCGTTGCTCGCCGCCGGCACCGAGTCCCTTTCCGATCAAGACCAGGATGTACGCGGCGCCGCCGCCCACCTCGTCGAGTCCTGCCGCTCCGTCCTCTCCCCCGCCGACGCGGCCGCCGTCGCCGACCGCCTGACCACCCTGGCCGCCGGCGCCGCCCCCGACGAGCGGGCAGCCCTCGTGCTCTCGCTGGGCGAGCTGGGCTTCCGGCCCGGCTCGTTCCTGGACGATCCCCACCCGGGCGTCCGCGCCTGCGCCGCCCTGGCCCCCGCACTGGCCGACGACCCCCGCGCCACCGCCGAGCTGCTGGCCGCCCTGGCCGACCCGTCCGCCATCGAGGGCTGGTTCGCCACCCGCCCGCCCCAGTTCTCCATGCACGTGCGCTTCCCGCTCGTCCACGCGGCGATCGCCCGCGTCGACGACCCCGCAGACCTGCTGCCCGCCGCCCTGGCCATCGCGCCGATCGCCGGCGTCCACACCGTCCGCGACGATTGGGGCCCGCTGCTGCACGCCTTCTTCCCGGCCGGTCCGGGCGACGCACTCTCACCGGCGCAGAAGCACTACCTGAACGCCCTCGTCGCCAACCCCGACCTCTGGGTCCCCACGAACGGCACCGCCGGCCTGGTCTTCCGCGACGCCGGACTCCCCTACGACCGCGAGGAGTGCCGCGCCCTGGCGAGCTGACGTCTACGGTCCTTTGCCATTCCCGGGCTGATGGTGGTCGGCGACCACGGACCGGCACGTGGGTTTCGAGTCCTGGCTGGAACGCGACCACGCGATGCGGCTGGACTTCGGCCGAGAGGTGACGGCGGCGGGGTCGTAGTCGATATCCGCCTGGACGACCGGATCCCGGACCAGGACGCCCAGGCGTTCGCGGTGACCGCTCGGGCTTGCGGTGGAGTTGGCTGGGCGTTTCACCGGCTCGGCGTCATGGATCCGGTGTTGGCGCCGAATCTGCGCTGGTTGTCGCGGACGTTGTTTCACCTGACCGCCCCGCGGCAGCGGATCACACCTTCGCAGCCAACTCCGGGATCACCATGAAGTCCGGGACGAAGGTCGTGACATGACCGTCGGCGGCACGTCCGACGAAGGTGGGACAGACCCCGTCGCCCCACCCGGAGCTGACAGTGATCACATTCGCTTCAGTGGCCTCATCGGTGATCGCGTCGATGGGCGCCGGAGCAGGCGGAACTTGAGCGGGGATATACACCTCGTCCAAGCGGTCGAAGCCCCATCTGTCCACTCGGCGCCGTCACCACGCCGACCAAACGTTCATTGGCAAAGGACGTCAACGCGCGCTGCGCCTGCCGTACGTCTCCCGGCTCGCCTCGATCGCCGGGACGTGTTCGATGGCCCAGCCGGCCAGGGCCAGCGCAGGTGCGATCAGGCTCTTGCCCATGGCGGTGAGTGTGTACTCGACGCGCGGCGGCACCTCGGCGTAGATCGTGCGGGAGATTAGCCCGTCGCGTTCCAGGTTGCGCAGCGTCAGGGTGAGCATGCGCTGGGAGATGCCGGGGACCTGGTGGTGCAGGTCGGTGAAGCGCAGCGTGCCCTGGTCGAGGGTGGCCACCACGAGCAGCGTCCACTTGTTGCAGATCTGGTCGAGGACGGCCCGCAACGTCCGGCCGCCGTCGCCGCGGATCATGCAGGTGTGCTCGTAGTCCATGACAGCTCCCTGTGCCTCAGGCACACGCGTGTGCCTTTTGTACGCCCCTCAACAGTGCCTCATGATGGGGCAACTTACGACAGGTAACCATCCTGGTGAAGGGGTGTTTCATGGTGCTCGCCTACTGGATCCTGGCCGTGCTCCTCGCGGTGTTCTATCTCTACGCCGGCGGCAGGAAGGTGGTGCAGAGCCAGGAGCGGCTTCGCCCGATGATGGGCTGGGTCGACCAGATCCCGATGCCACTCGTACGCGTCATCGGCGTCCTCGAGGTCCTCGGCGCCGCCGGCCTGATCCTGCCCCCGCTGACCGGCACCGCCGAGTGGCTGGCCGTCGCCGCGGCGACCGGCCTGGTCCTGATCCAGGTGGGTGGCATCGTCGTGCACCTGTCCCGCCACGAGGCCCGCCTGATCGGCCTCAACATCGCCCTGCTGGTCGCCGCCGCCGTCACCGCCTGGCTCGCCACCGGCCGGTAGCTACCCGCAGACCGGACACGACCAGGAGCGCAGAGTCCCGTCGGTGTGGACCGTGGCCAGGCGGGTGCCGCCCGGCTCGAACTCCACACCCTCGACGGCGCTGCCGAAACCGTGCAGGACCACCGGGGTGGTGTCGCCGGTCGTGTGCCAGATGCGCAGGCCACCGTCGTCACCGCTGCTGGCCAGCAGCCGGCCGTCGGGGCTGTAGGCGACGTTCCAGACAGCGCCGCGGTGCCCGCGGAGCACGGCCACCGCGGCACCGGACTCCACGTCCCAGATCCGGACGGTGCCGTCGTGGCCGCCGCTGGCCAGGTGGCGGCCGTCGGGGCTGAACGCGACCTTCCAGACCAGGCCACCCTGGTGACCCCGGAGCACGGTCGCGGCGCCGGTGGTGAGGTTCCAGACGCGTACGGTGCCGTCGCGGCCGGTGCTCGCCAGACGTTGACCGTCCGGGGAGGCCGCCACCGAGCGGACCGCGCCGTCGTGGCCCTTCAGAACCGTGGCCCGCCCGGTGCCCACATCCCAGACGCGGACCGTGCCGTCCTGGCCGGCGCTGACGACCCGCCCGCCGGGGACGAACGCCACCCCCAGCACCGCCGCGGAGTGGCCGCGCAGCACGGTCGCCCGGCCGGTGGCCAGGTCCCACACGCGGACCGTCTTGTCGACGCCCGCGCTGGCGGCGCGGCTGCCGTCGGGACTCAGCGCGACCGACGGAATGTCCCCGCTGTGGCCCCGCAGCACCGCACTGTTCTCGGACCACACCCGCACCGTGCCGTCCTGACCGCCCGTCACGAACACTCCCCGGCCGGCACCGAGGCTCCACGCCGCACCCTCGTGGCCGCGCCACACCACCGGATCCCCCGGATAGGCCGGGTCCCAGAAGCGAACGGATCCGTCGCCGCTGCCACTGGCCAGCTGCCGGCCGTCCGGGCGGAACGCCACGCTCCAGACCGGACCGTCGTGGCCCGGCAGCACCAGCGGGTCCGTGTCGCCGCCGGCGTCGAAGACGCGTACCGTGCCGTCGCTGCCGCCCGCCGCCACCCGGTGACCGTCCGGGCTGAACGCGACCGTCTCCACGGTGCTGTTCCCCTGGCCGCGCAGCACGATCGGCTCCCCGCCGGGCATCGGCCAGACCCGGACGGTGCTGTCGGTGCTTCCGGTGGCCAGCGACCGGCCGTCCGGGCTGAACGCGAGGCTCTCCACCGAGTCCAGGTGCCCGCGCAGGACCCGCGGCGGCCCACCCCCGGCGAAGATCCGCACCACACCGCTGCCGTCACCGGCGGCGAGCCTCGTACCGTCCGGGCTGAAGGCCAGCCCGAGCTGGCGGTCGCCGGGGCGGAACACCGACACGACCGCGCCGTCCGCGACCGACCAGACCCGGATCGTGCCGTCGTCGCTGCTGCTGGCGAGGCGCCGGCCGTCCGGGCTGAACGTCACGGTCCACACGCTGTCGCCGTGACCCTCGAGGATCCGGGGCGCGCCGCCCGCCGTCAGGTCCCACACGGTGACGGTCCCGTCGACGCCACCGGCCGCGATCAGGCTGCCGTCCGGGCTGAAAACGGGACTCCACACCTCACCGGTGTGCCCGCTCAGCACCCGTGGGGGTGCGGCGCCGGCGAAGACCCGTACCGTCCCGTTGTCACCGCTCGTGGCGACCAGCTTCCCGTCCCGGCTGTACGCGACACCGAACACCTGCCCGTGCCCGGCCGGGAGAACCTCCCGTACCCGGGAATCCACCGTCGCCTGCCGCAGCACCGCCTCGGCCGCCGGTGTCCGCCGCACCGCCAGCGCCTGCCGCGCCAGATCCAGGGCCACCTCGGGTTTCAGGTCGAGTTGCTCGCGAGCGTGAGCCGCGAGTTCGTTGGACACGGCCAGATCCCGCTCGCCCGCCGCGCGCCGGGCCTGGACCGCGCTGACGGTGCCGAGCGTCGTCACCACCACGACGACCACGCTCAGCGCCGCGACCAGGGCACGAGCACGGCGGCGGCGGGCGTTCTGCTCCCGGGCGTCCAGTTCACGGCTGGCCAGCAGGAAGGCGCGCTCGTCCTCGTTGAGCCGGTCGGCCGGCTGGTCCTGCCAGGGCGCCAGGCGGGTGCCCCGGTACAGGAAGTCCGCCCCGTGCCGCTGCCACTCCGCTGTCGCCTCGGTGAGCCGCCGATGATGCACCAGCATCTCCCGGTCGGTGGCGAGCCAGCCGCGCAGCCGGGGCCAGCGGCGGATCAGCGCCTCGTGCGCGACGGTCACCGTGTCCTCGTCGCAGGTGATCAGGCGGGCGGCGGAGAGCCGGTCGAGGAGGGACTTGTCGGTGAGTTCGGCGTACGGCACTCGCCGCCGCGTGTCCTCGGTGCCCTCACCGAGCGCGGTCAGCCGCAGGAACACGTCCCGCGCGGTGTCCTGGCTCTCCGGGTCGAGCTCGCTGTAGACACGCTCGGCCGTCTGCGCGATCGCGTCCGTCACGCCGCCCGCGTCGCGATACCCGGACAGCGTCAGCGCGTACCCCTGGCGGCGATGCCACGTCTCCAGCAGCGCGTGCGACACCAGCGGCAGCGCGCCGGGCTGACCGGCGGCGTCCGCGATCACGGCCTCGACCAGGGCAGGCTCGACCTCGTACCCGTCCCGCTCGGCCGGCCCGGTGATCGCGGCACGCAGGTCGGCGTCGTTCATCGGCCCGACCAGCACCTGCCGGTCGCGCATCGCCGCGACCAGCGCCGGGTAGCGGGCGCAGTGCGGGTAGAAGTCGGCCCGCACACCGAGCACGAGCCACGCCCGCTCCGGGCACCCGTCCACGATCGCGAGCAGGCACTCCACGAACCGCTCACGGGTCCGCTCGTCGCGGCAGAGCGTGAACGTCTCCTCGAACTGGTCGACGACGACGACCAGGCGATCCACGCCCGCACGTGCCGCCAGCGCCTGCCGCACCGCGACGGGCGCCGCACCCGCGCCCGCCAGCAGGTCCCGGTGCAGGCTCGCGGCAGAGCCGACCGCGAGCGCCGCCGCCAGCTCCTCCAGCGGCTGGGCGCCCGGGGTCAGCAGCACCGCCGGGGCGTCGAGAGCGGGCAGCAGACCGGCCCGCAGCAGCGACGACTTCCCGCTGCCGGAGGCGCCGAAGACCGCGAGGAACGGGCCCGGGTCCAGCTTCGCGACCAGATCCCGGATCAGGTCGCGGCGGCCGAAGAAGTGCGCCGCGTCGGACACCTGGAACGCGGACAGTCCCGGATAGGGCGGCGACTCGGCGCCCGTCGCGGGGATCTCCGGCGGCGGGGCGAGCTCGGCGGAGAGCTTGCGCCAGCGGCGCTCCCACTCCTGCGCGTCGCCGCCGCAGCCACGCACGTAGGCGAGGGTCACCGCGAGCGACGGCAGCGCCAGCCCGGCGGCCGCCTCGGAGAGCATCGAGGCCGAGTAGTGGACCCGCGAGGCGAGGGCGCGATAGCTCGGTTGCCCGGCCTGGCGGCGCAGTTGCCGCAGTTCCCACGCGAAGCGCTGCAACGGTCCGGCGTCGGGGTCGACCTTCCGCTCCGGACGTCCCATCAGGTCCTCTCGCGTTGTACGGCGATTGATTGATCGATGGACTTCACCGGGACGATAACCCGGCCCAGTCGGTAGACCAAGGAGGGGAAACGGGCGTCGCGCACGGCGCTCCGGATCAAAACCTTGGGGGTGTACGGGTGATTCGCGGCGCTCCGGTGCTGGTCACTGCGGCAGTCCTGGCGATGTGCCTCACCGGGTGCGGCACCGAACCGCTCCTGCCCGCCGAGGCGACTGTCGGGCTTGCGACGGCGGACGACGGCGCTGTCCTCGAGGTGGCGCAGGCGGCGCTGATCGCCCGCTGCATGACCTCGCGGGGCTTCAGCTATCCACTGGACCCGGCGGCGCTGCGTGCCCGGCTGGCCCGCCCGTCCACGTCGACTGCCTCCGCACCGCCCCGGGAGCCGCCCTCGTCGTCGGCGCCTGCCTTCACGACGGCCCTCTACGGCGATCCGGCGGCCGGGGTGATCACGGTGACGCTGCCCAGCGGTGACCGGCTCCAGCAGAGCCGCGACGGGTGCAACGCCGAGGCGCAACACGCGCTCTTCGGCGACCGTCAGGCGTACCTCCGTGGCCGTTTGACCGCCGACAACCTGGGCCCGCTCGTCCACGCCCGGGTGATCGCCCAGCCCGCGTTCGCCGCCGCGGAGCGCAAGGTGCGCGCCTGCCTGGACCGGGCGGGGTGGGCGGTCACGAACCGCTGCGATCGAGGGCCGATCGCCCGGCTCACCGCGGAGAAGGAGCAGGAGGTACGCGCGGAGCTGGCGCCCCTGCTATCCGATCTGACCGTTCGTGAACAGCAGGCGGCCCGGCTCGCGCGCCGTCTGCTCACCACCGCTCGGCAATCTCGTCAGGAGGACAACGCATGACTCGGAAGACGACGGCTCTGGCGCTCACCACGGTGCTGACAGCGGCCGGGCTCGTGGTGACGACCAGCCCGGCCCAGGCGGCCCCGGCCGGCTGCCCGCGCGCATCGTTCTGCGTGTGGCGGAACACGGGCTGGAGCGGCGGCATCTACACCGCGTCCGGCTCGGACTGGTGGTGGGGCAACGACAACTTCTCCGGCACGAGCGTCTCGGTGGCCGACGACGACTCGTCCTGGTTCAACAACGGCATCCTCAACGGGGATGACCCGACCTATGTCCGTGTCTATGACGACTACTACCAGACCGGCGCGACGACAATCTGCCTGCGCTACGGAACCGGCTTCTCCAGCCGCCCGGCGTCCAACGATCGGGGTGGCTCCCACGGCTGGTACTACGGCTGCTGATCGCAGTTGCCGGCGGCGGCGCTGCCTCCTGACGGGTCAAACGGGGGCCGGTCAGGGGTAGCGCCGCCGGTGGTCGAACTCGCCCGCCGGAAGTGAGATCTCCCCACCGGGAAGCACCAGCCGAGCCACCACTCCCTCCGGCACGGTTCCCCAGACCCGCACTTCTCCGTCCCGCCGCCGCCACCCGACGCCCACCCGCCCGAACGGCGTCCCCACATGCGCCCGAACCTCGCCGGCCCCCGCCTCGAAATCAGGCTCGAACACCACCTCCCGGTAGCCCGGAGCCGCAGCCCGAATCCCGGCAACCCGCCGATAGAGCCAATCGTCGACACACCCGAACGCGTAATGATTGAGGGACAGCTCGCGCCGGGGCCCATCCGGCCCGACAGCGTCCCACGACTCCCAGATCGACGTGGCTCCGTTGTCCACCTGATAGAGCCACGACGGCGCCTCCGACTGCCAGAGCACCCGCCGAGCGAGATCACGCCGCCCGGTGTCCCACAAAACATCCAGCAGATGGGGCACCGAAAGAAAACCCGTGTCAAGTCGCCCCCCGCGCGATTCCACCAGTTCGGCGAGGCGCGCGGCCGCCGCAGATCGCGCCCGGGCCGGAATCAAATCGAACGCCAGCGCGAGAACGTAGAGACCCTGAAGCTCCACCGGAAGCCGGCCGTCCTCCGAGACGCTCGATGCCGCGAATTCCGCGCGAACCCGGCCGGCCTCGGACTCCAGTTCAGCAGCCTCGGGCCGCCCGAGAACCCGGGCCGCCCGCGCCGCCAGCGTGAGCGACTGAGCCCGGAACATCGGCGCGATCAGCGGCCCGGTCAGAGCGGGCGCGACACCGATGGCCTCATGCAGCGGCCGCCCCTCGATCGTGCTGGGCGTGAGCCAGTCACCGAAGTGGAGGCTCTCCGAGTATTCCGGCGTCCGCTGGTAGGCGATCCACGCCAGCATCGCGTCGAAATTCTCCGCCAGCACCCGATGGTCGGCCGTGCGCTCATAGAGCGCCCAGGGCACATGAACAATGGCGTCCCCCCACCCCGCCGAGGCGACAACAGCACCGATCCCGGTACCCAGAGTGGCCGCTTCAGCGTCCCAGGGCGAATACGGCGAATAGATCGGCACGCGCCCGTCGGCGAGCTGATCGGCGCGAACGTTGTCGAGCCACCGCCGGAGAAACGGCACGACCTGAGCGTTGTTCGTCGCCGCCGGCGCGAAGACGAGAATGTCCCCGGTCCAGCCGGCCCGCTCCCGCTGCGGGCAGTCCGTGGGAATCGACAGGAAATTGGCCTTCTGACTCCAGACGACGTTCTCATGGAGCCGATTCAGCCGAGCATCGTCACAGCGGAACTCACCGGTCCACGCGAGATCCGACCCGAGCACGATCGCCGTGGCATCAGGCGGAGAGTCAACACCCTTTATTCGTACGTAACGAAAGCCGTGAAACGTGAAAGCCGGCTCCCAGGACTCCCCCTCGGCAAGACCCGACGCGATATAGGTGTCCGTCTGCTCCTTGTTGATGCCCGCGATGTTCGTATACCAGTTCCCGTCCCCGTCGAGCGTCTCGGTGTGCTCCAGAGTGACCGTCTGCCCGGCCGCCATGACCGCGCTGATCCGGACACGCCCGGCGACAACCTGACCGAAGTCGGCAACCCACCCCGACTCCGCGTCACCGGTGACAGCCCGCGGCGGGATCTCCCCCAGCCGCCTGATCGGCTCCCCGGAGAACGGCCGCAGCGCAGCCGTCCCCTCGCCACTCAACCCCACCGGCGCCCAGCCGGCGTCCGAGAAATCGTGACTCTTCCATCCGGATGGCTCCGCGCGACTGTCGTAACACTCCCCCACGAACAGGTCCGCGTAGACCCAGCCGCCCACCGACCCGGCCACATCCCCGCCGGAGCAGACCACCCCGGTGGACCCGTCCGAGTACTCCAGATGAAGCTGCCAGATCGCACTGACCGAGTCCCCGAACTGGGCACTGGACCCGGTCACCCCGATCCGCCCGGCGAACCACCCGTCAGCCAGGGCGAACGCCAGAACGTTCGCCCCGCCCCGCAACGACGAGGTCACGTCGTAGCACTGCACCGAGACCCGATCCTGATAGCTGTCGAACCCCGGCGCCAGAACCTGATCCCCGGCCTCCACCCCGTTGACCCAGGCCTGATAGATCCCGTGAGCGCTCGCGTAGAGCCGCCCCCGCACCACCGAACCCTCCACAGAGAACCGCTGGCGCAGCAACTGAACCGGCCGCAACCGCGACGTGACCGGCAACTCCGGGCGCTGCCCGGTGATCCAGTCCGTCAGCGTCCACCGCTCCACGAACGCCGGCTCCTGCACCGGCCGGACCCAGGCCGCCCGCCAGTCCGAGGCGTCCAGGAGCCCGGTCGTGAACGACGAGAACTGCGACCCCACCCGCCACCGGTACGCGGTATCCGACTCCAGCCGCTCCCCGCCGTACTCGATCCACGCCTCCCCGGTCGACGCCCGCCAAACCCGCGTCCCGTCCGCCTTCCAGACCTCGATCTCGACGTCCCCGGCAGAGCCCCAGCTCAACCGGGGTTTGCGCACTCCCAGCCCGATCGGCTCCACCAGGTACTCCACGCGCAGATCCATGCCGCACACCGTAGGACGCGAAAACCTTCTGTACAAGGTTTTCGGGACACGGCTACGTTATGGCGATGACGCGCCGAGGCACCTACGCGGTCGGGCGGGCACGCCGCGAGCAGATCCTGGACGTGGCGACGGCCAAGTTCGCCACCCAGGGCTATTCCCGGACCTCGATGGCCCGAATCGCCAGGGATGTCGGACTGACCGGTCCGGGACTGACCCACCACTTCCCGACCAAGACCCACCTGCTCGTCGCCGTCGCCGAACGCCGCTTCGACCTCATCAACGAGTGGGCCGCCACCACAGAGGGCGACCCACTCCGGCAGATGGTCCGGATGGCCCACATGTTCGCGGCCCAACCAGGCCTGATCGAACTGTTCGTGCTCGTCTCCGCCGAAGCCGCCGACCCCACCAGCGCCGCACACTCCCTCTACGTCGACCGCTACGAACGGGTGGTGGCCGCCCTCGTCGCGAGTTTCCGGCACGGCGTCGAGAGCGGCCACCTCCGCGCGGACGTCGACTACGAGGCGGTGGCCCGCGAGTGCATCGCGGTGGCGGACGGCCTCCAGCTGCAGTGGGTGATCACCGGCGGGACGATCGACCTGCCCGCCCTGATCCGCGGCCACCTCGAACGCCTGGCGCCGGCGATCCTCACCTCCGGCGAGACCCCGGACCTAGCGCCGGTTTCGGAATGGGGGCGGGAGTGAGGCGAGGTCCAGGTGTCGTCTGGGTGTGCGGCGCGGGCGCCCGGATACCGGGGTTGTATCCGGGTGTTCGCGACGTGCGGCCAGGCGGCAGCTGGGCCACGCCGCAGCCCCGCCATCCATTCCGAAACCGGCGCTAACGGCTTAGGTTGCGATAGGCCCGCGCCGACAGCGGGACGAACACGGCGATCAGCAGAACCGGCCATCCGATCGCCAGCCACACCGCCCAGTCCGCGAGCACTCCCTCCGTCACCCCGGTCGGATTGCCGAAGAGCTGGCGTGTCGCGGTCGCCGTCGCCGACAGCGGGTTCCACGCGGCGATCGCGCCGAGCCAGTCCGGCATCGTCTCGGACGACACGATCGCGGTCGACAGGAAGCCGATCGGCCAGACCAGCACCTGCACCGCCGCGGTCGCACCCTCGCCGGGGAAGCTGAGGCCGAGGAAGATCCCGATCCACAGCATGGCAAGGCGCAGGAGCAGCAGGAGTACGACAGCGAGCGCCGCCGATCCGGGATCTCCGGTGATCCGCCAGCCGATCAGCAGACCGCCCAGGATGAGGACCAGCAGCTCCACCGCCGAGTTGGCCATGTCGGCACCGACCCGGCCGAGCGCCACCGAGGCGCTGCCCATCGGCATCGAGCGGAACCGGTCGGTGATGCCCTTGCGCGCGTCCCCGGCCATCTTGAGCGCGGTGCCCTCGACCCCGAACATCATGCTCAGCGCCAGCATGCCGGGCAGCAGGAAGTCGAGGTAGTCGCCGCCGCCGGGCACGATGATGGCCCCGCCGAAGAGGAACCCGAAGACCAGCAGCAGCATGATCGAGAAGAGCAGGTTGAAGACCGGCCCCCAGGGCTGTCGCGCCCAGTGGGCCAGTTCCCGTTGAGTGATGATCCAGCCGGCGCGCAGTGTGCTCATCGGACGGTCTCCTTCGCGGTCAGGGTGAGGAAGACCTCGTCGAGGGTGGGACGGCGCAGAACCAGGTCGTCGGCCGTGATCTCGAGGTCGTCGAGGGTGCGGACGACCTCGCTGACGCCGGCCTCGAAGGTCAGCGTGCCGCCGTCCCGGGTGACCGGCGGGAGCCGGCGGGCCAGGGCGTCGGCCGACGCGGGGTCGACGGTGACGGTCACCCGGTCCCGGCCGATCTGCCGCTTCAGCTCCGACGGCGTGCCGGAGGCGATCACCCGGCCGTGGTCCATCACCGAGATCTGGGCGGCGAGCTGGTCGGCCTCGTCCAGGTACTGCGTCGTCAGCAGCACCGTCGTCCCGCCCGCCGCCGCCTGCCGGACGGTCGCCCAGACCTCGTTGCGGGCGCGCGGGTCGAGGCCGGTGGTGGGCTCGTCCAGGAAGAGCACGGCCGGGGTGAGAATGAGGGCGGCGGCGATGTCCAGCCGCCGGCGCATCCCCCCGCTGTAACCGGAGACCGTTCGGTCCGCCGCCTCCGTCAGCTCGAAGGTCTCCAGCAGCTCGGCGGCCCGGGTTGCCGCAGCGCTCTTGGCCAGCCCGTACAGCCGGCCGAACATCACCAGGTTCTGCCGGCCGCTCAGGATCTCGTCGACCGCCGCCTGCTGCCCGACGAGCCCGATCTGCCGCCGAACCGAACGCGCCTCCCTGTGTACATCGAAGCCGTTGATCAGGATCCGCCCGGCGTCGACGCGGACGAGCGTGGCCATTGCCCGAACGGCGGTCGTCTTGCCGGCCCCGTTCGGACCGAGCAGTCCATGGATCTCCCCAGCCGGAACGTTCAGTTCGAAATCGTCCAGCGCGTCGACGTCCCCATACCTCTTACGCAGGCCCTCGGCGATCAGCAAGGTTCACCACTCCTAACTCCGTACACCTTACGAAGATTGTAGCGCGCAACACCGTACACCCCACGGGGTAAAGTTGCCACATGGAAGTCGACCGGACATTGCGGCTGCTCTGGCGGCGCGCTCTCGGCACCCCGCAGGGCAGCCGCGGCCCGAAGCAGCGGATCAGCGTCGACAAGGTGATCACGGCGGCGATCGCGGTCGCCGACGAGGAGGGCCTGCCGGCGTTCTCGATGCGCAAGGTCGCCGACCGGCTCGGCATGAAGCTGATGTCGATCTACACGTACGTGCCGGGCCGATCGGAGCTGATCGGCCTCATGGTCGACGAGGTGGCCGGCGAGCAGGACCTGTCGCCCCACGAGGGAGACATCCGGCTACGGGTGGGCCGGGTCGCGGAGCAGCTCTGGGACGAGTACCACCGCCACCCCTGGCTGCTTCAGGTGGAGAGCAGCCGCCCCTGGATCGGCCCGAACGGCTCCGACCGCTACGAGTGGCAGCTGGCCGCGATCGAGGGCGCCGGACTCACCGACCTGGAGATGGACCAGGTCGTCACGCTGATCAGCGACTTCACCGCCGGCGCGGCCCGGACGTCGATCATGTCGCGCCGCACCAGCGAGGAGTCGGGGATGTCCGACGCTCAGTGGTGGGAGATCAACGCCCCGGTCCTGGACCAGGTCATGCCGCCCGGCCGCTATCCGATCTCCGGGCGGGTCGGCACGGCCGCCGGCGAGGAGTACAACGCCCTCGGCGACCCCCAGCGCCTGTTCCGCTTCGGGCTGGACCGGATCCTCGACGGGATAGAGACGCTGCTAAAGAGAAACGGGCATCTCTGAGTATCCCCGCAGCACCAGCCGGTCCCGGCGCACCGGAGGCGCCGCCAGCGCCAGCCGGGGCAGCATCGTCAGCAGCAAGGGGAACGCCACCTGCGCCTCCAGACGGGCGAGCGGCGCACCGAGGCAGTAGTGCGCCCCGCCGCCGAACGACACCGGCTGGATGTTGCCCCGGTCCGGGTCGAAGCGGTGCGGGTCGGGGTATCGAGCCGGGTCACGGTTCGCCGCCCCGAGGAGCATCGTGACGTTCACTCCCGCGTCCAGGCCCACATCCAGCGGTGTGGTGGTGAAGCGGGACGTCAACTGCACTGGGCTGTCGTACCGGAGAATCTCCTCGACGAACGCCGGCGCGAGGCCCGCATCGGCGCGCAACCGGGCAGCCTGCCCGGGATGGTCCAGGAGAATCTTGAGACCGGTGCCGAGCAGGTTGGTCGTGGTCTCGAAACCCGCGACCAGCAGCAGCACGAGGTTGGCCAGAAGCTCCGCGCCGGTCAGCCCGGAGCCGGCCGCCGCCATCGCGCTGGTCAGGTCCTCACGCGGCGCCCGCTGCCGCTCGGCGATCAGGCCGATGAAGTAGTCCTCGAGCTCACGCCCGGCCACGTCGGCGAGCCGCATCTCCTCCTCGGTGCTGATCGGTTCCAGCACGACCGTCAGGTCCGCGGCCCGCTTGCGGAACCAGGACCGGTCCCCGTCCGGCACACCGAGCAGGGCGCAGATCACCCCGATCGGCAGCGGATAGGCGAACGCGCTCATGAAGTCCGCGCGCTCCGGCAACTCGTTGATCAGATCGGTGACCTGGGCCGCGATGACATCCCGCATCCCGGCGACGCGGCGCGCCGTGAAGGTCGCCGCCGCCGCCCGGCGCACCCGCGTGTGATCCGGCGGGTTGGTCTGCAGCATCGAGAGCACGATCGAGGCGACCCCGCGGTTCTCCCGCCAGTCCGGCCAGAAACCGTCGTACTGCGGGGCGTCGGTCACCCGCAACGACGGCTCGCGCAGCAGCCGGTTGGTCAGCTCGTGGGTGGTGACGAACCACTGGCCGTCGGCCGCCGGGAACATCGGCGCGTGGTCCCGGAGCACGTCGTAGGCCGGGTAGGGATCCTCGCGGCCCTCCGGCTGGAACAGTGAACCGAGCGCGCTCTGGTAGTCCATCACGCCATTCTGCCCGGAACCGGCAACACCTATCGTCGATGTATGACGCCCACCAGGTTCGCGGCCGACAGGGTGTGGGCCGAGCGCGCCGCCCGTCCGCTGCGGCTGACCGCCGGCCCCGACGCCCGGCCCACACCGTCCGAGTTGTCAGCGCTGCGCGACGGCCTCCTGCGCCGCGACGAGCTCGCCGCCGCGCTGGTCAAGGCGGTGAAACCGGCTGTCCTGCACCGCGCCCTGGCGACCGGTCCGTCCGGCGAGCACCCCGAGGCGATTCGTACCTTCTATGCCGCCGCCCTGGCCCGGCCCGACTGGGTCGACGACGATCTCCTGGAACGGGGTGCCGAGGCCTGCCGCACCTATGGCATGGACGCCGGGCTCGTGCTCGCCTACGGTTCGCTCCTCGGCGGCTACCGCACCGCCGCGGCCCTCGAACCCCTGGTCAGAACCGGGCGTCTGGCCGGCGGCGAGACTCTGCGCCGCATCCAGGAGACGTCACTGTGGTGGCGCGCTGTGACCGCGCCAGGCGGCCTGCGCCCCGACGCCGAGGGCTTCCGGCTCACCCTCCACGTCCGCGTCATGCACGCCCTCGTCAACGCGCGCCTCGAACCGGACTGGGACGTCGCGGTCCGCGGACTGCCGATCAACCAGTACGACCAGGCGAGCACGCTCGGCGTGTTCAGCACCAGCTTCCTGCTTCACCTGCGCCTGCTCGGCGTACGCGTCACCCGCACCGACGCCCGCGCCGTCATGCACCTGTGGTCGTACATCGGATGGCTGATGGGCGTCGACGACGCCTGGCTGCCGCACACCGAACGCCGCGGGCGCCGCCTGCTCTACCACTTCCTCGCCAACGACCCGCCGCCGGACGCCAACAGCGTCGCCCTGGCCCGAGCCCTGATCACCATGAGCGACGACGTCCTCGACTCGAACTGGCGCCGCACCTACGAACGTGAGCGTGCACTTTCGGTCAGCACCTGGCTTCTCGGCCGCAGGGCCATGCGCGACCTCGGCCTGCCGTACCGCCCCGGTTGGTACGGACTCGCCCGCATCGCCGCCAACCTCCTGGTCAGCCACGGCCTGGGCCGCCTTCCGGGCGGCCGCGCACGATTGCTGTCCCGCTCCGAGCGCCAGGCACGCGATCAGTTCGCCCGCTGGGGAAACCCCCTATGAGGTACGCCTGGCGTGCGCGGACGTGACGGTGCTGGCCGGCTCTGTGGCCATCGTCGTTCTGCTCACCTTCTGCCGCAACAACAACGACCCCGCCGCGATCCCCCACCCCACCGCCAGCGCGACACCGTCTCCCACCACCCACCGGCGAGCCCGATCCCTTCACCGAGGTGGACGAGGGCGTGCGCCGACTGTTCGACACCGAGGCCACGTGGCAGGCGCCCGCGGGCCTAAAGGTCGGCTGCTCGCCGCAACTCCCGGTTCCCCTGACCGCTTTTCGGGCACCTTCTCATGCACCGAACCGCCTGTGCCGGGCCGCGTAGGACCGCAGCGCCCGCAGGAAGTCCACCCGCCGGAACCCCGGCCAGTACACGTCGCAGAAGTGCAGCTCCGAATAGGCCGCCTGCCACAGCAGGAACCCCGACATCCGCCGCTCCCCGCTGGTCCTGATCACCAGGTCCGGATCCGGCTGCCCGCTCGTGTACAGGTGCCCGGCGACCTGCTCCGCCGTCAGCCCGCGGGCCAGTTCCCCCGGAGTCTGCCCGTCCCGCTCCGCCTGCTCCAGCAGTGACCGGACCGCCTCCACGATCTCGTCGCGCCCGTCGTACCCGATCGCGATCGTCAGATGCAGGTCCCCGCGCGTCTCCTCCTCGGCCAGCTTCAGCGCGTGCCGCGTGGAGTCCGGCAGCACGTCGAGGCGTCCGGCCAGATGCACCCGCCAGCGCCCGCCCGGCCTGCGCAGCCGCGCCGTGACGACCTCCTCGATCATCCGCATGAGGTTGCCGACCTCGTCGGCGTCCCGTTTGGTCACGTTGTCCACCGAGGCCAGGAAGACGGTCACGTGCCCGACGCCCATCTCCGCGCACCAGCCCAGGACCTCGTCGAGGTGCTCGGCGCCGTACCGGTGCCCGACCCGCGCGTCGGTGAACCCGCGCTCGCGGGCCCACCGCCGGTTGCCGTCCATCACCATCGCGATGTGCCGGGGGAGCTCGGCCCCCGCCAGCCGCCGCTTGAGCCGACGCTCGTAGATCCGGTAGGCCGCACTCCTCATGGCCGGGATCCAACCAGCTCCCGCCCGGGTCGCCGCATTCGCGCACAAAACCCGCACGAAACCTTCACAGGGATGATCTAGAGTCTCCCGTACCGAATCGCCATAGACCGTTAGGAATGCAGTGCATCGCAGTCACGGGGTAATCGTTCTGTCCACTCTGGCCCTCGTCGCGCTCACCGCGTGCGACCCGGCCACCGAGCCCGCCGACTCCGTCGCGCCGGCCGCACCCGCCTCCGCCGCCGCCGAACCGACGTCCGCCTCACCCACCGCCGCCGCGATGGACGCGGCCACCAAGTCCGCATGCACCGAGCTCCTCAAGACCGTGAAGAGCACGGCGAAGGAGGTCGCGGAGACCGAGAAGATCGGCGGGCCGGCCGGCCACATCGCCGTCTCCACCCAGTACATCGCCGGCTCCACCGGCGTGACCGCCGCCTCGATCGGAGCGAACGCCGAGGTCTCCGCGGCCGCCGCGAAGGTCTCCGCCGCGATGGACGACCTCGACGAGGCCTGGAACAAGGACCCGGCGAAGGCACCCAGCAAGGCCGGCCTGAACGCTGCGGTCAAGGACCTCGAGTCCGCCTGCTCCGCGGCCTGACAGCGACGTCTCCCGCACCGGTGCTCCCCCACCGGTGCGGGGACGGTTACGCCGGCGGGATGCGGCGGCGGACGTCCGGGACGGTGGCCGGGCCCGGCGTCCACGGCGCCACCCAGGCCTCCTCGCTGGAGACCGGGCTGATCACGCCCTTCTCCAGGAACGCGTACCGCCCGTCCAGCACCGCCTTGGCCGCCCGGACGTCCAGGCTGTCGGTGTTCTCCCACAGGCCGCGGAACAGCTCCTCCGCCCGCAGCCGCGCCTGCTTGCAGAACAGATCGGCCAGCTGGGCTCCCTCGGGCTCGGCCTTGGCCCGCACGCACACCGCCGACATGGCGAACAGTTCCGCGCCGATGTCGACGATCCGCCCGAGGAATCCCTGCTTGCGCTCGAGCTTTCCCTGCCAGCGCGACATCGCGTAGAACGTCGACCGGGCCAGTTTGCGCGACGCCCGCTCCACGTAGCGGATGTGTGCGGAAAGCGGGCCGAATTCCGCGTACCCCGAAGGATTTTGACCTTTGCCCACCGCGAGAGTCGGCAGCCAGCGCGCGTAGAACGCGCCCGCCCGCGCACCCGCCCGCGCCTTTCGCCCGAGGTCCGCATCCGGATCGATGATGTCGCCCGCCACCGACAGGTGAGCGTCGACCGCCTCACGCGCGATCAGCAGATGCATGATTTCGGTGGAACCCTCGAAGATCCGGTTGATCCGCAGATCACGAAGGATCTGCTCGGCCTCGGCGGGCCGTTCCCCGCGCGCCTGCAGCGACGAATTCAGCTCGTAACCGCGCCCGCCGCGGATCTGAATCAGCTCGTCGGCGACCCGGTACGCCATCTCGCTCGCGAACAGCTTGATCAGCGCCGCCTCGATGCGGATGTCGTTGCGCGAGTCGTCCGCGATCAGGCAGCACAGATCCAGCGTCGACTCCATCGCATAGGTGGTGGCCGCGATGAACGCGATCTTCTTGGCCACGGCCTCGTGCGAACCGACCGGCCGGCCCCACTGCACCCGTTCCGCCGACCATTCCCTGGCGATAGCCAGTGACCGTTTCCCGGCGCCCACACACATCGCCGGTAGTGACAGCCGTCCCGTGTTCAGCGTGGTCAGCGCGATCCGCAGGCCCTTGCCGACGCCACCGATGACGTTCTCGGCGGGCACGAAGACGTCGTGGAAACGCGTGACGCTGTTCTCCAGCCCGCGCAGACCGAGGAACTCGTTGCGCCGTTCGACGGTGATTCCCTCGGAGTCACCCTCGACGACGAACGCCGTGATGCCCCGCTCCGGAACGCGCGCCATGACCACCAGCAGCGTCGCCACCGTGCCGTTCGTGGCCCACAATTTCACGCCGTTGAGCCGGAATCCGCCCTCGACCGGTTCCGCGACGGTCCCCAGCCGCGCCGGGTCCGATCCCACATCCGGCTCTGTCAGCAGGAACGCGGACACCTCGCCCGCCGCCAGACGCGGCAGGAACTGAGCTTTCTGCTCGGCCGAACCGAACGCCTTCAACGGTTGCGGCACACCGATCGACTGATGCGCGCTCAGCAGCGCCGCCACCGCCGCATTCGCCGATCCGACCAGCGTCAGCGCCTTGCAGTAGTGCAGATTGGACAGTCCGAGCCCGCCGTACTCCCTGTCGATTTTCATGCCGAAGGCACCGAGCCGCGCCAGCCCCTGGAACACCTCGTCGGGGATGTAGGCGTCCCGCTCGATCGCGACCCCGTCCACCTTGTCGCGCAGATAATCCGCCAGCTCACCGAGAAACGCCGGTTCCGCCTCCGCCGGCGGCCGCGGATCGATCAGATCCAGCCGCAACCGCCCGAGAAAAAGCTCCTTGCCGAAACTGGGCTGCCGCCATTCCGACTCGCGAGCGGCCTCGGCGGTCTGCCGCGCCTGCTTCTCCGAGACATCGGTCTTCCGCTGCGTCGTGGTCATAACGCCCCCTCGGACCTGTTGCCGCCAGGTTACCGAGGAGTGTTACCGGAAGGTAGCCCTCGGTAAACATCAACTGTCGTCGACCAGCACCACCCGTACGCGGTACCTGTCGCTCGATCAGGGAATGGACCGTCGCGTCGGTGGCCGTCGATTCTGTCTCGGCGTCGCCGGAGGGCCGCGCCATGTCCGAGGGGATGCCATGAGCCGCAGCGGTTACACCATCCGTGGCCGCGTCGTCCGCATGCTGGCGCTTCCCGTGGCCGCCATGCTGGTGCTGCTGACGGCGGTGGTCGCCGAGGAGTTCTCCGACTACCGGCTGGCCGCCCGCACCGAGCGCGCCGTCGACCTCGACCTCGCCGTGCAGGCCCTGGTCCACCAGGTGCAGACCGAGCGCGGCGTGACGGTCGGCCTGCTCGCCGGCGACGAGCGCTTCCGCGCGCAGCTGCTCCCCGCCCGGAAGCGGGTGGACGAGCAGCGCGCCGCCGTCGAGGACCTGGTCGCCGCCGGTGGCGGGCTCGAGGAACAGGTCATCGAGGCGCTCGGGCAGATGGCCACGCTGTCCGGGATCCGCGAGGAGGCGGACCGGGGCGAGGCCGAACGCGCCGAGGTGTTCGACGACTTCAACGAGCTGATCGACGAGCTCGGCGACGTGTACTTCGCCCTCGACAACGCCGCCGACGCGCGGATGCGGCTCGGCTCCGAGGCGCTGACCATGCTCAACGCCGCGATCGAGGTGACCGCGCAGCAGCGCGCGTTCCTCACCGGCGTGCTCACCGCCGGCGGCTTCCGGACCGGTGAGTTCCTGCGGTTCGTCAAGCTGCGCGCGGACCGCGACATCGCGCTGAAGGAGTTCGAGGAGTACGCGACCCCGCAGGAGATCGCGACCAAGGACTACCTGTTCGGCACCGCGCCGGCGTCCGTGGCGACCCGTTACGAACAGCTGTCCCTGCGGTCCGGTGACGGCCTGCGGCTGCGGGGTGATCCACGGGAGTACTGGACGGCGCTGGAGACGGTGCTGGCCGACATGGCGAATTTGGCGGGCTCCATCGGCGTCAGCCTCCAGGCACGCGCGGAGACGCTGCTCGACCGCGCGAACCTGCGGCTGGCCGGGCTCGCCACGATCACGCTGATCTGCATCGGCGGCGCTGTCTATCTGGCGACGGCCGCGGCACGGTCGATGGCGAGGCCGTTGGCGGAACTCGCGAAGGAGGCGAACCGGCTCGCGAGCGAGCGGTTACCCGAGGCGGTGCGGCGAGCGGCGGCTGACGACGGGGCTGATCCACCCGATCGGGTACGGGTACCCGGCGGCGCCACCTCCGAGGTGGTGCTCGTGGCCGACGCGTTCTCCCGGGTGCAGGAGACCGCGTACACGCTCGCCACCGAACAGGCGCGACTGCGGCGCACGACCGCGGAGTCGCTCGCCAACCTGGGCCGCCGCAACCAGAACCTGCTGCGCCGCCAGCTCGGCTTCATCACCCGCCTGGAACGCGAGGAGTCCAACCCGGCCGGGCTCGCCAACCTGTTCGAACTCGACCACCTCGCCACCCGCATGCGCCGCAACGCGGAGAGCCTCCTGGTCCTGGTCGGCGCGGCCAGTCCGCGCCAGTGGTCGAGCCCGCTCCCCCTCACCGACGTGATCCGGGCCGCGGTCTCCGAGGTCGAGGAGTACCGCCGCGTCTCACTGCGCCGCCTGGACGAGGTCATGGTGGCCGGCTCGGTGGTCAGCGGCCTGGCACACATGCTCGCCGAACTGATCGAGAACGGCCTCGCGTTCTCCCCACCCGACCTGGACGTGGAGATACACGGCCGGGTCGTCGAGGGCGGTTACCTGATCGCCGTCTGCGACCAGGGCGTTGGCATGAGCAAGGACGACCTGGACCGCTCCAACCAGCGACTGCGCGGCGAGGGCGACTTCCTCACGGCCCCGGCCCGCTTCCTGGGCCACTACGTGGTCGGCCGGCTGGCGGCCGGCATGGGCGTTCAGGTGGAACTGGCCCGCTCCCCGGTGACCGGCGTGACCGCCCGGGTCGCCCTGCCCACCGCCATTCTCGCCGACCCACCGGCCCTGACCCCACCCAACTCGTCTGCCACACCTCGACCACCCCATGCCCCGGCCCACCTCACTCGCGGCCCCCGCCCCCGAGCCGTAGAGGTCGACTACGTAGTCGTACCCGACCAGCCGGACACCACCCCCGCCTCCCCGGACCCCGCCTCCCTGGACCGCGCCTCCCGGGACCACGGCTCCCAGGACCGCGCCGCACTGGCCCCCGCCACCCTGGACCGCGCCTCCCAGGACCACGGCTCCCAGGACCGCGCCACCCAGGACCGCGCCGCACTGGCCCCCGCCTCCCAGGACCACGGCTCCCAGGACCGCGCCACCCTGGACCGCGCCGCCCTGGACCCCGCCGCCATGAACCGCGCCGCGCTGGACCCCGCCGCCATGGCCGCCGCCGCCTTCGCCGAGCCCTCGTCCGCCCCGCTCGACCACGACGGCCCGGGGCGAGTCGCCGTCCCGGGAGCACACGCCGTGCCATCGCCCCGGCGCCCCTCGGCGCCGCCCTCTCCCATCGCCGGGTTCCACGCCGCCATTCCCGCCGCCGGAGCCATCCCCGCGGCCGTCGCCGGTCCCGAACCCCCACGCACGGCGAACGGCCTGCGCATACGTGTCCCCCGAGCCGCCCGCGCCGAACCCGTCCTCCCGGTCACCCAGCCGGATCCCTCGCCCCTGGTCGCCGACGGCCCCGACGCGGTCCGCACCCGCCTGACCGCCCTGCGCGACGGCATCCGCCGGGGCACCGGTGCGCCGCCGCCCACCACACCGCCGACGTTCGAGAGGTTGTCATGAGCGTGGAAGCCCAGGCCGATCGCCATCAGTTCAACTGGCTGCTGGGCAACTTCGTCCATCAGACCGACGGGGTACGCGACGCCATAGCCGTCTCCTCCGACGGCCTGTTGATCGCCGGCTCCGAAGGCTTGAGCCGCGTCGAGGCCGACCAGTTGGGCGCGGTCGTCTCCAGCATGGCAAGTCTGGCCCGCAGCGCCTCCCGCCGCTACGACTTCGACGGCCTCAAACTCGTCATGATCGAGATGCACCGGGGCTTCCTGGTGATCTCAGCAATCCGCGGCGGCTCCTGCCTCGGCGTGGTAGCCGGCGGCGACTGCGACCCCGGCCTCGTCGGCTACGAGATCTCCCTGCTCGCCGAACGCTTCGGCGAGCTGCTCACCCCGGCCCTGATCGCCGAGTCCCGTCAGCACCTACCGCGATGACCCCGGCCGACGAGGAACCAGTAGTGCGCCCCTTCGTACTCACCGGCGGCCGCACCCGTCCACTGCACGACGGGCTGCGGATCGAGACCCAGTTGCGCGCCGTCCCGGCCGCACTCTCCGCGCCACTGCGCTTCGAGTCCCGCCGAATCGTCGAACTCTGCCAACGACCGAAGTCGGTAGCCGACCTGGCCGCCTCCCTCGCAGCACCACTGGGCGTGGTCCGCGTCATTGTCGCCGACCTGATCGGCCAGGGCCTGATAGTCGTAGGCGACTCACGACGACAGGTGTCCACCACGTTGATCGAAAGGATCAGGGACCGTGTTCGGGCGCTCTGACACGACGGACGCACCACCCCCGGTAGCCGTCAAAATCGTCATCAGCGGCGGCTTCGGCGTAGGCAAGACCACGTTCGTAGGCGCCATCTCGGAAATCGAACCACTGGTCACCGAGGCCGAGATGACCGAGAAGTCAATCGGCGTGGACGACACCTCAGCCGTGTCCGGCAAGACCACCACAACAGTCGCTCTCGACTTCGGCCGGATCACCCTCGACGACGCCTTGCTGCTCTACCTGTTCGGCACACCAGGACAGGACCGCTTCGCCTTCCTCTGGGACGACCTGGTAGACGGCGCCCTGGGCGCAATAGTCCTGGTCGACACCCGCCGCATCGAGGACTCCTTCCCAGCCGTCGACTACTTCGAAGAACACGACATCCCCTTCATCGTCGGCGTCAACTCCTTCGACGGCGCCCGCCGCTTCGACGTGTCCGAGGTCCGCCAGGCACTCGGCATCACCCATCAACGCCCCTTGCTGGAGTGCGACGCCCGCAACCGCGACTCGGTAAAGGCCGTCCTCGTAGCCCTGACCGAACAGGTACTCAGTCACCGCCTCGCCCTACAGGCAGGCCTCATCACCTGACCAGCACCCCGTCAACACAAAGCCGTCAGCCCATCGCTGTTGACCTGCTGTCTGTCCACACAGAACCGCAAACGTCAGTGTTGACTTGAAATCTGTCCACACGAAACCGTCAACACGTCGCTGTTGACTTGATGCAAGTCAACTCAATGCCATCAACACGGTGCCGTCGGCACGACTTGATCAGGCTGGCGTCTGTGAGACCGGGACCGTGGCCGGCGTCGGCGCCGGTCCCTGTGCAATCAACGTGCGCCGGTCGTCGGGCAGGCGTTGTGTCACGCCTCTGCGGTCCAGTAGTTCGAGCAGGGGCACCGCGACCCGGCGAGTCGTGTCCAGTGCCCGGCGTGCCTCGCTCAACGTGAACGGCTGGGGCAACTCCGCCAGGATGCTCACCGCGCGGTCTGGTGCATCCGGCGGCAACAACACGTTCGGGGCGATCTGAGTGACGAGCCCCGCACGCACGGCCGCACCGATCTGCCGGGCTCCCAGCCCGAGTTCCGCCAGTCGATCAACCTCCGGCGCGACGAAGTATTGATCCCCGAGTGCCGTGCGAACCGCTTCCGTCAACTCCGGCGGCACTCCGGGCACTCCAGTCGAAATCCGCCCCGCGCGGACGATCAACGGAGGCCTGACCAGTGCTTCGACGAGTGCACGGTCGGGCAGGTCGAGCAGATGACGCAGAGCCTCCGACGCGATGCCCGGCTCCAGCGGATGCTCCACGGCATGCCGGGACACTTCCGCGGCCAGGCGTTCCTGCAGCGACGCCCAGTACCCGGGATCGACCACCCACTCCCCCACCACCGGAATTCCAGTCGCCGGCCCACGGAGGTCCGGGTCGTCCGGCACGCCCATGCGGCGCAGGTCGGAGCGGCGGATCAAGCGGCGGCGCGTCAGTTCGCCGGCCAGGTCAGGGACTCCGTCCATGGCGGACAGGTCAGCGGCTCGGGCTGCGGCGGCACCGCGGCGGGTCAGGGCGGGCGGGGCCACGTCGAGGACGGTGACGCCGCCGACGACGCTGTGGCGGCCGGGATCGCGCAACAACGCGCAGTCTCCGATTCGCAGGGGTAACGGACGGGACAAACGGAGGCGTGCGGTGTCCGGTCCCAGCGGGCGCACGCGCACCGGCACCGCCGTCGAGCCGATGTGAAGGGTGAGCGTTGCGGGAAGGGCGGCCACCGGTTCGCCGTGGACTCGCACATCCATCAGCTCGGTGAGTTCGAAGCGGTCCGGTGTCAGCAGTGCGGCTCCCCTGCCTACGGCATCGCGGTCCACACCCCGCAGGTTCACCGCCACGCGCGCGACCGCCGTCACCGACGACACCGTTTCTCCGAGAACCTGCAGTCCTCGCACACGCACCAGGGACCCACGCGTCAATGCGAGTTCGTCGCCTACGTACAGTCGGCCCGCGCCGAGCGTGCCCGTCACTACCGTGCCCGCGCCGCGGATGGTGAACGCCCGATCGATCCACAACCGGACCGCCGCGCCGGTGTCCGGCGCCGGTAACCCGCCGACCAGCCGGTCCAGTGCGGAGCGCAGGGAGTCCAGGCCGGCCCCGGTGACCCCGCTGACGGTCACGGCTTCGACCGAGCCCAGTGACGTTGCCGCAATCTCCGCGGAGGCCGCAGCCGTCGCCGGGCCCGGATCCGCGAGGTCGGAACGGGTCACCACCAACAGCCCGTGCCGGACGCCCAGTGCATCCAGCGCCGCCAGATGCTCGGCCGACTGGGGCTTCCATCCCTCGTCGGCTGCCACCACGATCAGCACCGCTGGTGCCGGGCCCACGCCCGCGAGCATGGTGGGTACGAAACTTTCATGGCCCGGCACATCAACGAACGCCACGGTCGACCCCGACGACAGCGTGGTCCAGGCGAACCCGAGGTCGATCGTCATGCCCCGCCGCCGCTCCTCGGCCCAGCGGTCCGGTTCCATGCCGGTCAGCGCCCGGACCAGCGTCGACTTGCCATGGTCAACATGCCCAGCGGTCGCCACGACGTGCATGTCAGCCTTCACGAGCGGGCGGGCGGGCGAACGGCGGACGAAGGACCGGCGGGCGGACTGGCAACGGGCGGGCAAGCAGCGGACAAAGGACCGGCGGGCGGACTGGCAACGGGCGGGCAAGCAGCGGACAAAGGACCGGCGGGCGGACTGGCGACAGGCGAGCTGGTGGGCGACGCTGTGACCCGAGAAGCCGCCAGCACCGCCTGTTCCAGCTCACCGTCACACGACGCCGGGACACAGCGCAGGTCCAGCAACAACCGCCCCCGCTCGACCCTCCCGACCACAGCTGGGCTGCCGAGGCGCAAGCTCACCGCGTACCCCTCACGCAATGAGATTGACCACGACGCAAGCGTGAGGTCCGGCGCGCCACCGCCACCCACCACCGCCTCGGAGGCCGTCAGGCCGGCCTCGATGCCGGCGGCCGTGAGCCGCGCCCGCAACGCCTCCGCCCGCTCACGCAGCGTGGCCGGGTCCGCACGCAGCGCCTCCCACGTCGGGTTGACCGGACCCGTGATCGTCGCCTGCAAGGCGGCAAGCGTCAGCTTGTCAACCCGCAAGGCCCGAGCTAGCGGGTGCCGCCGTAACCGCTCCACCAACGTCGCGTCCCCGAACAACAGCCCGGCCTGCGGCCCGCCGAGCAGTTTGTCCCCGCTCGCCACCACCAGGTTCGCCCCCGCGCGCAGCGTGCTCGCGGCATCCGGCTCGTCCGGCAGCAGCGGGTCCGGCGCCAGCAACCCGGACCCGATGTCGACCACGAGCGGCACGTCAAATTCGGACAGCTCCCGCACCGAGGCTTCGCCGGTGAAGCCGCGCACCACGAAGTTGGACGGATGCACCTTCAGGACGAAACCGGTCGAAGGGCCCAGCACGGCGCGATAGTCCGCGGCCGACGTCCGATTTGTCGTGCCGACCTCGCGAAGCCGCGCGCCTGTGGACTCCAGGAGGTCCGGAAGGCGGAAGCCGTCGCCGATCTCCACCATCTCGCCTCGGCTCACGACGATCTCGCGGCCGGCGGCCAGTACCGTCGCGACCAGCACCAACGCCGCCGCACCGTTGTTGACCACGTGGACCGCGCCCGCGTCGGGGACCGCTGCCGCGAGCGCGCCCAGGGCATCGCGTCCCCGGCGCGCACGGCGGCCCGTCGCGAGATCGAGTTCGACGTCGGTGTGACCCGAAGCGGTCATCACCGCTTCCACGGCGGCGGGTGAGAGCGCGGCGCGGCCGAGGTTGGTGTGCAGGATGACGCCGGTGGCGTTGAGGACGCGGCGCAGTCCGCCCGCGGTTGCCGGGAGCGCTTCCACCGCGGCGTCTGCGACGTGCGCGGGGTCCAGCTCGCCGGCGCGCGCCCGGGCCTGCGCACCGGCGATCGCGGCCTTGACGGTGGTCCGGCCCAGGCGGTCGGCTGCGGCTGCGAGGCGCGGATCTTTCAACATCGCATCCGTACGCGGAACCCGCCGCCGATGATCCACGATCGTCACACCTCCTGAGCAGGGTGAACGGAGGCGGACGGGAATCGAACCCGCCTGACCCGGATACCGGGTCACGTCGGTGTTGAAGACCGCGAGGAGCACCAGCTGCCTGAACGCCTCCGCCGATCACGTTAACCGAGAAAAAATCTCGCCGCCGATGTCGAAACGCGCATCTCTCGTTCGAGCAACACGCGAAAGGAGGCAACAATGTTGCTCATCGCCGGCATGATCGCTGGACCGTTCTACGTGACGGTGTCGCTGCTCGAGATCCTCTTCCGGGACGGGTTCGACCCGACCCGGCACGCCTGGAGCCAGCTCGCCAACGGTGATTACGGGTGGATCCACTCCGCGAACCTGGTGATCTCGGGTCTGCTGGTCGTGGCGGGCGCCGTCGGCCTGGCCCGCGCCACCGGCAGCCGCTGGATCGGGATACTGCTCTCGATGTACGGCCTCGGCATGATCGGCTCCGGCTTCTTCGCCGCCGACCCGGGCCGAGGCTTCCCGGAAGGCACGCCGGAGGTCGTCCCGATCAGCGCGCACGGCACCATGCATTTCGTGCTCGGCGGGATCGGCTTCCTCGGACTGATCGGCGCGTGCCTGCTCATGGGGCGCCGTCTCGGCCTCTTCTCGTACGTCACCGGGGTAGTTTTCTTGATCGCGTTCGTCGCGATGGCCGCTTCCGGCGGCGCCGCCTGGGGTCTGCTCGGCTTCACCGCCGCGGTGGTCCTCGCGTCCACCTGGCTGACCGTGACCTGCAACCACTACCGCTGAAGGAGACCAGCCATGCGATACCTGACCCTGCTGCGCGCCAAGCAGTCGACGACACCGCCCCCGCCCGAGCTGATGGCCGCGATCATGGCGCTCGGCGAGGAGGCCACGAACTCCGGCAGCCTGCTCGACACGTCCGGGCTCGCTCCGAGCGCGAGCGGTGCCCGGGTCACGCTGACCGGCGGTGAGCTCAGCGCCGTCGACGGCCCGTTCGCCGAGTCCAAGGAGGTGATCAGTTACGCGATCTACGACGTACGGTCCAAGGAGGAGGCCGTCGAGTGGGCCTCCCGTTTCCTCAAGGTGCACCAGGATCTCTGGCCGGAGTGGGAGGGTGAGGTCGACGTGCTGAAGCTCTTCGGGCCGGAAGACTTCCCGGCCGCCCTGTGACCACGTCACCCTCACCTTCGCCCGAGGCCGTGCGCCGGGTCCTCGACGCGGTGTGGCGGATCGAGTCGGCGAGGCTCGTCGCGAGTCTCGCCCGGCTCGTCCAGGACGTCGGGGTGGCCGAGGAACTCGCTCAGGACACATTCGTGATCGCGCTGGAGCAGTGGCCGCGTGACGGTGTCCCGCGCGATCCGGGTCCGTGGCTGCGGGCCACCGCCAAGCACCGGGCCGTCGACCTGATCCGGCGCCGCACCCGCTACGCCGAGAAGCTGGCGGTCCTCGGCGTGCCCGACCGGGTCTACGACGAGTACGACCTCGACGACCACATCGGCGACGATCTCCTGCGGCTCATCTTCACGGCCGCGCACCCGGTGCTGTCGACCGAGGCGAAGGTGGCGCTGACGCTGCGGCTGCTGGGCGGCCTGAGCACCGCCGAGATCGCGCGGGCCTTCCTCATCCCGGAGAGCACCGCGGCGCAGCGCATCGTGCGGGCGAAGCGGACCCTTGCCGACGCCGGGGTCCGCTTCACGATGCCGACACCGGCGGAGACCAGCTCGCGCGTCGGCACGGTGCTCGGGGTCATCTATCTGATTTTCAATGAAGGGTACGCGGCCACAGGCGGCACCGACTGGACCCAACCCGCGCTCTGCCGGGAGGCGATGCGGCTCGGACGGGTCCTGGCCGGGCTGCTGCCGGACACGGCGGAGGTGCACGGCCTGGTAGCCCTGATGGAGCTGCAGGCGTCCCGTCTGCCGGCGCGGGTCTCGCCGTCGGGCCGGCCGGTTCTGCTCGCTGATCAGGATCGGCGGCTCTGGGACCGGCTGCTGATCCGGCACGGGCTCGATGCGCTGGCGCGTGCCTCGGATCTGGGCGGCGGCGTGTACACGCTCCAAGCGGAGATCGCGGCCTGCCACACGGCTCCGTCGACGGACTGGAGGCGGGTCGCGGCGCTCTATGAGGTACTCGCCTACCTGCAGCCGTCACCGGTGGTGCGACTGAACCAGGCGGTCGCGGTCGGCAAGGCGGGTGATCCGGGCCGTGGACTGTCGATCACGGACGGGCTCGCAGCGGAACGGTCACTGCGCGATTATCCGCAGTTGCCCGCGGTTCGGGGTGAACTGCTCGCTCAGCTGGGGCGGGTGGCGGAGGCGCGGGCGGAGTTCACCCGGGCCGCGGAGTTGACGCGCAACGAGGCGGAACGCCGGCTCTTCGAGGACCGGGCCGCCGGGCTGGGAGGATCTTCTTGACGACCCTTCTCCTCGATCGTCTGCATCGGGCGGGACTTCACGACGCTGTATCGGTCGAGCCGGTGACCGGTGGGATGGCCGCGCTCGCGGGGATCGCAACCCGCCGGGACGCCCCGCCGGTCTTCGTCAAGGCCTTCGCCGAGACACCCGACGACGACCTCTTCGCCGCGGAGGCCGACGGGCTGACGGCTCTGCGGGAGCTCGGCGGGGTGGCGACACCGGACGTGATCCGGGCGGAGCGCGAGCTGCTCGTCCTGTCGGTACTCCGTCCACGCCCGAGCAGTGAGAACTTCTGGGAGCAGTTCGCGCATGTCCTGGCACGGCTGCACCTGACTACGACCCACCCGCGCTTCGGCTGGCACCGCGACAACTGGCTGGGCCGTCGCCGGCAGGTCAACACGTGGACCGAGGACGGTTTCGCGTTCTTCGCGGAGCACCGGTTGCTGCGGTGGCTCGGGGAACCTCGCGTCGAGGCGGCACTCGACGCCGGCGACCGGGCGGCGCTCGAACGCCTGTGCCGGCACCTGCCCGACCTGCTGCCGGACCGGCCGGCGTGCCTGAGCCACGGCGACCTGTGGACACAGAACCTGCTGGCCACCCCGGACGGCCGGCCGGCGCTGATCGACCCGGCGGTGTCCTACATGTGGGCCGAGGTCGATCTGGCCCACATGTGGTCGACCTCGCCCCCACCGGAGGCGTCACGGTTCTTCGCCCTCTACGCCGAGCTGACGTCGCTCGACGACGGCTGGCGGGAGCGGATGCCGATCGTCCAGTTGCGGCAGCATCTCGCTGTGGTGGCCCAGTTCGACCATGACTGGGGCGCGGCAGAGCAGATCCGCGCGACTCTCGCCCCATTCCGGAGGTCATCCTGATCCTAGGATTGTCTCACCATTCTTCACACGCCTCCGGAATTGTGATTGGCATGATCCAACACTGACATTTGACGGATGGGGTGGGGAAGAATTCATGCATGAGGCAGGGGTCGCTGTTCAGCCGGACGGAAATTGCGGGGATGCGCGATCGGACCAGGTCGCGGAAGTATTCTCCCGCTGCGGAGGAATTCCGTCGTGAGCATGAGCGGCACCGCGAGTGGGGGCTGAGGCGCCGTCATGCCGAGAAGCTTCGGCGTCTCCGGCAGGGCGAGTCGCGGGCGGCTTCGAGGGCGTGTCCCGCGCGGCCAGGGCCGGAGGTAGCGCCAGGGCCGGCACCGCAAGCAGCGCCGCAGCCAGCGCCACGAGCGGAAGCGGCGCAGGCGACAGCGGCAACGGCGCAGGCGGCAAGGGCAACGGCGCAGGCGGCAGGGGCAGCAGCGCAGGCGGCAGGGGCAGCACCACGACCGGGAGAAGCAGCGCCACGAGCGGCAGCGCCGCAGGCAGCGCCGCAGGCAGCGCCTGCGGCTGCGGCTGCGGCTGCGGCTGCGGCTGCGGCTGCGGCTGCGGCTGCGGCTGCGGCTGCGGCTGCGGCTGCGGCTGGAGTGTCGCCTAGCCCGAAGCCGCCGATCGGCCGGTTGGCGCAGCGTGGCCGATTCCGCCGACCCAGGCAACCCGGCCAGCTCAGACAACCCGGCCAGCCCAAGCGACCCTGCCAGCCCAGACAACCCGGCCAGCTCAAGCGACCCTGCCAGCCCGGCGGGCCTGCACGCTCGCAGCGCCACTGGCGGCTCCGCCCGCGATTATCGGGGCGGCTTGGGGTGGGGATTTCTCGAATTCGGGTGGGCATTGCGGGATTGTGGTCGCGGTGGCGCTCGAGGAATTCTTTTGTGGCCTGGTGCGATGTGGTAACCGTGTTGTGGTCGAGGTTGACAAGGGCGCGGGACCGTTGTTCGCTTTCGGGATTTGGGGTGCGTTTTGTGGTCGGGATGCTCCGGCGCCGGCGGTTTATGAAACGGCATGTGGTGCGGAGGGGGTGGGGGCGTGGGAGAGTGCCTGTGTGACGGTGGTGGAGGGGGTTCGGCTTACTCAGTACGCGCATGGTGGGGGGTGTGCCTGCAAGATTCCGCCCGGTGAGTTGGAGTCGGTGGTTGCGGGGCTGGTTGGTGGGGACACGGCGCGGGCTGGTGGGGAACTGCTGGTCGGGCTGGATGACGGTGATGATGCCGCGGTGGTTCTGATTGCCGCTGGGACCGCGATTGTGGCCACGGCTGACTTCTTCACGCCGGTTGTTGACGATGCCTACGACTGGGGGCGGATCGCTGCCGCGAATGCGCTCTCCGATGTCTACGCGATGGGGGGTACGCCGGTCGTCGCTGTCAACCTGCTGGGGTGGCCGCGTGATGTGCTGCCGATGGAGTTGGCCGGTGAGGTGCTTCGCGGTGGGCTGGATGTCGCGCGGGAGGCCGGCTGTCACATGGCGGGTGGGCACAGTGTGGATGATCCGGAGCCCAAGTACGGCATGGCGGTCACCGGTGTGGCCGATCCGGCACGCCTGATGCGCAACGACGCGGGGCGGGTGGGCGTGCCCCTCACGCTGACCAAGCCGCTCGGTGTCGGGGTGCTGAACAGCCGGCACAAGGCTACCGGCGAGGTGTTTCCGCAGGCCGTGGCGGCGATGACCGCGCTCAACAGGGAGGCCGCCCGGTCCGCGCTGGAGCACGGCGCCGTTTGTGCCACCGATGTCACCGGCTTCGGGCTGCTCGGTCACCTGCACAAATTGGCGCGGGCCAGCGGCGTCACAGCACGGGTGGAGGCGTCCGCGGTGCCCTATCTGGAAGGTGCCAGACAGGCTCTTTCCGAGGGGTACGTGAGTGGCGGCACCCGCCGCAACCTGGACTGGGTCCGCCCGCATCTCGACCATGGCGCCGTGCCGGAGGACGAGTTGCTGCTGCTGGCCGACGCCCAGACGTCCGGTGGGCTGCTGGTGGCGGGTGAGGTGCCCGGTCACCCGGTGATCGGTGAGCTGCTGCCTCCGCGCGACGGTGTGACAGTGGTGGTTCGCTGAGCGAGGAGGCGTTCTTTTTGCGGGATCACCGTGTACTTCGGGTCCTTCGCCGAGGCGACGCCGCCCTCGAAGATCCCGAAGCGGGTGGCGAGTGAGGCCGCCAGCAGGGACAGCCCGGAGGCCGCCGACACCGCTCTGCTGCGGCGCCCCAGGACCGCTCCGAGGACACCGGCCGCGGTCAGAGCCCGGCCCGCGCGGAGCAGTCTGCCCGCGCGGCCGGTCGTGTAGGGCTCGCTGAGGAGGCCCTTCGTCGTCTCGACGCGGTGTGCGCCGTACAGCTCGAGGGCCGCCCCGAGGACCGCCATCCGCCGGGCCGGGCCGGCCTCGCGCACCGGTGCCGCCAGCAGACCCACGCCGGCGCCGCTGGCCAGGGCGCTGCCGGCGAAGACCAGCGGGAGTTCCGGATAGGCGACATTCCAGCTCGGCGTGGCGGTGTCAGCGAGAAGGACGGCGGTGTACGTGGCGAGGGCCGGGGCGAGGGCCGCCGCGCCGTACTGACCGGCTCTGCCCAGAGGTGACAGGACGGCTGGGCCGATCTCCGCGGCAGCCGCCACACCGGCCGCGCCGCCGAAGGCGCTCAGGATCCAGGTACCCATCGACATCGGTGACGTCGGCTTGGCCACCCGCAGCATGTGATGGAACCGGTCCGGGCGCCCGAGATCGTTGATCAGGAAGTAGGTGCTGGCGCCCAGAGCACCCAGCGCTGTCAAACGGCCGGCGCGGCGCAGAGCGGGGCGACCCGTCGCGTCGCCGCCGGCTGCCAGCATCGCGGAGCCGGCCGCGAGGCCGCCGGTGAACAGGTACGCGGCGATGTCATGCCGCCAGACCGGCGGCCGGACGACGGGACGGCCGTAGTAGGAGCGGAAGTCAGCCGCAGGGACCACAGATCGGTCGCGGGGACTCATGCGCGCCCTCCCAGGAACGAGACCACGACCGCGGCGGCCATCGCGAGTCCGGCCACCCCGGCCCGTCTCCACATCGCCGGCAGGTCGCGAGTGGCCACCACCGGGTCGGGCGGCAACCCGTACACCTCAGGCTCGTCCAGGAGGAGAAAGAACGCTCCGTCTCCCCCCACACCGTCCTGCGGGTCGTGACCGTAGAGCCGGGCCCGCGAGTCACCGTCGGCGTGCAGGGCGGCCACCCGGGCATCGGCTCGCGTCCGCAGCTCGTCGAGTTCGCCGTACTGGATCGACTGGGTGGGGCAGGCCTGCGCGCACGCCGGTGTCATCCCGTCGCCCATCCGGTCGTAGCACATCGTGCACTTCCACGCCCGGCCGTCGTCCTCGCGCTGGTCGATCACGCCGTACGGGCACGCCGGTATGCAGTAACCACACCCGTTGCAGACGTCCTCCTGCACCACGACCGTGCCGAACTCGGTACGGAACAGCGCGCCGGTCGGGCACACGTCCAGACAGCCCGCGTGGGTGCAGTGCTTGCAGACGTTGGACATCATCAGCCAGTTGATGTCCGGCCGGCCGGTCTGGGTGAGCACGTCCTGCTCGATGAACGCCACGTGCCGCCACGAGTTGGCGCTCAGCCCGCCGGTGTTGTCGTACGACGTACCCAACAGGTTGAATCCGTCGTCGGGAACCGCGTTCCACTCCTTGCAGGCCACCTCGCACGCCTTGCACCCGATGCAGACGCTGGTGTCGGTGAAGAAGCCCATCCGTGGCGGCGCCGCGGTCCACCCGGCGTCCGGTGCCGGATCGAGCGGCCCGAAGAGGCTGTCAGCGCCCATGTTCCTCCGCTCGTCTGCGGTATGCCGCGACGTACTCCAGCAGGGCCGGGCCGGTCGGCCGGCGGCCCGGCTGGATGTCGCAGGTGCCCACCTTGCTCTCCTGGATGAGCACGTTGGGGTCGAGCGTGATGCCGAGCAGATCGTTCGCCGAGTCACCGGTCACCAGACCCTGGTTGCCCCAGTGATACGGCATCCAGATCTGGTGCACGAGCTGTCCCTCGATCCGCAGCGGCCGCAGCCGCGACGTCACCATGACCCGGGCCTCGATCGCCGCGCGCGCCGTGACGATGTGCGCCCACCCGAGGTGTTCCAGGCCGCGTTCCCCGGCCAGCTGCGGGGAGACCTCGACGAACATCTCAGGCTGCAGTTCCGAGAGGTACGCCAGCTGGCGGCTCATGCCACCGGCGGTGTGATGCTCGGTGAGCCGGCTGGTGGTGAAGACGAACGGATAGACGCGCGAGATCGGGTTCACCGGGTTGTCGGGGCGCTCGTACACTTTGCGGGCCGGATTGGCCTGCTGGCCGTAAAGCGGGTTGCGCACCGTCGACTCGGCCGGCTCGTAGTGCGTGGGCAGCGGACCGTCGATCAATCCGCTGGGAGCGTAGAGCCAGCCCTTTCCATCTCCCTGCATGATGAACGGGTCGTCGCCGGAGATCGCCGCGACCCCGCTCGCGCCGTCCGGCGGCCGGTACGACGGTGGCTTGGTCTTCTCGAAGTCGGGCACGTCGTATCCGGTCCACTCCCCCGCCCCGGGATCCCACCAGACGTACTTCTTCCGCTCCGACCACGGCCGCCCGTCCGGGTCCGCCGACGCGCGGTTGTACAGCGTGCGCCGGTCCATCGGCCAGGCCCAGCCCCACTCACGCGCCACCCAGTCCTGCTCACGGCCGGGTTTGCGGCGCGCCGCCTGGTTGACCCCGTCCTTGAACACGCCGGAGTAGATCCAGCAGCCACAGCTCGTCGACCCGTCGGCCCTGAGACCGGCGAATCCGGGCAGGAGTTGACCTGTGCTCAGGTCGTACCCATTGATCTCTTTAAGAATGACCTCGCCGTCGTCGTCCGGATAGTCCCAGGTCAACTGCAGGATGCCCTGATCGCGGGCGAGACGGGAGCCGGCCAGCTTCGCCCGGATGCGGCGGCCGAGATGCTGGAAGAACCACAGCTCGGAGCGGCAGTCACCCGGCGGGTCGAGGGCTTTCTCGCGCCACTGCAGCATCCGCTGGGTCTGGGTGAACGTGCCCTCTTTCTCGGCGTGCGAAGCGGCGGGCAGGAAGAAGACTTCGGTACGGCACTGCGACGGCACGATCTCGCCGCTCTCGACCTCGGGGCCGTCCTTCCAGAACGTCGCGCTCTCGATCATGAACAGGTCCCGGACGACGAGCCAGTCGAGGTTGGCCATGCCGAGCCGCTGCGCCTTGCCGTGCGCCGAGCCGACGGCCGGGTTCTGACCGAGCAGGAAGTAGCCCTTCACCTTCCCGTCGATCATGTCGAGCACCTGCTGGTACGTCCCGTGGTCGCCGGTCAGCCGGGGCAGCCACCCGAATCCCCAGTCGTTGTCCGCGGTGGCCGCGTCACCCCAGTACGCCTTGAGCAGGCTCACCGCGTACGCCTCGGCGTTGGCCCAGAAGCCCTTCTGCTCGGGATGCCGGATGGCGTCCACCCACTGCCGGAAGGTCTCGTGCTGCCGGTGATGCGGCATCGGCAGATAGCCGGGCAGCAGGTTGAACAGGGTCGGGATGTCCGTCGAACCCTGGATGCTCGCGTGCCCGCGCAGCGCCATCACACCGCCGCCGGGCCGGCCCATGTTCCCCAGCAGCAGCTGGATGATCGCGCCGGTGCGGATGTACTGCACGCCCACGCTGTGCTGGGTCCACCCGACCGAGTAGACCAGCGCCGTGGTCCGCTCCCGTCCCGAGTTCGCCGTCCACGCCTCGCACACTTCGAGGAACTGGTCGCGCGGCACGCCGCAGACCCGTTCCACCACCTCGGGTGTGTAGCGGGCGTAGTGGCGCCTGAGGATCTGATACACGCAGCGGGGGTGCCGCAGCGTCAGGTCACGCGGCACGCCGGCGGGCACCGGTGGGCCGTGCGACTCGTGCCGCATCGGCTCCGCGGTCTCGGTCGAGGCCGGCTGCTTCGCCTCGTCCTCGGCTCCCGCGTACATCCAGCTGGCCTGGTCATAGGAGGCGGTCGAGGGGTCGAAGCCGGAGAACAGCCCGTCGAGGTCCTCGGTGTCCCGGAACTCCTCGCTGACGATCATGGACGCGTTGGTGTACGCGACCACGTACTCCCGGAAGTCCTTCTCGTTGCTGAGGATGTGGTTGACCACCCCGCCCAGGAACGCGATGTCCGCTCCGGCCCGCACCGGCACATGGGTGTGCGCGAGCGCGCTGGTCCGGGTGAACCGCGGGTCCACATGGATGATCTTCGCGCCGCGGTTCTTGGCCTCCACCACGTACTGGAAGCCCACCGGGTGCGCCTCGGCCATGTTGGAGCCCTGGATGACGATGCAGTCGGCGTTTGCCAGATCCTGGAGGAATCCGGTGGCCCCGCCACGGCCGAAGCTGGTCCCCAGACCGGGAACGGTGGCGGAGTGTCAAATGCGCGCCTGGTTCTCGATCTGGATGGCACCCAGCGCGGTGAACAACTTCTTGATCAGGTAGTTCTCTTCGTTGTCCAGCGTCGCGCCGCCGAGGCTGGAGATGCCGAGCGTACGGTTCAGCGGCCGCCCCTGCTCGTCGGCGTCCTCCCAGGTCTGTTCCCGGGCGGCGATCACCCGGTCGGCGATCATGTCCATCGCCGTGTCCAGGTCGAGCTCTTCCCAGTCGGCCGCGTAGGGCCTGCGGTAGAGCACGGTGCGGACCCGGCGCGGGCTGGTCACCAGGCTCTTGCTGGCCGAGCCCTTCGGGCAGAGCCGCCCCTTCGAGACCGGGCTGTCCGGGTCGCCCTCGATCTGGACGACCTCGCCGTCCTTCACGAAGATCCGCTGCCCGCAGCCCACCGCACAGTACGGGCAGACCGAGCGCGCCACCGAGTCCGCGCCGCCGGTCCGCGCGGTCAGCTCGCGCGAGCGCTCCGACTGCGCCGCCGCGCCCCGGCCCAGCGGGTCGGTGCCGGTGAGCTGCCGGTAGACCGGCCACCCCTCGATCCAGGTGCGCACGCCCATGGCCCGACCCTAGACCCGCACACCCGCCCCCGCATGCCGTCAGCCAACATGGATGAGCATGAACCTGTCGACGTCTTTCACCCGGCTGCTCGGCCTGCGCCACCCGATCGCTCTGGCACCGATGGGCGGGTCCGCCGGCGGGGCGCTCGCGGCGGCCGTCTCGGGCGCGGGCGGGCTGGGACTGCTCGGCGCCGGGTACGGCGACCGGGAGTGGCTGGACCGGGAGCTGCCGATCGTCGCCGCCGGGACCGACCGGCCCTGGGGCGCCGGCTTTCTGTCGTGGGCGGCCGGTGGTGACGCGGTTCAGCGGGTGCTCGACGCCGGGGCCCGCGCGGTGATGTTCTCGTTCGGGGATCCGGGCGGGTTCGCCGAGCGGGTGCGCGCGGCCGGCGCCACCCTGATCGTCCAGGTGACCGGGCTGGAGGAGGCGCGGCGGGCCGTCGACGTGGGCGCGGACGTGATCGTGGCTCAGGGCACCGAGGCGGGTGGTCACGGTGCGCTGCACGGCAGGTCGGTGCTGTCGTTCGTACCCGTGGTGGTCGATCTCGCCAAGCCGGCGCCGGTCCTGGCCGCAGGTGGCATCGCGGACGGGCGCGGTGTGGCGGCCGCGCTCGCCCTCGGTGCGGCCGGGGCCCTGATCGGCACTCGTTTCCTGGCCACCACCGAATCGCTGGCGGACGCCGCGACCGTCCGGGCCATCGTCGGCGGCCGCAGCGAGGAGACCGAGCGCAACCGGATCCTGGACATCGCCCGGGGCTCGAACTGGCCGGCGGCGTATTCGGCCCGCACACTCGGCCATCCCTGGCTGGACCGCTGGCGCGGCCGCGAGGAGGAACTGGCCGCCGACGAGTCGGCGAGGCGGGAGTATCAGGACGACGTCGCCCGCGGCGCGATCCCCGCGCTGCCGGTGTGGGCCGGCGAGGGCGTCGACCTGATCAGCGACGTGCCGAGCGCCGGGGAACTGGTCGGCCGCCTGGTCTCAGAGACGCGGGAGGCGCTCGGCGGCCGGTGACCGGGACGGGTGGCGGGTGGACAGGCGGGGCTCCAGGAGCGCTACAGCGAAGGCCAGCAGGGTCAGGGCGGCGCCGGCCAGGGCGGTGCTGCGTACCCCGGAGCCCGGAAGCAGGATGCCGCCGAGCAGGGCGCCGGTCGTGATGCCGACGTTGAAGGCGGTGGAGGCGCCGGCCAGGGCCATGTCGGAGCCGCGCGGTGCGACCTCCAGGACGCGGACGCCCAGGCCGGACGCGACGCCGGAGAGGGCCAGGCCGGAGAGCGTGATGGCGATGACGGTGACGACCTGGGAGGAGCCGAAGAGCCACTGCAGGCTGAGCGCGAGCAACTGCAGGCCGACCATGCCGGTCATGCTGAGCCAGCCGTTGCGGCCGACCAGGGCGCCGATCACCGCGACGCCGAGCAGGCCGCCGATGCCGCGGACGGCGAGCAGCGGGCCGGTGGCACTGTCGGTGAAGCCGCTGACGTCGGTGAGGAACGGGACGATGTACGTGAAGGCACACAACGACCCGGTGACCGTGAACGTGATGTAGGCGAGCAGTGCCCAGTAGCGGCCGGTGTCCGGAGCCCAGCCTCGGTCGGCGTCGCTCTCGCCGGCGGGGGTGTTCGGGAGGAGCACGACGATCGCCAGGAGTACGACCAGGCCGAGTCCGGCGACCGCGAGGAAGGCGACACGCCAGTTGGTCTGCTGGCCGAGCCAGGTGCCGGCCGGTACGCCGATGACTGCGGAGAGCGAGCTTCCCGCGTACAGAATGGAAAGCGCACGTGGCCGGAGCCGCGGCTCGAAGAGTGCCGCGGTCGCCGGGGTGACCACCGACCAGAACAGCGCCTGCGTCAGCGCGGTGACCACCCGGGCTCCCATGAGCAGCCAGTAGTCGTCGACCAGGGCGGACGTGGCGGTGGAGACCACGAAGACGACCATGAGGATGGACAGCACCAGCTTGCGCGGGACCCGCTGGGTGACCTTGGTGAGCGGGATCGAGGCGACGACGACGATCAGGCCGTAGACGGTCACGAGCAGCCCGATGGCGGAGGGGCTGCGCCCGAGGTCCTCGGCCATCAGCGGGAGCAGGCCGATCGGGAGGGTCTCGGCGGTGACGTACAGGAAGGTGGAGAGCGCCATGGCACCGAGCACCACGACGGCGCGGCCACCCATCAGCCGGTCGGCCAGGTCAGCACGGCAAGGGGCAGGTTCGGGCACGGCACCAGGGTGACGCCGTCGGTGAGGGTCCGCGCGACGCCGTCGGCCAGCGCGGCCCGGATGTGCGGTTCCCTGATCAGCGAGCCGGTGATGTGGTGGGCGGTGCTGCCCGCGACGATCCGGCCCTGCATGTTGACCAGCGCGACCGGCCCGCCCGCGCCGCGCAGCACGGGCCGCAGGGCGCGCTCGAAGTCGCCGACGAAGACGTCCGCGCCGGCGATGCCCGCGAACGCTCCGCGGCGGGTGAGCGGAACGGTGAAGGTCAGGGTGTACTGCTCGGCGCAGACGTAGTCGACGTAGGGGCCGGTCACGTGCCGCCGGCCGGTGTCGCGCGGCGCCGAGAACCAGGCCTGCCGGGCGACGTCGACGAAGTTCTCGCTGGCCGGGTCGAGGTCGAGGTCGAGGCGGGAGCGCTCGCCGGGCCCGGTCACCATCCACCACTCCAGGGCGCCGATGCCGTCGGCCAGCGGCGTGGTGATCACTCCGGCTCCGGTGATCAGGCCGCCGAGAGCGGCGGACACCAGAGGGCGCAGGGCTGCAAGATCAAGAGCATTTTCGGGTACGCCGGAAAAGAGCTCTTCCGCCGCCGCGCGCAACCCGTCTGCGGTGGCGAACGTCTGCTCCGCGAGTGTGGTGACGTGGTCGGCCAGCGCGGTGCCGGCCGCCCTCCGGGTTGTCGTCTGTCCCACAGGACCCACCTCGGCTCGTACGACATGCGTGGTCACGGGTCGACCAGCGTCAGATGCAGGTTTACCAGCCGTTCGACGGCCTTCTCAATGTGTTCTTCGGTGAGCGTGCGGGCGGTGTCACCGTCGCCGGCCGCGATGGCCGCGGTGATGGCCCGGTGCTCAGCGTAGGCGTCGCAGGTCACGGCTGCGGAACGCACCAGCGGCGACCAGAGCAGGGTCCCGAGCTCGGTGCCGAATCGTAATTCTTCGCGGGCCAGCCGGGCCGACTGGGCGACCGCCGCGACCTCCAGGTGGAAGTCGCGCTCCACCCGGTGCAGCGGGCGGCCGCGGTCGCCGGTGAGCTCCTCGATGCGCTGGGCGTCGTCGGCGGTGGCGCGCTGCGCGGCCAGCCGGGCGGCGGCGCCGGCGATCGCCGTGTAGTGGTCGGCGGTGTCCCGCAGGTTCGGCAGACTGATCTCGGACAGCCGGTCGCGCAGCGAGGAGTCGGCCTGCCCGGCGGGCGCCCGCACGAAGCTGCCGCCGCCACGCCCGCGCCGGGTCTCCAGGAGGTTCTGGTGGCGCAGCGCGACGAGGGCTTCCCGGACGGTGACCCGGGAGACCCCGAACTGCGCCGCCAGGTCGGCCTCGCTGGGCAGTTGCTCGGCGTCGGTGAGCAGCCCGAAGGTGATCGCGTCGGTGAGCCGCCGGACCACGGTCTCGGCTCGGCTGTGCGGGTCGAGTGGTGCGAACACCACGGATCGGGCGCTGGCTCGGTCCGGCATGACCTTGATTCTTCCCCAGAGCTGTTAACGAAGCGGTTACCGGGCGACCTTGACCTTTAAAGTCTAACGCCATACGTTTTCGCCGTGACCGACTCTCCCGCCATCCGGCTCGCCGGGCTCCGTAAATCGTTCGGTGCCGTGAACGCTGTCGACGGCGTCGACCTGGACATCGCCGACGGCGAGTTCTTCTCGATGCTGGGCCCGTCCGGCTCCGGCAAGACCACCGTGCTGCGGATGATCGCCGGGTTCGAGCTGCCCACCGCCGGGACCGTCGAGCTCGGCGGGCGGGACGTGACCCGGCTGGCCCCGTTCGAGCGCGACGTCAACACGGTCTTCCAGGACTACGCGCTCTTCCCGCACCTGTCGGTGCTGGAGAACGTCGAGTACGGGCTGAAGGTCCGCAAGGTCGCGCGCAAACAGCGGCGCGAGCGGGCGTTGGCGGCGCTTTCCTCCGTACGTCTGGAAGGTTTTGAAAATCGGAAACCGTCCGAGATGTCCGGTGGACAGCGGCAGCGCGTGGCCCTGGCCCGTGCACTGGTGAACCGGCCCAAGGTGCTGCTGCTCGACGAGCCTCTCGGAGCCCTCGATCTCAAACTCCGCGAGCAGATGCAGGTCGAGCTCAAGGCGATCCAGCGCGAGGTCGGCATCACGTTCGTCTTCGTCACCCACGACCAGGACGAGGCGCTCACCATGAGCGACCGGGTCGCGGTCTTCGAAGCCGGCCGGATCGCCCAGGTCGGCACGCCGGAGGAGGTCTACGAGAACCCGGCCAGTTCGTTCGTGGCCGGCTTCGTCGGAACGTCCAACGTCTTCACGGGGGAAGTCGCCAGAACGGTCTTCGATCGGGAGGGCACCTTCTCGGTGCGCCCCGAGAAGATCGAGATCGGCGAGACGGGTGTGCCCGGCACCGTTGCCGAAGTGATCTACGCCGGTCCGGTCACCCGATACGTCGTCGACCTCGACGCGGGCAACCGCGTGGTGGTCGTCGCGCAGAACCGCCACAGTGGCGCACCGCTCGTCGCCCGTGCCCACCGGGTCCACCTGAGCTGGCACGACGAGCACGTCGTCGAGATTCCCACCCCTGACAAGGAGACCGCTCATGCGTAACAGCGGCAGCAGGATAATCATGGCAGCGCTCGCGGCGGGCGTGCTCACGCTCGCCGGTTGCGGCGGCGGCGGGGACAGCGAGAGCTCCGGCTCCGGCCCCGGCGGCCTCTCGGTTCCGAAGATCGACAAGCTGGCGTCGCTCGGCGCCGGCGAGGGGTCGGTCAACGTGGTGTCATGGGCCGGGTACGTCGAGGACGGCTCCACCGACAAGTCGGTCGACTGGGTCACCGGGTTCGAGAAGGAAACCGGCTGCCAGGTCAACAACAAGATCGCCGGTACGTCGGACGAGATGGTCGCGCTGATGAAGACCGGCGAGTACGACGTGGTGTCGGCCTCCGGTGACGCGTCGCTGCGGCTGATCTACGGCGGGGACGTCGCGCCGGTCAACACCGACCTGCTCTCCAACTACAAGGACGTCTTCGAGGGCCTGAAGAACAAGACCTGGAACTCGGTGGACGGTGTCGCCTACGGCGCCCCGCACGGGCGCGGCGCGAACCTGCTGATGTACCGGACGGACACGGTCAACCCGGCGCCGACCTCGTGGGGAGCGGTGTTCGACCCGGCCTCGCCGTACAAGGGGAAGATCACGGCGTACGACTCGCCGATCTACATCGCGGACGCGGCTCTCTATCTCATGAAGACCAAGCCGGAACTGAACATCAAGAACCCGTACGCGCTGGACGACACCCAGTTCCAGGCGTCGGTCGACCTGCTCAAGCAGCAGAACGAGCTGATCGGCGAGTACTGGTCCGACTACACCAAGGAGGTGCAGGCGTTCAAGGCCGGCAACTCGGTGCTCGGCACCACCTGGCAGGTCATCGCGAACCTCGCCAAGGCCGACAAGGCGCCGGTCGAGGCGATCCTGCCGTCGGAGGGCGCGACCGGATGGTCGGACACGTGGATGGTGTCGTCGAAGGCCAAGCACGTCAACTGCGCGTACCTGTGGATGAACCACATCATCTCGCCGAAGGCCAACGCCGGTGTCGCCGAGTGGTTCGGTGAGGCGCCGTCGAACAAGCTGTCCTGCGCCGAGACCACGGACCCGAACCACTGCACCACCTTCCACGCCGAGGACGAGGCCTACTTCGACCAGGTCTGGTACTGGACCACCCCGCTCGCGCAGTGCGTCGACGGGCGTACCGACGTGACCTGCAAGGACTATGCGGCCTGGACCCAGGCCTGGACCACCGTCAAGGGATGATGTGACAACTCTCGGTTCCTACCTGCACCGGCATCCGCGACTGCGCCTGGCCGGCCTGCTCTCCGCCCCGCTGCTCTGGCTGGTCGTGGCCTATCTCGGCGCGCTCGCCGTGCTGCTGGTGTCAGCGTTCTGGACCGTGAACGGGTTCACCGGTGAGACGGTCCGGGAGTTCTCCCTCGCGAACTTCCGGACCATCGTCACCGAGGAGGTGTACCGCGCCGTCACCCTGCGAAGCCTCGGGGTGGCGGCGGCGGTCACCGTCATCTGCGTCGTGCTGGCCCTGCCGATGGCGTTCTTCATGGCCAAGGTCGCCTCGGCTCGCTCGCGGCACTGGCTGGTCATCGCGATCCTCACGCCACTGTGGGCGAGCTACCTCGTCAAGGCGTACGCGTGGCGCATCCTGCTCGCCAACGGCGGCCCGATCGACACCCTGCTCGGCGGCCCCGGCAACGGTCCCGGATACGGGCTGTTCGCGACGATCCTGGTGCTGGCGTACCTCTGGTTGCCGTACATGATCCTGCCGATCTACGCCGGCCTGGAACGACTCCCGGACTCGCTCCTCGAAGCTTCAGCCGACCTCGGCGCCCGCGCCGGGCGCACCTTCCGCGCCGTCATCATGCCGATCCTGGTGCCGTCCATCTTCGCCGGCTCGATCTTCACGTTCTCGCTGTCGCTGGGCGACTACATCACCGTCCAGATCGTCGGCGGCAAGACCCAGCTGCTCGGCAACGTCGTGTACGCCAACATCGGCGCCGCGAACAACCTCCCGTTCGCCGCGGCGATCGCGACGGTTCCCGTACTCATCATGGTCATCTACCTGATCGCGGTCCGCCGCTCCGGCGCCCTGGAGGAGCTGTGACCCTGTCCCCCGCCGCCCGCTGGGCCCTGCGCATCGCGATGGGGATCGGCCTGGTCTTCATCTACGTCCCGCTGCTGCTCGTGCTGGTCAACTCGTTCAACGGCGACCGCACGTTCGCCTGGCCACCGCACGACATGACCACCCGCTGGTGGGCCGCGGCGTGGGCCAACGAGGGCGCCCGCCAGGCCCTGATCACGTCGATCCAGGCGGCACTCGGCGCCACGGCCATCGCCCTGATCCTGGGCACGATGGTGGCGTTCGCGGTGCAGCGGTTCGCGTTCTTCGGCCGGGACACCGTATCGCTGCTGATCGTCCTGCCGATCGCCCTGCCCGGCATCGTCACGGGCATCGCGCTGGACAGCGCGTGGCGCTCGGTCATGGGCGACCTGGGCATCGGCAAAGGCCTGTTCTCGGTGATCGTCGGCCACGCGACGTTCTGCGTGGTCACCGTCTACAACAACGTGCTGGCCCGCCTGCGCCGTACGGGCACCAATCTGGAGGACGCGTCGGCGGATCTGGGGGCGTCGCCGTGGCAGACATTCCGCTACATCACGTTCCCGATGATCCGGTCGGCGCTGCTGGCGGGCGGTTTGCTGGCCTTCGCCCTCTCCTTCGACGAAATCATCGTCACGACGTTCACCGCCGGCCCGGGCATCACGACCCTGCCCATCTGGATCTTCAACAATCTCTTCCGCCCCAACCAGGCGCCGATCGTGAACGTGGTGGCCGCCGTTCTCATCATCCTGTCGGTGATCCCGGTGTGGCTGGCGCAGCGCCTGGCCGGTCCATCGGCGGGCACCAGCCGGACGTGACCGCCATTACTGTTGGTCTGTGGAGGATGCCGTCCCGATCTCGGTGAACGACGCCGACGGAGTGATGATCGGTTCCCACAATGTCCAGACGAATTACTACTTTTCCGGTGAGTTGCCGGACCGCGTCTTCCGCGTCCCTTTCCCGGTCGACCCCGAGTTCGTCGGCCGGGACGCCGAGATGGCCGCCCTCGCCGAGACGTTGACGACGGGCTCGCGGGCGGTCGTCAACCAGACGATCGCCGGGCTCGGCGGCATCGGAAAGACGCAGCTGGCGGCCCACCTGGCCCATGCCGTCGCCGACCGGTTCCGGATCGTCTGGTGGATCGAGGCCGAGCACCGTTCGACGATGGAGACGTCACTGCGGGAACTGGGCCGGGCAATCGGCCTCGACAAGCCGTCGGGCGCCGAGGCGCTGACACGCCTGTCCTCACCGGACGGACCGGCTGACTGGCTCCTGATCTACGACAACGTCGAGTCGCCGGAGTCGCTGCGCGGGATGTTGCCGACGCGCGGCGCCGGGAACGTGCTGATCACGACACGGCACCAGGACTGGCCGGCGTGGGCGTCCGTGACGAATCTCGGTCCGCTCAGCCCGGAGGCGGCGGCCACGCTGCTGTCCGGACACACCGGGGATCAGACCGCCGAGCGAATCGCGAAGATGTTCGGTTGCCTTCCGCTGGCACTGCGGCAGGCGGCCGCACAACTTCGGGCCGGAATGTCGCTGGAGCGTTACGAGGAGCTGCTGCGATCCCGGTTCGTCGACGCTGTCTCCTCGGCGGCGCCCCTGCCGGACTACAGCCACTCGGTGGCCGACGTCATCCTCATGGCCAGGTCCGCGGCGGAGGCCGTGGAGGGCGAATCGGGCCGTCTGCTCCTTCTGCTGGCCCTGCTCGACGCGGACGGCGTGGAGACCTCACTGCTGAAGCACCTTCCGCCCGGCGATCCGCTGTCGGACCCGTTGGTGATGGCGCGGGCGCTGGCCGCACTCAAGCGATACTCGCTGGTGACGCCGGCGCGATGGTCGCTGGCACACGCCGTGCACCGGGTGGTCCAAGAGGTCGTCCGCAGCGCCGCGAGCGAGGACGACGTCGCGACCGCGGCCCGAACCGCCGTGCTGATGCTGACCGGTGAGGTGGACTCCTGGGCCGGGCACCGGTACGAGCACCGTGTCAGCCGTACCGCCGAGCACCTCAAGCGGTTGCTGGACATAGCCGAGCGTCATTGCGAACGAGAGACCGCGGCCCTGCTCCTCTCCCTGGCCGAGCGAGGAGCAGCGCTACCGGCCGGCGACGGTTCCGTCGCGGGGGCGGCACGACAGGCGCTCAGGCTCGCGGAGAGCGGACGATCGTTCACCGATGACGACGTCGTCGCCGCCCTCCTGAAGGTCCACCAGGTCGAACACCGCAGCTGGGGCTCCTACCCGGAGGGGGATCTGGACACCGCGCCGATCCGGCGCGCCCTCGCGCTGCAACGGGCCGGCGAGCCCGGCGGTTCCGTGGCCGAGGCGGAAATGCTCATGGAACTGGCCAGCACGCTGGCGAGATCGACCGTCTGGTGGGTCGAGTTCGGCTTTCCCGAGGACGATCTGGCCGAGGCGGCCGGCCTCATCGAACTCGCCATCCCGATGCTGGGCACCGACCGGCTCCGGATCGCCTCCGCCCGGGTTCTGCACGCGGGTGTCATCGGGCACCTGCGGCGCGTGGACGAGGCCCTGCTCGAATATCGCGACGCGGTCGCCTCGGCGGAGGCCGACGGCACCCTGTGGGAGCGACGATCCCACGTGGCTTACGCACTGCTCAAGTTCGGCCGCGTCACCGACGCGCGAAGCTTCGCCGAGCCGTGGCTCATGCGGGATCCCGACGACTCGTCCGAGGGCCTCGGCGGGCCGACGTACACCGGCGACCGGGTTTTCACCGCCTGCCTTGAGCTGCAACGCGACTGGCCCGAGTACATCAGGTACGTGGAAACCGGCATCGATGACTGGGAGGGCGTCCTCCGTCACGAGATCGGCGACGGGGCCTGGATCCACGGCTTCTACTCGCTCGCCGACCTGCGGACCGGCCATTCCCGCCTGGAACACAGGGAGGAGGTCGCCAAACTCGACGAGCTGCTGGAGACGGCGAGGTTCGCCGAGGCCACGGGGCGGTTCCCGCACAGGCTCACACGCCGTTTCGTTCTGTGGGACTACATCCGGAAGCTGAAGAACCCCGCGAACTGGAAGCTCGCCACCTACGCCTTCCGGCTGTACGACGCGAAGACGATCGCCCCCCGCGTCCGTGCCCGGGTGGCGCGGGCCCAACGGCTCGCCGAGGAGGGCAAGAGCCCTGCCTCGCTCGAGTACGCCCTGCTCAAGGAGGCGCGTGCGCTCGCGGACGTCGACTGGAAAGCCGCCGTCGCAGCCTTCGAACGCGCCCGGTCCCTGCGCGACGGCGAGCCGGCGGGGTTCGGTATGAGCATGCTCGCTTCCAGCTACCTCGACATGGCGTCACCGGACCGCCCACAGTCACTGGAGTTCGTGCGCAAGGCGGAAGACCTTCTCGCGACGCAGTCCTTCGAGCAACACAGTGTCGAGCGCGGTTGCCGCGATCCCCGCCTCCTGAGCCGGGCAGCGACACTGCGTGCGGAAATGACCGGCGACCACCTGGCCGCCACCGAGCTGGAACTGACCGCGGCGACCATGGAGGAGAAGGTCCACGGTCGCCTCTACCCCGGAGTCGCCGAGCACCTCTGCAACGCGGCCCGGCACGCCGCGAAAGCCAAGACCGCCGTGACTCCGGCCGCCCTGCTCGAAGAGGCTCTGGAGATCGCCACCGTCTGCTTCGGCGACCACACCCCACGCTGGGCCGAATACGCCGCCGAACTCGCCCACGCGATCAGCGACACCGACCCCGCTCGCGCGAAGTCACTGCTGGAGCACGCCTTCCGCATCTTCACCGACTACTACGGCCCGGATCACTCGATGACCAGAGCGGCCGGCGCGGGGCCGCGCGTGAGCTGACTAATGTGGGCGCATGGAGGACGCCGATCCCGTCCCGATCTCCGTGGACAACGTCAACGGCATGATGATCGGCGACCGGAATGTCCTGAACAACTACTTTCCCGGTGGCCGCACCAAGCTGCCGGACCGAGTCTTCCGCGTCCCGTTCCCGATCGACCCGGAGTTCGTCGGCCGGGACGCCGAGATGGCCGCCCTTACCAAGGCGTTGAAGAAGGGATCACGAGCGGTCGTCAACCAGACGATCTCGGGCCTCGGCGGCATCGGCAAGACCCAGCTCGTCGCGCACGTCGCTCACAGGGTCGCCGACCGGTTCCGCATCGTCTGGTGGATCGAATCCGAACACCGGACCACGATGGAGGCGTCACTTCGTGAACTGGGCAAAGCCATGGAACTCGGCGGTGAGCCGTCCAGCACCGAGGTCCTGACCAGCCTGTCCTCCCTCAACAAGTCGATCGACTGGCTGCTGGTCTACGACAACGCCGAGTCGCCGGAGTCGCTGCGGGGCATGCTGCCGACGCGCGGATCCGGCCACGTGCTCATCACGACACGGCACCAGGACTGGCCGGCGTGGGCCTCCGTGACGAATCTCGGTCCGCTGAGCACAAGTGCTGCGGCGACGCTCCTGACCGGTGACAGCGGGGACGAGGCCGCCGAGCGAATCGCGGAGATGTTCGGCTGCCTGCCGCTGGCGCTGCGGCAGGCAGCCGCTCAGCTGCGGGCCGGGATGTCGCTGGAACGTTACGAGGACCTGCTCAGGTCACGCTTCGTCGACGCGATCGAGTCCACCACGGCCCTGCCGGACTACCGCCACTCGGTGGTCGACGTCCTTCTGATGGCGCGGTCGGCCGCCGTGGCGGTGGAGAGTGAAGCCGAACGGCTGCTCCTCATGTTCGCCCTGCTCGACGCCGATCGAGTGGAGGATTGGCTGCTGGAGCGGATGCCGTCCGGTGATTCGCTGGCAGACCCACTGGTGCTGACGCGAGCGATCGCCGCGCTGATGCGGTACTCGCTGGTGACAGAGGTGCGAGGCAAATCAAAGGCCTACGCCGTGCACCGCGTGGTCCAAGAGGTGATCCGGCAGGCGGCGGACGAGGACGCCGTGTCGGCCGCCGCCCGCGTCTGCGTGGTCATGCTCACCGACGCCGTCGCGCCGATCTCGATGCTGGAGGAACAGCGACTCAACCGTGTGGCCGAACACCTGAAACGCTTCCTGGACGTTGCCGAACGCCACTGCGAACGCGAGACCGTGCAGCTCTTTCGTGCCCTCGCCCATAGATCCCGGGCGTCGATGATCACGAAGGAGACCGCCGTCTGGGCAGCGCGACAGGCGCTGCGCATCGCGGAGACGGGAACGTCGTTCACCGATGACGAGATCGTCGCCGCTCTGATGCAGGTTCACCACGTCGAGGCCGACCAGACCTTCTTCCGGCACAGGGAGAAGGACACGACGTCGATCCGGCGTGCCCTCGCGCTGCGGCGAGAGAAAGAGCCGGGCGGGTCTCCGGCGGTGGCCGGCATCCAGCTGGAGCTCGCGAGGACGCTTGCGGGGCAGATGAGCTGGTGGGTCAGCTTCGATTTCGCCGATGAGGATCTGACCGAGGCCGAGTCTCTCGCCGGATCCGCGATCGCGATGCTGGACGCACTCGACCACCGCGACACGATTGCGTCGGCGCGTGTTCTCCGCGCGGGGATCGCCGGCCACCTGGGCCGAGTCGACTCCGCCGTTGCCGAGCATCGCGATGCCGTTGCCATGGCGGAGGCGGACGGCACACTGTGGCCGGGCAGAGTAAACGTCGCTTACGCGCTCCTGAAGTTCGGCCGTCTCGCCGATGCGCGCGAGATGGTTCAGCCCTGGTTCGACCGCGTCGACGACCCGCCTGAGGGCGTCGCTGCCTCTTGGCATCTGACGACGATCTACCAGGTGTACTCGGCATGCCTGCGGGAGCAACACGACTGGCCCGCATATCTCCGGTACGCCGAAAAGGAACGTGAGAAGCCCGCTGAATACTTCTTTTCTCGTGGCGACGGACCCAATCTGATCCACGAGTACTACTCACTTCGAAACGTCCGCACCGGTTACGCCGGCCTGGAACTCCACGACAAGGTCTCGGAGGTCGACGACCTCCTGACCCGCACAAGCCTCCTCAACATCACCGGAAGCGTGCCGCGCCGGTCTCTGAGACTGCCCCGAATATGGGGCATCATCGGCAGGCTTCGACGTTCGAGGGGTCGCTCGTCGATCCTGAACACCGACTGGCTCTATCAGTTGGATCTGCTCGCCGACCGGCCCCGGACCCGGCTTCACCTCGCCCGTGCCGAACGCATCAAACGGGAACGCGAGGACCGGGCCCGCAAACGGGAGTTCCCAGTTCGCGACGCCGAATCCCGGCACGATTCGTCGCAGGCACTGGTCGTGTACGCCCTCATCAGAGAGGCAAACGAACTCGCCGCGCTGGATTGGCGCGCCGCGGTGACCACCTTCGAAAGGGCTCAGGCGCTGATCGACGGCGGGCGGACATCGATCGGGCCCGACACGCTCGCGCGGGCCTGCCTCGGCATGGTGTCCAAGGCACGGCCGCAGTCGTTGCCGTTCCTCGCCAGAGCGATCGACCTGCTCACCACGCATTCCGATCGGACCACCGGGCACAGCGTGGGTTCCAGCTGCACCGTTCCGCCCCTGCTGAGCTACGCCGCCGGCCTCTGTGCCGATATGTCCGAGTACAGCGCCCAATCCGCCCACCTCGAGCTGACCGCCGCGACGGTGGAGGAACGGGTGCACGGGCGCATCTACCCGGCCGTCGCCGAGCACCTGCACAACGCGGCCTGGTACGCCCGGCGATCCGGGACGGATCTGCCCGACAGCGTCACCCCCGCCGTCCTGCTCGAGGAGGTCCTCGAGATCGCCACCGTCTGCCTGGGCGACAGCACTCCTCGGTGGGCCGAGTATGCCGTGGAACTCGCTTACGCGATCAACGACACGGACCCGGCCCGCGCCAGGTCGCTCCTGGAGCGCTCGCTGGAAATCTTCACCGGCGTCTTCGGCCCGGACCATTCGTCGACGAGAGAGGCCGCCGCGGCATTGAAGGCCCGCTAGCCCAGCGCCTGCCGCAGGAAGTCGTCGATCGTGTCCCAGCTGGGAGCCGGTGTGCCGACGCTGACCTGTTCGGTGCCTGCCTGAGTGCGATGGACCGTGTGCCGGACATGGTTGGCCGGGTCGAGGACCTGTCGCCAGTCGTGACCCGCGCCCGGCACCGAGAAGAACGTGGCGTCGCTGCCGTTCGCCCGCAGCGCGTTGTAGAGCAGGACGCTCTGACCGTGCGGGACGAGCTGGTCCTCCTGGCCGTGCAGGATCATGATCGGCGGGTCGTGGTCGCTGAGATGGTTGATCGGGTTGGTCGCCGCCACCGCCTGCGGGCGGGTCTGGATCGGGTAGCCGACCAGGAGCGACTCCGGCGAACCCGGGTCGTTGTGGCAGTCGGTGAGGCCGAGCAGTTCGTTGAAGGACGCCCGCGTTCCCGGCAGCATCTGCTCGTCCATCCGCAGGAAGTCCACCGGCGGGTAGAAGGCAACCGCGGGCACGCCGCAGGTCAGTGCGGCCATGACGGCGGTCCATCCGCCGGACGAGTCCCCCATGACGGCCAAGCGGTGCGGATCGATCCGGTACTCGCCGGCGTGCGACCGCAACCAGTCCATCGCCGCCCTGATGTCGTGCAGCTGAGCCGGGAACGTCGCCTGAGAGCTCGACCGGATGCTGACGCCCGCGACCGCGTACCCTCTGGGGTTGAAGGCCTCGGCGAACGGCCCGGCACTGTCCTTGCCGTTGTCGGCCATCCACGCGGATCCGCCGGTCCAGACGAGCAGGGGCGATGTGGCGCCGTTCGGCACCGGCGGGAGATGGAGATCGAGAAGATTTCCGGGTGCGTAGGCGATGTCGCTGATCACTCGAACAGTCCCAGGGTCTCGATGAGTAGCAATGACGCGTCGTCCTCGCGCTCGCCCGCCGGGATGATCTCCATCATCCGGTCCGCGAGATCGTCCAGCCCCACGCCGGGGTTCTCCGTCAGGACACGGTGCAGGCACTCGATCCCGTCGTCGATCGGGCAGCCCCGCGTCTCGATCAGCCCGTCCGTGTAGAGCAGCAACCGGCTCCCGGCCGGGAGCCGGCGCGTGTGGGTCCGCCGGGTGACCCCGCGCAACGCTCCCAGCAGTGGCCCGCCCAGCGGGAACTGCGTGACCGTCCCGTCCGGCAGCACCAGTGTAGGCGGCAGATGGCCGGCGTTCGCCCAGGTCAGCGTGTGGCCGCCGTCGGGGTCCGCGGTCAGGTAGGCGACCAGGACGGTGGCCATGTCGTCGATGCCGAGCACCCTGGTAGCTCGTTCGAAGCGGGCCAGCAGGGCGGACGGATAGTCGTAGCGGTCGACCAGCAGCGCGCGCAGCATGCTGCGGTAGTGGCCCATCGCTGCCGCCGACGTCACGCCGTGCCCGGCCACGTCGCCGATCACCACGGCCATCCGGGTCTCGTCGATGCGCACCGCGTCGTACCAGTCACCGCCGACCAGGTCGGCGCGGTTGGCCGGGGCGTAGCGGGCCGCCAGCCGTACATGATCAAGCTCGGGCAGCGGCGTGAGCAGCGCCTTCTGCATGGTTTCGGCGGCGGTCCGCCGGTCGTCGTAGGCACTCGCCCGCTGCAGTGCCTGCGCGACGTATCCGGCGAGCGCGATCAGGACCGCCTGCTCGCCCTCGCCCGGCGAGTACTGCTGCTTCCAGCAGAACGTCAGCGCGCCGATCGGGCCGCGCAGGCCCGGCAGCGGCACGCTGACCGCGGCCTGCCAGCCCATCTCGTGGAAGGTCGCCACCGCGTCCGGCGTCTGTGACGTCACCGCCGCCAGGTCGGGCAGGATCACGGTGCGGCCTGTCCGGGCCGCGAGACCGGAGGGTGTACGCACATCGCCGCCATAGGTCGCCCACCGCGAGGCGACGTGCGCCGGCAGCAACCGTCCCGACGCGAGCTGGATGTCGCCGTCGGCGCCCAGCCACGAGACTCCCACGTACGCCGGATCGAGACTGCCGATGACCAGGTCACGGACCGTGTCGACGACGTCGGAGGAGGTGGCCGCCGCACCGAGGGCCGCACTCGCGCGCAGCAGCAGGGCACTGCGGTCGGCCTCGGCCCGGACGGCGATGCGGAGCTGCAGGCTGTCCGAGCAGGCCGCCGCCAGGTCGGCGAGCAGCGAGATCTCCTGCTCGCTCCATTGGCGTGGCTCGTGGTCGATCGCGCACAGCGACCCGAGGGCACGGCCGTCGGCGTCGCGGACCGGCATCGCCGCGTACGCGCGCACTCCCGGATCGGTGCGGGCGTCGCTGACGATGAGCGGCGTATCCCGCCGGTCGCCGTGGTCGAGCGAGACGAACGCGACCGGCACGCCCAGCACCGTGCGGACCATGGCGGCGAACCGGTCGAACATCGGGTCGGCGACCGGGTCCAGGCCGGCACGCAGCGCAGCCGCGAGGCGCTGGGGCTCCTCGCGGCGTCCGCTGCTGCCGTCGGTCATCGGTTCCTCTGGGTGGTCTGCTGGTTGCCCGGGCCACCCTAGCGCCTGTTCAGCCGAGTCACATCGTCCTGATCACCTCGTAGAGGGCCGTCCAGTTGCTCCGCCCGTGCCCGGCGGCGATCGCCCGGTCGTAGAGCGCCTTCACCGCGCCCGGCAGAGCGTCGTCGACACCCGCGCGGCGGCTGGTCCCCAGAATGTGGTCCGCGGTCGCGCCCATCATGAGCACCGTGCTCAGATCGCCTGGATAGGCGCGTTTCTGCAGCTCACCGGCGAGTTCCCGGCCGTCGCCCACCATCGCCGGGATGCCGGTCAGCGTCTCCAGGGCGCCGGGCAGGAAGTCCGCCGCGTCGACACCCTCGGCGGCGACCAGCGCGGTGGCGTGCAGCAGACTCGACAGCGTGGTCAGGAAAGACGTCGAGGTGCGCCTGGTAGAAGAGCTGCGCCAGGCCCGGATCAACCCCGAGATACCTGATCTCTCCGATCAACTCCAGCACCGGGGCATGCTTTCGCATGGCCCCTTCGGGACCGCTGAAGAAGATGTACGAGCCTGAGCCCCCGATCATCGGAGCGGGAACCATGACTCCACCGGTCAGAAAATCCGCCCCGCGCTCCGCCGCCCACACAGCCGCCCGCCGCGACGCGTCCGGGGTGTCCGAGCTGAGGTTGACCAGCACCTTTCCCTCGAGACCGGCGCCGTCGCCCAGGATGTCGTACATCGCCGGATAATCGGTGAGACTCAGGATGATCAGGTCGCCGGCCTCCACCGCCGCGGCCGCGCCGGGTGCGAGCACCGCACCGTCGGCCACCAGGTCCGCTGCGCGGGCGGCCGTCCGGTTCCAGACCGTGACGGCATGGCCGGCCCGCATCAGGGCGCGGGCCATCGCCTGGCCCATCGGGCCGAGACCGATCACGGTGTGGCTCATCGGGGCCGCCTCATCCCTTCGAAGATGCGCGCGGTGCCCCGCTCGCCGTGCCCGTCCGCGATCTGCCGCCGCACGAGGTCGTGCACCGGCCCGAGAACCGCGTCGCCGATCCCCTGGTCGGCCGTCGCCTCGATCAGCGAGGCGAGCGCGGTCTCGGTGAACCGCAGGCTCTGCTGGCCCGCCGCGTCGTAGGCCTGCGCGTCCACGATCGCGGCGTACTCCCGCAGCGCACCCGTCATCGCCGCCAGGAACGGCACCTGACGCTCCGCGAACTCCACGGCGGACACCCCGTCCACCGCCACCATGGCCGCACCCTGCAGGAACCCGGCGAACATCGGGTACATGCCGGTCAGCATCGCCATGTCGTGCAGCGCCGCCGCACCCGCGTCCGCGCCGTGGAAGCTCGCCGCGCCCCACACCTCCAGAAGCTTGCGATGCTCCTCGAAGGCGCCGGCGTCACCGCTGTACAGGATCGCCGACCCGGCCCCACCGATCATCTCCGGCACCGCCATGATCGCGCCGTCGAGGTACGTGATCCCGTGCCCGGCCGCCCAGCCGGCAAGCTCCCGCGACTGCTTCGGCGTCGTCGTGGTCAGGTTGACCACCGTCCGCCCTCCGAGGCCCGCCGCGACCGGATCGAGCACCTCGTGCACCGACGCCTGATCCAGCAGACAGACGACGATCACCCCGCCGCCCGCCACAGCCTCCCCGGCGCTGCCCGCAACCACCGCACGCCCGTCGAACGACCTCGCACTCCGATTCCACACCAGGGCCTCGTAGCCCGCGTCGAGGGCGGCGGTGGCCAGCGCGCCACCCATCGCCCCCAGTCCCAAGAAGGTCGTCTTCATGAGAACCATGCTTGGCGCATACCATCAAACGGACAAGTACTCACTAATTAGTGCGGTACTTACCTTTTGGTAAGGAGCCCTCATGGCACCGAGCGCCCGCCGCGGCCCGTACATCTGCGGCATCGACGCCGCGATGGACGTCGTCTCCGGCAAGTGGAAATCCCTGATCCTGTGGGAACTCGCCAACTACGGCACCCGCCGCTTCGGCGAACTGCGCAGAGGCCTGCCCGGCGTCAGCGAGAAGATGCTGATCCAGCACCTGCGCGAGATGGAGGAGGACGGGTTGCTGCATCGCGAGGTCTTCCGAGAGGTACCACCCCGAGTCGAGTACTCCCTGACCGACGACGGCCGCTCTCTGAACGAGGCCCTGCGCCCCCTCGGCGACTGGGGCACCCGCCGCAACGAACGCCTGACAGCGGACGCCTGACCACTACGGTGGATCCATGCAGGACGACCCGATCCCGGTGACCGTGGACTCCTCCCACGGCGTGATGATCGGCGACCACAACGTCCTGCACCTCCACCAGCCGCAACCGGCTCCGGCGCGCCCCGTGTGGCGGATCCCCTTCCCGGTCGACCCGGAGTTCATCGGCCGCGACACCGAGATGGCCGCCCTGATCGAGGCCCTCGAGCCCGGCTCGCGCACCGTCGTCAACCAGACGATCTCCGGCCTGGGCGGCATCGGGAAAACGCAGCTGGCCGCCCACGCCGCCCACGCCGTCGCCGACCGCTTCCGCATCGTCTGGTGGATCGAGGCCGAACACCGCACGACAATCGAGGCGTCCCTCCAGGAGCTGGGCAAAGCCCTCGACTTCGGCAAGAACCCGAGCACCACGGAGGTGCTGGCACGACTGTCCTCGTTCGAGGACGCGGCCGAGTGGCTACTGATCTACGACAACGCCGAATCTCCGCAGTCGCTGCGCGGACTCCTGCCGACCCGGGGCTCCGGCGTCGTCCTGATCACGACGCGCTACCACGACTGGCCCGCCTGGGCTCCGGTCTTCCGCCTCGGCCCACTGAGCGACGAGGCAGCCGCCCAGGTGCTGACGAAAGGGTCGCCGAGCCAGGCGGCCCAGCGAATAGCGGAGATGTTCGGCTGTCTCCCGCTCGCGCTGCGGCAGGCGGCGGCCCAGATCGAGGCCGGCCTGCCGCTGGAGACCTACGAGCAGATGCTGCGCTCGCGCTTCGTCGAGGCGGTGGGGTCCGCCGAGCCCCTCCCCGACTACAACCACTCCGTGGTCGACGTGGTCGTGCTGGCCAGCTCGGCAGCCGCCGCCGTCGAACCCGAATCGGCACGGCTGCTCCTGCTCCTTGCACTCCTCGACCCCGACCGCGTCGACGACGGCCTCCTGCGGCATGTACCCGCCTCCGACCCCCTCGCGGATCCGCTGGTGCTGGCCCGGTCGATCGCCGCGCTCAAACGCTTCTCCCTGGTGACTGAGGTCGAGGGCGCCACAAGGGCCTACGCCATGCACCGCCTGACCCAGGAGGTCGTGCGCCGCACCGTCGGGAGCGACCACGCTGAGGTCGCGGAGACCGCCCTCCGAGCGCTGAACAGAACGATCGGCGCGGAGTCCATACCGGCGAGGGCAGCAGTGCCGGCGGTCGCGCACCTGCGGAACTTCATCGCCGTCGCCAGGCGCGATCATCCGCAGGCGACCGTTCGGCTCCTCACGGCGGTCGCTTCGCGGACGATTCCGGAACGCGGAGCGCTGTCGAGCATCGTGTGGGCGGCTCGCACCGCGCTGGACATCGTGGAGACTGACCGATCGTTTTCCGACAGCGACCTTCTGTCCGCCCTCATGTGTGTTCACCGCGCCGAGAAACGGATGTCGGCAATCGGCTCGCCAATGGATACCACGCCGATTCGGCGCGCCATGGCGATGGAGCTGAGGCGGGAGCCGGAAGGGTCTGCCGCTCTGGCGACGTTGCAACTCGAACTCGCCGGCACCATCGCGCCTCAACCCCGCTGGCGGAGGCCAAGGCCCGTCGTGAGCCGGGATGCGCTGACGGAGGCTTTGGAGCTGACCCGGTCCGCGATCGGGCAATGGGGGGATGAGGAGGGCCGGGACGCCGTCCAGGAGGCACGCCTCCTGCATGCGTCGATCACCGGGCGACTCGGACAGGTGGACGAGGCCCTGGCAGAGTATTCCGGTGCGATCGCGTCGGCGGAAAACGACGGCACGCTGTGGCGGCACCGGGTCACGATCGCCGAGGAGATCCTTGCGTTCGGTCGCATCGCAACCGCACGGACCGTCGTCCAACCATGGATCGCACAGCCCGTGAGCGACGGCGGGTTCAGTGCCTTTCTCCAGAGGCAGATCGACGACGTGTACTTCGCGTGTGCCGCAGGACGACTGGACTGGGCGGAATGCCTCAAGGTGGCGGAGTCGAGACGTTCCAGCCGGATGGAGAGCTTCACGTTCCGCGAGGACTTTGCCTCGCTGAGGCTGATGCGCACCGCGTTCGCCGGCCTGGAGCGGTGGGCCGAGGTCGAGAAGATCGACGAACGCCTGGCCCGCGAACCCGGCCGGAGGACGCTCGAGATGCTTCACGAGGAGCGTCTCCAATGGGAACAGCGAGATACGCCCTTCGCCCGGGAACTGGTCACCCTGCTACTACTCCAGGAGGCCCAAGCACTCACTGCCGTCGATTGGGATTCTGCCGTCGCCACGTTCGACCGAGCACGTTCGCTGGTCGATGGCGATGCGGTCACCTTCCACCAATTGGCGGAAGCGTGCCTCGTCATGGCCTCAAAGGCACGGCCGCATTCGCCGGAATATGTCGACGAATGCCTGGATATCCTGGCAAGACATCCGGAGGGAGCACCGAGCCTGATGAGCCGGGCGGCGGAGCTCTATGTGGAGATCGCGGGCGACTACGCGACGGCGGCGAAACTTGAGTTCTCCGCGGCGGCCCTGGAGGAACAAGCGCACGGCCGCGTCTTTCCCACCGTCGCTGAGCACCTCTCCAACGCGGTTCGGTATTCCTCCGGTGATCACGTCGACCTGCTGGAAGAGATCCTGGAGATCGCCGCCGTGTGTGTCGGGGAGGAGTGCCCGCGCTGGGCCGGGTACGCCGTCGACCTCGCCGAGGCGTTGACGACGACGGACCCGGCCCGCGCGCGGGACCTGTTGGAGCGGGCCCACCGGATCCTCTCCGGCGCCTACGGCCCGGGCCACTCGGCGACGAAACGGGCCTACCGGCCGGAGGAAGCCTGACCACTACGGTGGATCCATGCAGGACGACCCGATCCCGGTGACCGTGGACTCCTCCCACGGCGTGATGATCGGCGACCACAACGTCCTGCACCTCCACCAGCCGCAGCTCGCGCCGGCACGCCCCGTCTGGCGGATCCCCTTCCCCGTCGACCCGGAGTTCATCGGCCGCGACACCGAGATGGCGGCCCTGACCGAGGCGCTGACCATGGGCTCACGAGCCGTCGTCAACCAGACCGTCACCGGGCTCGGCGGGATCGGGAAGACCCAGCTGGCGGCGCACGTCGCGCACGCCATGGCCGACCGTTTCCGGATCGTCTGGTGGATCGAGGCGGAGCACCGCTCGACGATCGAGGTGTCCTTCCGCGAGCTCGGAAGGGCGCTGGGACTCGGAGAGGATCCGTCGAGCACCGAGGTGCTCGCGTGGCTGTCCTCGCTGGACGGCGCCGTCGATTGGCTGCTGATCTACGACAATGCCGAGTCACCGCAGTCGCTGCAAGGACTGCTGCCGACGCGCGGATCCGGGTCCGTGCTGATCACGACACGCTGCCATGACTGGCCGGCATGGGCATCGGTTCTGAGACTCGGCCCGCTGAGCGACGAGGCGGCCGCCGGCCTGCTGACCGGGAAGACCGCCGGCGGGGATGCTCGGCGCATCGCCAGGATGCTCGGCTGCCTACCGCTGGCGCTCAGACAGGCCGCGGCGCAGATTCGCGCAGGGATCCCTTTGGACCGGTACGAAGAGTTGCTCCGGTCGAGATTCGTCGACGCTGCCGGATCGCCGGTCCCCTTGCCGGACTACCACCACTCGATCGTCGAGGTAGTCCTTTTCGCACGCTCGGCGGCCGCCAAGATCGAGCCGGAGTCGTCGCGACTGCTTCTCCTCCTGTCCTTCATGGCCGCCGACGACGTCTCCGGCCTGTTGTTGCGAATGATCCCCGCAGACGACCGTCTCGCTGATCCGCTGGTGATGGCCCGGTCGCTCACCGCCCTCAAACGCTTCTCCCTGGTCACCGAGGTGGATGGGGAGGGACGTGCCTATGCCGTCCACCGGCTCGTCCAGGAGGTCGTGCGGTCCACCGGCGAAGACCAGCTCGAAGACGTCACGGGACTCGCGCTGCGGACCCTGACCAGGTTGATAACCGGCGAACACCAGGTCTCCACGGCCCGTATGGTGCGAGTTACCGTCTCGGTGCGCCCGCTGATCCAGATGGCGAGGCGACTCCATCCGCGAACAGCGGTGGAGCTCCTCGGTCTGCTCCACTCGCCTGCTGTCAGCTCCGCGGGTCGAGCGACCCTCGGCTGGGCGGCGCGGGCCGCGCTCGAGATCATTGAGGAGGACGGTTCGTTCTCCGATGACGAGCTCCAAACCGCGTTGATTCACGTCCATCGGGCCGAACAGCGCTGGGACCACACATCACCCGGCCGGACCTTCGACACCACGCCGATCCGGCGCGCCTTGGAGATGCAGCGGGCGAAGGATCCACACGGGTCGGCCACGGTCGCGGAGTTGCAGCTGGAACTTGCCCAGGAACTGGCGCAGCGGGACCTGGCCGAAGCCGCGGCCCTGATCGAGTCCGCGATCTCGATGTGGAACGGCGATGAGTTCCGGGTGCGGAGGGCGGAGGCACATGTCCTGCACGCGAGCGTCACCGGTCATCTCGGCCTGGTCGACGAAGCCGTCGCCGAGTCTTTCCGGGCGATCAGGTTGATGGAGAGCGACGGCTCGCTCTGGGCATGGCGGGCGCAAGTCGCCGAAGCGCTCCTGAAATTCGGGCGCGTCGCTGACGCCCGGTCCGCTGCCGAGCCGCTCTTCGACCGACGTCCGCCCAGAGCCGCCAACACTGCTGGCTTCTCTGACTTGGACGGTGAGCTTTTCGGACAAATTTATCCGAGATGCCTCTTCGAGCAGCGCGACTGGGCGGCACTCGTCAAATACGCGCGGGTAAGGCTCGAAGAGTCCGAGTCGAGCTTCCTTCCAATCGGCCTCAGCCCGAGATTCAAGCCCGACCACTCGGCGGCGACGATGCTGCGTTCCCTTCACGTTCTGCTGGAAATGGACCTGCCGGGCCCAGAAGGGGCCGAGGACGATTCCGGGCTCGACCCAGCTCACGTCGTGCGGCTTCAGGTGGAGGCCCTGGCCAGGCGAAAGTACGTCAAGTCCGACTACACGGTGGGGTTCCGCACGGAGGACGACTCCTACCTCTGGTGCGAGCTGCCGGACCCGGTCGACAGCGGGGAGCGGGAACTCGAGACCGTCGCCATCCGCATCGGCGAGAGAACGCCGCGGTGGGCCAGATACGCCGTCGGGCTGGCCGAGTCGATCAGTGAGACGGACCCGGCCAGGGCACGGGAACTGCTGGAGCGGGCCGCAGGGATCTACTCCGAGTTCTACGGCCCGCACCATTCGATGACGCAGAGGGCCTACCGGCTCCTCACCGCGTAGGTGTCGTTGGTGAGCCAGGGGCCGAGCAGGTTCTGTGAGTAGCGACTGTCCAGCACCTCGCTGACCCCACCCGGAAGGGAGTCCACCGAGTCCCAGCCGGAAGAGGTGGCGGCGGCCACGAAGCGCCGGGACGGGATCAGGCTGATGACGAACTTGTCCGGGGTGTCGGCTCGGACCGGGTGGCCGGAGACGTCCGGGACGTTGTAGCCGCCGTCGATGGGGATGCCGGGCAGGCCGGGTAGTGGTGAGGTGAAGCGGTTGCCCTCGGACGGGATCGAGTAGGGCGCGCCCAGTGGGGACGAGAGCACGATGCGGTGGAGCTTGCCCCAGCGGTAGTCGTTCTGGTCGGTCGAGTTCCCGTACGCAATCTTGAAGTTGTCGGAAGCGGCGAGGGTGAGTGCGTCGCTGAGGCTGAGCAGCACCAGATAGTCGCGGCGGTCTGCGGGGTCGGTGATTCCGGGGACCGCGAAGAAGTCGATGCCGGAGCGGCCGACGCCGGAGCGCGCCGGGAAGTCGTCCAGCAGGCGGCGCAGGGCGGGCACCGCGTGGAGCTCGCCGGACAGTGGCAGCGAGGGTGAGACGCGCTGGATCGGGCGGTCCATGACGTTGACCGCGAAGCGGCCGCGCCACAGGGCGAAGATGGTCGCCGCGACGCTGTCGGCGATCTCCCTGCCAGTGGGCCGGCTCAGGCGGCCGTCGCGGTCGGCGGCGTCGTAGCCCTCCGGGATGCCGGTCGGGTAGGTGAAGTTCCAGCGGGACAGCCGGCCGGCCGCCTCGGCGACGCGGGGATCGCGGGCCAGCGCGGCCAGTTGCGGCGCCGTGCTGGTGCGGGCCCGGTTGAAGGCGGCGGTGATGAGCGGGGTGAAGTACTGGCCGTCCAGAGCCGTCGTGTCGGCCTGCATGGCGATCACGTCGGCGGTGGTGATCGGGCCGCGGCGGATCGCCGATTCGATCATGTCGGTGATGCGGCGGGCGCGGAAGCCGTTGTGGGCGAAACTCAGGTAGGAGATGCCGCCGCCGGGCCGCATCTGGTTGAGCATGTTGTTGTCGAAGGTGTTGCCGGTCGAGTCGTTGTTGGCCGACACGAAGAAGCCGGCAGGCGGATTCACGATCTTGGGGAGTTCGGCGAAAGGCATTATTTCGTACGGCAGAGACTGGCTCGGCTGCCGATCAGTGACCGGAAGCCACTCGTTCCCACCGGTACCGTCGCGCAGCAGGTACGGCGGGTTCCCGCGCACCTTCCCGGCCTGCAGGTCCTCACGGATCGGCACCTCGGCGTTGGTGAAGTACGCGATCGTCCCGGTCACGTCCGCGTACGTGAAGTGCTGCGCCCCCACGTCGAAATGCTGGATCGCCTCGGTGAAGTCGTCGAGGTCGCGAGCCAGGTTGAGCCGCCGGAACGCCTCCAGCTCGGTGGTCGGCGAGAACCCCGTGTACTGCACCGACAGCCCGGTCCCGGCCGCGGTGTCGACCGACAGCAGCGGCCCGTTGTTGCGGCGCGGCACGATCAGCGTCCGCCCGGGCGGCGCCGGGTCGAGCGCGTCGATCCGGCCGGGCGCACGCGGATTCACCCGGTACGCCTCCTCGATCGCCACCACCGGCTCGAGCTTCCCCCGGTAGACAGTGGACAGCCCGCTGGGCGACGACGGGTCCTGCCGGATCTGCTCGGCGTACGTGTCCGCGACGTCCGCCAGGTGCTGTGTCGCCGCGTACGCGATGTGCCGGTTCTGCCCGAGCACGACGAACGGTGTCCCGGGCAGACTGTCGCCCTGCACGTCGAACCCACCACCGCGCAGCGTGATCGGGTACAGGACCGCCGGCGTCTCCAGGTTGAGGTGCGGGTCGCTCGCCAGGATCGGCCGCCCGGACGCGGTGTGCCGCCCGCCGATCACCCACGAGTTCGATCCGCGGTCACCGGTCCGGTTCAGCGCGTCACTGATCAGCGGCGTCTGCTCCGCGCGCTTGAGGTAGTCCGCCGCCATCCGCGTCACCGACGGGTGCGGGTCCACCGTCTCGACGGAGGCGGCCCGGCCCGGCACCGGCACCGGCACCGGCGAGGCCGGGCTGAACGGCGCGAACCGGAACAGGTCCTCGAACACCGTGGTGTGCCCGTCGAAGCCGGCCGCGTCGTACGCCCGCACGGCAAGGGTCCGGTCGATGTCCAGGTCGAACGAGAGCGTGAACGCGAGCGCCTTGTTGACCACCAGACTGTCCACCACGGTCCACGGCTGGACCTTCGTGACCTGGACAGCCCCATACTGGCTGGGCAACCGGCCGCGGTCCAGCCAGGCGTTGACGCCTTCCGCGTACGCGCGGAGCGCCTCCTGCGTCGGCCGGGAGAGCAGCGCGACGCCCTTCTCGGCGGAACGCCGCAAACCCATCGTCCGCATCTGCATGTCGCCCGGCAGTGCGGACGCGCCGAGCAGTTCGGCGAGCGTCCCCGAGGCGCGGCGCCGGTTCACGTCCATCTGGAACATCCGGTCCTCGGCGTGCACCCAGCCCTGCCGGAAGAACAGCTCGTGGGCGTTCGACGCCCGGATGTGCGGCACACCGGCCGCGTCCCGGGTCACCTCCCCGGCGGCCTCGGCGGGTGGCGCCACCAGCACCCCGGCGAAAACGGTCAGCGCGATCCAGCGTCGCATCTGCGGCTCCTCTCGGTCGCCGCAGGTTCGGTCCGGGGGCGGGAACGGATGCGGTCAGATCAACGACGGACCCGCCGGGACCAGCGCGTCCGGCCCGATCGCGTCCACACCGCCGCGCCCGAGCAGCGTCAGGATCGTGGTCATCTCGGTCCGCAACAGCTCCAGCACCCGCACCACCCCGGCCTGACCGTCCGCCGCGAGCCCGTACGCCGCGAGCCGCCCGATCACCACCACGTCCGCGCCGAGGGCCAGGGCCTTGACCACGTCCGCGCCGCTGCGGACGCCGCTGTCCAGGGCGATCGGCACGCCGTGACCGACCGCAGCGCGGATCGTGGGCAGCACGTCCAGCGACGCCCGCTGCCCGTCCAGCTGGCGGCCGCCGTGGTTCGACACGATCAGGCCGGCGGCACCGGCCTCGATCGCGGCGTGCGCGTCCGGCACCGTCATGATGCCCTTGGCGATCCACGGCAGGCCGACATCGTCCAGCAGGCCGCTCAGCCGGTGCCACGACCACACCGCCGCGGCCGGGTCGATCAGCTGGCCGAGCTGCCCGAACGCCTCCTCGACACTGGCGTAGTTCCCGGCGAACAGCCCGTAGTCCGGCAGATAGCCGTTGCGCAGATTGCGTTCCCGCCAGCCCGCGATCGGCACGTCGCACGTGACGCACAGCCCTCGATAACCGGCGTCGGCGTAGCGCCGGGCGATCTTGAGGAAGCCCTCGTCGCTGCCCATCGGATGGATCTGCCCGAACGTCGCGCCGATCTCCTCCAGGGAGTGGGTGCCGGCCTCGGGCGCGATTCCCGCGACGCCGAACGCCGCGGTTGCCCGCGCCACCGCCACCTGCCCGTCCGGGTGGAACAGCCCGTCGGCGCCGAACGGCGCGGTGAGCACCGGGATCGCCAGGCCCGCACCGAGGAACCGCGCCGACGTCGACGGTGCCGGCAGACCGCTCATCACGCGCGGGGAGAACGCCCAGCGTTCGAACGCACGCCGGTTGCGCCGCAGCGTCGACTCCTCCCCCGCACCCCCTTCCAGGAAGTCGCGCTCGGCCGGCGAGAGGTTCGCCAGTGCCACGGATCGGATCTCGTCGAGGGTGTTCATGTCATCCACGGTCGCGCCAGACGGTGCCGCCCCGCGTCCGTCATCCGCCCATCGATCCGGTGTGGAATGCCTTAGCCGGATCGGAAACCCTACTTACCCTTGACCCTCCGCCGGCCCGGCGCTTTGCTGACCGCGTGACGCGTCTGGTCGGGCGGCAGGACGAGCTTCGGGCGATCGAGCACGCCGTCCGGTCGGCGCGCCGACTGGTCGTGGTCACCGGCGAGGTGGGCATCGGCAAGACCCGGCTGGTGACCGACGCGGCGCAGGGGGCACGCGAGCTGGGTGCGGCCGTCGCCGAGGCGACGTTTCTTCCCTTGGGCGTACGCCTGCCGCTCCTGCCGTTCACCGAGATCCTCCGCGTCCTGGAGCCCACGTTCGGCGGCATCCTCGCCGACCTGCCCGCGCACACCCGTGACGGCCTGGCCCGCCTCGTCCCCGAGCTCGCCGGCGACCACGAGATCCCCGGGACGGTGCCGGCGAACGAGTGGCAGCGGCGGCGCATGTTCACGGCCGTCGGGCAGGTGCTGTCCCGCATCGCCGCCCGCCGCCCGGTCGTCGCCGTCGTCGAGGACCTGCACTGGGCCGACGAGGCGACGCTCGACCTGCTGACCTATCTGCGGGCGGCGCCGCTCGGGCCGGTCACGCTGATCGTCACGTGCCGCGACGACGAACCCCTCGAACCGCCGGTGGCACGCTGGCTCGAACAGGTGCGCCGGCCCGAGACGACGAGGGTGGAGCTGACCGGGCTGTCCCGTACGGCCCTGGCCGAGCTGGCCGGGCTGCCACCGGACTCACCGTCGATCGGTGAGCTCGCCAGGCGTACGCAAGGAAATCCGTTCTTCGCCCAAGAGCTCCTCGCCGCCGAGGGTGACCGGCCTCCCCGGGCCTTGACCGACCTGCTCCTGGCGCGATCGCGCCGTGCCGGACCCGCCGCCCGCACCGTGCTCGCCGTCCTCGCCGTTGCCGCCCGTCCCGTCACCGAGGCACTCGCCGCCCGCGTCACCGGCATGACGCCCGCCGAGGTGGCGTCCGCGACACATGAACTCGTCGACGCCAAACTCGCCGTTCCCGACCGTGCCCGGCCGGAACTCGGCTGCCGCGTCCAGCACGCACTGCTCGCCGAGGCGGTGGCCGGCGCCCTGCTCGCCGACGAGCGCCGCGCCGTTCACGCCGGACTCGCCGCCGCGTTGCGGGACCTGCGCGACCCGGCGCTGTCCGCGGAGATCGCCGGGCACTGGTCCGCGGCCGGGCGCCCTCGGGAGGAATTCGCCGCCCTGGTCGACGCCGCCGAGCACAGCCACCGCCTGTGTGCCTTCTCCTCCGCCGCCGACCTCTGGCAGCGGGCCGTCCATCTGACCGCCGACGGCCCGGACATCGCCGGCGCGCTCCGGGTGCGGACCATCGACGCGTTGCGGGCGTGCGGCCGGGACATCGAGGCCGAGGTGCTGACCGAGGAGACGTACGCGCTGCACCGCGACTCGGGCGACCGCGAACTGCTCGCCGCGATCCTGCACCGCACCGCCTGGACCCGCGGCGTGATCGCTCAGCGTGAGCCGCCGCCGGGCACCGCGGACGGGCTGTTCGAGCATGCGGCCGAGCTCTTCGAGGCGCTGCCGGAGACGGCGACCCAGGCCCGTTTCCTGGCCGACCACGCCCGCTTCCGGTGGATGAACAACTGCGACATCCGCAGCGAGCAGATCTATCGCCGGGCGGTCGAGGTGGCCGAGCGGTGCGGGGCGCCGCTGGAGGCCGCGGACGCGCTGACCGGCCTGGCGGACATCGCCTTCCTGACCGGCGACCCGGCGGACGGGTTCGCGCTGCTCGACCGGGCGAGCGAGGTGGCCCGAACGGAACCGGACAGCGACCTCAGCCTGCGCGTCGGTTTCATGACCGCGGAGTGCCGCAGCAACGCGCTGTACCGGATGGGGCGCCTCGATGAGGGTTCCTGGGTCGCGCTGGACGGTCTGGAACGGGCCCGGCGGGCGGGTACCCTGTCCGGCTATCCGGCGGCGGTGCTGCACCACAACGCCGCCGAGCCGCTGCTGGAGATGGGCCGCGTCGACGCGGCCGCCGCCGTGCTGGCCGGGGTGGGCGACGGTCCGCCGCAGGCCGACGACTGGAACCTGCACCTGCTGCGGGCCCAGGTGGAGATCTGCCGGGGTGCGGTCGGGGAGGCGGTGGCGCGTACCCGGGCGGTGGAATCACTCGGGCTGGCCGGGCCCCGGATCTGGGTCTACGAGCGGGTGCGGCTGCTGTGCCGGGCGCCGCTCTGGGCCGGGGATCCCGCGCGGGCCCTCGGTCACGTCGAGGAGGCGCTCGCGCTGTTCCGCGGGTGCGCGGTGGAGATCTACTGCGGTGAGCTGCTGGCCCTGGGTGCCCGAGCCGTCGCGGACATGGCGGAGACGGCCCGGGCCCGGCGGGGAGATCTTTCGGAGGCTCTCGCGGGCGCGGATCGCCTGCGGGACGCGCTCGACGCGATGGGTGGGCGGCCGTTCCGGGAGCATCCGTTCCTGGCAACGATTCCGGGCGATCGGGCGGACTGGGATGCGGAGATCGCGCGGGCCCGGGGTGTGCCGGACGCCGATGCCTGGGAAGCGGCGGCGCGGGTGTGGGAGGGGCTCGGCCGTCCCCATCGGCGCGCATACGCGCTGTGGCGCCGCGGTCTGCTGCTCACGCGGCGGGATCCGGCTGCGGTGGATACGGTACGCGCCGCGGCCTCGGCGGCGACCGGCATGGCGCCCCTGGAATCGGCCGTGCGGCGGCTGGCCCAGCGCGCGCGGATCACCCTGTCGCCGGGTCCGGCCGGCGCGGGTCCTGTCGTCGACTCACCGGTGGTGGACCCGTTCGGGCTCACCGCGCGGGAACGACTCGTGCTCGGGCTGCTGGCCGAGGGGCGGACGAACGCGCAGATCGGTGCCGCGCTGTTCATGAGCCCGAAGACGGCCAGCGTCCACGTAAGCCGCATCCTGCGCAAACTAGACGCGTCCAACCGTGTCGAAGCGGCGGCGATGGCCGAGCGCGCCGGGCTGACGGGTGCCTAGTGGCGGGATAGCATGTCGAATGCCCTCCGTGCACGTGATCTTCTGCCACCCGGACCCGGACAGCTTCACCCGCCGCGTCCTCGACGCCTTCCTCGGCGGGGTGACCGGCGCCGGGCACACGGCCACCGTCTCCGACCTCTACCTGCTGGGCTTCCACCCGGAGATGAGCCTCGCGGAATATCGGCGCGAGTCCGGCGCACACCCCGAGACAGTCCTGCCGGACGACGTGGCCGCGGAACACGCCAAACTGAGCGCCGCCGACGTGTGGGCCTTCGTGTACCCGGTCTGGTGGAACGACTGCCCGGCCCTGCTCAAGGGCTGGTTCGACCGGGTGTGGACGGTCGGTGTCGCCTACCGCCCGATGACGCTGCGGCCGGCGCGCAAGGCCCTGGTCATCTGCACGTGCGGCTACGACGAGGAGGGCCTGGGCGAACGGTACTCCGCCATGCGCACCACCATGGTGGACGACCGGATCGGAGCCCGCGCGGAGCAGGTCGAGTTCCATCTGCTCGGCGGCCGGGTGAACGGCGCCGGCGACAGACACCTGGAACTGGCCACCCATCTGGGCCGAACCGTCTGATTCAAGCTTGGTCGAGACGGCGGATCAGGCCGGTCCGTGAGCGCACGTCGAGTTTGATGAAGACGCGGCGCAGGTGGGACTCGACGGTGCGGGCGCTGAGGAACAGACGCCCGGCGATCTCCTTGTTGGACAGCCCCTCCGCGACCAGCTCGACGATCTCCCGCTCCCGCACGGTGAGTCCCGGCGCCGGCTCCGGCAGCGTCGTCCCCAGCCAGTCCGCCCCGGCGGCGGCATATCCGGCCCGCGCGGCGTCGTGCGCCCGCCCCGCTTTCGCCGGGTGCCCCGCGCGCTGGTGAACATTCCCGGCCAGGTGGAGACAGATGGCCTGCTCAACGGGCGCCCGCGCGCTCGCAAACCGCTCCGCGGCGGCCAGGATCGCACCCGGCTGACCGGACCCCGCCCGGAAAGCTACATAACCACGTATATATCCGGCAAGGGCGATTTCGTAGTCAAGCCCGGAGACGATCGCCACCGCCTCCGCCCGGTGAACCTCCGCCCACGCCGCCGCCAGCCCCGATATCGCGGGGTCGCCCTCCGCACGAGCAGGGGCGCGGGCACCACCCCGACCGGCCATGCGGGCCGGGGCCGGATCGGAGACGCGGGCCGAACCCGGACCGGCCGCGCGGGCCGAACCCGGACCGGCCGCGCGGGCCGAACCCGGACCGGCCGCGCGGGCCGGGGCGCGGATGCGGGCGTGGGCGAGTGCTCGGAAGGCGTGGCGGGCGACGGTGAGGGGCTGGTGAGCGGGCCACTCGTCCTGGCCGAGGAGGGTCAGGCAGCCGGCGGGGTCGCCGGCGAAGAGGCGGATCTGGGCGTGGCTCAAGCGGGCCATTCGGGACCAGGCGGCTGATCGGGGGCGGTCACGATGGGCGAGGCGGGTTGCGGCCTCCGAGGCCGCCGCCGGGCCGGCGGTCCAGAGCAGGGGGCGCAGGCGGACCACTTCGGCCATCGCCTCCAGTTCGGGGCTGCCGATTCGGCGGGCGGCCTCGGCGGCGTCCTCGGCCATCGTCAGGGCGGTGGTGAGCTGACCGGTGCGGACGTTCCACGCGGCGTCGAAGATCAGCAGGTAGGGAAAGGCGTGATGCGGTCCCAGCAGCTCCAGCATCCGCCGTACCCGGTGCAGGTGCCGCTCCGCCTCGGACAGTCGCCCCAGCCAGATCTCGGCCAGGACGAGCGGCGCGACGATCTCCACCTCGGCGCGCAGGTCGCCGTCGCCGACCGCGTCCACGGTTCGGGCCGCGGCGGTCAACCCGCGGCGGGCCGACGGCAGGTCCCCGCCGTAGATGCTGCCGAGCGCGTGCAGCACCTGTGCCGAAGCGGTCAGCCCCGGCCGGTGCCCGCACCCGTCCGCGAGCAGCTTCAGCGCCTGCCCGGCGTGATCGGTGGCCGCCGCCGCGTCCTCCCGGAACACCTCGATCGTGGCGAGTTCGATCCGCAGCTTGACCTCGGTGCCCGCGTCGAACCCGCCCTGGTTGTCCAGCCGGCGTTCGAGGAGGGCGGCGGCCTCGGCGAAATCGCCCAGCTGCCGGGCCACCACGACGCTGAACATCTCGGCCTGCCGCCGCAACGGGCCCTGCCGCAGACCGTCCAGAGTCGCGCGGCTCTCGAGCAGCCGGCCGCTTCGGCACAGCGCGCGGGCATGCCACAACGCGACAAAAGCGCGCTTTTCGGCGTACTCCTCATGATCGGGCATCACCCGCAGCGCGGCACCCAGCCATCGCGCCGCCTGGGCCGGCGCCCGGTGTGCGTAGGCGACACCCGCGCCGGCCAGGATCTCGGCGGCCTCCTCGTCACCGGATTGCGCTGACCGTTCGTAGTGATGCGCGATCAGATGTCGCGGTCCGTGACGGCGCCGGAGGTGCCGGGCGGCGCCGGCGTGGATCTCGGTGCGGCGGGCGGGGCCGGTCAGCTCGAGGACGGCGGCCCGGATCAGCGGGTGCCGGAATCCCGGGCGCGGGCCGTCGGCGTCGATCACGCGTATCCGGTGCAGGTCGTCGATCGCCGCTCCCACCTGCGTCGATGTCAGGCCGGTGACGTCGGTGAGCAGGTCGAGCGTGACGTGCCCGCCGATCACCGCGGTGGCCTCGGCGACGCGGCGGACCGGCGCGGGGCGGGCGGCGACCTCGGCGGCCAGGCCGGCCAGGGCGGGGTGCGCGCCGGGTGCGGCCCGGTCAAGGTCCGCGGAGGATGCGGTCAAAGCACTGAGCGTACGCGAGGACAGCTCACGCAAAGTGTGGAGGTAGAGCGGGTTCCCGGCTCCGGCGGCGACCACCATGGCTCGGTGCCCGGCCGGAAGATCGCCGAGCAGTGGACCCGCCTCGTTCTCGGTGAGCGGCGGCAACACGATCCGGGCCGCCGCGCCCGCGTGCCGCCCGATCGCCGCTGACACTCCCGGCTGCGCCTGCCCGCTGCGGAACGCGACCGCGATCAGATTCGGCCCGGGCGGCGGTTTCCGGATCAGGTGCTCGACGAGTTCCAGGGAGGCGGAATCGGCCCAGTGCAGATCGTCGAGGAGCAGCGCCGCACCGGACAACAGCGACCGCAGCCCGGCGTAACAGCCGCCCGGGGTGGCGGGGTTGCTCGGCAGCAGGTCGGTGAGGCAGCCGTAGGGGACGCCCTGCTCGAACTCGGTCGCCCGGCCGCTGTGTACCGGGAGGCCGGCCGAGGTCGCCAGGTCGGCGAGCACGGACAGCATGCGGGTCTTGCCCATGCCCGCCTCGCCGCTGATCTCGACGATCGTGAACGCGCCGCCCGCGGCCCGGGTCAGCGCCTCGCGCAGCATCCGCACCTGGGCCGCGCGGCCCACCAGCGTCCTCGGATTCACGCATAGACGTTCGCCTCGGGCTGCGTGCCGGATTGCGGGTTTGCGCCGATGTCCGGGTCCGGACAGTCCTGAGATCGTTTGTCCGCGCCGGCGCGTCCATGGAATCCAGGGGGAGGAAATCAATGGGACGAACTCTGCTGCGACTACTGATCGCGACCGCGGCCGGGCTGCTGGCGGTGGCGGGGCTGGCCGGACCGGCACGGGCGATCGATCCGACCAACCTGGGCGGGATCGACGTCAACGCCTACTGCCTGGCCGCCGGATATCCCGGCGGCGCCAAGATGATCAACAGCAGCGCGTCCGGGTGGAAGTGCGTCGACGCCAATCAGGGGCAGCACGGGCTGTCGATGACCGCGGCGTGCCGCTACCAGTTCGCCGACCTGGTGGGCGCCGGCCATCTGGTCTGGGACCACCGGGGCGGCGGTGCGACCGGGTGGCGGTGCCGGACCTGGTCGGGTTACGTCGACGGCAATGATCTCGACATCGCGCGGTACTGCCAGGCGCTGGGATACGACGGAGCGCGCGGGAATCCGCAGAACGTCGCGGACTGGTACTGCCAGCGGGGCTCGACGACCGACAGGGTCACCCTGCACGCCGCATGCCGGTGGCAGAACCCGGTGGAGGTCGGGTACGGCCGCATCGTGGTGGCGACCTATGAGGACTGGGGCAGTCCGTACGGGATCAACTGCTTCGCGTTCTGACGAACGAGAGCACGGTTCTCGTCCGCCGTGGCGGGAGCCGTGCTCCGCACGTACACAAATCATGTTTTTGATCTTCGAACGAGGGGGGTGATGAGCACGGTGAGAAGGCCCGCGGTGGCGATGGCCAGCGACGGGGAGGTGATCTCGGCGAGCGCGCCCAGCACGAGTGGGCCCAGGCCCTGCAGCGCCATCAGGCCGGTGGAGAGCAGGGCGAAGAGCTGACCGGTGCGGCCCTCGGGCGCGGATTCGAGGAACTCGCGCTGCAGGCCGAGGCCGTAGGCGAAGCCGAAGCCGGTGAGGGTCAGCAGGACGGTGACCACGGCCAGGGGCGGGCCGGTGATCAGGAGGATCAGCGGTGCGCCGAGGAGCACGACGAAGGCGCCGGTGTAACGCTCGCGCTGGGACGGGCGCAGGAAGCGGCCGACGATCAGGTTGCCGGTGAACATCCCTACCGCCGGCGCGGCCATGAGGAGGGCTCCGGTGCCGGCGGGGAAGCCACGGCGGGCTCCATAGGCGATCAGCAGGGCTTCGGCGCCGGCCACGAAGGCGGAGGGGAGCCATTGGGCGAGGAGCAGGCGGCGGATGGTCGGGTTGGCGAGCATGGTGGTGGCACCGGTCCAGCTTTCATTCAAGGTGCCCTTTTGTACTGTTTTTTCGTGCTTTTTCTGCTCGGGGGGAAGTGCCAGCTGGACTATGACCGCGGCGATCGCGTGGCAGGCGGCGGCGAAGAGCAGGGCCTGCCGCGGACCGAGAGTGGCCACCGCGACGCCGCCGCCGGCCAGGCCGAGCAGCTGGGCTGCGGACGAGGACATGCTGGTCAGGGAGCGGCCGAGGACATAGGCGTCACCGGTCAGGCGTTCGGCGATCACGCGGGAGGCGGCGCCGGCGAAGACCGGGGTGAAGCAGGCGACCGCGGCCACGAGCGAGAGGCTGACGGCGACCGGGAGGTTCAGCAGCGCCAGCGCGGCGGCCAGCGCTACCTCGAGCAGATAGCCGGCCACGATCAGGGGCCGGGCGCGCAACCGGTCGGTCAGGGAGCCGAGGAGCAGGCCGCCGACGAACTGGGGCAGGAAGCCGGCGCCGAACGCGAGGGCGCTGAGCAGAGGTGACCCGGTTCCGGCGTAGACCAGCACGGACAGCGCGAAGATCTGCAGCGAGACGGCGGCGATCGCGACGGTCCGCGAGACGAACAGGGCGCGGAAGGTCGGCTCGGCGAACACCTCGCGGTAGGAGGCCGGGCGGTCGGTGACGGTCATGACGGCAGCGTGCTCCGTGCCGGGCGGACAATCGAATGTTTCGCTCAGGGGCGTAAGGTCGAGCGGTGATGCGGTTCGAGGTGGGCGCCGAGGACCTGGTGCGGACCCGGTTCGCGCTGTCGCCGGTGTTCGAGTTGCAGCACCTGATCCGCGCGCTGGCCGGACCGCATCGGCAGGGAGTTCCGGAGGCCTGGATGGCCCGGCTGCGGCCGAGGTTCGCGCGGCTGCGGGACGAGCCCGGCGTGCAGGCTGTTTTGACGTTGCAGCTTCCCGGACTGGGTGCGACGTTCCTGTCGCCGCCTCCGCAGCGGCTCGGGCAGACGATCGAGGACGACCTGACCGCGGTGCGCGGCACACCGCCGGACGTCGCCCGCGAGGAGATCGACTTCTATCTGCAGCGCAGGCCGGACGCACCGGAGGCCGCGCGGGCGTTCCTGACCTCCGAGGACGTCCTGGACCGGCTGGCCGATCTGCTCGCCGCGGCCTGGGCATCGTTGCTGGCGGACGACTGGCCGCGGCTGCGCCTGCTGTGCGAGCGCGACGTGGTGCACCGCTCCGGCGAACTGAGCCGGGCGGGCTGGGCGGCCGCGATCGCCGGGCTGCACCGCAAGGTCCGCTGGCGGGACGGCGGCATCGACATGCTGGGCCGGTCCAGCGGCGTCACCCGGCTCGACGGGGCCGGCCTGCTGCTCGTGCCGTCGGTGTTCGTCTGGCCGGAGTTCGCGGTGTACGCCGACGAGCCCTGGCCGAAAGCGCTGGTCTATCCGGCTCGGGGCGTGGCCACGCTGCTCGAACGCGGCCCGGGTGAGCCGCCGGAGCACCTGGCTCCGCTGATCGGGCGGTCCCGGGCTCTGCTGCTGGGCGCGCTGGGTGACGCGGCCAGCACCAGTCAGCTCGCCCGGGCGTTCGGGATGGCGGTCGGGGCGGTCGGTGATCATCTGGCGGTTCTTCATCGGGCGGGGCTGGTGGAGCGGGCACGGTCCGGGCGGGTGGTGCTCTATCGGCGGACGGCGCTGGGCGACGCCCTGGTCAGCGGGTCGCCCCCTTTAGCGTGAGTCGCTTTCGTCAGCGGGCTGCCACCCTTAGTTCGGCCATGCTTGTCCAGGCTTGGCCGTTCACCTCAGACATCGCCCTGACCCGGACATAACGGGCGGCGCGCGCGCTGAAGCAGGCGTTCTGCTCGGCGGTGCCGGCCACCCACGTGCCGGTCGCCGCCGGGCTCCCCCAGTTCGTGCCGTCGGCCGACGTGTAGACCTCGTACTGCGCGATCATGCCGTTCGGATCGTTGGGCGTCTGCCGGGGCAGTTGGTAGACGCAGCTGACGCTCATGCTGCGTCCCAGGTCGAGCTGGATCTCGTGCGGGTGCCGAGGATCCGGGTCGACGGAGAAGACGGTGTGCCACATGGACGCGGTGTTGCCGTCGAGCACGTTCGTCCCGCGGTAATTACCGGCCGTGATCTCCTGCGAGTCGACCGAGCGCACGGTCAGCGCCTGCCGGGGCAGCTTAGCGGCGACCGCGACGTTCAGCTCGGCGACGCTCGTCCAGCGCTGGCCCTTCACCTCGGACAGCGCACGCAGCCGCACGTACCGGCCGGTCTTGGCGGCGAAGGTTGCCGACTGCTCGGCGGTGCTGTCGATCCACGTGCCGGTGGCGACCGCCGTGCCCCAGTTGGTGCCGTCGGCGGAGACATAGACCTCGTACCGGGCGATCCGGCCGTTGGGCGACGCGTCCTGGCGGGGGCGGTAGTGGACGGCGGTCACGTCGTACTGGCCGCGCAGATCCAGCTGGATCTCGTGCGGGTGCGCCGGGTCGGTGGCGGCCGACCAGACGGTGTGCCACATGGTCGCGTTGTTGCCGTCGAGCGCGTTGGTGCCCCGGTAATTGCCGGCGGCGGTCTCCTGCGAGTCGACCGAGCGCACGGTCATCTGGCTCTGCGCCAGCCGTTGCTGCACGAAGGAGGCGGTATAGGTCCGGTTCGCCGCCGGTGCGGTCACGGTGTGCGTCTGGGCGCCGGCATCGGACCAGGCGGCAAAGATGTACGGGACACCGCCGGCGGTCTGCGGCGTCACCCCGCTGATCGAGTTGGCCGAGCCCTGGATGACCGTACGCGTGAACGGCGTGGTCTGCGCCGTCCCGCCCACGGTGACCTGCGTCCCGGCCGGATTGCCCTGGAACGTGAGCTGGACGGTCCGCGGGTCGATGCGCCGGGTCACGGTCGACGAGAGCCCGCCCGCGTCGGTGGCGGTCAGCACGAGCTCCAGATAGGACGGGTACTCGTGATCGGGCGCCGGGAACGTCGTCCCGGTGGTGCCGTTCCATTCCTGCGCGGTGTGGACGTGGCAGTTGTCCGGGGTGAAGCAGTGGTACTGCAGCAGCCGCCACCGCAGCGCCGACGCCGGCAGGTTCCCCTGGTCAGGGTCGGTCGCACCACCGCTGAACGTGATGTTCTCGCCAACCGCGAACGTACTACCGCCCGCCGGACTGTTGATCACCGCGGCCGGCGGACTGTTGCCCGACTGGATCTCGACGGTCTGCGTGTCCGCGGCGTCCAGGCTGTCCAGCACGCGCAGCCGAGCCGTGTACGGGCCACCCGACGGATACGTGAACGACGCCGTGGGGGTGCGCGCGTCCACCGTCCCGTCGTTGGTGAAGTCCCACTCGTACCTCAACAACCCCGCGTCGGCCGGGTCCGGATCACTGGACTGGCTCGCGTCGAAGTTCACGGTCAGCGGCGACGGCCCGGTCGTCGGCGAGGCGGTCAGCGCGGCCGTCGGTGGCTGGTTGCCCGCGAAGTACCGGATCCGGCGAATCGTGCCGCCACTCATGTCCACGTAGTAGAGGTCGCCGCCCGGCCCGATCGCCAGATCCACCGGGTTTGCCGCGCCGGCCGCGAACGTCACCCGGTTCGCCGCGACGGGCACCCCGCCCGGCGCGCTCGGCAGCATCGCCCAGATGCAGTCCCGGGTGTAGTCGGCGAAGAACAACGCGCCCTGATACGCCGCCGGGTAGTCGCCGCCACTCGTGGGCGAGAACGCCAACCCGGACGTGCTCGATCCGCCGGTCGGGCAGGCCTCGTCCGCCACGACCTTCTCGGTGTGCCGATAGGTGTAATACGGTCCCGTCTGCCCCCCAGCTGTGTAGAGACTCTCGCAGAGGTCCAGGTTGGCGCCGTCATAACCGTTCTGCCGATCAGCACCTTCAAAACAGGGCCAACCCAGATTGCGTACGGTGGTAGCCGTATCGGTCAGCCGGTTGACCTCTTCCCACTCGTTCCAGCCGACGTCGCCCACCCAGATCTCCCCGGTGCCCGGCCGCATCGCGAACCGGAACGGGTTCCGCAACCCGTAGGCGACGATCCTCCGCGTGTTCAGATCGGCCGCCCCGATCGCCGGATTGCCGGGCGCCGCAGCACCGGTAGCCGGGTCGAGCCGCAGAATCGTCCCGTCCAGACTCGTCGGGTCGGCGGCACTGCGCACATCCTGCGACCGCAGCGCGCCACCCTGCATCGTCGTGTCGCCACACGGGTTGGCCGGATCCCCCAACTGCCCCCAGTCGACGAGGTTGAAGCTCGCCCCGTCACCGGAACTCAGGTACAGCATGCCGTCCGCCCCGAACCGCAGGTCGCCGATCGAGTGCGACGAGTACTGCTGACACCAGTCGTGCAGCAACACGGTCTCACTGCCGTCGAGCCCCAGCCGCGACAGCCGCCCGGTCACGATGCACTGACCACCGTTGGCCCCACCGACCGCCGTGCAGTTGTCGTTCCAGACAGGCGCGGTCTGCCCCGGCGGCGCGTCATACGTGTAGAGCACATAGACATACGGCTGAGCGGGAAACCCCGGCGGCAGAGCAAGCCCGAGCAGCCCACGGTCACCCTGGTTGTGCACGTTTGCACGAAGATCGGCGAAAAGCGTAGGCGTCGTGTCAGCGATCGAGTCAAAAACCTTGATCCGCCCCGATTTCTCCGCCACGAATATCCGCCCGTCCGAGGCAAACTCAAGATTCGTAGGAAGATCCAGCCCGCTCAGAACGATCTGCTCCCGAAACCCAGCCGGAAGCTCCCGCGCCTGCGCTGTCGCCGACCCGACAACAGCCGCCGTAACCACCACCAGCAGGCCGACGACCATACCGGAAACCACTCGCCGAGCCGCCATCGGCGTCCCCTCCCCCTTGAGGCCCGGGGAGGTTTTCCACGAACCCCGGGAGGGGATGACAACACGCCATTGAGGACGATGGTTTACCGAGTATTAACTTCTTCGTGATCCGTCCAATCTGACTTATTGAAATGGGCCGCGCATAAGCCTCCCCAAGCTCAACATTCGTGATCATGCCGATAAGCGGTTCATCCGGCCAGGTGATGTTGAATACCACCGGGCGGAACTATGCGGTCGGAGGGTTTAATTCGTAGCTCTCCGGGTGTAAAGGCTTTCCAGGCTGTCTCCGGGCGCCGCCGGCCCGCGCCGCACCACTTCCCTCGCTCACCCCCCGCCACCACGCCGCGTCAGGTTCGGACGAACAGGCAGAAGGGGTGACCGTCGGGGTCGAGGCACACCCGCACGTCCTCCTGCGGTTGATGCTCAGCCACCGTCGCCCCGAGCGCGACCGCCTGGGCGACCCCGCTCTCCAGATCCGCCACCTCGATGTCCAGATGTGACTGCATCTGCGGACGCCCCGGACGAGACGGCCACACCGGCGACTCAAAGGCATCCTCGGCGTGAAAGGACAGCCCCGCCCCGTCCGACGCCACGAGCTGAACCCAGCCGTCCTCGTCCGTCGTGATCGGCCACTCCAGCAGCCGCCCGTAGAACAAAGCCAACCGCCGCGGGTCAGGCGAACTGATCGTCGTAGCCGCCAGTTTCATCCGCCCAACGTTTCCCGTGCTCGCCCGCCCAAACCCGGGTGCCGTGCCGCGGTGACCGGGTACCCTGCCGCGGTGACAGAAGGCCCCGCCCGCTTCGGCGGCCGCAACAACGTCGTCCTGGCCATCGTCCTCGACTGCTCCGACCTGGACCGCTCCTCCGCGTTCTGGTGCGAAGTCCTCGGCTATCACCCTCCCTCCACCGGCCCCGGCCCTTACCGCCGCCTCCTCCCCCTCGACGGCAACGGCGTAGAACTCCTCCTCCAACGCGTCCCCGAACCCAAGACCTCCAAGAACCGCCTCCACCTCGACCTGCGCGTCCCCGACCTCGACGCCGAAGTCACCCGAATCGAAGCCGCAGGCGCCCGCCGCCTGACCGAAAAGCCGGTAACCGAGGAGAGCTGGCGGTGGCACATCCTCGCCGACCCCGACGGCAACGAGTTCTGCGTGCTGCAGCCCCCACCCGAGCGCCTGTAACCGCGCGTCCCGCCAGCAGCGCCCCCACTCCAGCCGGTCCCGTGGCAACGCTTCTCTTCGTCAATCGCACATAGCAGCCCTCCTCGCCGCCGGCCCCGCGCACGCCAGCAGCCTTCCTCGCCGCCGGCCTCGCGCCCCACCAGCAGCCCTCCTCGCCGCCGGCCTCGCGCCCCACCAGCAGCCCTCCTCTCCTCTCCTCTCCTCTCCTCCTCCTGGCCCTCCCGTCCGTGGCGGTCACGCCGGCTCGGTCCGCTCCGGTCAGCCCTCAGCCCTCCTCCCGTCAGTACCTGGCCGATCAGCACCCGTCGCCGAAGCAGAGCTCCAGAAACCCCAACCGGAACGCCGCGTCTCTGGCCAGCAGGAACCCGACGATGCCGACGATCCACGACAGCGCATTGCTGTTCGCCATCCAGTTGCTGACTCGTGTCAGCAGCGGCTCGATCCGCTTGCCCGTGATCAGCCGCAGCGCGAGCAGCACCAGCGCTGGGACGATCATCAGCAGGCAATACCCGGCCATCACCGCGGCGACCTGCGCGACCGGCAGCTCGGCGGTGGTCAGGAGGCCGATCGCCGCGATGTAGGGCAGCATCGTCGTCACCTCAGCGGCCGCGGCAGCGAGCGCGAGCCCAGCCAGTCCCAGCGCGCCGCCGCCCTTGCCGTTGCCGTCACTGTTGCCGTCGCCGTCGCTGGACAGGGCGCGCTCTCGCCACCGCACGAGACGGCCACCGCCGGAGGCAGGTCTCTTCTTGCGATCCAGCCGGAAACTCCAGAAGAACAGTCCCACGCCCAGAATCAGCTGAATCCACATCGCCGGCCGCGTGTCGAGGACACGGGCGATCTGCGGCAGGAACGCGTCGGCTCCGAGCGCCACAGTCATGCCCACGGCGAAGTAGAACGCGGCCACCGTACCCAAAAAGATCAAGATGCGACCCGGTCTGAGTCGTCCTGGATGCAGAAGCAGCCAGATGGGGATGAGTAGCGTTCCGAAACTGGTGGAGTCGATCAATGCGAGAACCGCCAGCGACCCCAGAAGCGCGATGTCCATGGCGGCAACTCTGCCGGGAGCGCGTCGCGCTTGGCGTCGGCCAAAAGATGTCAGGGGTACGGAAAACTCGTACATCCTTTGGCCGACGACCGATCCGCCGCGCCGTGGTGGGATGTCCGCGTGGCGCTCAATGCACTCTGGCGAGAACGCAGGCGATACCAGGACGTCCTGACCGCGGTCGCGACGTTCCTGGCCGGCCTGGCGTTCAACCTTGTCGGCCTGACCGACGTCTGGACGCTGCCCGAGATCGACAGTCTCGCCGGCGCTCCCTCATGGTGGCACACCGTCCTTCTGGCGATCGGCTGTCTCGCCATGCTCGGCAAGCGCCGCCGTCCGATGCTCGCTCTCGGTGTCGGTGCGCTCGTGGGCGCCGCCGACCTGGCACTCGGCGGCAGCGTCGCGGTCGTGCTGGTGCTGTTCGATCTCATCTTCTCCGCCGGGCTCTATGCTTCGGCGCGCGCCCGGGCCGCCGTCACCACCGCGGTCTTCGTGGTCGTCGGCACGGCCAGCGTCGTCGCCGGTCTCGCACTCGGTGAGCTGCGCATCGGCGTCTTCGTCAGCCTGCAGTTGACCACTCTGCTGTTCGTGCCGCTGTGGTGGGCCGCCAACATCCGGCAGCAGCGCCAGCTGGGCGTTCTCGACGCCGAGCGAACCGCACGCGAGGCCGTGCTGGCCGACCGTGCCGCGATGGCGCGCGACCTGCACGACGTCATCGCCGCGCACCTCTCGACGACCGCGATCCACTCCGGTGCCGCTCTGGCCGCACCACCTGATACCAGCCGGGACCGCGCCGCCCTGCGGGCCGTCCGCACGAGCAGCCTCGCCGCCCTGGAGGAGATGCGCTCCATGATCATGCTGTTGCGAGCCGACGATCCCGTCGGCACCGATCTCACCCTGCCAGGCGGCGTGGACCGCCTGCCCGACCTGGTGGCGGAGGCCTCCGCCGGCGGGCTGCGGGTCGAGACGAACACCGCCGACGATCCCGGCATGCCCGCGGTCGTCTCGCACACGGTCTACCGAATAGTCCGCGAGGCTCTCACCAACGCCGGTAAACATGCGCCAGGTTCATCGGTCACGCTCGACATCTGCTACCCGGGCGACCTGGTCACCGTCGACATTGCCAACACTCTGACCCACGCCCACTCGATCGACCACCACGCCCTGAGCTCCGGGACAGGCTTGGTCTCCCTACGCGAACGGGCAGCCCTTCTCGGCGGCGACCTCACCGCAGGCCCCGACGACGCCCACTTCCGCCTCCGAGCCACCCTCCCCCTCAACCCAGCCGGCGCCGCTTCCGGCCGCCCACGCTCATGACCACCACCGAATCAGTCATCGCCCGCTACACCATGCTCGAGGATCCAATGCCCACCGCACCCGACCACCCGACGCTCATCGCCCGCGAGCCGCCGCTCACAACGCCCGACCAGCCGACGCTCATCGCCCGCGAGCCGCCGCTCACAACACCCGACCGTCCGGCGCCCGCCGCGCCCAGCCAATCGGCGCCCACGACCCCAGGCCAGCCGACGCCCGCCGCACCCAGCCAACCGCCGCTCACAACACCAGACCAGCCGACGCCCGCCGCACCCAGCCAACCGCCGCCCACAACAATCGACGAACCGACGCCCGCCGCACCCAGCCAACCGCCGCCCACAACAATCGACGAACCGTCACCCGCAACGCCCAGACAATTGCCGCTCACAACACCAGGCCGGTCGACGCCCGCCGCGCCCGGCCAACCGACGCCTGGTGCTTCCGAGCAGGCCGCCGATCCCGTGGACGCATCGTCGATTCGTGTGCTGGTGGTCGACGACCATGCGGCGATCCGGGCCGGGATGCGACTGATGCTTGAGCAGGCGCCGGACATCGTCGTGGTCGGTGAGGCGTCGGACGGTGAGATCGCGGTTCGGCAGGCCATCGCTTTGCGACCCCACGTCGTGCTGATGGACGTCCGCATGCCCGGCACCGACGGGATCAGCGCGACCCAGTCGATCACCTCGGCCGGAGTCGCCGACGTGCTGATCCTCACGACGTTCGACTTGGACCAATACCTGTTCGGGGCGTTGCGCGCCGGAGCCGCCGGATTCCTCCTCAAGTCAGTCGAGCCATCCGCCCTCATCGACGCCGTCCGCCGAGTCGCCGCCGGCGACGGTTTCCTGGCGCCGGAGGTCACCCGCCGCCTGCTCAGCGCCTTCATCGCCGCCGACAAGCAGGTGGTGTCCAGCCCACCCAAGGTTCTAGACAACCTCACCGATCGCGAACACGATGTGCTCACCGCCCTCGGCCGCGGCCTCTCCAACGCCGAGCTCGCCGCCAAGCTGGCAATTACCGAAGCCACAGCCAAGACGCACGTCAGCCGAGTTCTCGCCAAACTCAACTGCACGTCCCGCGTCCAGGCCGCGATCCTGGCAAAGGAGGCCGGCTTGGTTTGACCAACAACGGCCCGGCACGGTCGCGATCGCCGACCGACTGGGATTGGCCGCCTCCACCGTGCACGCCGCAGTGGTCCGTTGCCGCCTGAACCGGCTCTCCCCAACGCTGCTCCTTTGCCACCAATGGCGAGAGGGGGCTCCACCGGGGCTCCCTGTCACGATTGGCGCGAGAGGACGCCACCAGAACTCCCCGCCACGATCGGCGAGCGAGGGCTCCGCCGGACCGAGGGAAGGGTCAGGAGTGGAGTGTGGCGGCGGGAGACTCGTGGAAGCGCGCCCGGTACCGCAGGGTGAATCGTTGCGATGTCAGGAACCCCCAGCGGCGGGCGATCGCTGGGACCGAGGTTTGACCCGGTTCGGCGGCGACCAGGTCGGCGTGGGCTGCCAGGAGGCGGACATCCCGCAGGTAGGCCATCGGGGTGACGCCGTGTTGCCGGAGGAACTCGGTGTGCAGGCGGCGGCTGCTGGTCCGGCCGATCGCGGCGAGGGAGGCGAGCGTGTGGGGACGGCTCGGTTCGTCGTGGATGGCGTCCACGACGCGGCCGATGCTGCGCGCGGGCACGTGTGCGAAGAACGTGCCGGCCCGTAGCGTGTCACGGTATTGATGATCGGTGGCGAGCAGGAGGGCGGTCATCAGCGTCTCTTTCACCGGCTCGGCGACCGCCGGACGGCTCAGCAGGCTGTCCGGGTTGGCCATTTCCTCGCCCAGTAGGCGGACCAGGCCGTTGAACGTGCGCCCGGCGCCCTGCCCGATGTCGATCTGCCCCGCCAGCCGGATGCAGCCGTTGACGCGGACATCGAACACCGCCTCCAGATGGGCCTCCAGCGCCCACCTGTCGATCTTCAGCGCGTGCAGGTGACAGTCGGCACTGGACCAGTGCAGCGCGGTGTCGCCGACCGGTTGATAGACCGCGGCGCGCCGCCATGTGCCGCTGATCGGGCGCCCGCCCTGGGAGGCGTAGAAACGTCCCGCCTGCGGCACGTTGACGTGGTAGCAGCCGAGTTCGCTGGTGACGCCGGCCATTGCCGCGCCGTATCGGACGTCGGCGAGGGTCATCACGTCCAAATGCATGAAAGCGAAACGCGCGTCGAGGAAGGAGCCGGGTTCGAGCAGGCGCATCGAGCGCGGGTACAGGTGCGTGCCGCAGATCTCGCGGGCTTCGTCGAGGTCGTCGGTTCGCACCGAGATGACGGGGCTGGTGTCCATCGCCCGCTCCTTCGACCGAGATCTTCGCCGGGGACGACCAGGTGCCGATGACAACGGATTTCACACGATCCGTCCAGGCTAAGTCTCGCATCGATCGGGCGCCCGGAGCCGCACAAACCGGCGCCAGGACCCGGACAAGCCGACCCCAAACGCCGCAAAAATGTCCCCGAGACCGCACAAACCGGCACCAAGAGCCGCGCAAGCCGCTGACGAGAACAAGCCGCTGGCGAGAACTACAGAGAACGCGACGCGGCCCAACCCTTGAGCCGGGCCAGGTGCGGGTCGCCGGCGCCCTCCGAGATGGCCGGTGACCCGAGAACGATGAGGCCACTGGCGCCGTCGATGGTTATCGGGGTGCCTTCGGGAACGACTCGGCTGCCCGCGAAAACACAGGCGGAGGTGGGGTCGACCGTCAGGGTGGTGGCGGCCACCACGGCGGGTTTGGCCATGGAACGCGCCACCACTGCCGCGTGGCTGGTCGGGCCGCCCCGGCTGGTGACCACACCCGCAGCAAGAGCCAAGCCGTGCATGTCGACGGGTGAGGTGTGTGGACGTACCAGGACGACAGGCCCGGAGCGGGCCATCTGCACGGCGTGGTCGGCTGTCAGCGCGATGCGGCCGGCCGCCACGCCAGGGCTGGCGCCGATGCCGCGGGCCAGCACGTCGAGATCAGCGGTGGTGGAGATGTAAAGGGCCCGGGCCAGACGTAGATCGCGGGAGGAGACACGAGCCACGGCGGTCCGGCGGTCGATGAGGCCCTCGTCCACCAGGTCGACGGCCACGCGGACGGCGGCGCGGCCCACCAGCCCACCCGGGCGCACCTGCAGGAACCACAGCCGGCCCGCCTCGAACGTGAACTCCACATGGCACGCATCCCGATAGTGCCGCTCCAGCGCGGCCAGGGCCGAACCGAGCTCCTCCCACATCCCGGGTTCACGAACGGCAAGATCGTGAAGCGGCTGGGTCTCCGACTCGCCGGCCACGACCGCGTCGCCCTGCCGCCCGAACAGCACCTCGCCGTAGAGCGCACGCTCACCCGTGGCGGGATCCCGGCTGAACGCCACGCCGGTTCCACTGTGCTGATCCCGATCACCGAACACCATCGCCTGCACGATCACGGCCGTGCCCAGATCATGCGGAATCGAGTGGAGCTCCCGGTAGGTGACGGCCCGTGGCGTGTTCCACGACGAGAACACGGCCGGCACGGCCTCCCGGACCCGGGCCCGCGAAACGTTCAAGATCGTGTTCATCATCCCGGGCATCGAAACCGCGGCGCCCGAGCGCACCGAAACCAGCGTGCCAGCACCAGCGATGCGCGCGACCGCGTCGTCGAGACCGTCCGGCATGCTCCCGTCGCGAAGGAAACTCCTGCACGCCGAGGCCGGGATCACGAACGCCGAAGGCACCGGCAACCCCAGCCGCGTCATCTCCACCAGTCCGCGGGCCTTCGCGCCGATGATCTCCACCGGAGCCTCGAGCGACGCGGACACCTCGAAGATCACCGGGGAATGCCCAGAGTGGCCAGTAGATCCTCGTGCAGCTGGAACCACACTCCGTGATAAGAATCGGTCGCGCTTGCCAGGTACTCCCGCTCCCCGGACCGCGCTCGGTCGAGCGCCGCACCCAGCCTCACGCTATACGCGCCGAACCGAGGCAGTGCGGCCGCCAGCGACGAGCAGATCGGTTCCGCCCGCTTGTCCAAGTCTTCGAATCGAGCCAGCACCCGAGCCGTCTCAAGATCCTCGTCGAGCGCCGCCGAGCAGAGGTCCAGAAGTTCAGGATTCAAGATCAAAAATTTTTTGTACGCCGAAAGCACGTCATCCCGCACTCCCGCCTTCGAAACCTCGTCCAGAACCTGACGCGCGTCCTCCGCCTTGCCCGCCTCGGTAAGCCCCCACGTCGGAAAGGGCGGCGGTGTCCGCACCACGAACCCGTCAACCGCCAGATCGATCAGGTCCGACTCGACCTCCGACGGCGTAGACCCGGTGACATCGGCGATTCGCGTCAGTTCCGCGTACCCCATGCAGCGCAACGAATGCAGAACCGTGTTCATCCCTCGGATTCCCCTCCCACGACGGCCGCCGCATGCCCGGCGCCCCGCCCACGCGCCCGCGCAACAATCCGCCCACCGCGCACCCGAACCGCTTCCTCCGTGTCATCCCCCACCGACAGCCCAGCAGCCGCCGCGACCACCCCACCCTCATCGAGCACAACCCTCACCGGCACGCCACTCACCGTCCCGAGCCCACCCGGCCCGAACACCCGCCGAAGGCAAAGAGCCAGATCAGAAACCCGCAAGCGTACGAGCGCGCCCACCTCCACCGGATCCCCACCGACCAGCACGACCGTCAGCGAGTCACCCGGCCGCACCGCGCGGACCGCCTCCTCCGCCCCTCCCAGCCGCCGCGCTCCCAGGAACAGCACGACACCGTCACCCCCCAGCCCGACCGGTCCGTCGATCATCGCGTCGGTGACCGAGGACGGCGGATCCCAGGACTCCGAACACGGAACCGCCGGGGCGATGAACGGCAGGTGTGGCGGATCCCAGGAGTCCAGCCCCTCCATCGCCGCGAGGTAGCGGCAGGCGCGCGCCACCTCGAACGGATCCCCGAACCCGGCAGCGGTTTCCGCCAGGTGATCAGCACCGGTCAGCAACGTCAGCATGAGTTCGGCCAGGCGCACCCGCCGGGCAGCCCGTGGGCGGCACGTCTCCAACCGCAGCGCCAGCAGCAACGTCTCCAACGCGATCAACTGCGCCTGAACAGCCCGCCCCGGCTCGTCGTCGAACACGCCGGTCACCGACAACGAACGGAACCGCGCCGCGGCCGCCGAGTCACCCGCGAGCGGCAGCCGCTCCAGCCAGACCCGCGCGAACGCCTCCCCCGCCGCGGCCACGTCCTCCGGCACCGTGTCGAACCCGCCGACATGGCGACTTTGCAGCGCGTCGAGCAGCACCGCCAGATAGAGCGACCGTTTGCTCGGAAAGTTCGAGTAGACCGCCCCGCGCGTCATCTCGGCCCGCTCGGCGATGCGGTCGACTTTCGCCTCCGCATAACCCCACTCGGCGAACTCCGCCGCAGCCGCGAAAAGCACGGACGCCCGGGTCCGCTCCTGCTGCTGTGCTCTGGTCAACCTCACCACGCTGCTCAGAATACGCGCAGCATCCGAATGTTCTGAACATCCGAATGGTGGAAGCTTGACCCTCGACCTGGTCGAGGCGCCACCGTTGCCGCCCATGAGCACCGAACAGACAGTGCCGGACGAGATCATGACCGCGATGGCGAAAGCGGTCGAGCAGGGCCGAGCCGGCGACACGAGAGCCGCCCGCGAGGCCCTGGAACAACTCTGGGAATCAGTAGGCGACCACGGCGACGCGCTGCACCGGTGCAGCATCGCCCACTACGCCGCCGACCTGCAGGAGACGGTCACCGACGAGCTGATGTGGGACGAACGCGCCCTGGCCGCCGTCACCGACCTGACCGACGAGCGCGCCCGGAAATATCACGACTCGCTCCAGGTACGCGCCTTCCTACCGTCCCTGCACCTCAATCTCGCCGACGCACACCGCCGCGCCGGCAACGCCACCGAGGCGCAGCACCACCTGGCCGCCGCGACCGAGACCGTCCACCTTCTCCCCGACGACGAGTACGGCCAGATGATCCGCGCCGGAATCGCGAAAAACCACGCAGCCCTCGGCGAAAACGCGCCCACCCAGCCGCCTCCCCACCGGCAGTAATCGGCAGCCGCCGACCCAAAGCCAACACACGGCTGACGGGCGGAAGAGGCCCGGCGGCGGGGTCGAGGGGCCATCGGCGGCCGGGCAGGGAACGGCCCGGCGGCGGAGTCGAGGGCATCGGGCGGCCGGGCGGAGAACGGCCGGGCGGAGAACGGCCGGGCGGAGAACGGCCGGGCGGAGAACGGCCGGGCGGCGGATCGGGGGGCATCGGGGGACGGGTGGGGGAAGGCACGGATACCGTCTCGCCATGACCTTCTCGATCGTTGCCCGCTCCGCCGACGGCACCGCACACGGTGTCGCCGTGGCCAGCAAATTCCTCGGTGCCGGAGCGGTCGTGCCCGCCGCGGCCGCCGGCATCGGCGCGGTCGCCACCCAGTCCTATGCGAACCTCGCCTACCGCCCGCAGGCGCTGGCACTGCTGAGCACCGGGGTGGACGCGGACGGCACCGTGCGCGCGCTGATCGCCGGTGACGCCGGCCCGGTAACGCACCGGCAGGTCGGGGTGGTCAGCACACAGGGCCCGGGTGCCGGCTTCACCGGCGACCAGTGCCATCCGTGGGCGGGTGGCGCAACCGGCGACGGATACGCGATCCAGGGCAACATGCTGGCCGGCCCGCAGGTCGTCGCCGACATGGAGACCACCTGGCTGGCCGGCGCCGACGAGCCACGGTTGCAGTACCGGCTCCTCGGCGCGCTGCGGGCCGGCGATCTCGCGGGCGGCGACCGGCGCGGGCGGCAGAGCGCCGCGCTGCTCGTCGTGGCGAAGGGCATGGGGTACGGCGGCACCAGCGACATCGTCGCCGACCTGCGAGTCGACGATCACCCGGACCCGGTGGCCGAGCTGGCCCGGCTGCTGGAATTGCACACGCTCTACTTCGAGCGGCCCGACCCGGCCACCCTGATCCCGCTCACCGGCGCGATCGCGGACGAGGTGCGCACGCGGCTCGCAACTGCCGGGCACACCGGCGCCGACCTGGACGAGGAACTGGCGAGCTGGGCCGGGATCGAGAACCTGGAGGAACGCGTCGTGCCGGGCTCGATCGACCCGCTGGTGCTGGATCAACTCAGAACAAAAAGCTAGAAACCGGACGGCAGGCGCGGCGTGTAATTCTCCTCCAGCGCGAGGACCTCCTCAGACGTCAGGCGAATCTCCAGGGCGGCCGCCGCATCCGTCAGGTGGTGCGGCTTGGTCGGGCCGACGATCGGCGCGTCCACCGCCGGATTGTGCAGCACCCAGGCCAGCGCGACCTGCGCCATCGGCACGCCCCGCGCCGAGGCCACGCGACGGACCGCGTCGACGACGGCTCGGTTCTCCTCGTCCGCGTACCGCGCGTGCAGCGGATCGACCTCGGCGCGGCGGGTCGACATGTCCTCCCACGGGCGGGCCAGGCGTCCCTTGGCGAGCGGGCTCCACGGCAGCGAGCCGACGCCCTGGTCGGCGAGCAGGCCGAACATCTCCCGCTCCTCCTCGCGCTGAAGCAGGCTGTACTGGTTCTGCATCGACACGAACCTGGTCCAGCCGCCGAGGTCGGCAGCGTGTTGCAGCTTGGCGAACTGCCACGCCCACATCGAGGAGGCACCGAGGTAGCGCACCTTGCCGGCGCGGACCACGTCGTGCAGCGCCTCCATCGTCTCCTCGACCGGCGTCTCCGGGTCGAAGCGGTGGATCTGGTAGAGGTCGACGTAGTCGGTGCCGAGACGGGTGAGCGACGCGTCGATGTTCTCCAGAATGGCCTTGCGTGACAGGCCCGAACCGCCCGGGCCCTGGTGCATCGGGAAGTAGACCTTGGTGGCCAGCACGATCGAGTCGCGGTCGGTGTACTTGCGGATCGCCCTCCCCACGATCTCCTCGGAGGAGCCGAGGCTGTAGACGTTCGCCGTGTCCCAGAACGTGATGCCCAGCTCGACGGCCTGGCGGAAGATCGGCTCGGCGGCACCGTCGTCCAGCGACCACTGGTTGCCGCCGCGGTCCGGCTCGCCGAAACTCATGCATCCCAGCGTGATGCGACTGATCCTGAGGCCCGAGCTTCCCAGACGTGTGTACTCCATGATCTCAATCTACGTGCTGCGCCAGCCCACGTTGATCCGCTCCGGGCGACCCGGCTTCGCCTCCAGCTGCCGCACGAGGTCGTCCATCCGGCGGTCGAGCCCGTCCAGCGCGCGGGCGAGATGCGGGTCAGCGCCGTACCGGCCGCGCTGGTCGTGCAGCGTGTTCACCATCTCCCGCAGCAGCTGCCCCGACGCGGGATCCGACTTCTCGAACGCGTTCAGCGCCTCGTCGATCTGTTCCCGGGCCGCCGCGAACGCCGTCGTCAGCAGCAGGTCCAGACGCTGCGAACTCAGTCCGCGCAGCTCCGACAGCGGGCCGGGCGGCTTCGGCTTCCACGTCTGGAGCAGCTCGACGGGGTGTCCCTGCTCGTCCCGGTCGATCGTCTTGCGGTGCGGGACGCAGAGCAGAAGCAGGTTGTCGAAGCCGTCACGCTCGTCGTCGTCGAGTCCGGGGGCGTACCGCGGCCGGTTCGGGTCGGTGTCACGGATGCGGACCGGTTCGACGTTGACCTCGGGTTCGTCACCGAGGAAGACCATGACGGGGGTGCGGCAGCCGGGAAAGTCGCAGCTGCCCTGGGAGAGCGCCACCAGTGCGGCGCGGGTCGCCGGTGTCATCCGGGTGGTTTCGTCCATGGCTCGCTCCACGGAGAATGTGCCTTTTCATCGGCAGTGGGCAAACGGATGGGGTACGGCCGATTCGTGGAGGGAACATTGAACTCCCGCCAGAATCGAGGCCGAGATGGCAGTTCACAACATGTCCTGTGAGGCGGAGAACGGCAACGAGGTGCTGTTCGTCTGCACGGAGGCGGCATGCGGTCGCCGCGTGGTCGTGGGCAAGGGCCGCCCACGACTCACGGTGATCAACCAGGGTGACTTCAGCGTCCAGCACTTCGGATCCCTGGGCGGTGCCGGCATCAGCGCCGTCGAGGTGGCGTGACCGTCAGTTCGGGTCCTCCACCTTGATGATCGGACCCTCGGCGTAACCCATCATGTCGTAACCGACCGGCCCGAGGTCCGAGTCCAGGAACGTCGTGACGACGATCTTGTACACGCCGGCCTGCGTGACGTTGCCGGGGTCACCTTCCGGCAGCTTGAAGGCCGGGACCACGAGCTTCGCGCGGTACTGCTCGTCCTGCGAGAAGAACGGGCCGCGGACCGGCACGCGGACCTCGCCGAGGGAGACCTCGTCACCGGGGCCCTGCGACTCGGCCCATGCGGTGACGACCCAGTCCCTCGTGCGGACCGACAGTGCCGTCAGCCAGAGTGGTACGAGGTTGCCGAACACGTGCCAGGTCACGTCGATGTCGAACGGCTTGGCCCGGTTGACGACCAGGTTGGACTTTCCGAGCGTGGGCCTGTCGGTGATGGCGACGATGCCCAGGAACGCGCCCTCGATGGCGGGGTCGGTCGGTCCGGCGGGTGGGATGTTGGGGTCGAAGCGATCGGTCATGGCGATGCTCCCTTGCATCTCCGGGATCCGGTGATCGCACGATGGGCCTGGCGCCCGGCGCGTCGGGCGTACCGGAGGATTCGCCCCGAACGTATTCCCGTCAAGGATGGCGTTCAGCCGGATCAGCGACACGATCCGTTATGACTTGTGCACGGAGAGTGTTGCTTTGAGGAGAAAGCTTCCGCCACCACGGCCGGGACAACAGCGCGGCCAGCACCGCCCCCGTTGCGTTGACCAGGACGTCATCGATCGACGACACGCGGTCCAGCTGGAAGACGTACTGCGCCGTCTCGATCAGGATCGAGCAGCCGGCACCGAGCGCCAGGATCCGCGGCACCGACGCCAGCACGGCGAACCGCATCGGCGCGAAGAAGCCCAGCGCCGCGAGCACCAGCAGGTTGCCGCCGATGCCGAGCGGCGCCATCGTGACCAGGTCACGCAGCGGAACCAGGCTCACCCGTCCGGGGACGACACCGGCGCCCGGGCCCGGCATCATGGTCATCCACACCCACGGCAGGGTTCCGTAGACCATGCCGACCTCGGCCAGCGACAGTTGCCACGGCCCTCGCCGTACGCTCGCCAGGAGCCACACGGCGAGAGCCGCCAGCGGCAATCCGAGCAGCGTCATGAGCACCACGCCGTTCTCGGTGTCGTAGCAGCCGTGCCAGTGCCCGGCCATGCACCGCGGAGCGGACATCATCAGCGACCGCCGCATGAGGACGAGGAAGCCCGCCGAGCCGAGGATCATCAGGCCCAGGAGAACGATCCTGGGCGTACGGATGTTGTTCATGGCGCTCATCCAAGACGACGGTACGTCAGGCCGGCATAAGCGCGATCAGACGCGGCGCAGTACCGAGACGACCTTCCCGAGGATCACCGCGCGGTCGCCGTCGATCACCTCGTACGCCGGGTTGCGCGGTTCGAGCAGCACATGCCCGCCCGACCGTCGGAACACCTTGACCGTCGCCTCCTCGTCGATCATCGCGGCGACGATGTCCCCGTTGTACGCGTCCGGCTGCTGACGGATCACCACGATGTCCCCGTCACAGATCGCCGCGTCGACCATCGAGTCGCCCTGGACCCGCAGGCAGAACAGGGTGCCCCGGCCGACCAGGTCGCGGGGCAGTTGGAGCGTCTCCTCGGTGATCTCGTCGGCCAGGATCGGCGTGCCGGCCGCGATCGTGCCGACCAGCGGCACGCCGACCGAGGAGCTCTCGCGGGTGACCGGCTCGAGGTACATCCGCACGTCGATCGGGCGGCTGACGGTCCGCCCCCGGCGCAGGAAGCCGAGATCCTCGAGCGCGCGCAGGTGGCGGCCGACCGAGGACGTCGACGACAGCCCGACCGCGTCACCGATCTCGCGGGCCGAGGGCGCGTGGCCGTACCGCACCGCCCAGTCGCGGATCACGGCGAGGATCCCGCGCTGGCGCGGGGTCAGGACGGAGGTGTCGAGCTCTTCGGGCCAGGCCATCCGACGATCTTGACAGACCGGGCCCGGCGGGCCTCCACGCGGCACGCTCTTTTACGGCAGGATCACCCGGGTGAGCATCAGGGTGGCGATGTGGTCCGGGCCGCGCAACATCTCGACCGCCATGATGCGCAGTTTCGGCGCGCGGGCGGACACCGTCGTGGTGGACGAGCCGCTCTACGCGCACTACCTGGCCGAGACCGGAATCGACCATCCGGGCCGGGACGCGGTCCTGGCCTCGCAGCCGAACTGGTGGCAGGACGTGGCCGCCGCGCTGACCGGCCCGCTGCCGGGCGATCCGGCCGTCCACTACCAGAAGCACATGACCCACCATCTGCTGCCGTCGATCGGCCGGGACTGGCTGGCCGGGCTCACCCACGCCTTCCTGATCCGCGACCCGGCGCACGTGGTCGCCTCCTACGCGCGCGTCCGGGGCGAGCCGACCCTCGATGATCTCGGTTATCCCCAGCAGGCGGAGATCTTCCGGGCCTTCGGCGGCCCGGTCGTGGACGCGGCCGACGTGCTGCGGGATCCGGCTGCCACGCTGCGGCGTCTCTGCGAGGCTCTCGGCTTCGCCTTCGAGCCGGCCATGCTTTCATGGGCGCCGGGCCCGCGGGACACCGACGGTGTGTGGGCGCCTTTCTGGTACGCGTCAGTGCACGCGTCCTCAGGATTCGCACCCTATGACCCGGCGCCGCCCGAGGTGCCCCCGCGCCTGAGGCCACTCGTCGAGGCCGCCCAGCCGTTCTACGACGAACTGGCCGCGCACCGCCTATAGAACCGGCACCCCCATCGTGGCGGCGTGCTCCTGGTACAACTTCGCCACCCTGCTCGTCAGCGAGCCGATCTGACCGTTCCCGATCGGCCGCCCGTCGATCACCGTGACACCGGCGATCTCACCCATCGTGCCGGTGCAGAACACCTCGTCGGCCGCGTACATCTCGGTCAGCGACACGTCGCGCACCACCGCCGGGATGTCGTGTGCCGCGGCCAGGTCCAGCACGGTCTGCCGGGTGATCCCCTCCGGGCAGGCGGCCGTGGTCGGCGTGACCAGCGTCGAGCCCACCACGGCGAACAGGTGCGTCGCGTTCGTCTCGGCCACGAACCCGCGCTGGTCGAGCATGAGCGCGTCGTCCGCACCCGCGAAGTTCGCCTCGATCTTCGCGAGGATCGAGTTCAGCAGGTTGTTGTGATGGATCTTCGGGTCCAGCACGTCGGGACTGGCCCGCCGCATGCTCGTCGTGGCCAGCCGCAGCCCGGTCGTGTCGTAGACCGGCGCCTTGTGCTCGGCCAGCACGATCAGCGTCGGCCCGGCCTGGTTGAGCCGCGGATCCATGCCACTGGTGACCTTCACCCCGCGCGTCAGCGTGAGCCGGATGTGCACACCGTCATCCATGCCGTTGGCCAGCAGCGTCGCCCGGATCGCCGCGATGATCTCGGCATCCGCGGGAATCTCGGCGAAACTCAGCGCCAGAGCCGACCGGCGCAGCCGGGCCAGGTGCTCGGTGAGCCCGAAGATCGCTCCCCGGTAGACCCGCAGGCCCTCCCAGACAGCGTCCCCACCCTGCACCACCGAGTCGAACGGCGACACCCCCGCCTCGTCCCGCCCGAGCAGCCGCCCGTTCACCCAGTACTTGATGGAGGCGTTGCGCTCGTCGTACCTCTGCAGCATCCGCCGATCATAGTTTCACCGGCGGGTACGCCGAACGATCAGCGCGGCGCCCGTGACCAGGACAGCGCACGCCAGCAGCGCCGCCGGCAGGGCGGCGGCGTGCGCGACGGCAGCGATGCCGAGTCCGCACGCGATCTCGCCCAGGTACTTCGACTGCGCGTGCAGTGAGTGCACCGTGGCCCGGACGGCACTGCCGGTCTGCTGATTGATCCAGATCGTCGTGAAGGTTCGCGTCAGCGGCAGCGCACCGGCGGCCAGCAGCACGGCGAGACTGCCGCTGATCTCCTCGGGCGCAACGGCCGAGCCGGCCACACCGACCGCGGCGACCGCGCACGTCGCCACGAAACCCCGGCGCAGCGCGTGCGGGGCGTTGATGTGCGGCCGGACCAGGTGCAACGCGGCGGCGCCGGCGAGGCTCACCAGCACACCGAGCCCGGCCAGCCACAGGACGGGATCGCGGGGAAGGCCGAAATCGACCAGCCTCAGCGGATAGAGCCGGCCGAACGCGCTGGTGACTCCGTCCACCAGGAACGTCGCCGCGAAGATCGTGAGGATCAGGCGGCTGCCGCGGACCAGAGCCGAGCCGCGCACGAGGATCGACAACGAGCCGGAGCCACCGGGCCGGAACCGCCGCTCGGCGAAGCGCGCCACGACGTACAGGCCGAGCAGCAGCATGGCGGCACCCGCGACCACCATGGCCGCACCGGTCCCGACGAGCCACGCCAGGCCGCCGACGGTCGCCAGGCCCGCCACCGTGCCGGTGAGCTGCGCCTGGTCGGCACGGATCAGTGCCACCGTGACGGCCGGCGGGTCGTCCAGCTCGTCGCTGATCCAGGCCACGTCCGCACCGCCGGCGAAGTTCCACGACAGCCCCCACAGCATCTGCGTCAGCAGCACCGGGACGAACCCGGAGACCACGCCGGTGGCGAGCATGGCGCTGCCCATGAGCACGTGCGAGACGACCAGCGACCACTTGCGGCTCACCGTGTCGGCGAAGACTCCGGTGGGCACCTCGAAGACGAGTGCGGCGATCGACTGACCGACACCGATCAGCACCAGCTCGGCCGCCGTAAGGTGCGCCCCGACGACCAGATGGACGCTGGTGACGGCCCACCAGCCGCGGTGCAGGAGAGCGCGGCACCACGTCCACCGCACGAACACCGCGATCATCCGGCTGTGGTCAGCAGCCCTATCAGCCTGTCGACGTAGGCCTGCCGGTCGGTGCTCGTGGCGGGGACGGTCCGGGGCGCGGCGTGGGCCAGCTGGGCGAGGCCCAGATAGGCGCTGACCGCCGTCACTCCGCGGTGGCGGGCCTCTTGCGGTGGGAGGCCCAAGGCCTCGAAAAGACCTGAGGTGTACGCGACGCGCCGCTCGGTGACCCGCGCGAGCACCGGGGCGACGTGGGGATGGCCGGCGGTGGCGAGCATGGCGAGTTCGATCGCGTCGGTGTGCGGGCCGGCCGTGGACTCGATCACGGTGGAGATCAGCAGGCGGAGCTTGGCGAGCGGGTCGGGCTGGGTCTCGACCAGGCTGATCACGGCGTCGGTGTGGTCGCGTTCCCAGCGGAGCAGGGCCGCCTCGATGAGGGCGTCTCGGTTGGCGAAGTGCCAGTAGAAGCTGCCCTTGGTGGCTCCGAGCCCGGTGGCGAGCGGCTCGACGGCGACCGCCGCGAGGCCTCCCCGGCCGATCGCGTCGAGCGCGGCCGCCGTCCAGTCGTCAGCGGTGAGGCGGGACGAGGGCATGTCCATACGGTACAGTACGGGAAACATACGCCACCGTATGGAGGCTCGTCATGGAGAACACGCACTCCCGGGTCATCGCCGCGCCCGCCGATGAGGTCGGGCGGCTGCTCGACCGGCTCGCCTCGGCGGACGACCCGCTCTGGCCGTCGCCGGCGTGGGTGCCGATGCGACTCGACCGGCCGCTCGGGGTGGGCGCCACGGGCGGGCACGGACGGGTGCGGTACACGGTGACCGCCTACGAGCCGGGGCGCCGGGTCGAGTTCGCGTTCGACCCGAGGATCGGGATGTCGGGCACGCACACGTTCACCGTCGAGCCGGACGGACCGGACCGCTGCGTGCTGCGGCACCACATGACCGGCCGGGCGTCGGGTGCGATGCGGCTGCTCTGGCCGGCGGTGATCCGCAACTGCCACGACACCGTGCTGGAGCACCTGCTGGACAACGCGTCGCTCGCCGCCACCGGCGACCCGGTGGCCGAACCGGTGCGCTATCCGCTGCGCGCGCGGCTGGTCGTGCGGGCGGCGACCGGCCGGGTCGAGGCGGTTCCGGTTCCTCCGCACGCGTCGCTGCTGCACGCGGCACTGCCCTCACCCGACCTCGCGGACGCGTACGCCGTACGTCTGCATCCCGGAACGACCACCGATCCGCGTGAGTGGGCCGACAAGATCTTCCGCGATCCGCCGCGGGCTGTTTCCGCGTTGCTGAGGCTGCGCAACGCGGTGGTCGCGCCGTTCGGGATCGAGCGAGGTGACCGGTCGGCCTTCGACGTCCTGGCGTCGGCGTCGGGTGAGGCGCTGCTCGGCACGGACGCGGCGCACCTCGATTTCCGGGCGAGTGTGCTGGTGGAGCCGGGTGCGGACGGCACCAGGGTGACGCTGTCGACGCACGCCACGGCTCGGTCGCGGTCCGGGCGGATCTATCTCGGTCTGGTGCGGCTTGCGCATCCGGCGGTGGTCCGGGCGATGCTGCGGCGCGCCGCGATCAACCTCTCCCGGCCGGCACCGAGCGTCAAAGAAACGGCGCCGGGCGTCAAAGAAGCGGCGGCGCAGGCTCCGTCGTCTCGGCCGATGTCGACGGACCTTCCTTCCGGGCGATCCACGGGCTGATCCCGATGCGACCGGTGCTGCCCAGGTCGAGCGGCCCGTCCGGCCGCACGAGCTGCGCCGGGCGTCCCTTCTCCGGCGCAACGAAGAGGGACGCCACCTCGACCGGAGGATTCCTGACGTCGTCGTATTTGTTGCGCCACGCCACGACCGCCGTGGCCGACTCCCCGGGCTGCAGGACCACCGGCTGCGGCGGAACGTCCAGATGCTTCAGCGCGCCGGTGATCTCGCCGACCTCGGTCAGGACCTGGACGCTCACGGGCCCCTGGTCCTCGTCGAGCGGCGCGACCACCGGATATCCCTGGACCCGATAGGTCCGAGCACCGCAGTTGACCAGGTCGATGCCGGCCGCCCGCAGCCCCATCGCGGCGTTGACGTCACTCATCCTCATCCGCACACCCTCGGGCGGGCAGGTGGGCGCGGCCGGAGTCGTCGTCGCGGGCCCCGGCGGGATCGACCCGGGCGCCGCGCAACCGGCCAGCACGGTCACCGCCGCTACGAGGTGGATCAACCGCTTCACGGGCCCGATCATGCCCTACGCCGGCCACCCTCAGAGGCCGGCGGCGTCGTCGTAGCGGCTGCGGAGGTCGGCCATCTCCGACTCGGACAGCGCCTCGGTCTGCGCCAGCTCCGCGTACTTCGCCGGGAACATCTGCTTCAGCCTGTCGATGTACATGACGTCGGCGGTTGCCTCGACCACCTGGATGCCCGGCGGGTCGGTGTTCATGTCCAGGATCACCGGGCCGGCCAGCTTGACCGCCACGTCCCAGGGGCGCTTCTGCTCGGCGACACCGCAGAAGTGGTAGCCGTACACGGTCCGCACTCCGGCCAGCGCCGACGCCTCGGCCGGCTCGTAGCCGTAGACGCGGACCCCGCAGATCACCGGGGCGGCCTCCGCGACCTGGGCGTGTCCCGCGTGGTTGTGCTGTCCCGGGTCCACCTGTTCGAGCGTGGTCCGCATCCGGCCCATGATCTGGCTCTGGATGTCCGGCGCACCGGAACCGGGCGATCTGATCAGGACCGCGGCACCGGCCGCCGTCGCCAGCAGGACGACCGCCGCCCAGAGGTAACGGCTCCGGTGCCACCCGGCGAGACTTACCCGAGAACTCATGACCTGACCTCGCGACCGACGACTGGGAGCGCTCCCGGAAGCATTGCACCCATGTTGCCAGATATCAACCGAAGTCTATCTAGGACACCTCGACGGCGAGGCCGGCGGCGATCACCCGGCGTCCCGGCGTCAGGCCGGCCACCAGCGACGCGACCGCTTCCGGGCCCAGGGACAGCTCGAGCACGCCACCGTCGCCCTCCGCGGCCGAGAGTCCCGGCCCGGCGCTGAGAAGAGCCTTGCCGCCGTCGCCCTCGAGCAGCAGCCGCCGGCCGGCCGGAAGCAGATCCTGGATCGCGCGCACCAGGCCGTCCACGGTTCCGCCCTTGAACCGCAGCACGACGCCGCCGCCCTCCCGCGACCAGCCGAAACCGTCGACGAGCAGCCAGACCGGCGTGGAACCGGCCGCCGCGACCCCCGCCTCGACGGCCGCGCGCACCGCCGGGTCCGAGGTGATCGACGCCCGGTCCAGATCGGTCACGAGCAGCGACTGCCGCTGCGCCAGCAGGCCCAGCACGCCGTTCGCGTCCCACTGCTGAACCGCCGTGTACTCCTCGCCGGTCAGCCCGACCACCTGCAGGAACTGCAGCCGCCCGTGCGGGGTGTCGATGGTGCCCAGCTCGGGGTCCTCGGTGAACGCCAGCGCCGTCATCTCGGTCGGGTGGTCCAGCCGGAGAGGACCGTTGGCGTTCATGTGATGTCCCGGCTCGAACCAGTTGCCGCTGCTGAACACGTACCGCGCCAGGTTCTGCAGCAGGTTCGCCGCCCAGATCGGCGGCTCGCTCTCCCCCGGTGACCGCGCGACCCGGAAGGTGAACTCGAAGCCCCACCCGGACTCCTCGGCGTTGTCCGTCTCCTTGGCGTAGAGCTCGCTCATCCCGTACCCGATGATGTGCCAGTGCGGCACGGGCTCGTCCCGGGCATAGAAGCTGATCCCGTCGAGCGGATCGGGCCCACCCAGCGCGAACCGGTGCAACGTCCCGAAGTGCTGCGGCTCCACACCCGGGTAGAACTCACCCAGCCGCGCGTCGATGGCGTCCCAGCCGGGCGCATCCGATGTCATCCGTCGATCCCCTCATTCTTCCTGTCGCCAGTAGGGCTTCCGGCCGGCGCGCCGCCGCCGCACCGTCACGAGAACGCCGGTCACCAGGCCGATAAGCGCCAGGACCACCGCTCCGGCGAAAGCCAGAAATCTCGTGTATGCGTCATGCAGCGGCGGCGGCTCACCCACCGCGAGCGAGGCACCGTCGCGGGCGGTGCAAGTCAGGACATACTCCCCGGGCGGGGTTGCCTCCAGGATCATGGCTCCGCGCCACGACAGCCCGCCATCGCTCAGCCGGATGTCCACATCGCGGAGCGTCCACATGGACCAGGCCGCGTTGCGCGCTTCGGCCCCCGACGAGTCGCAGTCCACGTCGAATCCGCCGGTGGTCCAGATGATCCGCCCGCCGTCCGGGACGTTCAGGCGGACCGGCTGCCCCGGCGCGACGCGCTGCCCGAGGTCTCCCCCGGTGAAAGCCACCACGACAACGGTTGCCGCCGCTGCAAGAGCGGCGGCGGCAACCGCATACCAGGCCGCGCCCGGTCCAAGATCCATAGAGGCATTATCGGCAACCGATGCGGAGCGACGTGATCAGGTCAGGCCGTCGCGCTCGGCGGCGATGGTGGTGTCCGGGCCGTGGCCCGTGTGCACGACCGTCTCGCCGGGCAGGGACAGGAGCTTCTCGCGAATCGAGGTGACGATCAGGTCGGCGTCGGAGTACGAGCGGCCGGTGGCTCCGGGGCCGCCCTGGAAGAGGGTGTCGCCGGTGAAGAGCCGGCCGAGGTCGGGCGCGTACAGGCAGACGGCGCCGGGGGCGTGACCGGGTGTGTGCAGGACGGTCAGGGAGGTGCTCCCGGCCTGGATCTTGTCGCCGTCGGCGAGGTCGGTGTCCCAGGAGACGCCGGTGCCGTGGGTGAGCTCCCAGAGAGGGCGGTCGGCGGGGTGCAGCAGGATCGGCGCGCCGGTGCGGTCGCGCAGCGCGGGTGCCACGCGTACGTGGTCGTCGTGCGCGTGGGTGCAGACGATCGCGGTGACCCGGCGTTCGCCGACGACGGCGAGGATGGCGTCGACGTCGTGCGGTGCGTCGATCACCACGCAGGTGGTGTCGTCGCCGACCACCCAGACGTTGTTGTCGACTTCGAAGGTCTGGCCGTCGAGGCTGAACGTACCGGCGACCACGCCGTGGTCGACGCGGGCGCTCACAGGATCACCACGGAACGCAGAACCGGCTCGGCGTGGCCGTGCATGCGGTCGAAGGCGGCCTCGACGTCGCCGATGCCGATCTCCTCGGTGACGAACGCGTCCAGGTCGAGACGGCCCTGCTTGTAGAGGTCGACCAGCAGCGGGAAGTCGCGGCTGGGCAGGCAGTCGCCGTACCAGCTGGACTTGAGGGCACCGCCGCGGCCGAACACGTCGATCAGCGGCAGGTCGGGCACCTTCATGTCGGGGGTGGGCACGCCGACGAGGACGAGGACGCCGGCCAGGTCACGGGCGTAGAACGCCTGCTTCCACGTCTCCGGCCGCCCCACCGCCTCGATCACCACATCCGCGCCGTCCGCACCGTCATAGACCGAAGCGGCGATCCGCTTGATCTCGGCGACCGGGTCGGTCTCCGACGAGTCGACGACGTGGGTGGCGCCCATCCTGCGGGCGGTCTCCAGCTTTCGCGCGTCGATGTCGACCGCGATGATCGGTGAGGCGCCGGCCAGGGCGGAACCGGCCACCGCCGCCACGCCGACGCCGCCGCAACCGATCACGGCGACGGACTTGCCGCGGCTGACCGCTCCGGTGTTGATGGCGGCGCCGATGCCGGCCATCACGCCGCAGCCGAGCAGGCCGACGGCCGCGGCGCGGGCGGCCGGGTCGACCTTGGTGCACTGGCCGGCCGCGACGAGGGTCTTCTCCGCGAACGCGCCGATGCCGAGGGCGGGTGACAGCTCGGTGCCGTCCTCCAGGGTCATCCTCTGCTTGGCGTTGTGGGTGGCGAAGCAGTAGTGCAGGTCGCCCCGCTTGCAGGCCCGGCACTGCCCGCAGACGGCACGCCAGTTGAGCACCACGAAGTCACCGGGCGCCACGTCGGTCACCCCGGCGCCGACCGACTCGACCACGCCGGCGGCCTCATGGCCGAGCAGGAATGGGAAGTCGTCGTTGATGCCGCCTTCGCGGTAGTGCAGGTCGGTGTGGCAGACGCCGCACGCCTGGACCTTCACCACCGCCTCGCCCGGCCCGGGGTCCGGCACGTTGATCGTCACCAGTTCGACCGGGGCACCCTTGGCACGGGCGATGACGGCTCTGACCTGCTGCATTTCGACAATCCCTCCGACCGGGCGGAAACGGCGATCAAATGGTCAGGATAGCCATCTGGATGCTCTCTCCGCGCGGGTCTCAGGCGTTGAAACGGCGCAGGGTCCAGCGGGCGGGCGGCCAGGCGGACGGGTCGCCGTCGGTGAACCACTCGGTGATCGAGGCCGGGGCCACCTCCAGGTCGAAGGCGCGATAGAGCGGCTGGCCCGCGAGAACGTGGAACGACGCCTCCACGGTCTCACTGTGCCCGACGAGGACCGCGGTGCCGCCGGCGTGCCGCTGGGCGATCGCCGTGATGGCCCGGCCGACCCGCACGACGAGTTCGGCCCAGCTCTCGTTGCCGGCCTCGAACGGCTGGAACACGCCGCCGCCCGGGACGGCGTGCGCGGCCTGGAAGCCGGCTGTCGGCATTCCGTCGGCGACCGCCGGGGTGTGCCAGGTGCACAGACCGCAGTCCTCGACGGGCGCGGCGCCGAGCGCGACCGCGATGGGACGGGCCGTCTCGGTCGCGCGCCGCAGCGTCGACGAATACACCGCGGCCGGAACGGCGAGTTCGGCGCCGAGCCGGGCGGCGAGGGCCGCGGCCTGGTCGTGACCGAGTTCGGTCAGGCCGCGACAGGACCGCGGGCCGCCGACGACGCCCTCGGCGGAATGGACGGACTCGCCGTGTCGGACGAGGACCAGTCGGGTGGCCACCTGACCATTCTGCCGGAGCTTGACGCGCCCCGCGCCGTTTCCGTAGCGTTACTTGTCGATGAGTTGAAAAGTTTCAACCCCTCACCGCGCGAGAGGCCGCCGATGACCATCGACCGCACTCCAGCCCGCCTCCTCGCCGCGGCCGCCGCTACCGTCCTCACTCTCGCCCTCCTCCCCGCCCCGGCCGGCGCGAGCGGCGCCGGCAACGGCGCGCAAGACCCGGCGAGCGCCAGCGGAACCGGCGGGAACAATCCCACCGTCGGGCACGCCCCCGACGCGCCGACCCGGCTGGCCACGAACGACCTCTCCCACGCGCGCAACGTCGAGGGCACTCCCCTGTTCGGCTGGTTGCCCCGCGACCGCGACCCCGGCGAGATCCAGACCGCCTACCAGCTGCGCCTCTCGTCGGTCACCGACCGGACCGTCTGGGACTCCGGCCGGGTGGTGACCGGCGAGCAGTCCCACGTCGCCTACACCGGCCCCGCGCTCGTCGAGGGCACCGCCTACACCTGGACCGTCCGGACCTGGGACGCCACCGGCAAGTCCTCACCCTGGGCGGATCGCGCCGCCTTCGAGACCGGGATCAGCGACACCAACTGGTCCGGCGCGCAGTGGATCCAGCGACTTCCCGCCGCCGAGCGCCGGCCCGACGAGTGGTCGCTGTTCCGCACCGAACGAGCGCTCACGTCGGCCCGGGTCCGCACCGCCCGCGCCTACACCTCCGGCAGCCACAGCTGGGCGCTCTGGGTCAACGGGCGCGAGGCCGATCGCGGCAGCACGTTCTCCTATCCCGGCGAGGGCTTCTACCAGTCCACCGACATCACCGCGCTGGTCCGCGGGCGGAGCACGATCACGCTGGGTGCGCTGCTGCACTGGTACGGCGGGGGCCAAGGCCGCGCCGCCGGAACACCGGGCCTGCTGGTCAAGGTGGTGGTCGAGTACACCGACGGCACCACGCAGACGATCACGACGGATCCGACCTGGCGGGTGCGCGAGGCCCCGTACCGTGAAAGCCCCTTGCGAAACGGTGAGGGTGACCGAATCGAACATGCCGACGCCCAGCGCGCCGCCGAGATCGGACCGTGGCGGCAACCCGGCTTCGACGACTCCGCCTGGGCCCCGCCGGTGGTCCTCGGCGCGCACCCCGCGGCACCCTTCACGCATCTGACCGGGCTCGACGCCCGCATCGTGAGCAGCGAGAACGCGACCGTGGTCAAGCCCGTCCGCATCCTCACCGCCGCCGACGGCACCCCCGTCGCGGACTTCGGCGTGGTCATACCGGCCCGCCCGGTCGTCGACTTCGAGGCGGGCCGGGCGGGCCGCACGCTGACCCTGCGCGCCGGATACGAGCTGTCCGAGAACGGTCGCGTCGCCACGACTCCGGAGGCGACCCAGAGCACCGACATGTCCTATCCGTTCACGCAGGCCGACGGCGCGCAGACCTTCACCGCCTTCGCCCACCTGGGCTTCCGCTACTTCGAGATCCCGGGTGCCGGCGAGAAGATCAACTTCGAGGATGTACGGGCGATTCTCGTCCACACCGAGGTGGAGGGCCCGAGAGCCGAGTTCCGCAGCAGTGATCCGACGCTCGACAGGGTCTGGGCCCTGATGCAGCGGTCCGCGCTCTACTCCGTGCAGGAGCAGTTCGTCGACACCCCGACCCGCGAGAAGGGCCAGTTCCTGGGGGACGCGGCCAACATCTCGTACGCCACCATGCAGGGCTTCGGCGAGCGCGCCGCCACCCGCAAGGCGATCCGTGAGTTCCTCGCCTCGCAGAAGCGCCACTGGTCCGCGACGGTCGCCGACACCGGCCGCTACAACGCGGTCTACCCGAACGGCGACGGCAAGCGGGACATCCCCGACTACAGCGAGATGTTCGTCGACTGGGTGTGGCGCTGGTACGAGGTCACCGGCGACGAGACGCTGCTCGCCGAGGCGTACCCGGCGATCCTGGCCACCGCCGGGTACGTCCGGCGGCACATCCCGGCCGCCGGGCCGACCGCGGGCCTGGTCACGAACCTGTCCGGCGGCAGCGGCCAGTACCAGTACGGCATCGTCGACTGGCCGGCGCCGGGACGGTTCGGCTACGACATGAACACCGCGGCGCGCACGACGGTCAACGCTCTGGGTGTGGAGGTTCTGCGCCGGGCCGCCGACATGGCCGAGGTGCTGCAGAGGGCCGAGAGATCGGAGTTGCGGCAGGCCGAGCTCGACCTGATCACGGCCGTGAACCAGCGGCTGCGCAGAACCGACGGCGTCTACGTCGACGGCTTGCGGGCCGACGGCACGCAGTCCGGCCACGCCGGGCAGCACTCCACCTCGTACGCCGTCGCCTTCGGCATCGCACCCGCCGCCGACCTGCCGGCGTTGACCGAGTTCCTGGCGGCGTCCGGGATGAAGCAGGGGCCGATGACGGCGCACTGGCTGCTGAAGGCTCTGGAGACGCGCCCGGACGCGGTGCTGAAGCTGCTGACGAATCCCGACGATCTCGGCTGGGCGGACATCCTCGCGAAGGGTGGCACCTTCACCTGGGAGGCGTGGTCCATCGACCCGGGAACCAACTTCAGCCAGTCACACGGCTGGGGTGCCCAGGCCGCCGTGGACATCATCGAGACGGTGCTCGGCGTACGGCTGGGTGAGCCCGGTGGCCGTACCGTCACCATCGCTCCCCCGGCCACCAGCCTCCGGCACGCCGCCGGTTCCGTGCCGACCCAGCGCGGCGAGGTGCGTCTCGCCTGGCAGCGGACCGGCGGCGGGCTGCACGTCCAGGGCCGGATCCCGGTCAACGTCACCGCGCGGATCGAACTGCCGCCCGGGACGTACTACGCGAGCGGCGACGTCGAACAGCTCACCGCCACGACGTTCCGGGCCGGCTCCGGGGACTTCAGCATTCGATCACGTTGACGGCGAGGCCGCCGCGCGCGGTCTCCTTGTACTTGACCTTCATGTCGGCGCCGGTCTCCTTCATGGTCTTGATGACCTTGTCGAGGGAGACGTGGTGCCGGCCGTCGCCGCGCAGGGCCATCTTCGCCGCGGTCACCGCCTTGACCGCGGCCATGCCGTTGCGCTCGATGCACGGGATCTGCACGAGCCCGCCGACCGGGTCGCAGGTGAGGCCGAGGTTGTGCTCCATGCCGATCTCCGCGGCGTTCTCCACCTGCTCGGGCGTGCCGCCGAGGACCTCCGCGAGCCCGGCCGCCGCCATCGCGCACGCCGAACCGACCTCGCCCTGGCAGCCGACCTCGGCGCCGGAGATCGAGGCGTTCTCCTTGAAGAGCAGGCCGATCGCGCCCGCGGTCAGCAGGAACCGGACCACGCCGTCGTCGTCCGCGCCGGGCACGAAATCCAGGTAGTAGCGGAGCACCGCCGGAATGATCCCGGCCGCGCCGTTCGTCGGCGCGGTCACCACCCGGCCGCCGGCGGCGTTCTGCTCGTTCACGGCCATGGCGTACGCGGTGAGCCACTCCATCGAGTGCGCGGCCGGGTCACCGGCGGCCCGCAGCTGGCGGGCGGTCGCGGCGGCGCGGCGGCGCACCTTGAGGCCACCGGGCAGCACTCCTTCGGCCCGCAGCCCGTCGTCGACGCACTCGCGCATCACGTGCCAGATCGACAGCAGCCCATCGAACACCTCGGATGCGGGGCGCCACGACATCTCGTTCGCCAGCATCAGCCGGGAGATCGAGAGCCCGGTGGAGCGGGTGAGCCGCAACAGGTCGTCACCGGTGGAGAACGCATGGGGAAGAATGGTGTCGTCACTGCGTACCGTAGAAGTCTTTTCATCGACGACGAAGCCGCCGCCGACCGAGAAGTAGGTCTTGCGCAGCAATTCGGCGCCCTCGGCGCCGAGAGCCGTGAAGATCATCCCGTTGGGGTGACCGGGCAGCGTGCGCCGCCGGTGCAGCACCAGATCGACGTCGAAGAGGCGGCCTCCCTCGTCGGGGACGCGTGTCACGTCGACGGTCTCCGGCTCGCAGCCCTCCAGGCCCAGCAGCACCGCCCTGGGCGTGCCGTGACCGTGACCGGTCGCGCCGAGCGAGCCGAACAGCTCGGCACGCACCGTGACCACCGGCAGATCCGCCAGCCGCCCGGCGAACATGTGGGCCGCGCGCATCGGGCCCACCGTGTGTGAACTGGACGGGCCGATGCCGACGGAGAAGAGATCGAAGACGGACACGGCCATGCGGAGGCTCCCTTGGGGTAAGCCTCCCTCACTCTGTCATGGGGCCTGAGAGCTTCGCCGCGTGCGCGGTTTGCACCTTGGGCGCGGGACGGATCCCGGCTTTCCAGAGTCGCCTTGCCACCACGGTACGGATGCCTGAGAGATTCTGAGGGAGAAGTTGCTCCTTCGGCGCCCCGATCAGGGGACTCTCCCGCGGCGGCTGATAACGGCGGGGTCTTCGGTTGTCGCTCGCAAGCTATCCGGCGGGCCCGGCGGCGTCAACACCGCCCGTAAAGTACCGTCATGAGGCCCACCTGGCTGGTCGTCGTCGTGGTGGCGGCCGCCTATGCGGCCGGCGCGCTGCTGGCGTTCGTCGCGTTCGACGCCACCTCCATCGTGGTGCTGTTCCTCTCGGCCGGAGTCACGCTGTCCGCGCTGCTCCTCACCCCGCGACGGCAGTGGCCGTGGATCCTCGCGACGGTCGCGGCAACCGAGATCGCCGTCGACCTCTCGCAGGGCATCACCCTCCCCTACTGCCTGGGTTTCGCCCTGGCGAACACCGCCGAGCCGCTCACCGGGGCGCTGCTGATGCGACGGTACGTCCCCGGACGGGTGAACCTGCTGCAGCGCCGCCACCTTCTCGCCTTTCTCGGCTGCTGCGTGGTGGCCGGACCGTTCGTCGGCGCGCTGATCGGCGGCACCACGATCGCGCAGGGCCAGGACCGGGAGTGGCTGGAGTCGTTCCTGCCGTTCTGGGCGGGTGACGCGACAGGTGTGCTCACGGTGGCCGGTACCGTGCTGGCCTGGCGCCACCGGCGCCCGCTCGACCTGCGCTGGGCCGGCATCCTGCTGCTGATCGTGACCGTCACCGCGCTCAGTTTCTGGCCGCGGCACCTGCCGCTGTTCTATCTGCCGCTGCCGCTGCTCTACTGGCTGGGCTTCCAGCAGCCGCTCGCGGTCACGATGACGTCCGGCCTGTCGATGACGATCACCGCGAACCTCATGACCAGTGCCGGTCATGGGCCGTGGGCCGCCCTCGAGGGTTCGGTGCCGTTCAAGACCGCGACGCTGCAGCTGTTCCTGAGCGTGGCGGTCGTCGGCGCCTGCCTGCTCGCGGTCGGCGTGGCCGAGCGTGACCGCGCCCGTGAGCTCTACGAGACCGAGGCCGGCGCGGCCCGGCAGCTCCAGCACGCGCTGCTGCCCACGTTCGGCCGTGACCTGTCGCCGGTCCGGATCAGCGCCGGTTACCGGCCGGCGGACCTCACCCACGACGTCGGCGGCGACTGGTACGACGTCTTCCACCTGCCCGGCGAGCGCATCGGTTTCGCTGTCGGCGACGTCGTGGGCCACGATCTCGCGGCGGCCGCCGCGATGGCGCGGCTTCAAGCGATCGTACGGGTCCTCGCGCAGTCCGCCCCGGGACCGGCCGAGGTCCTGACCGGCCTGGACCAGGCCAGCAGACTGATCGACGGCGCACACACGTGCACCGTCGGGTACGCCGACTACCACCCGGGGACGCGCCTGCTCCGGTACGCCTGCGCGGGTCATCCGCCGCCGCTGCTGGTCACGTCCGGGCACGGGGAGTTCCTGTGGGAGGGGCGTTCGCTGCCGGTGGCCGTGGAGTCCGGCGACCGCGAGGCGGCGGAGCTGGTGCTGCCCGCCGGCTCGCAGCTCATCTGGTACACCGACGGCCTGGTCGAGCGCCGGGACGAGTCGCTGTACGTCAGCCTGGAACGCCTGGCCGCCACGGCGGGTGACCTGTCACGGGCCACCCTCCCGGATCCGTCCCAGGCCCTTCTCGATCGCATGTCGCCGGGCACGGCCACCGACGACACCGCCGTACTTTGGCTGACCTTCAAATAAAGTTTTCCACGGTGGGATCGCTGTGACAGGGGTGACAAAACATCGATGACCTGCGATCATGGGAGCGCTCCCAGGTAGCGGCTGCGCTCTACCACGCCCGATCGTCCCCCCGATCCGCGAGCCCGAGCCGGCCGGTCCAGTGCCTGGGACCGACGAGAGGGAATCCCCATGACATCGAGAGCAAGAAAGGCCGGGCTCGCGGTCGTCGCCGCCACCATGGCCTTCGCCGGAACCTTCTACGGCGTCATGACCTCGGCATCGGCCGACGTCACGGCCCAGTTGTCCGGTCCACAGCTGGTCGCCGACATGGGCGCCGGCTGGAATCTCGGCAACCAGCTCGAGGCCAGCAACAACGGCATCCCCAGCGAGACCGCCTGGGGCAACCCGGTCATCACGCAGGCCCTCATCGACCGCGTGCGGGCCTCGGGCTTCAAGACGATCCGGATCCCGGTCTCCTACCTCGGGAACATCGGCGCCGGCCCCAGCTACACCGTCAACACGGCGTGGCTGAACCGGATCAAGGAGGTCGTCGACTACGCGTACAACCGCGGACTGTACGTGCTGATCAACATGCACGGCGACGGCTACAAGACCGTCACCGGTTCCTGGCTGATCTGTGACGCGGCCGACCAGACCACGATCCGGGACAAGTACCAGAAGGTCTGGCAGCAGGTGGCGACGAAGTTCCAGGGTTACAACGACCACCTGATCTTCGAGTCGATGAACGAGAACTTCGACGGCCAGTACGGCAACCCGACCCAGCCGTGCTACTCGAACATCAACGCCTACAACCAGATCTTCGTGGACACCGTACGCCGTACCGGCGGCACCAACGCCGCGCGCTGGCTGCTGGTGCCCGGCTGGAACACCAACATCGACCACACCGTGGGCAGCGGCTTCGTGATCCCGACGGACCAGTACCGGTCCTCCACCATCCCGGCCGCCGAGCAGCGACTGATGATCTCGGTGCACTACTACGACCCGTGGGACTTCGCCGGCCAGGAGGACGGCACGATCACCCAGTGGGGCGCGAACGCGACCAACCCGGCGAAGAAGTCGGTCTGGGGCCAGGAAGACTTCATGGACGGCCAGATGAAGAAGATGCGCGACACGTTCGTGACGCGCGGCTACCCGTTCTTCGTCGGTGAGTACGGCTCGATCGACAAGACGACGTACGACTCGGCGAGCAACCGGTACCGCGTGGACTACGCGCGCACGCTGGCGGCCACCGCCAAGAAGTACGGAGGAGCCACCGCTTACTGGGACAACGGCTGGAACGGGCAGCACGGTTTCGGCCTGTTCAACCGCAGCTCCAACACGGTGACGCAGCAGGGCATCATCGACGCCATCATGACCGGTGTCGGGACCAGTGTGCCCTCGTCGCCGCCCTCGTCGCCCTCCTCCTCCCCCAGCGTTTCGCCGTCCAGCAGCCCCAGTTCGGGGGCTCGGCCGTGCCGGGTCACCAACGCGGTCAACGCGTGGAACACCGGCCTGACCAACAGCGTCACGATCACCAACACCGGCACGACCGCGATCAACGGCTGGTCGCTGGTCTTCACCCTGGCCGCCGGGCAGACGATCGTCGGCGGCTGGAGCGCGACCTACACGCCGTCGAGCGGCACGGTCACCGCGACCAACGCGAGCTACAACGGGTCGCTGGCTCCGGGAGGTTCGGCCACCATCGGTTACCAGGCCACCCACACTGGCAACTCGGCGGCACCTACCGGGTTCGCCCTTAACGGCACCACCTGCAGCTGATTTTCTTCGGGCCGGGTCGCACTCAGCGGCCCGGCCCGTTGGTGAGCCGGCGGACGGCGTCGACCACGGCGGCCCGGCGGCGGCCGGCCTCCACGAGGTCCAGGAACTCCGGTTCGCGTAACTGCCACATGTTGGCCAGCGCCAGCACGAGCGCGAGGATCTCGCCCGGGGCGACGCGATCGGTGACAGCACCCCGGCGCTGGGCCTCCGCGATCGCGGCGACCTTGCCGGCCATCGCTGCCGAGCTCGATGCCCGCCGGGTGACCGTGTCGCCGCGCTCGAGCTGGTACCACGCAACGAAACGCAGCACGTCGGGGTGGGCCGAGCCGGCGTCGTAGAGGCGGCCCGCGTACTCGCCGAGGTCCTCGGCATCGATCGGAACGGCCGTGACGGTCTGCTCGACGATCAGGTCGAAGACCGCCTCGAACAGGCCGTCCTTGTTGTCGTAGAACGAGTAGACCAGTCCGGCGCTGATGCCGGCCCGCTTCGCCAGCCGATCGACGCGGGCACCGGCGACACCGTGGGCGGCGAACTCTTCCAGGGCTGCCTGTAGCAGCTGCTCCCGCTTCCTGTCGGGATCGCGTGTCCGCATGCGGCCCAGTCTAGTAATGAACGTTCATTTGACAAGCTTCGCGGTCTGCTATTGAATGAATGTTCATTACTTAGGGAGTGACGATGGCATCCTGGACCCCCGCGGCGATCGGTGACCAGACCGGACGCGTCGCCTTGATCACCGGCGCCAACAGCGGCATCGGCTGGCAGACGGCACTCGTGCTGGCCGCACACGGCGCTCGCGTCGTACTGGCCGGGCGCGACCCGGGCAGACTCGCCTCCGCCGCCGAAGCGATCAGCGCCCGGATCCCCGCCGCGAACCTGGACGCGCTCGTCCTGGACCTGAGCGACCTCCACTCGATCCGGACGGCGGCGAAGCAGGTCGTCGACAACGGCCCGGTCGACCTGCTGTTCAACAACGCCGGCGTGATGAACATCCCGGACCGCCGCACCACCGCCGACGGCTTCGAGATGACGTTCGGCACCAACCACCTGGGCCACTTCGCGTTCACCGCCCAGGTCATGCCCGCCCTGCGCCTCGCACCGGCCGCCCGCGTGGTGACGGTGAGCGCGCTCGCCGCCCGGTGGCGCAGCGGCGAGCTGACTGACCTGATGAGCGAACGCCGCTACCGCCCGATGGGCGCCTACGCCAAGTCCAAGCGGGCCAACATCGTGTTCACCACGGAACTCGCCCGGCGGCTGACCGGCACACCGATGACGGCGGTCGCGGTGCACCCCGGTTCCGCGCTGACCAACCTTCAGCAGGAGTCCCAGGGCGCGATCGCCCGGCGCATCGTCAGCTTGCTGGAGAAAACGGTGATGGGATCACCCGAGGGCGCCGCGTGGCCGTCGCTCTATGCGGCAACCTCCCCCGCGGTCCGCAACGGCGACTTCATCGGCCCGGCCGGTCGCCACCAGGACTCCGGCACGCCGAAACCCGCCCGCCTCCCGCGCGGCGCCGACGACGGCACAGCCCTGTGGACCGAGAGCGAGCGCCTCACCGGCGTCACCTTCACCGTCTGACCACGCTCTCGGTGCCGCCGGGGCCTGCCTAGCATGTCTTCGTGATCGTGGGGCGGCGGGCGGAACTACAGGTGCTGGACGGTCTTCTCGCTGAGGCGGCCAACGGCGCGGGCGGTGTGACGGTCGTGCGGGGCGAGGCCGGTGTCGGCAAGTCCGCGCTGCTGGAACACACCGTGGAACGGGCCGGGGCCCTCGGGATGCGAGTGTTGCCGACCGCGGGGGTGCAGGCGGAGGTGCACGTTCCGTACGCCGGGCTGCACCGCCTCCTGCGGACCGCACCGGATCTGGGCCGGATGGCGCAGGCCGTGCTGGACGCCCCGGACACGCTGCCGTATCGCGCGGCGGCGGTCCTGCTGGACCTGTTCGCCGGAAGCACCGCCGACCCGGCGCTGTTGCTGGCCGTCGAGGACGCTCACTGGGTGGACGCGGCCAGCTGGGACGCGCTGTCGTTCGTGGCGCGCCGCCTGGGATCCGACCGGATCGCGATGGTGCTGACCGTCCGCGACGGCGAGGACGTGGACCGGCGGCTGGCCCGCGCCGGTCTGCCCGAGGTCCGTCTGGACCCGCTGACGGCCGAGGAGTCCGCCGCCCTGCTGACCGAGGTCGCGCCCCACCTGAGCGACACCCTGCGGCGGCGGGTCCTGGACGAGGCGGCGGGCAACCCCCTCGGACTGGTGGAGCTGGGACGGGCGGCGGCTCGTTCCGGAGCCGGTGCGCTGCTGCCGGCCTGGTTACCGCTGAACACGCGGGTGGAGCGTACGTTCGCCGGCCTCGTCGCCGAACTGCCACCGGCCACGCGCTCGCTGCTACTGGTCGCGGCGATCGACGACGGCGACGACCTCGACGAGATGCTCGACGCGTGCCATCGGATGACCGGTGACGACATCGGCCCCGACGACATCGAACCGGCGTTGGCGACCCGCCTGGTGCAGGTCGACGACCGGTTCCGGCTGCGGTTCCGGCACCCGCTGCTGCGTTCCGCGCTGTACGAGTCAGCCACTCCGGCGCAGCGCCGCCGGGTGCACGCGGCGCTCGCCGAAGCGGTCGCGGACGACGCCGGGCGCCGGGTCTGGCACCGGGCCGGTGCCGCCGCAGAGCCGGACGAGCGGCTGGCCGAGGAGCTCACCGAGATCGCACACCAGGCCTGTTACCGGCAGGCCGTCGCAATCGCGCTGGCCGCGTTCGAGCAGGCCGTCCGGCTGAGCGAGGACCCGGCCGCGCGGGGCAGCCGGCTGGTGTGGGCGGCCGACGCAGCCGCCGAGCGCGGCGACCTCGCCACGATGATGCGGCTCCTCGAACAGGTTCGCGAGGATGATCTGCCAGCGGCCGACCGGGCCCTGTACGGCATCCTGCGAGAGGTGTACCTCGGCACCGGCTGGACCGGCTCGGCCAGGATGGGGGCGTTCGCCGAGGCGGTCGAGGCGATGTGCCGCGACGGCGAGTCGGCCCGGACGTTGCAGACCCTGATGATGATCTCCGTTCGGGCGTACTGGGCGATCCCGGAGCCGGAGCTGATCGCGCGGCTGGTCGCGGCCGCGGAGCACTGCGGTGCCGACCCCGATGATCCCCGGTTGGTGGTCGTCCTGGGTCTGATCTCACCGATGACCCGAGGCGCCTGGTGCCTGCGGCGGATGGCCGAGCCGGACATGGCAAACGGTCTGCATGCGCACGACGAGATGTCCCTCGGCCTCGCCGCCAACGGTCTGGGCGCCAATCCCCTCGGCAACCGGCTCATGGACTCCGCGACCGCCGGGCTGCGGATGCAGGGCCGCCTCGGCATCCTCAGCCGGGCGCTGATCTCGCAGGCCATGGGAACGGTGTATCTCGGCGAGGTCCGTACCTGTCTCACCCTCGCGGCGGAGGGCGAGCAGCTGGCCGCCGAGACCGGCGAGAACACGTGGCGGCTGTCCGCGTCGCTCGCCACCGGTTTCGCGCACGCGCTGCGCGGCGACACCGACGCCGCCCTGGCCATCGCCGCCTCGGCGGAGGCGGTGCTGGTCCCCGCCCGGCAGTTCCCGCTGCTCGCGCTGGTGCAGCAGGTCCGGGGCGCGGCGGCGCTCGCCCTCGGCCGCCCGGAGGAGGCGTTCCGTGAGCTGAGCAAGGTGTTCGACGAGACCGAGCAGGCGTATCACCCGTACACCCGGTTCACCCTGTTCGGGCACCTCGCCGAAGCCGCGCTGCAGTGCGGCGCGCTCGCCAGGCTGCGGGAGCTGACCGGCGACATGCGTGCGGTCGCGGCGCAGTGCCCGTCGCCGGCGCTGCTGGTGGGCTTGCGGTTCGCCGAGGCGGCGCTGGCCGACACTGCCGAGGCCTACGAGGCGGCGCTCGCCGAGGACCTGACGGACTGGTCCTTCGAACGGGCCCGGCTGCAGCATGCGTACGGTGCGTGGATGCGGAGGCGGCGCCGGGTGGCGGACTCCCGGCCGATGTTGCGGGCCGCGGCCGCCACCTTCGACGCGCTGGGCGCCACGGCCTGGGCCGATCGGTCCCGTGCGGAGCTGCGGGCCTCCGGTGAGACGCTGCGCCGGCCGGTCGACGCGGCACGGAGCCTGACACCGCAGGAGACGCAGATCGCCCGTCTGGCGGCGGAGGGTTTGACCAACAACGACATCGCCGAGCGGCTGTTCCTGTCGCGCCGCACGGTCACGACACACCTGTCTCGGATTTTTCCAAAACTCGGCATCCGTACGCGAAGCGAGCTCAGCCGCTTCGTGGGCTCTGTGTGACGCTGGTCAGGGCCCGGTCGAGGGCGAAGCCGGCGATCTCCTCCCAGCCCTTCCGCACCGTCGGCAGGTGCGCGTACCCCCGGCCGGCGAACCGTGGTCCGGCATCGAGCTGGACCGGGTGGCGTTCTGCATCCGCAAGCAGGCCGAGCGGGAGACCTCGCAGCGCGGTGTCGCCGCCCCACTTCCCGTCGCTGTCCGCGCGCGAGGCGTCCGGCTCGGCGAGCTTCGACGAGGTCCTTGAGCTGCTGCGCCTGGCCGGGCGCAGCCTGCCGCACGCAGTGCTGATGATGATCCCGGAGGCCTGGGAGAACATGACCGGGAGCAAAAGGAAATAGCGTATTTGCCAATTATATAGATTCATTTCGTACGCAGCGCTTCCGTGAGTGGAACCACCATGGCCCCGGGGATCATCGTCCTCTTGGGGCGGGAGTCGCCGGCGGGACCGGTATTCTCAACTCTGCTGCAGAGTTCCACGATCCGCGCATCTCCGAAGGGCCTGTCCGATGGCCACCGCGGTGCTATCACCGATAGCGCCCGGGGCGTCCGGGTGACGCCCGGGAGCCCCGCCCGTTCAGGGCACGGAGATGCCTATGGAAGCGGAACATGCCGCTGAGGACAACAGCAAATCTGGACGGGCCGATGCTGACCCGCCGGAACCCTCCTGGAACCGCTGGAGGATTCTGGAGACGGGGCTGCAGCTCGCGAGTTTGTACTTCGCGTACAAGAACGATGAGGCCGCCACCTTCGCGGTGACGGCCATCATCCAGATCACACAGCTGTTCCGTCGATAGAGTCGGCAGACAACGGCTCGACGGTTGTTCCTCACCGAGGTCGGGGTGGGTGGCAGCCCGCTCCGGCCTCACCCCTTGGTCATGTGCCCGGGCTGGCCTGACGGTGAGGGCGCTCCCCGACTATATCGCGACATCGAATTCGCCGTCCTTGGCAGAGCCCACGAAGCCGAGGTCAGGGGTTCATCCAGCCCGGGATCCAGACCTTGCCGTCAGGGCGTGACAGCGAGGTGCGCAGGTACTCGCGCAATGCGGCCAAGGCGGGGTGTGAGTCCCCGGTGCGGGACAGCAGCACGTGCGGATAGAGCGGGGTCGGCCCGGACAGCGGAATGCGCCGCAGGCCGTAAGCCTCGGGCCACAGGTAGCGGTCCCCGCTGCCGACGAGTGTGGCCAACGACCCTGAGCCGGCCAGCGCGTCCAACAGGACCTCGTCGCCGAAGTCGGGCCCCAGCCCATCGATACTCAGCCCGAAGTCCTCGGACAGGGCCTGGTAGAAGGCCGCCCACTCGGTGCCCTGCCTGATCCCGGGGATCCAGATGCGATGTCCAGCCAGGTCGGAAGGCCTGACCCGGGCCTCGTCCGCCAGCGGGTGGCCGGGCCCGACGAGTAGTTCCAGGGGCGAGTCGAGGAGCCGTTCGGCGCGGATCCCGGCCGGCACCTGGCCCGGCGGCAACGCCCGGAAGGAGGCGTCGATGGTTCCGGCCAGCACGGCTTGGGCTGCCTGAGCTGCGTTCTCGATGTCGAGCGTGACCGCGTCCAAGGGTGTGCCGGGGTGTGCGCTGTAGAACCGGTAGACGGCCTGAGCCGGTGCGATACGCCGGTTGAGGACGTCCACTCGCAGCGGACGGGCCCCGGGGCGCACGGCCTGCTCGGCCTGTTCGACGGCGTCCAGCACCTTCTTGGCGTGGGACAGCAGAACCTGTCCGTCCAGGCTCAGCCGGGATCCGCGGGAGGTACGCACCAGTAGCGCGACACCCAGGTGTTTCTCCAGACCCGCAACCCGCTTGGAGACCGCCTGCTGACTGATCCCGAGCTCATCGGCCGCGGCCTGGAACTGCCCCAGTTCAGCCACCGCCACGAAGGTGCGCAGCGCATCGATGTCCACACCCCCAACCCTATTGTTACAACCATTGGTTGTGGCCGATCCCTGCGGAGTTGTTTGATCACCTCGTCACCGGAGTGCTGGAATCGGTCCATGCCTTCTCGCAACGACCAGCTAATGGACATAAAAACACCCGATTTTGTACGTTTCTCCGAGCGGATCGCGCGCGTGACTGACGCAACTTCGCGATTGAACGTGCTGCCGTTCAGCGACACCGAGGGCCGCGCGGAACTACTCTCGGTTGTGTTCGGCGGCCCGTTGCCGGAGTCAGTGACGATCTACCCACCGTTCTTCACCGAGCACGGGTTGAACACGACGTTCGGGCGTAACGTCTTCGTCAACCAGAACTGCACGTTCATGGACCTCGGCGGCATCCGCATCGGCGACAACGTCATGATCGCCCCGCGAGTCAGCCTCCTGACCGGAGGGCACCCGCTGTCTCCGGCCGAACGGCGGGAATACATCACCTATGCCCCGATTCTGATCGAGGACAACGTGTGGATCGGCGCGGCCGCCGTCATCACGCAGGGCGTGACCATCGGTGCGGGTTCGGTGGTCGCCGCCGGCGCGGTCGTCACCCGTGACGTGCCCGCCGGCACCCTGGTCGCGGGCGTCCCGGCCCGGGTGGTCAAGACGATCGACTGAGTACATCCGCATCCTTACACCCGCCGCGGGCGCGTTCAGAGCCGGCGTGAAGGGGACGCCTAGCTGACGGCTGCGTCAAGCCAGGACGTGAGGCTGTCCACGGTGTCGGGTGAGAGCGCCGGCGCTGCCCCGCACAACAGGGCATCGAGGCCGCTCCCCTCCTCGGCGGTGATGACGAGGTCAGGAGGGCCACCGTACCGCCATGCCTGGTGGGTGGCGCTTCGGGCGACCCTGGTGACGTCGGCCTGGGCTCGCATGGCGAGCCGAGGGTCCGAGTCGGTGGCGGCGATGAGGCCGGCGCGGAGGGCCGCAGCGACAGGGAATGCGGTGAGCAGGCGGTACGAGGCGCGGCGACGCGCAACTCCGGGGTCGGCGAGCAGTTGCCACAACAGGTCGGCCGAGACGGTTCTCGCCATCGGCCGCAGCGCGTTGGCCGCCTCACGGACCACCACCGATGACGGGTCACCCAGGAGCGGGATCATGGTCGCGGCGGTGACAGCGTCGAGGAGGCGCAGTGCTCGCACCGCGGCGATGCGCACCTTCGCCTCGGAACTGCGCAGGAGAGGTTCGAGCAGCGGTGACTCCTTCGCCGAGGCGGTCTCGGCGAAGCCGGCGATCGCCGGTGGAGTCGGAGCGGTCAGCACGGCGGTGCGGTATCTCGCGAGGGCGTCGACGCCGGTGCGGCGGGCGGCGTCGCGGGCCAGCGCGCGCACCAACGGAGCCGGATCGTCGAGGTGTTTCACCACCTCGGGGTCGTTCCCGGTGCGGACGAGTCCGGTCAGCGCCACGGCCCTCACCTCCGGCAAGCGGCTGCCGGCCAGACGGTGCAGCACGCCCTCGCGGCGCCGCCAGAGCGCGTCGCGGCAGGCGTCCTCGGCGGCGCGGGTTCGGATTCGCGGGTCGGGTCCGGAGTCGGACAACGCGATCAACTCGTCCGGGGACCACCAGCCCCAGTCGAGGCCGAGGTTCCAGATGAAGCGCCGGGTCGCCGGATGCGGGGATGCCACCAGAGCGCGGCGGGTCTCGGGTGAGGCGATGGACAGGGCCGCCCTCGCCTGGGCAACGGCGAAGGTGCCCCGCATCCGCCGCTCGATCTCTGTCGTCACGGGAAGCATGGCGCCCAGATACTTACCCGGGCGGTCAGCCAGGAGCAGCGCGAGGCCGGCCCGGGCACGGTCACGTACCGGGCGGGCCCAGTCGCTGGTGCGCAACACCAGAAACGGCACCAGGTCCTCCGACGGGACGGCCAGCATCGACGCCACCGCTCGTTCGCGGACCCGTCCGTCGCGGTGCGTGCTGGCCAGCGCCACCGTGAGCGGTGCTTCGTCCGTCATCCTGGCGCCGACTTGGCGGGAGGGGCACCACTCGCCCCGGGCGTACTCGTCGAGCCTCACGAGCATTCCCGGGTCCGCGGCGAGGCCGGCCAGCGCAGCGCGGGCTGCTCCGGCCTCGTCGACGGCGGCGAGCTCTTCGAGCAGCGCGGCGAGCGCCGCGGGCGCGTACTTCCTGATCACGCTGTCATCGTGCCCAGTGCAAGACCGTACCCGAAACGATTTTCGAGGAGGGACTACGGCGTCGGCCGGCTGAGCGACGGCGGCCAGCGATGGGTGCGCCAGTCGGACCAGGTGGTGAAGCCCGGTGGTGGGGGGTCGACGGGTTCGGTGCCGTCGAGTTCGCCCGGGGTGGGGATCTCGAAGGCGGCGGCCCAGCCGGCCAGCTCCGCGTCGGACATGGGCCAGGTCGTGTCCGGCGCGGAAGCCTGCCGCTGGTCGAGCCGTTTCCGCTGCTCGGCCGGGGTGAGGTGGAAGTAGCGCAGCGAGACCGCCGCACCGAGGTCCGCGCCCGCCTGCCGCAGAGCGGACCGCTCGTCCCGGCTCCAGAGCCCGAAGTCGATCACAACGTTGTTGCCGAGTTCGAGGGCGCGCAGCCCGATCCGGATGAGCCGCCCCTCGATCACGTCACCCGCCGACGGCGGGTTCTCGTCGCCGTAGAGGGCCTTCACCCACTCGTCCTTCGTGAGACGAATGGCGTCCTGCTCGGTTTCCAGGCGGCGGGCTGCGGTCGTTTTCCCGGTGCAGGGCAGTCCCACGGTCAGAAACAGCGTCGCCATCCGATCATCGTGCCGGACGCGACTCCCACGCCCGGAACCCGGGCGTGGGAGAGCGGCTGGAGCCGGGGTCAGGAGGCGGTGGCGAGGGCCTTCGCCTTGATGTCGGCGGCCTTGGCGATGTCGGCGTCGGTCACCGCGGCGACCGAGCCGAAGACCGAGACGGCCTGGTAGTAGGTCCAGGCCAGGCTGGTGCAGGCCGGGCGGACCACCGAGTTGTAGGTGGCGCACTTGCGCTTGAGGTCCTCGTAGAAGGCCGAGTCGACGCGGCTCTTGTTGGCGGCGAAGGTGCCCATCGCCTTGTGGTTGCGGTAGCCGAAGTCGTGGCGGTGGCAGGACAGCTTGAAGTCGAAGCCGAGCGGGTTGTCGGGGCTCGAGGAGCAGTAGTCGGTGCTCCAGTCGAAGCCGTACGCCGCCCAGGCACCCTGGTTCTGCCGGGCGGAGTTCCAGCTGTTGTAGCTGGAGACGCTGGTCTGAGTGAAGGACGAGAGGACCGCGGGCTTGTCCGCGGGCGCGGCTTGTGCGGGGGTCGCCGCACCGAGGACGGCCGCGACGGTGAAGACCGCGGCGAGCAGGGAACGCACAGACTTTGACATCCAGGGCTCCTCACTTGCGGCCCGCCCCGTTCGGGGCGGGAACCGGCGAGCGCCCGGGCAGTTTCGCGGATGTTACCCACGAGTTACCCGAACGATCATTAAGGTAAGGAACGCGGCTGGACAACTCACTATCGAGACATGGAGATTTGTCGATCACTGCGGAAACGGGCGGGAACTTTCGTCGTCGTCATCGGCGGACGTGGCCGAAGCCGCCGGAGCGGAGTCGCCGTCGTTCCAGGTCAGCGTCACGCGCAGGCTGGCCTTCGCGGCCGCCTCGGTCAGCACGCTGATCACCTTGCCGCTCTTGATCGCCAGCTCGATGCCGAACTCCACACTCACGCCGTCGGGCCGCATGCCGGCCAGCGCCGAATGCACCGTGGCCCCGACGGCCCGAATCGTGTGCTGCAGATCGTCCAGCCGGGCGACCACAGCGTCGCCGGCGCCCCCGACGTCCCGGAATCCCACGTCGGAGGGACCACGGTCGCGGTTCACCCGGGCCCAGATCTCCGTGCCGTCAGGCAGCTGCATACGCACCGGTTCGGACAAGACGGCCCCCAGGTGGAACGACAATGTGGATCGACGTACCCGACAGTGCTGGAGAAGACGCCGGACCGCAAGGTCATCCGGACTAGCCTGATCGGGTGAACGGCGTACAGCTCCTGCTCATCGTCGGTGTCGGCATCGGGGTCACGGCGATCGCGCGGCGGCACCGGGTGGAACCGGGCTGGATCATCGTGGTGCTGGCGGCGGCCGCGTCGTTCCTTCCCGGCATGCCGCGGCTGGAACTGGAGAGCGAGCTGATCCTGGCGATCGTGATCCCGCCGCTGCTCTACTCGGCCACCCGGGTCTCGTCGGCGGGCAACTTCGGGGCCAACCTGCGGGCGATCATCTATCTGGGCGTGGTGCTGGTCGTGCTGACCGCCGGCGCGCTCGGATGGGTGGCCTCCTGGCTGCTGCCGTCGCTCGGGTTCACCACGGCGTTCGTGCTCGGTGCGGTGCTGGCGCCGCCGGACACGATCACGACGGTCTCGCACGGTCACGAGATCGGCCTGCCGAAGCGGGCCACCTCGATCCTGACCGGGGAGAGCCTGGTCAACGACGCGACGGCGCTGACGCTGTTCAGCATCGCGGTGGCCGCGGCCAACGGCGAGCACACCACCTGGGGTGGCGGGGTGCTGGAGTTCCTGCGTACGGCATCGATCGGCCTCGGCATCGGCTGGGCGTTCGCCATCGTGGTGCTGGCGCTCCGCAAGCGGCTGGGCAACCCGACCCTGGAGACGGCGCTGGTGCTGCTGCTGCCGTTCACCGCGTTCCTGGCCGCCGAGGAGGCGCACGCGTCCGGGATCCTCGCGGTCGTGGCGGCCGCCTTCATGGTGAGCATCAACCTGACGCTGGACCCGAAGTTCCAGTATCCGGGCGGTTACCTGACCCGGCTGCGGGAGGGCCAGGTCTGGCCGGTCGTGGACTTCCTGCTCGAGACGTTCGTGTTCGCGTACATCGGGCTGCAGCTGCGGTTCGTCCTGGAGGATCTGGCGGCCGAGGAGGAGCCGGGGCTCACCCGTACCCTTGTCGCCGCCGCGGTCTTGACCCTCGTGGCGATAGTGATCCGCCTGGCTCTGGTCGCTGGTCTTTTCGGGCGCTGGCGCCTGCGGCACCGGATGATGCTGCGCCGCAGCGAGCGTGACCCCCGCTACCGGATGGCGCGGGAGGCGCGGCTGGCGCGCCGGCGTGGTGGCGAGCCGCTGCCCCCGCCGACGGGTAGGGAGACGCTGCTGGTCGGCTGGACCGGCATGCGCGGCATCCTCACGCTGGCCGCCGCGGCCGCCGTCCCGGAGCACACCACCTCCGGGGCGCCGTTCCCCGGGCGCGACGCGATCCAGGCCATCGCGCTGATCGTGACGCTCGCGACGCTGCTCGTGCAGGGCACGACGATCGGCTGGCTGGCCCGGCGGCTGCGGTTCGACCTCGCCGGGGAACACGCCGCGGACGCCCGGATGCGCGCGACGGCCCGCGAGGTGGTCGCCGGGGCCGCCGCGGAACCGGCCGCGGACGTGGACGCCGGGTTCGAGGCGCAGCGCCTGGCGGTGGCGACGGCGGTGGCGCAGCGCCGGCTGACCGAGGAGATCGCCCGCGAGGTCATCGAGGACATCGACCTGCGCCAGGCGGCGCGGCACACCGCCCACGAGGACTGAGCGTCACATGGTCTTCACCCCGTTCGCCCACCACCAGGCCATCAGGTAGCCGTACTCCCCGCCGCCCCAGAAGTAGGCCCAGCCGGTGGTCGGCATGACGTACTGCCCGAGCTCGTCGAAGACGGCCTTCGCCTCCTGCCGTTTGCCGGCCAGCACGTAGTAGAGCGCGATCCACTGGCGGCAGGTGGCCAGGCGCGCCCGGTTCGGCGGGGCGGCGCGCCACTTGGCGATCCACTGGTCCAGCTCGTGCTGCACCTCGGGCCGCCGGAAGTACTTCCGGCAGGCGCGCAGGGACTTCCTGGTGCGGGTGTCCCAGCCGAACTGGCGCATCGCGAACTCGAAGTGGGCGAAGAGCGGCAGCACGACGGCACTGGCACCGGACGGCGCGGCGGCGGCCACCCCGCGGGCGATCGCGAACATCTCCTCGTGCGACCCGTACCATTTCTCGCACTTGAGGCTGAGCGCGGTCAGGTGCAGGTCGAAGTTGAACGGGTCACGCCGCCGGCCCTCGTTGAAGACCGCGTCGAACGAGTTCTGCACGGCTTTCCGGTCGGCGAACATCGTGCCCAGCAGTTCCACCCAGGGCAGCGGGTCGTTCGGCGCGGCCAGCTGCATGGCCCGGTGTCCCACCTGCGCGGAGGCCTCCATCAGCTGATGGAAGTCCTGGAACTGCTCGGCGCTCGTCCTCGCCGCGGGGGCGCTGCCGCGCGCCTCGCCGGCCCGCTGGCCGAGCATCGTGGACTGAAGCAGCACGGCGGAGGCGTCGTTGGGCTCGGCGCGCAGCCAGGCGTAGAGCCAGGCGTCCTCGGTGGTGGCCAGGTCCCCGAGCACACCCATCCGGCCGCCGCGCAGCTCCCAGTCGTTGCCGGCCTGTTCGATCACCTTGCGGGCAGCCTGCCAGTCACCGTGGCGGGCCCGGTCCCGCGCGTCACGCAGGTCGTGGTCCCAAAATATGCGCTCCTCGTCGAACTCCGGCTGCTCGGGCAGCGGGCCGCCCAAGAGAGTCCGGAAGAAGACTCGCAGATAAAACATCCGCAGGATGGTAGAGCACCGCTCAGTGCGGTTCGACCCCGAACGCGACGTCGAGACGGTAACGGTCTCCCGCGTACCGCGATTCACTCAGCTCGATGGGCCGCTGCTGCTGGTCGAGGATGAGCCGGCGCTCGACCAGCAGCGCCGAACCGGCCGGTACGCCCAGCTCGCGGGCGTCCTCGCCGGTGGCCGCCTGCGCGGTCAGGGTGGCGCTGCCGCGGATCGGGTGCCGGCCGAGCGCGGCGAGTGCCTCGTGCACCGATCCGGTCAGATCGGCGTCGAGCAGGGCGGACAGGGTGCCGGGATACATCGCTCGTTCGAAGGCGATCGGTTCGTCGTCGGCCAGGCGTACCCGATGGATCGCCACCACCTCGGGCTTGCGCAGCCGCAGCCGGGCCGCCTCGTCCGGGGTCGCCGGGCGCAGCTCGGCCAGCACCACCCGCGAGCTCGGCCGGCGGCCCTGCTTGCGGATCTCCTCGCTGAGCCGGACCAGGTGGTCGGCGCGGCGCGGCCCGGTCGGCGCCGCCACGAACGTGCCCCGTCCCGGCGCACGGTAGGCCAGGCCGTCGTTGACCAGCTGCGTCACCGCGGCCCGTGCGGTCATCCGGCTGACGCCGTGCTCGCGGGCCAGCTCGGGCTCGGACGGCAGCGGGTCGTGCGGCTGGGACTGCGCGATCCGCGCACGCAGCGCCTGCTCGATGCGGAAGTAGCGAGGCGCGGGCATGGCAACACCCTAAGCGGTCGCAGCCTGTCTAGACAGCTAGCTGTCTAGACAGGTACCGTCGAGGCATGAACTTCACCGTGGCGCAGATCGCGAAGATGATCGATCACTCCATCCTCCGCCCCGAGTTCACCGCGCAGGACGTGCGCGACGGATGCGCGATCGCCGCGAAGTACGACGTGGCCTCGGTCTGCGTGCGCCCCTGCGACGTGCCCGTCGCCGTGGAGCAGTTGCGCGGATCGAACGTGCTGGTCGGCACGGTGATCGGCTTCCCGCACGGCGACAGCCCCACGGCCGTCAAGGTCGCCGAGACGGAACTGGCCGTCGCGCAGGGCGCCCGGGAGATCGACATGGTCATCAACATCGGCTGGCTGCGCTCCGGCGCGGTCTCGGCCGTGGAGACCGAGATCAAGGAGATTGTCGCGGCGGCCGGGGAGGCCTCGGTGAAGGTCATCCTCGAGACGGCCTATCTCACCGACGAGCAGAAACTCGCCGCCTGCTGGGCGGCCGAGCGGGCCGGCGCGGCGTTCGTGAAGACCTCGACCGGCTTCGCGCCGACCGGCGCCACTGTGGACGACCTCGCCCTGATGCGCTCCGCCGTCTCGGCAAAGGTCCAGATCAAGGCCTCCGGCGGAATTCGTACGCTGGACGCGCTGCTCGCCATGACCTCACTGGGTGTCACCCGCTTCGGCTCGTCGGCCACCGCGGAGATCCTCGACGACCTCGCGCGCCGCCGGGTGGCCATGAGCTGACTCTGTGGTGCCCCCTACGACGCGCTCCGTTGCGCGACACTGTGCGGGTGCTCTGGGACCTGCGCTCGGCATTCCGCCGTACGCCCCTGGCCCGTAAGCGATTGAAGCCCGGGCCGAAGGGGACGATCGTGGTCCCCGGCATCGACCCGGGCGACTCCTTCACCGCGTGGCAGGCCGCCGCCGGGCTGGTCGAGCGCACCGGACGGTGGCCGGTCCTGGTCACCAGCTGGACCGACGAACCGCTCTGGGGCCGGCGCTCCGCCCCGCCCGACGAGAACGACCTGCTCCTTCTCGACCGGGTCGCCCGCCAGACGGATCCCTGGTGGCGCCCGGTCCGGCCGGGCGAGTGGCCGGTCACCGCCGAGCAGACCCCCTATCTCGCCCGCGGGCTGTCCGGGGTGGACTTCGCGGCTCTGCGGGTGCCTCCGGGCATCAGCCGGGACGACCTGAACTACGAGGTCTATCAGCAGGTTCTCGACGAACCGCTGCTGGTCGAACGCGTGGTCCGCGGCGCCGGCCGGGTCGTGACGCGCGAGTCCTGGTTCACCCCCGAGAACGTGTCCCTCCTGCTGCTGCCCACGGCCTCACCGTGGCTGGCGCCGGCCTGGGTGAGCTATCACGGCACGCTGGGCATGGACAACGTGCTCGCCGCCGTGCTGTGGCAGTGGCACGAGCGGTGGGACGCGAAGCTCGTGGCCTGCTGGGACACGATGCTGCAGTTCACGCTGGGCCGCCGCCCGGCGCCGGGCGTCCAGGCGTGGGAGCTGGCCGGCCAGGTGAAGACGATGGCCCGCAGCCTCGACATCAACCGGTGGGAGCTGGCGGTGCTCCTCTCCCACGCCGACACCCTGTTCCTCCACGACCGCCCGTAACGCCTTCGACTCACTCCGCCGTGGCGGCCCTTGCGCCCGCGCCTCCATGGCGGCGGCCGGCACAGGGAGTGCCGCATCCGGGTCCCGACGGGATCGGCCGATGTCGGTCAGCGGCAGTTGAGGACGTTCCGGGACTCGCCGCTAAGCGAGTTCGCTGGCCGCGGTCCCGACCCGCTCCAGCTCCGGGCGAAGAACTATCCAGCCGAGATCGTGGTCCACGAGAGCGGCCGCCAGTCGCTGGAGAACGATCTGAGACTCCTCGATCCCGGTCGACAGTTCGACGTCGAGATGCCAACGTCCAGACCCGCCGGAACCGGCACCGGTAACCTCGCCGTCTCCCCTCAGCGCTGCTACAAGGAGATCCTCGACGTCATCACGATCAACGTCGTCCGGTAATGGCTGGGGGCCGATGACCTCGATGAACACGAGCATGATCCTAGCGGCAACAGACGGCGTGACTAGGTCGGCAGCTTGACGCCGGTGAGGTCCGCGCACAATGCCAGTAGCTGCTCCTGCAGGGCCTCGTCGTACGCCTGCGGGTTGGCCGGCAGGGCAGAGCGGCGCTTGAAGTAGTGGCCGGTGACCGTGGCCGCCGGCTCGTTCGAGGTGGCGAGCCAGACCTGGGTGTCCGCGCCCTCCGGCAGGTCGTCGGTGGCGTCCGGGCCGCCCAGCCGGGTGCGGATCCAGCCCGGGTCGACCGCGTTGCTCAGGGTTGCAGGCTGGAGCCGGGCCACCGCGAAGGCGAGCATCACGTCGTACAGCTTGGAGTCGCTGTAGGCCTGCATACCGTCCCACTGCCGGGTCTGCCACTGCGGGTCGTCGAGGCGTGCCCGGCCGTCCGCCTCCAGTCCTGAGGTCAGATAGATCAGGCGTTCCGGTGCCGGCATCAGCGCAGTCAACAGGTACGGGGCCAGCGTGTTGACCTGGAAGATCCGCTCCAGTCCGTCCTCGGTGAGCTCCGGGGCGGGTTGTCCGCCACCGATGCCGGCGTTGTGGATCACCACGTCGAACGGGCCGGCCTTGATCGCCTGAGCGGCCAGCTCACGGGTCCGCGTCAGGGAGGCCAGGTCGCCGACGATCACACCGCGCGCCTGCGGTACAGCCTTCCGTGCCTGCTCGGCACGGCGCTCGCTGCGCGCGTGCAACGTCACCTGATGCCCGTCCGCCGCCAGGACCTCCGCCGTGTGCCGCCCGATGCCGTCGCTGGAGCCGGTAACCAGAATCGTCGCCATGCCGGCCATCCTGCCGGATGACCGAACGGCCAGATCAACCGGTTCAGTGATCGCCGCCATCGACGAGCGGCAGCGCTCAGTTCAGCAGCAGGCGGCGGACCGAGTCGGCGAGCCAGTCGGCGTACTGCGTGCTGGTCCAGCCGCGCTCGCGGCAGAGTGCCAGCATCATCGACGGGCTCACCAGGGCCCAGAACACGTCGGTCGCGTGTTCCAGGGTCAGGCCGGGGCGCAGGTGCGGGGCCAGGACGGCGACCAGGCGGGCCGCGTCCGCGTAGCGGCGGCCGGCGTAGATCTGCCACTGGGCCGCCAGCTTCGGGTCGACGGCCGCAGCGCCGCGGAAGGCCTCGAAGATCTCGGTGCTGCCCGGCGCCCGTGTCGCGGTGAGGTCGCGGATGACGCGCAGCCACTGCTCGGGGTCCGAGGTGGCGAGCAGTTCACGCAGCGGCTCGCGATCGAGCAGCGCCTCCCCGGAGTCGTCGCCGACGAGAGAGCGGTCCACGCAGGCCAGCAGCAGGGACGCCTTGCTGCCCTGGGCATAGACGCTCTCCACGGAGACCCCGGCCCCGGCGGCGATCTCCTTCATCGTGGTGGCGCCGTAGCCCTGCTCGACGAAGAGCCTGCCCGCGGCGTCGAGGACGGCCGAACGTGTACGCCTGGCCTGGTCCTGTCGCAATGCCGACCGGTACTGGCGGCCGCTATTCGCTACAGTCACACTGTCTCCAATACAGAGATGCTGTAGTCAAATCTAGCAGGGAGCACACGATGCCACTGATGGAGGCGCGCACCACCCACGAGGTGTCCCGGGTGATCGCGGCCGATCCCGCGACGCTGTATCGGATGGTCAGCGACGTCACCCGCCACGGCGAGTGGAGCCCGGAGTGCCGCGGGGCGCGCTGGACCGGCGGTGCGACCGGGCCGGTGCCGGGTGCCCGGTTCCGCGGGCGCAACAGGTGGAACCGGGTCGCCTGGTCCCGCACCTGCGTGGTCGAGGTGGCCGAGCCGGGCGAGCGGTTCGTGTTCAGCACCGTGCCGGAGCGCCTGACCAGGGACTCGACGCGGTGGGCGTACACCTTTGAAACCGTGCCCGGAGGCACCCGGGTGACCGAGTCCTACGAGATCCTGATCCCCGTCCCGGCCTGGGTCCAGACCGCGGTGATCAGCCGCGTCCTGCCGCACCACATGGACATGCGCCCGCACATGGAAGCCACCCTCGCCGCGATCGCCGCGGCGGTCTGAACTCAGATCCGGCCCGCAACCGCCGATCTGGCGGTCGCGATGAGTGGAGCCGACAAACCCCAGGCCCGCGACCGCGCCGCGCTCACCGCGGTGCTGGTCGCGCTCTTCTCCGTGGTCAGTACCGCGACCCTCTTCTTCGTAACCGAGCGCGGCGGGCACCTGTCCGGCTTCGGCACCGGGGCGCTGGCACTGATCGCCGGCGTCTTCCTGTGCCGGCGGGTCAGCCGGCGGGCCGGTTCCGACACACCGGTACGCGAGTTCTGGCGGCTGTGGTCGATCGCCGTGGGCTTCCTGCTCTGGAGCTCGGCCAGTTCGCTCGTCTGCGAGCTGCGCGGTGACCCCGGCATGCCGATCTACGAGGCCATCCCCACCGTGTGCTGCCTGGCCGCGGCGATGCTCACGTTCCGGCACGCCCCGCTGGGCCGGCGCACCGGCTCGGACTGGAGCCGGGTGCTGCTCGACGGCGCCGCGGTCGCCGTGGCCGGTGCCCTGTTCTTCGGGTACGTCGTGGTGGATCTGGCGCCGGCCGGCACTCCGCTCACCGACCGGTGGACCTCCGGCATCGTCGGCGTCGTCTGCCTGCTCGCCCTCGTCGTGTTCGGCAAGGCCGCGGTGAGCCCGGCCGGACGCGTGGACCCGTCCGCGCTCGCGCTGCTCGCCGGCGCCCCGCTGATCGGCCTGGGCGCGGTGGGCATCCTGCTCAGTGGGGACGAGACGGGCACCCGGCTGCTGGCGATCCTCGGCTATCCGCTCGGCGGGCTGTCGATCAGCTTGGCCGCGTACCGTCAAAGTCTTGTCCTCACCCGCAAGGGTGACGCACGCGCCGGAGCCCGGCCCCGCTGGTCCGTCGCCGACCCGGTCGTCTTCCTGGCCGTGGCCGGAACCGCGGCCCTGGTGATCACCGTCTCCGCCCGCGACCTGGACGTGCGCGGCCGCGCGGTGATCGTCGGCGCCGTGCTGATCGCCGCGATCGTGGTGACCCGGCAGCTGGTCGGCCTGCGCGAGAACCGCGAGGCGCTGCGCACCGTGCGCCGTCAGCAGGCCGAGCTGGAGCACCTCGCGCTCAGCGACTCACTGACCGGCCTGCGCAACCGCACCGGCTTCAGCGTCGCCCTCGCCGCCCGCCTCGACGAGGGACTGCCCGCCGGCGCCCTGCTGATCGACATCGACGACTTCAAGATGGTCAACGACACGATCGGCCCCTCCGCCGCCGACCAACTGCTCCGCCAGATCGCCCAGCGCCTGCTGGAGACGTGCGCGGACGGCGAGATCGCGGCCCGGCTCGGCGGCGACGAGTTCGCCGTGCTGCTCCCCACCGGCGACCCGGCCTCGGCCGAGGCGGCCGCCACCCGCTTCCAGCGCGCCGTCGGCAGCCCGGTCACCTCGGCCGGCCAGCAGCTGCTGCTGCACGCCAGCGTCGGCATCGCGGTCGCCGACGACGACGAGACCGCCGACGAGGTGCTGCGCAACGCGGACATCGCGATGTACGCGGCGAAGGAGGCCGGCAAGGCGTCCTGGGTCCGGTTCGAGCCGCAGATGCGCCAGGACATGACCACCCACGCGCGGCTGGCCGGCGAACTGCACGACGGCATCGCCGCCGGACAGCTGCGCCTGCTCTACCAGCCGGTATTCGACCTGGTCACCGGCACGATGAGTGGCGCCGAGGCTCTGGTGCGCTGGCAGCACCCGGAACGCGGCTTCGTCTCGCCGGGCGACTTCATCCCGGTCGCCGAGCGCTCCGGCCTGATCGTGCCGCTCGGCGCGTGGGTGCTGCGGGAGGCGTGCTCCCAGCTCGCCCGGTGGCGCGCCGCGCACGGCGACGACGCGATCGAGGCGATCAACGTCAACGTCGCCGTCCGCCAGCTGCGCGAGGCCGATTTCGTTGACTTCGTCGCGGCCACCCTCAGCGAGCACGGGCTGACGCCGGCCGATGTGATCCTCGAGGTCACCGAGTCGTCGGTGGTCGACGGCTGGCAGGTCCGCGACACGCTGCAGGCCCTGCACGACATGGGCATCCGGCTCGCGCTCGACGACTTCGGCACCGGGCAGTCGTCACTGAGCCTGCTGCGCGCGTTCCCGGTCGACGTCCTCAAGCTGGACAAGTCGTTCGTCGACGGCATCGCCGACGGCGCCGACCGGGGCCGGCTCGCCGTCGCCGCGGCGGTCGCCCAGCTCACCGAGCACCTGCAGCTCAAGGCGGTCGCCGAAGGCATCGAGAGCCAGGAGCAGATGGACCGGCTGCGGCAGATGGGCTACCGGTACGGTCAGGGCTTCTTCATGGCCCGGCCGCTGCCCGCCGACGAGTGCGCGGCGATGTTCGTCAGGCCCTTCGCCGGCGCTTCACCAGGTAGGGCAGGGTGAACAGGTACGCCCCGGTGAGGAAGAGCAGGGCCAGCGGCAGCAGCGGGACGTAGGACACCCACACGACCGGGTCCTCCTGCGCCAGCGCGACGATCGTGGCCAGCACGGTGATCGTGAAGAAGACGGCGGTCCAGCGGTGGAACTTGCGGATCATCGGATTCCTCCTGGAGAAGTTCGGGCTGCCCGGCACGTTATGCGCGGCCGGGCAGCCCGTGCTTCTCGATTACTGACCGATCGCGGCCAGCAGATCCTCGTAGGTCCGCCGTGACGGCAGATGGGTCAGCAGGTGCCGAATGCTCCGGTCGTCGCCGGTCTCGATCTGGCCGGCCACGTAGTTCTGGAGCGCGGTCGCCGTACCCCGGAAACTCTCGATGCTCAGCGGCGGCAGCGGACCGTAACCCTCAGCCAGCGCGCGCGGATTCCCCCCGGCCCAGCTGACCAGCGCGGCGCACAACTCCCACGCGGGCGGCAGGCCGGCGGCGTGCTCCCAGCCGCTCACCACGAGGCGGCCGCCGGCGACGCGTACGTTGCCCGGGTTGAAGTTGTTGTGGCACATCACCGGCTCGGCCGCCGGTGCCTCCGCGACCTCCCGCAACTCCAGCAGCGTGGGCACCGCAGCGGCCAGCTCCGGCGCCCACGGCGCGCCCTTCTCGGCGGCGAGCTCGGCGGCCTCCGGCCAGGTGCGACCGGAGAGCACCGTCGAGCTCCACGGGCACAGTCTCTCGCTCGGGTAGCTCAGGCTGTGCAGGACGGCCAGGATCCGGCCGGCCTCCCGGGTGACGGCCGCGTCGACCGGTGCGACCAGCGGCGGTCCGCTGCGCACCCACTCGTACACCCGCCAGCTGCTCCCCTCGATCAGCTCGGTCACCCGGCCGGCCCGGCTGCGCACCGGCGCGGGCAGCGTCACCCCGGCGCGGGCGGCGGCCTCCTGGAAACGGGCGTTCTCCTCACCGTCGGTGACCGGGTACACGTCGTCGACGGTCCGGGCCGTCCATCGCCCACGGTCGGTGATCAGCAGCCAGCGGCGTCCCATCTCGTCCGGGCGCGCCATCGAGCGCATCTCACCGTCGACCCGGCCGAGGCCGAAGCGGTCGGCGATCTGCCGGGCGAGCGCGGGCGCGGCGACGGCGGCATTCCCCTGCTGGCGGTCGACCTCGGCCTTCAGATCGGCCCAGCCGCCAAAGCCGTACTGCTCGGCCAGGCACGTCTGCGCCTCGGCGAGCGTGGCGTCCGGGTGCGTCTCGCGCAGGCCGGCGAGCAGATCTTTCGCCTGGCGGCGAAGGTGATTGATGTCGGGATTGTCGGGCAACGTCTTCACGCGGAACCACCTCACGGTCAGTGACGGGGTGGCTTCGAGCCTTCCGGCGGATCGCGACGCGTACCCAACGCGCTTCCCTCACCCTATCAATCAAATTCCATGGGTACGCGCTACGTGCTCTGCCGCTTCTAGACTCGCGACGGGACTGCGGCGCCAGGCCGCCCGGCGGGCGCCGGGACACGGAGACGGGTCACTCGGTTCGGAGGATCTCCCAGTCGAGGCGGCCCTCGTCGTCCACGGTCGGCCGGTAGCGCCCCTCGTAGGGCCGGCCCGACTCCAGTGACGCGGCGGTCTTCTCCAGCAACTCCGCCACCGACCGCGGCCACCGCTCGAAGCTCGTCCCGTCCTCCGGGTAGAACTCGCCGACCCGCCCGTGCCCGCCCGGCCGCTGATCGGTGAAGATGCTGCCGCCACCACCGTCGACGGCGAACGGGACGAACGACCGGTGCCACCAGGGGCTGTCCCTGCCCCAGTCCCCCGCGTTCGCCTGGACCCCGCAGGTGACCCGCCACTCGGCGAGGATGTCGTCGACGGAGAGCGGCGTGAAGAACGGCGGCAGGTCGAACGCGCCGTTCGACCTCGCTCCGTCGTGCCGGCGCAACGAGGCGACCAGGTCCGGCGGGAAAGAGATCGACATCTGCCTCTGCAGGTTGTCGATCCGGGGCTGCGAGGCCGGTCCCACGAGCGCGCGGGAACTCGTCGGCGCGCGTTCGGCCAGCCACTTCTCGATACGCTTCCAGGCGGCGTTCACCCTGGTCGTGGTCGCCCTGTCGGGCCGGGTGATCGTGGTGCCACGCTGGTTCTCCGGGCATTCGTCCGTGCTCGCTCGCCGCCGCACTGACACGGTTGGGGCCGGCCCGGTCGGCATCCGAGCGACATATCCGGATTTATGCGTTGTGGGGGCTGTAATGCGCTGTTGCGTGATTTCGGGGCCGCCCAGCATCGCCAGCCCGCACACCACCACGACCATCACGGCGAACACGGCCAGCAGTGCGAGCACGACCTTCCTGCCGTTGACCGTCCCGCGCGAGCCGTCGGCGGGCGGTGGCGGCTCGGCACCTGCGCGGAGCCACGGGTGCAGCCACTCCGCCGCCTCCGCCAGATCCTCGTGGTCGGCCGGGATACGCCCGGCGGGCGTCACCGGCAGTGCCGTCTCGTCCACCTCGCCGATCGTCACCACGGACGCGGAGATCCCCTGCCCGGCCAGCGCACCCAGGGCGAGGGTCGTGTGGTTCACCGCGTCCGGGCCCGGCCCGGTCACGACCACCGCCGGCGCCCTCACGGCAGCACCGAGATCAGCCAGGTTCCACCCGTCACGCCCGACCGGCATCAGCAGCCCCGCCGAACCGCCGACCAGCACCACGGGATAGACGCGCACCATCGCGACCACGAGCTGCCGAGCCTGCTCCAGGCTCAGCTCACCGATCTCGAGCAGCGCCGCGAAGTGCTCCCGCTCTGGCCCGTCACCACCCACCACGACCACAGCAACCGGCACCTCAGCCGCCGCCGCGATCACGTCGGCCGCAACCCGCCAGTCGACGTCGCCCGACGTGGCCGTGATCAACCACGGCCCACGACCAGCCCACCCCCGCTCCACAGCGGGACACTCTAGGCTTCTCCCTCCCCCACCGCTTCCCCACTCGTCGCCCCACCCCACTCGTCGCCCCACCCCACTCGTCAAGATCTTGGAGAGTTGTGCCCGTATTCGAGCCGCAACTCTCCAAGATCTCGCCGAACTCCGGGGGGCGGCAACCGCCGGAGATGTGTTGCTGCAGGTCAGCGGCATCTGCAACGTCGAGGCGGAGGCATGTTCTCACCTATGGTGACGGCATGCACAGCCACGGGCACCACCATCACCACGCAGCCCTGGAGAACGACGGCCTGCGCGCACTGTGGATCTCCCTGGTGGGACTGGGCGCGACGGCCGCGGTGCAGGCGCTGATCGTGGCGTACTCAGGTTCGGTCGCGCTGCTCGGCGACACGGTTCACAACGTGACGGACGCGCTCACCGCCGTACCCCTGGGCATCGCCTTTCTCCTGGGCCGCCGGGCCGCGACCCGCGCCTACACCTATGGGTACGGCCGTGCCGAGGACCTGGCCGGCGTCGTCGTAGTGGCGGTGATCGCCGGCTCGGCCGTGACCACCGCGTGGCTGGCCGTCGACCGTCTCCTCGACCCGCGCCCCATGACGCACCTGCCATGGGTGTTCGCCGCCGGACTGGTCGGCTTCGCGGGCAACGAGCTCGTGGCTCGATACCGGATCCACGTGGGCCGGCGGATCGGCTCTGCCGCACTGGTCGCCGACGGTCTGCACGCTCGCACCGACGGGTTCACCTCCCTGGCCGTCGTCCTCGCCGCCGGCGGCGCCCTGGCCGGCTGGACCTGGGCCGACCCGGTTGTCGGCCTGGCCATCACCGTGGCGATCCTGTTCGTGCTCAAGGACGCCGCACGCGAGGTCTACCACCGCCTGATGGACCGGGTCGACCCCGAACTCGTCGACCAGGCCGAACGCGAGCTGCTCGCCGTCGCCGGCGTCCACGACATCTCCGGCCTGCGTCTCCGCTGGATCGGCCACCGCCTGCACGCCGAGGCCGGCATCGTCGTCGACGCCACCCTCTCCCTGGTAGCCGCCCACGAGATCGCCGCCGACGCCGAACACCGCCTGACCCACGTGCCCCGCCTGACCCGCGCCACCATCCACGTGGACCCCGACACCCACCCCCACCCCGCGTGTTGAGTACGGCCCACCCACACACCCAAACTCCACACACAACCGCGCACCCCCCGCGTGTGGAGTTCGGCCCACCCACGCACCCGAACTCCACACGCAACCGTGCACCGCCATCCCGCGTGTCGAGTTCGGCCCACCTACGCACCCGAACTCCACACGCAACCGGTGCACCGCCCGGCTGGCGATCAGCGCCCCGTGGGAGGCGCCGCCGGGGGCTGTCAGAACGGGACGCAGACGAGTTCGCTGTACAGGTAGTCGATCTGGTGGGGCTGCAGGGTGTCGCTGCGGAACATTCGGCGGCGGGCGGTGTGCACGGGGAGGGCGGCTCGGGGGTGGAAGCCGGCTACGCGTGGTTCGACCAGGGTGGCGGGTATGCCGTGCCGGGTCAGCAGGTGGCTGGTGAACGGCCGGAACCGGCGGCGGAACACCTCGGGGTTGCTGACGTGCACGAGTGAGGCGAACAGTGGCAGGTTCTTCGGCCGGTCGCGGCGGAAGATCACGTAGCAGGACTCGCCGCGGGACTCGATCAGCACGTGGTGGGCGGCGAGGGTCTGGCGGTGGTCGCGGTAGATGTCGTGATCGGATCCGGTCAGCAGGCGGTCGAGGCGGCGCGGGTCGGACGTGATCCGGCCGCGTGGTGACGGCCAGGGGAGGTTGGGTACGGCCACCAGGTCGGAGTCGAGGAACTGGAAATCGAACCGTCTATTGATCGGTATGACGTTTCCGCTGGGCGACAGATCGGTGAAGTGATAACCGTCTTGGGCGAGTAGCGCTTTCAGGAGCCGTACACTTTGCAGCCGATATTCAGGAAGCACACACCAACCTCCCAGATTGCAGAATTGCTCGGTTTTTCCGGCGATCACCCGGTCGCAGTAGAACGCCAGGTAGACGCCGACGATCAGAGCGTCCACGACCAGCATGAAACCGTGATTCGGTGCTCGCACCGGCCACGGGACGGCCAGCGAATCCGCCCAGACCTGCGCCGGGAGCCGGGAGTTGAGATGCTGATGCAGGAAACGCGCCACGCCGGGAATGTTCTCGGCGAGAATCGGCAGCACGCGGATGGTCAAGAATCCTCCGTTCCAGCGGTTCCCAAAATGATGCCAGAGAATGCGCGCCACCGATGTCACGGAAAACATGACACGAATTCACGCCCGCAGTAGCATGCGGGAGTGACGATCCAGGTCAAACGGGTACACGAGGGTGCCGAACCGGCCGACGGCTTCCGGGTGCTCGTCGACCGGCTCTGGCCGCGCGGCGTCTCCAAGGGCCGCGCCGCCCTCGACCTGTGGGCCAAGGACGCCGCGCCGAGCACCGAGCTGCGCACCTGGTACCACGCCCACCCGGACAGGTTCGCCGAGTTCACCCGCCGCTACCGCGCCGAGCTGGACGCCAACCCGGACACGGTGAGCCGCCTGCGCCACCTGGCCGACGACCACCACACGGTCACCCTGCTCTTCAGCGTCCGCGACACGACGAACAACCACGCCCGGGTCCTGGCCGAGTATCTGACCGTGTAGGCAGATCCGCTCAGCCCAACCGGCGGCCTGGCCGCCGAGCGGCCCAGGCGGCGGCCGGGCCGGCGAGAGGCTCAGGCGGCACCGGTGGGGGCGTCGGAGGCGAGCCGGTGAACGTGCTGGGCGCGCCGGGACTGCCGGTGCACAGCGGCCAGGAGTGCTGCGGCGGCGGTGCACAGCGGCCAGGAGTGCTGCGGCGGCGGTGCACAGCGGCCAGGAGTGCTGCGGCGGCGGTGAGCAGTGTCAGGACGGTCCAGGCCAGGACGACCTTGCGGCTCTCGAACGAGTAGCGCGGGGTGAAGCGCAGGCCCATGGAGAGCAGCAGCACCGGCCAGACGAACAGGACCGCGGGCCACCAGCCGCGCCGGTCGTCGCGCGTGGTGAAGAAGATGCCCAGGATGGTCAGGATCAGGGCCGCGATGGTGAGGGCCTCGCGGCCGATGTGGCGCTCGGCCGCTACGAGTGATGCCAGCGCGGCTGCCGCGGCGGCGGGAGCGACGACGACGGCCGTGTCCCGCGCGACGGCGAGTGCCAGGACGCCGAGCCCGATCTGGGGCACGAGCAGGAACAGCTGTGGGTGGCGGGAGGCCGGCAAACAAGCGACCGCCTCGATCGCGCAACCCCGCGCCGTGTGCGTCAGGCGCGCTGCGGCCCCGCGCCGCAGTAGCGCCGCGAGTCTAGGAGCGGCAGAGCGCGGGTTACGCGTACCTTTGTCGCATTAAGGGTGGTTGAAGTTGCATAGCCGGACCGCGGCGGAAGAGTTGGGCCGGGCGGCCGCGGTCGCGGATGGTGGTGTGGCCGGTGGGTTCGACGAAGCCTTCGGCTGAGGTGACCTTGCGGTGGAAATTGCGGGGGTCCAGGCGGGTCTGCCAGACCGTTTCGTAGACGGCGCGCAGGTCGGCGACGGTGAACTCGGGTGGGCAGAAGGCCGTGGCCAGCGGGGTGTACTCCAACTTCGCCCGCGCCCGCTCCAACCCGTCGGCGAGGATGCGGTCGTGGTCGAAGGCCAACCCCGACTGGTCGCAGGGACGCCATTCGGCCCCGGCGGCGTCGCTTCCGGCGGTGGGCGCGGGGAGATCGGGCAGGAGAGCGAGGTAGGCGACGGTGACCACGCGATCGCGCGGATCGCGGCCCGGAGCGCCGTAGGTGGCCAGCTGCTCGAGATGGCCGGCCTGCGGATCGAGACCGGTCTCCTCGCGGAGCTCACGTCGCGCGGCGTCGCCGAGGTCCTCGTCGGGCAGCACGAAGCCGCCCGGAAGTGCCCACTGTCCCTCGTGGGGCGGGATGCCGCGACGGATCAGCAGGACCTTGAGCGCGCCCTCCCGGATGGTCAGCAACACAAGATCCACGGTGATTGCCGTCATGTTGACGATAATAGCTTCCCGGCTTTATCGTCGATCTGACGAAAAGGGGAGGGATCATCATGGCTGACGTGACACGGCGGCTGCACCTTCGCCACCTTCGGGCGGCGCCGACCAGCTGGGTCAGTCACACCGTTCGCGGGCGGGAGAAGCGGGCCGGCACCGGGCTCTCGTTCTGGTATCGGCCGCTCACCGCGGCACTGTCCGAGGTGCCGGTCGACGACCGCGAGCTGCCGCTGCTGTTCCACGCCCGCACCGAGGACTTCGCGGACGTGACCGTGCAGGCGACCGTGACCTACCGGGTGAGCGACCCGGCGGCGGCATCGGCTCGGCTCGACTTCTCGATCGACCCGTTCACGGGCGCGTGGCGCGGTCAGCCGCTCGACCAGGTGGCGGGACTGCTGGCCGAGTTGGCCCAGCAGCCGGCGCTCGACCTGTTGGCCCGCCTCCCCCTCGCCGAGGCCTTGACCACGGGCATCGCACCGATCCGGCAATCGGTGGCGGACGCCCTGGCCGCCGACCCGCGCCTGACCGAGACCGGCGTGGCCGTGGTCAGTGCGCGGGTCGTGGCGATCCGCCCGGAACCGGATCTGGAGCGGGCGCTGCAGACGCCGACCCGCGAGCAGGTGCAGCAGGACGCGGATCGGGCGACCTACGCGCGGAGGGCGAACGCGGTCGAGCAGGAGCGCGCGATCGCCGAGAACGAGCTCCAGAGCAAGATCGAGCTGGCCCGGCGCGAGCAGGAGCTGGTCGAGCAGCACGGTGCCAACGCGCGGCGCGAGGCGCAACTCGCGGCGGAGCGGGAGGAGATCGCGGGCATCGCGGCGGCCGAGCAACTGCGGCGGCATGCGGCTGCGGAGGCAGAAGCAGCGAGGGTACGCGACGACGCCCGCGCAACCGGCACCCGCGTCGTCGGTCTCGCCGAGGCGGAGGCGGAGAGCGCGCGGCTCGCGGCGTACCGTGACCTGCCGCCCGCCGTCCTGCAAGCGCTCGCGCTGAAGGAGCTCGCCGCGCACGTCCCGGCGATCGGCGAGCTGACCGTGACGCCGGACCTGCTCAGCAAGCTGGTCGGGCGGCTGGGATGAGCGGCCTCGCCCCACGGGCCGTCGTGGTGTCGCGGCCCAGTGAGCTGTCCTCGCTGCTCGCCCGCCACGGCACCCGCGGGGCGGCGGCGTTCTTCCTGAAGTCACGCGGACGGGACCTCGACGAGGTGACCGCCCGGGACGCGGCGCTGACATCGGCCCTGACCGCGGTCGGTGCGGCGATCCCGGCGGACTGGCGGCGGGGTCATGTGTCGCGCGAGGATCTGCCGCGGTTCCTGTTCGGACCGGAGGACGTGGTCGTGGTGGTCGGCCAGGACGGCCTCGTCGCCAATGTCGCGAAATATCTGGACGGTCAGCGGGTGATCGGCGTCGACCCGGAACCGGGCCGGAACGCCGGTGTCCTGGTCCGCCACCAGCCCGCGGCCGTCGCTGGGCTGCTGCGGGGAGACCTGAGCGGCGAGGCTCGGACCATGGTGGTGGCCAGGCTCGACGACGGCCAGCAACTGTACGGGCTGAACGAGATCTTCATCGGCGACGCCGGCCACCAGTCGGCACGCTACGTCCTGTCCGTGTCGTCGTCCGTGGAGCGGCAGTCGTCGTCCGGCCTGATCGTCGGTACCGGAACGGGCGCCACCGGCTGGTGCGCGTCGATCGCCCGCGACCGCGCCACCCCGCCCCCGATGCCGGCCCCGGCCGACCCCGCGGTGTGCTGGTTCGTCCGCGAGGCCTGGCCCTCCCCCGCTACCGGAGCATCCCTGGTCGGCGGGGTCCTGTCCGGCGCACAGTCGCTGGAGCTGACCAGCGAGTCGGAACGCCTCGTCGCCTTCGCCGACGGTGTCGAGGCCGACGCCCTCCAGATGACGTGGGGCCAGCGCATCACCGTGACCGTCGCCGACCGCCGGCTCCAGTTGATCTGACCGTCCTTCTCCCGCGCCACGCCGGCCCCGCACCACGCGGGCACCGCACCACGCCGGCCTCGCGTCGCGCCGGCCTCGCGTCGCGCTGGCCCCGCACCACGGCGGCCCCGCGTCGCGCTGGCCCCGCGTCGCGCTGGCGCGGGCGCCTGGTGCCGGATTTTTCGGGATATAGCGTGGCAGTGCCCGCCCCGGCGACTGGGGCGGGCACTGCCTTTATCGGGGGGCGCTAGATCTTGCCGGTTCCGGCGCCGGCCACGACCGTGGCCTTCACCGTGTTGTTGGCCTGCGGGGTGTAGGAGTAGGGGATCGCCGCGACGCTTGCGCCGTTGCGGACCTGTTCCGTGCCCGAGTTGACCTTGTAGTTGTTCAGGACCTTGATGTTGCCCGCCGCCGAGTCGCCGGTCTGGGTGACCGTCGGGTTGGCGACGTTCTCGAAGTAGTTGCGCTCGACGTAGACGCCCGCGTTCATGGTCGAGGCCACGCCGTAGGAGCCGATGTTGCTGTAGTAGTTGTTCAGCACGTGGACCGGGTTGGCGAACCGGACGCGCGGGTGCCGCTGGTTGGTGCCGTCGAACCAGTTGTGCTTGTACGTGACCCGCAGCTTCCCGTTGTCCTGGGAGGCGTTCCCGTCGTCGTGTCCGAGCAGCATCGACTTGTCGTGGTCGTGCAGCTTGTTCCACGAGACGGTGATGTAGTCCGAGCCGCGCTTGATGTCGATCAGACCGTCGTACCCGTTGGCCAGGTCGTTGTGGTCGATCCAGACGTTGGTCGTGCCCTCCTGGACGTTGATCGAGTCGTCGCTCGCGTTGCGGAACACCAGGTTGCGGAGGATGACGTTCCGGACGCCGGAGAGGTTGAGCCCACCGCCGGTGATGCCGGAGCCCGAGCCGACGCCGATGACCGTCTTGTTCGACGCGACGCTGTACATGCCGGAGATCGAGATCAGCCCGGACACGCGGACGGTCTGCGAGGTGCCGGAGCTGAGCGCGGACTTCAGGGCGGATGCGGAGGTGACGGTGACCACCGTGCTCGACGAGCCACCGGGCGTGCCGCCGTTCATGCTGGCGAAGCCGACGGGGCTCGACTCCGCGGCGAATGCCGGCGCCGGGTTGAGCGCGACGGCGCCACCTAATGCCAGGACGCTGATGGACAGCGCGGAGACAACCTTCGTACGCATAGGGTGATTCCTCCGTAACGGAGTGGGGGACGGCGCACTCTCGGGCGTGGGGATCGCCCGAGGGTCTCTTGCTGCAGGTAAGCGCTTTCCTGAACCTGAAGCTAGGCCTCCCATCGACGCCTGTCAATCACTTTGATGAACCGGTTCATCGCGCGCGTCAACTATGTTGGTCGCGTGCCAGAGCTCACGGCGGTACGGCGGGATCGGTTCCTGCGCGCCGCGATCAGCTGTTTCAGCCGGTACGGGTACCGCCGCACCTCGATGGAGGCGATCGCCGAGTCGGCGGAGGTTTCGCGGCCAGCGCTGTACCAGTACTACCGGAACAAAGAGGAAATTTTTCGAGATGCTGTGAAATGGGGCCTCGAGGATCTGGCCGCCCGCGCGTCCCGTGAGGCATCCAAGCCGGGCGAGGTCGCACCGCGGCTCTCGGCCGTGCTGTCGGTCGTGCTGATGATGCACTTCCCCCGCGACGGCGCCCGCTTCCCCGCCGAACTCGTCGACGAGACCCGCGCCCGCGCCGGCGACCACTGGCGCGCCTTCGAACACAGCATGATCGACACCCTGGTGACCGTCCTGCACGCCGCCGGCGCCGCCGCCACGTCGCTCGACGATGCCGCACACGTGCTCTTCTACGGCGCCAAGGGCATCGCGATGCAACTGGACGACCGGCGCGAGGCGGCGCGCCGACTGGAGCACCTGACACATGCCGTGACGTACGGGACCCCTGGCCTCCGCTGACACTTTTTGCCATTCTTGTCAGGTGGACATCGATGAGGCTCGTGTGCGCATCGCTGAGATCCGGCGGTCGGGAGGCAAGGTCTCCCCTGATGAGCTCGACGAACTCTGGGCAGCGCTGCCGGTGGTCCGGCCCGAGGAGATCCTCGGTTCCTGGCGGGGCGGCGAGTTCGACAGCGGCCACCGCTTCGAGGGGACGCTGGAGAAGATCGGCTGGCACGGGAAACGGTTCGACTCGCTGACCTCGGTGGCGCCCCTGGTGTGCCGGGCCGGGGACGGCTCGCTCTATGTGAACAGCGAGATGGCCGGCGGCGGCGCGAGCCTGTGGATGGTGGAGTTCCGCGGCGAGGTCACGGCGACGATGGTCTACGACGGCAAACCGGTCCTCGACCACTTCAAACGGGTGGACGAGGAGACTCTGCTCGGCGTGATGAACGGCAAGGGCGTCCGAGACTCGGGCCGCTTCTACTACTTCATCCTGAACCGCGAGCTGTCAACACACGAGGTGTTGACACAGGTTGACTTGACACGACTTGAGTCAACGCAAGACAAGTCAACGCAAGACAAGTCGACTCAGCACCAGTCGACGCCACACCAGTCAACGCAACACCAGTCAACTCAACACCAGCCGACGCCACACCAGTCGACTCGCCGGGACGGCGCCGTCTGATGCGTATTCGAGCGGCAATCGTCGAGGAAACCGGTGGGCCGTTCGTGATCCGCCATATCGACCTCGCGGAACCCCGGGAGGACGAGATCCTGGTGCGCCTCACCGCGGCCGGGATCTGCCACACCGACCTGATCATGCGTAAGCGGTGGCGCGATCCGCTGCTGCCGATGGTCTTCGGACACGAGGGCGCCGGCGTTGTTGAGGCGACCGGGCCGTCTGTCCGTACCCTTGCCGCAGGCGATTCTGTCTGTTTGAGCTACTGGTCGTGCGGCACGTGTGGAGCGTGCCTGGCCGGGCGCTCGGCCTACTGCGCACTCAGCGCGCTCAACATGAGTGGAACCCGCGCCGACGGAAGCAGCCCGCTCTCCTCAAACGGCAAGCCGGTGTTCGGCAACTTCTTCGGTCAGTCGAGCTTCGCCACCCACGTGATCGCCACCGAGCGCAACGCGGTGAAGGTTCCCGCGTCGCTGCCACCGGTCATCGCCGCACCGCTGGGATGCAGTGTCCAGACCGGAGCCGGAACCGTCCTCAACGTGCTCGATCCCGAGCCCGGCCAGTCGCTGATCGTTTTCGGTGCCGGCAGCGTGGGCCTGAGCGCCGTGATGGCCGCCGTCGCCCGCCAGTGCGTGGTCACCGCCGTAGACCCGAACACCGCACGCCTGGCGCTGGCCGACGAACTGGGCGCCTTTCCCGACATTTCGGAAAAATACGATTATGCGATCGACACGACCGGCCGCCCGGACGTCATCTCCCGGGCTCTGCACCGCCTGCACCGGCAAGGCACCCTGGCCCTGGTCGGCATCGGCGGCACGGCCGAACTCGACATCATGACCGTGATGGCCGGCGGCCTGACCGTCCGCGGCGTCATCGAGGGCGACGCCGTACCCGCCGCCTTCATCCCCCACCTGATCGACCTCGGTCTGCCCGTCGACAAGCTGATCACCGAGTATCCCTTCGACGCCATCGAGGACGCCGCCCACGACGCCGCCGCCGGCAGGGTGGTGAAGGCGGTGCTCACTTTCCCGAGTTGACCGCTCCGAGCGACGCCACCTCGTAACCCGCCGGATATCCCGGATATGTCCGGTTACGCTTCGACACCCCTAGGACCGACGTCCGGCGCGGCGGCAGCAACCGCACAACGAACGACCGGACCCTCAGCCCGGCCGAGGACACCCCGCTGACCCATCGCGGAGCGGGCGAGAACCCGAACGCCGTCAGCATCCGCGCGTCGAGCATGGACCGCACCCCGAGGCGGGCCACCGGCCGCAGGAACCCCGGGAACCACCCCGCGAACAGCTCGACCGTGTACCGCCCGATCTCCCGGTTGGTGTCGGAGTAGACGAACTCGCGCTCCTCGTACGCTTCCTTGAACTGCCGGAAGGCCTCGTAGTCCGCGGGGATCTCGCGGATCCCCATCCGCTTGCCCACCTCGCTGTAGTAATGGAACGCGCCGAGCCGCTCATGAGCGTGCAGGCGGCGCCACCCGTACCGGTCGATCCACTCGATCGGGTCGTAGATGAACGTCGACAGCACGTAGAGCATGTCCTCATTGGTGATCGGATAGCGGCCGTGCGCCCGGTTGATCACCCGCAGGGCCTCCTTGCCGCGCGGCGAGTCGTAGCCGTGCGCGGCCACCTCGGCCATCAGCAGCGCGGTGTCGTCGTAGCGCTTCTGGGGACGGTCCCGGAACTCGCCGGTGGCCGCGAGCAGCTTCGAGATGCTGGGCACGCAGTACGTCCGGAAGAGCGCGAACTCCAGCGCCCGCGTGTAGTCCCACGGGAACTCCAGCCCGGCCGAGATCTGGTAGATCTCCAGGTGGTCGCGAACCGGGTCGAGCGCGGCGACGCGGTCGAGGTGTCGGGTCATAACAGCTCCTTGACCTGGGCGAGCAGCCGGCCGGGGTCGTCGCCGATGGGTGTCACGTTGAGCACCGTGACACCGGCCTCCGCGTACGCCGCGATCCGCTCCCGCACATAGGACTCCGGTCCGATGAGGCTGGTGCGCTCGAGCAGTTCGGCGGGGACCGTGGCGGCCGCCTCCGCCTTGCGCCCGGACAGGTACAACTCCTGGATCTTGTCAGCCTCGGCGGCGTAGCCATAGCGGCAGACCAGATCGTGGTAGAAGTTGCGTCCCCGCGCGCCCATCCCGCCGACGTAGAGGGCGATCAGCGGCCGGGCCAGGTCACGCAGCCCGGTCACGTCCTCGCCGATCGCCAGCGCGCCACCGGCCACGATGTCGAGTGGCGCCATCCCCGCGGGCCGGGCGGCCAGCGCCGCGCCCCACACGTCGGCGGCCTTCTCCGGCACGAACAGGAACGGGTGCCAGCCGTCGGCCACCTCCGCGGTCATCCGCACGTTGCGCTCGCCGAGTGCGGCCACGTGGATCGGGATGCGGTCGCGGACCGGGTGGGTCAGCATCTTCAGCGGTTTGCCGAGGCCGGTGCCCTGATCGGCCGGCAGCGGCAGGGTGTGGATCCCCTCGTGGGTGACCACCTCACGCCGCCACACCGCGCGGCAGATCTCGATCGTCTCGCGGGTGCGGGCGAGCGGCCGGTCGTAGGGCACCCCGTGCCACCCCTCGATCACCTGTGGACCGGAGGCGCCGAGGCCGAGGATGGCCCGGCCGCCGGAGACCGCGTCGAGGCCCGCAGCGGTCTGTGCCAGCAGGGTGGGTGTCCGCGAGTACAGCGGGAGGATCGAGGAGCCGATCTCCACCCGCTCGGTGCGCGCGGCCAGGTAGCCCATCACGGTCGGGGCGTCGAACCCGTACGCCTCGGCGACCCAGACGACGTCCAGCCCGTACCGCTCCCATCCGGCCACCTGATCCGCCGCCGCCCGCGGATCGCCGGAGTACGTCAGACTGGTTCCGAGCCGCATCCCACTCGCCCCCTATTTGATATTTGATACCGTAAGTCGTGCCTGGAGATCGTCCGCAACTGTCCGAGGAGGTCGCCGGAGAGCTGCGCGGCCGGATCATGTCCGGCGAGCTGCGCCCCGGCACCCGGGTCCGCCTCGAAGAGGTCGCCGCCCAGCTCGGGGTCAGTATCACCCCGGTGCGGGAAGCGCTGCTCACCCTGCGCGGTGAGGACATGGTCGAGTTGGAGCCGCGCAAGGGGTACGTGGTCGCGCCGCTGTCCAAGCAGGACGTCCTCGATCTCTTCCAGCTGCAGGGCAACATCGCCGGCGAGCTGGCCGCCCGGGTCGCCGAGCGGATCACCGGAGCGCAGCTCGACGAGCTGACGATGAACAACCTTCTGCTGATGAAGGCCGTCCGGGCACGCCGGATGGCCGACATCGAGCATCTGGAGTACCTCTTCCACCGCAAGATCAATCTGGTGGCGAGCGCCCGCAAGCTGAGCTGGTTCCTGCACACGGCCACCCGGTACACCCCGGCTCGTTTCTACGCCGCGGACCCGGGCTGGCGCGAGGACGTCCGCGTCGACCACGAGAAGCTCCTCGATGCCTTCGGCACGCACGACCCCACCGCCGCCCGGGACGTGATGACCCGGCATTTCACCGACGGCGCTCAGCTGCTGGTGAAGCATCTCGACGACCTGGGAATCTGGGACTGACGGATCTAGCGGGCATGCCGCAGGCGGAACAGCTTGCGGGCCCGCTCCAGCGCCGACGGGTTCCGGTCGAGCCGCATCAGATCGATCGGCGCGGCGAACCGGCGCCACGTGACCGACTGGGCACGGCTGAACTCGCGCAGCCCGTCGGCGCCGTGGATCCGGCCGAACCCGGAGTCGCCCACCCCGCCGAACGGCAGCGCCGGGATGCCCGCGAAGCCGAGCACCCCGTTGATCGAGACGGCACCGGTGCGCAGCCTCCGGGCCACCGCGCGCGCCGCAGCCTGATCGGCCGAGAAGATCGAGGCGGCGAGGCCGTAGCTGGTCGCGTTCGCCAGCCGCACCGCCTCGTCCAGGTCGCCGACCGGGTTCACCACCAGGACCGGCCCGAACGTCTCCTCGGTGACGGCACGGCTGTCCGCGGGGACCTCGGCGAGCACGACCGGCGAGACGAACGGCTCCTGGATCGACTCGGCGCCGCCGACCACCGCCCGGCCGCCGGCGGAGAGCGCGTCCTTGATGTGTGAGCGGACCACCTCGGCCTGCGTCGGAATGGTCATCGGCCCGTAGGCGTCGCGGGTCACCTCCTTGGTCAGGGCGGTCACCCTGGCCAGGAAGTCGTCGTAGACCCCCCGTACGCAATAAACGCGCTCGACCCCCGCGCAGGTCTGGCCGGCGTTGCCGAAGCCGCCGAAGACCGCCGCGCGAGCGGCGGCGTCCAGATCAGCGTCCGCCGCGACTATCATCGCGTCCTTGCCACCGCCCTCGACCACGATCGGGGTGAGCGTCCGCGCGCAGGCGGCCATGACCTTGCGCGCGGTGGCGGCCGACCCGGTGAAGGCGACCTTGTCCACGCCGGAGGTGGCGAGCGCCGCGCCGGTCTCCCCCGCACCGAGCACGACCTGGAGCACCGGCTGCGAGGGAACCGCCGCCGACCAGGCGTCCGCGAGCCACTGACCGACGCCCGGCGTGAACTCGCTCGGCTTGAAGACGACCGCGTTGCCGGCGGCGAGCGCGTAGGAGACGGAGCCGAGCGGCGTGTAGACCGGATAGTTCCACGGCCCGATCACACCGACCACGCCCAGCGGCCGGTATTCCAGAGCGGCGCCCTGGTCGGCGGCGAGCATGCCGCTGCCCACCCGCCGTCGGCCCAGGATCTTGGCAGCGTGACGCGCCGCCCAGTCCAGGTGCTCGACAGCGAGCATGATCTCCAGCAGCGCGTCGCCCCGCGGTTTCCCGGTCTCCGCCGCGATCAGCTCGGCCAGCTCGTCCGAGCGCCCGGCGATCTCTCGCTTCCAGCGCAGCAGATGACCCTTGCGCGGCTGGTCCGCCCACCACGACGCGGCCGCGCGCGCACGCGCGACGGCCGCCAGGACGGCCTCGGGACCCGCGATCTCATATTCCCCCAGCACCTCGTCGGTGGCCGGGGAGAGGGAACGAAGCCGGCTCATCACGCCTCCCAGATTTGATATTTGATATGCTACGGTCGCTGTCAATCCCCGCCATGACCTGCACTCTCATGCTGGAAGGGATCGACATGATCCTTGATTTGACCGACGAGCAGCGCGCTTTCGCCGAGGCCATCGACGACTTCTGCCGCCGCGAGGCCGGCACCCGGGAGCGGCGCGACGCGCTCACCGGCGCCGGGCGGCACGCGCACCATCAGGGCACCTATCAGAAGCTCGCCGACCTGGGCTGGCTCGGCGCCAGCGTGCCCGAGCAATACGGCGGAGCGGGCGGCGGCATGGTCGACATGTGCCTGTTCCTCGAGCGCATCGGTTACGGCATGCTCCCCGTCGGCGGTTACGCCACCTCCGCCATCGTCGCCGCCGCGGTGCAGCGCTCCGGCTCCGAGCAGCAGAAGAAGACGGTGCTCGGCGGCTTCACCGCGGGCCGCACCTACTCCATCGCGATGTCCGAGCCCGAGGCCGGCTCCGACGTCGCCGCGCTCAACTGCCGCGCCGAGCCCGGCCCCGACGGCGGCTATGTCATCAACGGGCAGAAGACCTGGTGCTCCAACGCCCATTTCGCCGACGCGATCCTGCTGGTCGCCCGCACCGCCGGCAGTCCCGGCGAGCACGAGGGCCTGACCATGTTCCTCGTCCCCACCGGCACGCCCGGCCTGCGCATCTCCGGCATCGAGACGATGGGCGGCCGCGAGGTCAACGACCTCTACTTCACCGACTGCACACTCCCGGCCGACGCCGTGGTGGGCGCGGTCGGCGGCGGCTGGTGGCAACTCATGGCCGGCCTCAACGTCGAACGGCTGATCCTGGCCGGCCTCATGCTCGGCACCGCGCGACGCGCTTTCGACGACACCCTCGGCTACGTCCGCGACCGCCGCCAGTTCGGCCGCCCGATCGGCAGCTTCCAGGTGCTGCGCCACCGCATCGCCGACCTGGCCACCGAGATCGAGTGCAGCGCCCTGCTCGTCCACCGCACCGCACAACTCGTCGACCGCGAGCCCGGCAAGGTCCTCCCCCGCGAGAGCTCCATGGTCAAACTCAAGGTCACCGAGGTCGCGCGCGAGACCGCCCTGGCCGGCATGCAGATGATGGGCGGCTACGGCTACGCCACCGAATACGACATGGAACGCCACGTCCGCGCCACGCTCGTCTCCACCATCTACGGCGGCACCAGCGAGATCCAGCGGGACATCATCGGCAAGACCTACGGACTTTAAAAGAAAAAGAAGGGGTACGCGACTCGCGCTCTGCCCAGCCCAGACCCGCGACGGGGCGGCCGCGCCAGGCCGCAGCGCGCCTTTCGCGCCCAGTCGGTGGTCCCGGGCCCGAAGTTCTCTGGAAAAGTTCTCCGCGGGCATGTCAAGACGGCGCCGGCGGCTCCGACCACTGGGCGAAAGGGCCCGATCGGGGCCGCGCGAGTCTGCGGAGGACCAGAGATGAAGTTCATCATCAACTTGCACATCAACCCGGCCGTGCTGGAGTCGCTGACCGACGAGGAGAAGGAGGCGATCGGCGACGGTCACGGGAAGTTCATGGAGGCGCTGAAGGAGTCCGGTGAGCTGATCACCACTCTCGCGCTGGTGGACCCGTCCCAGGCCGCCGTCGTGACCGTGCGCAACGGGCAGACAGTCGCGACCGACGGGCCGTTCGTCGAGGCCAAGGAGCATCTGGGCGGCTTCTACCTGGTCGACGTGGAGAGCCGGGAACGCGCCGTCGAGCTGGCCGCACAGATCCCGGACGCCGCGATCGACGGCCTCGGGGTCGAGGTGCGCCAGGTGATGTTCTTCGCCGGCGACCTGGACTGACCGGTGCCCACATCCGCCGTCGAGGATCTGCTGCGTGAGCTCACTCCGCAGGTCCTCGGCGCGCTGGTGCGCCGGTACGGCCAGTTCGACGGCTGCGAGGACGCTGTCCAGGAGGCGGTCCTCGCCGCCGCCCTGCAGTGGCCGTCCGAGGGCGTGCCCGGCAACCCACGCGGCTGGCTGATCACGGTCGCCTCGCGCCGGATTATCGACCAGATGCGCAGCGACCACGCACGCCGTCAGCGCGAGTCAGCACTGATCGACACCACCGAGCCGCCCGAGGTGCCGGACACCGACGACACACTCGACCTGCTCTTCCTGTGCTGCCACCCCACGCTCACCCCCGCCTCCCAGATCGCACTGACCCTGCGCGCCGTCGGCGGCCTCACCACCACCGAGATCGCCCGCGCGTTCCTGGTACCCGAGGCCACGATGGCCGCCCGCATCAGCCGCGCCAAGCAGCGCATCAATGCGGTAGGGAGAACGTTCGTTCTCCCTAGAGGAACCGAACGTCTCGAGGCCGTCCTGCACGTCCTCTACCTGATCTTCAACGAGGGCTACACCGCCTCCTCCGGCGCCGAGGTGCACCGCACCGACCTCGCCCGCGAGGCGATCCGGCTGACCCGCATGGTCCACGCCCGGCTGCCCGACGACAGCGAGGTCACCGGCCTGCTCGCGCTGATGCTGCTCACCGACGCCCGCCGCCCCGCCCGGACGACACCCACCGGCGACCTGATCCCCCTGGCTGATCAGGACCGGACCCGATGGGACCGCCGTCTGATCGGCGAGGGCACCGAACTGGCCAAGACCTCCCTGGGCGGCCCCGCGCTCGGCCCCTACCAACTCCAGGCCGCCATAGCCGCCACCCACGCCGACGCCGCTGAGGCCACCGACACCGACTGGCGCCAGGTACACGCCCTCTACCTGATCCTGGAACGCATCGCCCCGAACCCCATGGTCACCCTGAACCGCGCGATCGCCCTCGCCGAACTCGACGGACCCGCCGCCGGCCTGTCCCTGCTCGCCACCCTGGATGCCGACGAACGGATGGCCGGCCACTACCGCCTGCTATCGGTCCGAGCCCACCTCCTGGAGAAGTCCGGCGATCCGGCCGCCGCCCACGGCCTCTACCTGCGGGCCGCCCGAGGCACCGCCAGCCTCGCCGAACAGCGCTACCTCCAGGCCCGAGCCTCCCGCCTCCCCCACTGACGCGCCCATGACGCCGCGCGCTGGGCGAACCCGCACGGTCGCGCGAACCCACACGGGCGCTGGGGCCGCACGGCCGCACGAACCCGCACGGCCGGGCGAACCCGCGCGGCCCTGGGGCGGCGCACAGGGCGGCGGCCCGCTCAAGGCTCTGAGCGGGCCGCCTGAAGGATTTATCGGGAAATAGGGGCTTTTGTCAGGGGTTGCTGTAACCCAGGCCGTAGGTACCGGAGCCGCTGTAGGCGTGTACCCGCCAGCGGTAGTACCCGGCGGTGCCGGAGTAGCTGACTGTCTCATCGGCTGCGGGCGTGGTGCCGGAGGCGACCGAGGTCCAGGCGCTGCCGCTCCACTTCTGCAGGTAGAGGTCGAAGTCGGTGCCGGTCGGGCCGTCCAGGCAGGCGCGGTGGGTGCCGGAGACCGTCGACTGGTAGTAGCTGTTGTTCGGCTGGTAGGCGCTGCCACCGCTGGAGAGCGAACCCGTCACCGAGAACTCGTGGCCGGAGCAGCCGGTCGGCGGCGTGGTGGGCGGCGTGGTCGGCCCGCCGCCGCCGCTGGTCACGAGCGTACGGCCGTACGCGCTGAGGATCTCGTTGACCGGCTGGAAGTACGTGGTGCCGCCGGAGGTGCAGTTGCCCGAACCGCCGGAGGTGACGCCCTGGGCCTGCTGGCCGCTGAGCCAGGAGCCGCCGGAGTCGCCCGGTTCGGCGCAGGCGTTCGTACGGGTCAGCCCGGAGACGGAACCCTGCGAGTAGTTGACCGTCTGGTTGTAGGCCTGAACCGTGCCGCAGCGCCAGCCGGTGGTGGAGCCGGAGCGGCAGATGGCGGCGCCGATCGCGGCGACCGTGGAGCCGGCGACGGTCACGTTGCCGCCGGAGTAGTTGTTGACCCACGGCTGCGGGGTCCAGTTGGAGTTGACCGCGACCCACGCGTAGTCGTTGCCGGGGAACGAGGAACCCTGGAACGTGCCCTGGGCGACCTGGTTGAACCCGGTGGTGCTGTTGCCGCTGGATCCACAGTGCCCGGCGGTGACGAAGCCACCGTTCACCGAGAAGCCGACCGAGCAGCGCCCGCCGCCGATGTAGTAGGCGTCGCCGCCGCGTACGTCGTAGAGCAGTCGCGGCTGCTCGCTGGTGGTGACCAGCCGGACCGCCGACGCGTCGGCGCCGCTCGCCTTGATGAAGGCCTTCGCCGCCGCGGTGCCGCCGCGCGCCTGCACGACCACCGTGTTGGTCTTGACGTCGACGTACCAGCCGGGCACCGAGGCGGCCGGCGCCTTCGCGGCGGCGGCGTCCAGGGACTCCTTGATCGCGTCGAGTTTCTGCGCGCTGCGGCCGACCACCGTGGGCGTGGCACCGGCTGCGGTCACCTCGGCGGCCTTCCCCCCGTCGGTGACGGCCACGATGAGCGATTTGGCGTCGGCCGCGAGCCACGCGCCGGCGTAGGCGGAGCCGAGCTGCTTGCGCAGCGCCAGGTCGGTGCGCCCGGCGGCGTCGTCGGAGGCGATCCGGGCCCGCGCCGCGTCGGCGTTCAGGCCCAGGTCACGGTGCATGGCGGCGAGCATCTCGGCGGAGGCGGCGTCGCCGGCGGGCGAGACCGGGGTCGGGCCGGAGGGTTGTGCGCCGGCCGGACCGGCGATAAAAAGAGCGGCGAGACCGGACGGCAGCAGGATCGCTGCCGCCGCGCCGGCTAGGACTCGGTTCATCCGGAAACTCCTTCGGGGGTACGCGGAGCCGCGGTTTCGATTGCGCGTAACATAGAACGCCGCCTATGAACCCCGGTACATAACTCCTGGCTCATACCGCCGCGCAACCCCCGAGGTCAGGCCTCTGGCGAGCTTCACAGTGCCCACACCAGGATTCGAACCTGGGACATCCCCTTTGTAGGAGGGGCGCTCTTCCTCTGAGCTACACGGGCGAAAATCAACACGTGGCGCGGACGGGACTCGAACCCGCAACATGTCCCGGGTGAAAGCCGGGCGACTCTCCCATTCGTCCACCGCGCCGTGGAAATACATGCGCGCCCCGTACCGGGATCGAACCGGCGACCTCGCGCTCGACAGGCGCTTGCTCTCCCACTGAGCTAACAGGGCAGGAAAAGTACCCGGAGCGCGATTTGAACGCGCACTGGCGCCGTTCTGGGCGGCGTGCCTCTGCCGTTGGGCTACCCGGGCTCGGGCCGGCCGGCGAGGTGATGACTCTCGCCGGCCGGCGTCAGCGCAGGGACAGCGCGACTGGGACGCGCGCCTCGGCCAGGGCCGGTAACCCTGCGCTGCTCGTGGCCGCCGGCGGGCGGCCACGGTGGGTGAGAATCTGGAGCGGCAGGCCGGCCTCGAACCGGCGACCTCCACCATGGCGAGGTGGCGCTCTACCCGAACTGAGCTACAACCGCGTGTCTCACTTGCCATCCGCTGTGGAATTGTCGAGGGAAAGAAAAAGCCGCCGGTCCCGGATCGGGGCGGCGGCTCAAGCCTGCTAACGCTGTTAGCAAGGGCGATGCCACCGCTGACGGTGCCGGCCGAATTCGTCGTGACCGGAAAGCAGGACGAGCGCTTGCACCAGCATCGGCCTTCCCCTTTCCGTTCCGTCGTGTTCGGTGTGATAACTACGGTAGGCACCACCCGGCGAACCGGCAACGCATTTACGAGCGGCGTACCTGATAGCGCAGGTGAATCACCCGGTTGCCCGGAATCACCACGTCCGGGTCTTCCAGCAGGTGCTGCGCGTCGACCGACCCGAAGAAGCGCTTGCCGGACCCGAGCACGACGGGTGCGACGTCCATGCGCACCTCGTCGACCAGGCCCGCGGCCAGAGCCTGGCCACCGACGTCGCCGGCGGCGACCTCGACCAGGCGGTCACCAGCGAGTTCCCGTGCCTTGGCCATGGCTGCCTCGACGCCGTCGACGAAGTGGAACGGCGACTCGGGGTCCCAGCCCTCGGGCGCCGGCCGGTGCGTCACGACGACCACGTGGTCGATCCCGCTCGGGGGTTTCCCGTCCCAGCCGTCGGTCAGGTCGAAGACGCGGCGGCCGGTGATCGTCACGCCGACCTGGTCCCAGTACGCCCGGGTGTAGTCGTAGGACGTCTGCGACACCTTCAGCACCCCGCTCTCGTCCAGCGGGACGTCACCGCTGGTCAACCAGTCGAACAGCGGTCCGGGCTGGTCGTTGTCGTCGGCGATGAAGCCGTCCACGGACACCGAGCTGTACATGACCACCTTGCCCACGGCGCTCTCCTCTGCTGGGGTATGGCCCCAAGCTAGCGTGCCGTGAGCTGTCGTTCTTGTAAGAAATCAATCGGCCGGCAGCGGCCATCCGTCCAGCGCGTGGCCGGGATGTTCGCGCAGGAACCGCCGCCGGACTTCGGCGTACCGGGTCGGCGTGAGCCCGGTGAACGCCCGGAACTCGTGGCCGAAGTGGGCCTGGTCGAAGTAGCCCGCGCCACCGGCGACATCGCCCCAGTCGATCGGCCCGGCGAAGTCGATCGCCAACAGGGTGACGGCGAAGCGCTGGCTGCGGGCCAGCCGCTTCGGCGTGACACCGACGAGGTCCTTGAAACGCCGGGCCAGATGGGTGCTGCTGACACCGGCCGCCACGCTGAGGTCGCCGATCGCCACCGCCCCGCAGGTCGCCGCGATGACGCTGCTCGCATGGCGGACCAGCCCCAGACCGGCGGTCTCGCACAGCCGACGCGTCAGCTCCTCCTCCAGCAGCGTCAGCATCGCGTGCGGCCCGTCCGCCATGGCCAGCCGGTCTCGCAGTTCGGCGACGGCGGGCCGGCCCCAGACCTGCTCGATCGTCACCGGCCGGTCGCACAGCTCGGCCGCGGGCATCGGCAGGAACGGCGCCAGCCCCCACGGCTTGACGTGCGCGCCGATGGACCGGGTCGGGACCGGGTAGCCGAACTCCAGCGCGCGGGTGGGCGTGGTGATCACGCAGCCGTCGGCGTACTCGGCCGTCTCGATGTCGATGCCGGCGCGGATCCGGAACGGCGCCCCGAGGTTGACGATGAGCAGCGCGGACGGCGCCGGCGGGAGCATCAGCCGGGCGTACGGCGGCGTGCCCTCCAGGTAGTAGATGTCGTCGATCAGCCCGTCCAGCGGCGGTCGCGGCACTCTGGACACGTACTCCATGCCCACAGCATCGCCGATGCGCCGCCGCTGTCACGATCGGGTGGCCTGTCTCGTCCCTCCGGCGTGACCATGATGTTCAAGCGAGCGATCCTCGCGGTGCTCGCGTTCACCTCCGCCGTCGTGGGCGTGTGGGCCGCGGCGTTCCCCGTCTCCTTCTACACCGATTTTCCCGCGCCCGGGCGCCACTGGGTGTCCGCGCTCGGCCCGTACAACGAGCACCTGGTCCGCGACGTCGGCGGTCTCTATCTGGCCCTGCTCGTGCTCAGTGTCTGGGTGATCCGGCGGCCCACGGCCGGCACGCTGCGGATGGCCGGTGGCGCCTGGCTGATCTTCAACGCCGAGCACTTCCTCTGGCACGCGCTGCACCTGGGGGTGTTCCCGACGGTCGACAGGGTGGCCAGCATGGTGGCGCTGGGCGGTGTGCTCCTCCTCTCGATCTTGCTCCTGACGCCCGACAGGAAAGAAACCTAAGTAAAAATCGGCGGATGTGGACCGCCGACTTCATCCGTTACTTCATCGCCCGCGCGGTCTCCGTCTTCGGCGACACGATGCTCACGGTGGCGGCGGCGCTGGCGATCGGGCAGATCTACGGCGCGACCGGCGTCGGGGTCGTGCTCGCCGCGTGGATGCTGCCGTTCCTCGGGTTCATCCTGTTCGGCGGGGTGTTCTCGGACCGGATCGGCGCCCGTCCGCTGATGCTCGGCGCCGACCTGGTCCGGCTGATCGCGCAGGCGGTCGTCGCGATCGCGTTCTTCACGGGCACGCCGTCGATGGTGCTGCTGGTCGCCTGCTCGGCGGTCAGCGGCGCCGCGGCCGCCATGTTCCAGCCCGGCGTCAACGGGATCGTGCCGCTGGTCAGCGACGACCCGCACCGCGCCAACGCGGTCATCCGGATGGCGAACGCGATGGCCGAGCTGCTCGGCCCGGTCACCGCCGGCCTGGTCTTCGCGTTCTTCGGCGCCGGGCCGGTGTACGCCCTGGACGCCGCCACCTTCGCCATCAGCGCCCTGTGCCTGGCCGGGCTGCGCCTGAACAAAGCGGCCGGACAAAAAGCGGCTGGACAAAAAGCGGCCGGACAAAAAGCGGCTACCGGGCAAAACACGGCTACCGGACGAACGACGCTGAGCGACCTGCGTGAGGGCTGGCACGAGTTCCGGGCCCGCCAGTGGATCTGGAGCGTGATCCTGGTCTGGGTGGCGTACGGCATCTTCCTGTTCGGCCCGCTGATCCCGCTCGGCGCGGTGCTCGTCGGGAACGAGATGGGCGCGTCGGCGTACGGATGGATGCAGTCGGCCGTCGGCGCCGGAACCGTCTGCGGGGGTGTTCTGGCCCTGCGGCTCAAGCCGCAGCGTCCCCTGGCCGCCGGCGCCGTCGCGATGTTCGGCTTCGTGCTGCTGCCGCTGGCGATCGCCACCCACGCCGAACTGCCGCTGCTGATGGCCGCCGCCTGGGTGAACGGCCTGGTCTGGGCGTTCTGGTCGATCATGTGGCAGACCAGCGTGCAGACGCGGGTGCCGCCGGAGATGCTGAACCGGATGACCTCCTACGAGGTGCTCGGCTCGACCGGCAGCCTGCCGATCGGCCAGGCTCTCGCCGGCCCGGTGGCGGGCGTGGCCGGGGCGGAACGGGTGCTCGGCACGTCGGTGGTGGTGGGCCTGCTCGGCTGCACCGCGTTGCTGCTGATCCCGGCGGTCCGAAATCTGCGCCGGGCCGAGCCCGTTACGCTCCCCCGGTGAGCACCGATCTTTCCGTCACCGTCGAGGACCACGTCGCGCTGCTGGAGATGCGGCGGCCGCCGGCCAACCACTTCGACGAGACGCTGATCGGCGCGATCGTGGACGCCGCCCGCGCGCTGGACGACGACCCCGCCTGCCGGGTGATCCTGCTGGCGTCCCAGGGCCGCCACTTCTGTGCCGGCGCCGACTTCGGAAACGGCGAGTTCGCGCAGGACCATGTGGACGCGGCGGCGCGTCTCTACCGCAAGGCCGTGGAGCTGTTCGACGTGCGGACGCCGATCGTCGCGGCGGTGCAGGGCACGGCCGTCGGCGGCGGTCTCGGGCTGGCCTGCGCCGCTGACTTCCGGGTCGCCGAGGAGTCCACCCGGTTCGTGGCGAACTTCGTGCGGCTCGGGTTCCACCAGGGCTTCGGCCTGAGCGTCACGCTGCCCGAACTCGTCGGGCGGCAGGCGGCGGCCGGGATGCTGCTCACCGGGCGCCGGGTGGGCGGCGCGGAAGCCGTACAAATGGGTCTTGCTGACCGTCTGGCAGCGCCGGGGACGCTGAGGGTGACCGCCCGCGACCTGGCCCGGGAGATCGCCGCGGCCGCGCCGCTGGCGGTCCGCTCGATCCGCTCGACGCTGCGTGCGGGTCTCGCCGATCGCGTCCGCGCGGCGCTCGACCACGAACTCGCCGAGCAGAAGATCCTCTGGGCGACGAAGGACAGCGCCGAGGGCATCGCCGCCAGCCTGGAACGCCGCACCCCGGTCTTCACCGGCGAGTAGGAGGCCGCCGGGTGGAGCCGCGACGCGGGCCCCACCCGGCGGGGATCAGACCGATTTCTGGTACGCGCGGAACGTGCCGGTGGACAGCAGCACCATCACCGCGGCTGCGGCCAGCAGCCATCCGCAACGGCTCGCCACCAGGCCCCAGTCCGGCGCGGCGCTCATCGCCGACCGGATCGCGTCGAGGGCCCAGTTCACCGGGTTCGCGGCGGCCACCGTGCGCATCCACGACGGCATCAGCGACTCGGCCATGAACGCCGAGGACAGGAACGTCAGCGGTAACAGCAGCAGCGTGTTGATCCCGATGATCGTCTCCCGCTGCCGGGCCAGCATCCCGATCGTGTTCGACAGCGCGCTGAAGATCGTGCCCAGCAGCAGCGCCGCGACCAGCATCACCAGCAGCCCGGCCGCACCGCCCGGATAGGACGCACCGGCCAGCAACCCGAGCAGGATGATCGCGGTGACCTGCACGGCCGTGCTGATCGCCTGCTCGGCGACCAGCCCGTTCATGATGGCCGCCCGGGACACCGGCGTGGTGAGCAGGCGGTTCATCGTGCCCCGCTCGATCTCCTCGAGGACGCCCATGCCGGCCCACATGTTCGACGACACCGCGGTCATCACCACGACGCCGGGCACGATGTAGTCCAGGTAGTCGCCGGCGCCGAAGCCCGGCAGCTCCACCACGCGGCGGAACAGGTTGCCGAACAGGAACAGCCAGATCGCGGGCTGCACCAGCATGATCACGATGAAGGCCGGCTGCTTCGCGAGGACCTTCAGCCGCCGCCCGGTCATCCACCAGGTGTGCAGTACAAGGGTGCTCATGCCGCGAACCTCCGTCCCGCGTGGCGCAGGTAGACGTCGTCGAGGGAGGGCCTGGCCACGGTCACGGTCGCCACGCCGATGCCGGCGGACTCCAGCGCGGCGAGGGCTGCGGGAACCGCCGCGGCGCCGTCGTCGGCACGCGCGCTCAGGCGCTTTCCCTCCAGTGCCACGTCACGCAAGCCGGTCACTCGCCCGATCGCCTGCCGCGCCTGCGGCTCATCAGTGGGTTGCGCCAATTCCAGATGTACGGCGTCCCCACGCAATTCCCCCTTGAGCTCCTCCGGTGTCCCGGCCGCCACGACCCGTCCGCCGTCCACGATCGCCAGACGTGCCGCCAGCCGGTCCGCCTCGTCGAGGTAGTGCGTGGTGAGCAGGATCGCCATCGACTCGTCCGCGGCGAGGCGGCCGATCTCGGCCCACATCGCCGCGCGGCCCTCCGGGTCGAGGCCGGTGGTCGGCTCGTCCAGGAACAGCACGCCGGGGCGGTGCACCAGGGCGAGTGCCACGTCCAGGCGGCGCTGCATGCCACCGGACCAGCCACGGACCACTCGATCGGCGGCGCCGGCCAGGTCGAAGCGGTCGAGGAGTTCGTCGACTCTGCGGTGCAGTGCTTTACCCCGTACGCTGAAAAGCCTTCCTTGAAGAGTGAGATTGTCGCGGCCGCTCGCCATCGGATCCAGCGCGGAACGCTGGGCGACGACCCCGATCTCGCGGCGCACCCGATCGGGGTGACGCAACACGTCGTGGCCCGCAACCACCGCGGAACCGGAGTCGGGCCGGGCCAGCGTGGTGAGGATCTTGACGGTGGTGGACTTGCCGGCGCCGTTCGGGCCGAGCAGGCCGAACACCTCACCGGTACGGACGGTGAGGGACAGCCCGTCGAGGGCCCGGACCTCGCCGGGATAGGACTTGTGCAGGGCGTCTGCCGTCACGGCATCGCTCATGGTGATCTCTCCAGATCCCCGCGGCACCTGCCCGGATATCCTTGTTGCTGCTACACGCCTCGGATGCCGGACCGTTCCCGCGGTCGGTGATGGGGTTTGCGGCCCCGGCCGGTGTTCCCGCACCTGCCGGGGCCGTGTCTACTTCTCCTCCTCCTTGAGGAAGTCGGCGAGATCGGGCATCTCCCCGGTCTCGTGGACCTGGCGCCAGGCGCTGATCCCGGCCATCGAGCCCGCGCGCAACTCGGCGAGGAACCCGCTGACCCAGGTGGTCTCGGCCTCCCGGACGGCAAGGGCGAACTCCGCCTCGATGAGAAACAGCCGGGGCACTGTCCGCCCGGCCACCTCCAGAGCCTGGCGTGCTGCCGAGTTCTCGGCGGTGAGCAGATCGAGCCGCTGCTGGAGCAACCCGATCATCTCGTCCGGCGGGAGCACCCCGGCGACCGACAGCGCCGACCGGAGTTTCGGGAACTCCGGCTCGGGGACGCCGATCAGGTCACGCATCCAGTCCGTCATCTCCTGACGGCCGTCCTCGGTCAACCGGTACACCGTGCGCTCCGGACGACGGCCTTCCCGGACCGTCTCCGCCGCCTCGATGAATCCGTGCTTCTCCAGGTTCTGCACGACCGTGTAGAGCGACCCCCACTGGATCTTGATGTCCTGATCCTTGCCGAAGGCGCGCAGCTGAGTGGCGATCTCGTAGGGGTGCGCCGGCTGCATGCTCAGCGTGGCCAGGATGTGCAGCCCGAGCAGGTTGGACACCTTGCGCCGCCTGGCCATGCACCCTTCCTCTCACTCGCTGCCGGATGCTCGTCTACGAGTATTATGCACACGAGTGCGAGATCAGCGCGAGCCCGCCAGCAGCCGCAAGTGGGCGCCGACCTGCCGTAGCACTCCACGCCTATGGGCGTCCCGCAGCACCGCCGTCGTCCGCCGCACGGCTGGACCTCCCGACGATCCGGCAACCGAAGCCCTCCCATGGAGCCCACCGGACGGAACAGACGGCGATCCGAACGTGTACGGACCTGTACGGGTGACCTCCCCGGTCCTTGCCCGCCACGGCGGTGAGGCGCTGCCATGGGCGCATGAACCAACTCGACGCTGTGGCGTCCGCGTTCCGTGACGGGGGGTTGCGCCGTGCGCTCGCTGTCCATCGGCTCCAGCGCCGGCGCAGCCTCAGGTACGCGATCGCCAGCGCACCGATCGAGGCGGTCGTCCCGCTCGACGACGTCTGTGCCGAGTTGGTACGCCTGGGTGACGACGTCGCCCGGCTGGGCATCGGCGGCGCCTGCCGAGCGGCGATGCGGCGGTGGGACCTCGAACCCGTCGTCGTGGCACATCCGCGGGTATGGGAGCTGATGGAGACAGGCCCGTTCCTGGCGGTCGGCAATCACGCCACCGGCCTGGAAGCGGGCCTCTTCAGCTCGCTGGCCGACCGCTTCGACTTGTATCACCTGGCCGGTACGTTCGTGGCCACGGCCAGTCCGGGACTCTCCTCGGTGCTGCTCACGCTGGACAACCCGGCAGTGGACGCGCCGGTGGCCAAGTGGCCGCTGCGAGAGCGGATGCTCCGGACCGTCGAGGGGGCGGTCTGGCCCGGCGATCCGCACGGCGGCGGGTCACGCCGGAACCTCGCCACGCTCCGCCGTGCCGCCGACCTGATCAATGGCGGCGCCGGCGTACACATCTTCCCAGCCGGATCCATGCATCCGGGGAGCCGATGGCAGCCGGGCGTGGGCTGGCTTGTCCGCCGTCTGCAACGGGCCGCTCCGGGCACGGTGCCGCACGTCGTCGCGGTTGTCTACGGCGTGACCGACGCCCACCTGGCCGCGTCCGCGCTGTTTCGCCGGCGCCCATGGATCCGCGCGCTGGCCCGAGCCGTCGTGGGGTTGTCCAGCCCGTTGTCGCTCTACGCCCCGGCGCCGGTACGGGTGGACCGGCTGGGCATCGGACCGCACAGCACCAGCCGGGAGGCAACCGCGATCCTGCACGAGCTGTGGCGAACAGCGCATGCCGAGGCAGCACGGGCTGTTCCCTGCTGGCGGCGCGCACCGGCCGTGTTGGGTGCGCGATGAACCCGATCCGGCTCGCGGTGCGGATCCACGGCCGCCCTGAGCCAGAAATGGTGGACTTCTCACCGGACCAGCCGGGTGCGTCCGGAATGATCGGCTACGGCGAGGGGCCGGCTGGCAGGTACGTGCTGAAGGTGCTGAAGGTGGCCGACCTCCGGGAGGCCCTGCGCGGCCGGATGCGGGAGCCGCTGTACGTCACACTGTTGCGCCGGCTGCCGCTGGCGGACAGCTCGTTCGCGCCCACCCGGTCGCTACGGTCGCGCATCGGCCGGTTCCACGACACGTGCCACCTCTGGTTACGGGACATCGATCTGGTCCGTGCCCGCGCCCTGCTCGCCGCCGAGTTGCCGCAGATCGGCCCCGCCCGGCGCGACGTGCTGCTCGGTGGGTTCTACGCCGAGCGGACGGCGCTGCAACTCATGCCGCGGATGTCCCGGCTGGTCGACGTGGACTTCCCGCAACTCGGCCCGGCCGACGTGCCGGCGCTCTGGCAGAGCCGGGTCGCCGGCACGGCGTACCGGCTGCCGATGGGACGAGGCCGCTCGCTCGAGCGTGCAATCCCGCTCCTGCTCCTGCTCGCCACGGCACGGCGATTGGCACGGACGCATTCGGTCGGCCTCGACATGAGCTGTCGGTTCGACGTCCGGGACGGGTGTCTCGTGTTCCCGAACGTCATGGCGCCGAGTCACACGAACGGTCTGGCCTACGTGGACTTCTTCGGGTGGGGCACACCGCTCGGCAACCTCGCCGAGCGCACCGGTTACCGGCTCGGCTACGGCGAGCGCGGGCCGGGGCGGTGGCTGCTGCGAACGGTCGTGAGGCGGGTGTCGCCGCCGTGACCGTCACGCCAACCCTTTCCCGGCGCGTCTTCACCCGGATGAACATGATGCTCAGCCCCATCGCGTTCAGCATCACGCTGGACGATCACCGTACGGTGTCGCAGGCGCTGCGGCCGCTGCCGGGTGACCGGATCCTCTGCCTGGCGTCGGCCGGGGACACCCCGCTCAACCTGCTCATGCACGACCCTTCGGAGGTCGTCGCGGTGGACCTGGCCCGTCCACAGCTGCATCTGACCGCGCTCAAGGTGGCCGCGGTGGCCGCTCTCGAACGCGCGGACCTGGAGCACTTCCTGGGCGTGCGAGGTCCCGGCCGGGACCCGGCGGGAACCCGGCTGGCGATCTACGAGGTCCTGCGCGGGGATCTGACCGCTGCCGCCCGCGAATTCTGGGACGGCCACCCCGGCATGATCCGGCGAGGCGTGCTGTGGCAGGGCGCCGTGCAGAGGATGGCTCCGTTCGGCAGCCCGCTTGTGCGCCTCGGGCGAGTCCTGCACGGCCGGCCCTGGTCGGTGGCCGCCAATCCGTACCTGCTGCCGCTGCTCTGCCGCCGGATGCCCCGGACCGATCTGTTGCCGCCCTACCTCGCGCCGCGCACCAACCCGGCCGTACGTTCACGGACCGGATTGATCCGGCTCGTACACGGCGAGGTGAGGGACGTCCTGCGGGACGATCCCGGCTTCGACTGCGTGGCGCTGTCCAACGTGGCCGACTGGCTGTCCCCCGAGCAGGTGGACGACCTGCTGACCGACGTCGCTGTGGGGACCCGCGGTAACGCACGCGTGCTGATCTGGTCGCGGCGCCGCCGGATGCGCCCCGCTCGGCCGCTCCCGAGCGCGTTCACCGCCCATCCGGCTCTGCAGCGGCAACTGCGCCGGCGCGACCGGATCGGCTATCTGCGGACCGTTCTCGTGCTTCGGCGCCGGGAGTACCCGTGACTGCGCCCCGCATCGCCGGGCCCCAGCCGCGTGGCCCGCTCCTCGACTGGGTGCACCGCACGCTGCGCGAGGACCGCGCGCTCTCGCCCCGCACCGCCGGCGAGCTCGCCAGGGCGTACGACGAGGGTCGGCTCCTGGTGATCGAGCGCCACGGTGTGCCGGCCGGGTGGGTGCTGCGCATCCCGCACGGTCCGTCCGTCCAGGAGATCGCCGGCGCCTACGCACGGCCCGAGTCGCGCGGCGGGATCGTCGAGGTGGTACTCCGCGAGGTCCTCGACGCCGCACCGGTCACGTTCTGCGCCACCGGTGAACCAGGGCTGGCCCGGCACCTGTCCACCGTGTGGGGTTTCCGGCGGTGCTCACCGGGCCGGCTGATCAGGCTCACCGGTGGCCGGGTCCTGGCCGATCGACTCCGCCCCGGGCGGCTCCGGTACGCCCGGGGCTACCTGCGATCCGCACCACCGAGACTGCTCTACCGCGACCGGAGATGGCCGGTGTGCCCGGCCTGCCGGGTGGCCGGCCCGGCGTCCGTACTGAACGCCAGGGACATCGCCTTCGGTAGCGGCGTGCCCGCCGTCTATCGGCGGTGCACCTCGTGCGGTCACCTCGCGCGAACCGGCGAGATGGACCTGCCCGAGCCCAACCTGCCCTTCGTCGAGTCGGTGATGGACCATCCGGTGGTCCGTGACCTCGTCTACGCGCCGCGGCTACGATGGCTGAGCCGGCACGTCGCGATCACCGGTCGCACCCGGCTGCTGGACGTCGGCTGCGGTACCGGCGGATTCCTCGACCTGGTCAGCCGCCGCCACGGCGCTCGGTGCACCGGTGTCGAGCTGGATTCCACCCTGGCCGCCAGTGCCTCCCGGCGAGGGCTGGATGTGACGGCCGGCGACTTCGGCCACCTGCCTCCGCGCGAGTTCGACATCGTCACGATGTTCCAGGTGCTGGAGCACCTGCCGGATCCCCGTGCGGCCCTGCGACACGCCTTCGGCCTGCTTCGGCCCGGCGGCGTCCTGTGCGTCGAGATCCCGATCGCGGACTGTGTCGCTCGACGGCTCTTCGGGCGTTACTGGTTCCCGTTGCTCCCGCCCTACCACCGCCACATCTGCAGCCGCCGCTCGCTGGCCGCCCTGGCCCCGCCGGAGGCCCGCGAGGTTGCCGCGGGGCCGGTCTACCTCCCCGGCGAGTACCTGGTCTCGGCAACCCTGCCGGTCGCCGCGTTGCTTCCCCACCCGCATCAGCGACACCGGCCGTCGCCGACCGCACAGACGGCCGGCGGAGTGCTGGCGGTGTGCGCGGCGGCCGCGGTGCTGCCACTGGAGGTCCTCTCCGGCGTGGCGCACCGCGTGTTGCCGATGGCCGGCCACTGGCGCGTTCTCTGGCGCAAGGAGGTCCTCTGATGGGCGCCGACATCTCGGTGGTCGTGCCCGCCTACAACGAACAGGCCCGGCTGTGCCGTTCACTGAGTTCGCTGCGGCATGCCCGCCTCTACCTGGCCGACACCGTCCCGGCGGCCACCAGTGAGCTTCTTGTGGTGGACAACGCGAGCACGGACGCGACCGCCACGACAGCCACCCGATTCGGCGCGATCGTCGTGAGTGAGCAGCGGCGGGGCGTCGCGATCGCCCGCAACACCGGCGGCCGCCGCGCGAACGGTGCGCTGCTGGCCTTTGTGGACGCCGACTACCGGGTTCCGATCGACTTCCTGACCACACTCGTGCGTCGGTTCGCCGCGGACCCCGGGCTGACTGCCGCAGGTGCACGGGTGGTGCTGGAGCCTGGCGAGATCGATCCGGTGCGGCGGTGGTGTGCGGCACACGCCCTGGACACGCTGCGCAAATTCAGATCGATGGCGTTCGGCGTGTTCGTCATGCGGCGGGACTGGTTCGACCGGTGCGCGGGTTTCGACGAGAGCCTTTTCGCGTACGAGGACGTGGAACTGCTCAGACGCGTGCACCGGGACCCCGCAGCCCGTTACCGCGTGTTGCCCGACCTGAAGGTGTACGCGTCGGCCCGCGGTTTCTACCGCGGCGGAATGCTGCGGACGTACTGGCGAATGGCCGTTTCACCCAGCTCGCGCACGCGGTTCGACCGATGCGGGTACTGGTATGACCGCTGAGGCCGCACACCTCCTGCGGTGCCTGGCGACCGCCGTCCCGGTGGCCCGGCGCACCAACCGCGACTGCCGCGATCTGCGCCACGCCTTCTGCACCGTGGTCGCACCGCTCGTCGCGGACGACACGCTGGCCGTGGCGCTGCAAGCCTGGGGCATCAGCGGTGGCGTACTGCTGCGCGCCTACGCCCGGATGGTGGGCCTCGCCCCGAACGCGGCGGTGGAGATCCTGGCCGGAGCCTGCACCCGGCTCTACGACGACCTGCTGGACAACCGCGCCACCGACACACCGGACCTTCCGGCGCGGATGGCGGTGATGTTCGAGGGCGGTTCGATGGAACCGCGTGACGGGCACGAGCGGACGTTGGCCGCACTCTTCGGCGCGTTGCGCGAGCGAGCCCCGCGGCACACCCATCCGGTCGCGCATCGGGCACTAGCCACCCTCCACGCGCGGCAGGTCCAGTCGCTGCGACAGACCACCGGCGATCTCGGCCTGGCTGAGCTGCATGAACTATCGACAGCCAAGGGCGGCCTGGGAATGCTCGTGCTCGGCGGCCTGGTCGACCCACTGCCGGACGAGCCTTTCCTCGTCGCACTCGGCGGCTTCCTCCAACTCGTCGACGACTACCAGGACCGGGCGACCGACCGGCTCGCGGGCGTACGGACCTGCGCGACTGAGGACGCGCTGCCGTTCCGGGACCTGCGCGCCGCCCTCCACCGGGTGGCCGCCTCCCTGCCCCCGGGCACGGACCGGACGCGCGGCCGCCAGTTCCTCGACAGCCTGCACTTCTGGCTCTACGCCGCGGCCGCCGGCCGGGCGCTGAATCCACGCCCGCCACGCGGCACCGGACCCGCGCCGCAACGGATGCCGCTGCGAGGCCTGATCGTCCGACGTGAGGTGACGCGATGACCGTCCTGTTCTGGCAGGAGGCCGGCCGGGAATGCCGGCGGGTGGCCCGGGTACTCGGTGAGCTGATCACCGGTGAGCTGGCCGAGGTGGTGACCGTGCTGCCGCCGCACGAGGTACGGCATCTGAGGCACACCGTGTTCCGGATCAACTCGCTGCTCTACCTGTACGCGAAGCTGCTGCGCCGGCCGCACCGGACGGAGCTCGGTGTGCTGCTGGGCGCCATCACACACCTGCTGGACCACGTCTACGACCAGCCCGGTGCCGCCGGCGGTGACGTGCGGGCCTTCGAGGAGGTGGTGTTCCAGCGGCGAGAGCCTGATCCCGCACAGCCCATCCAGGTGGCGCTGGCAAGCCTCGCCCGCGAGGCGTGGTGCGGCGTCGCCGATCGTGCGGAGTTGTCCACCCGGCTCGCGGCCATGCTGCACACCCAGCGGTGTTCTCAGGCGCAGGTGGGCCCGGCCGTGGCCGGCCCGGCCCTGTGGCAGCTGACGAGCGACAAGGGACACCATTCGCTGTGCCTCTACTTCGCCGCGGTGAACCCCCGTTTCGGCACGGCCGAGGCCCAGGCGCTGCGCGGCTTCGGCAGCTATCTGCAGTACATGGATGACCTCGAGGATCTGCACGAGGATCGCGCCGAGTGGCGGCAGTCGCCGGTCCGGGGCGTGCTGAGCGGCATCGTGCGGGGCACCGTCCTGTTGACCCGAGCGCTGCGCGACATCCGGTCCTACTATCCCCGACCACGTCACAAGACCGGCGTCTTCGTCGCCTGGCTGCTGCTCTTCCACGCCGGCATCATGGTCGGGGCTCTTGTCCGGGAGATCACCTGCCGACTGCCGGTACGCGTGCAGGAGGGCCTCGATCGCCGGCAGGAACGGCTCGGCAGCAGGATCCCGTTCTTCTACGTGGCACCGCTCAGTTTCGCCAGACGCCCAGGCAACTCGTGACCGTCCGGCACTACCTGCGCCTGAGCCGGGCTGGACTCGCGCCGTTCACGGCTCTGTCATGGGTGGTGGGCGCCGGCACCGCGACCGAATTCGTGCTGATGGGAGCCGGCGGCCTGCTCCTGCACGCGTACGCCTGCAAGGTCAACGACCTCGCCGACCTGGACGCGGACCGCTGGGCTCCGGCGCGCCGAGACAGCCCCCTGGTTACCGGGGCCGTGACGCCCCTCCGGGTGACCTGGTGGGTGCTGGTCGAACTTCTCGTGCTCGCGGCGGGATGTGCCGCGCTGCCGCGCGATCGGTGGACGGCGGCCGGCCTGCTGGCGGTCCTGGTGCTGACCACCTGGGGCAATCTGTTCCAGAAAAGGTCACGCGCGGTGTCGCCGTTGGTGGTGGACCACCTGTTCGGCATCGCCGTGGCCGCGCCGCTGGCGCTCGGCGGCGGGCCGGTGCCGTTGGCGATCGCCCTCTGGCTGCACATGGTCATCCTGAACGTCACGGTGGGCGGGATCAAGGATCTCGACGTCGACGTCCGGGCGCGGGCACGAACAAGTGTGCAGGTCCTCGGCGTCAGACGGGTGGACGGCCGCCTCATCCGGCCCCCGCTGTACCAGACGTACGTGCTGGCCGTGCAGGCCGCGTCGGCGGCGGCGCTGTTCATGGTCGGGCCGGTGCCTTTCACACTGGCGATCGCCTCGACCGGCGCCCTCGTCACGGCCCTGCACCGGCAGCCACGTGATGTGCGGACAACGGTGCGGCGGGTGCTGCGGGAGGCCGGATTCGTGGTGGGAAACGCCGCCGCGTTCCTCGCCGGCGTGCTGGTCGTCATGCCGCCGCGGTGGGGCGTCCCGGCAGTGGCGGTGGTCGTGACGGCAATCGCCTGGACCGCGTGGCGCCGCTCAGCCGGGCAGCACGCTTCCTCCCCGCACCACCAGCACACCGAGCGGTGACCGTGGTGGGCGCAGTCCACGCCGCCAGATCCGGCCGATCCGGGCGACGATCAAGAAGAGGTAGATGTCGGTGAAGAACTCCCGTGTCGCCGCCCGTCCGTACCGGCCGGTCGCCGCCCGCTCGATCGAACGCAACCGCCGGAGAATCGCCGACCAGCGCAAGCTGCCAACCGTCGCCAGAGTGGGGATGCCCACCCGGCGGTCAGCGTCGCGGTCCTGGTAGTCGTCGATCATCTGCAAGCAACCACCGAGGTCGAAGACCAGATCGCGGTCTGCCGCCGCCATCTCGCGTTCGGCCAGGCTGAAGAGCACGAACAATGACAAGCCGCCCTTGCGCATCGTCCTCTCGTGCAAGGTCGCCGCCGACGTGCCCGGGCGACTGAGCAACTGATAGCGGTGCAGTTCGACGAGGGCGAGCCGAACCGGATGGGTCCGGTCGCCGCCGAGCCGCGTGCTCAGTTCGGAGTACAACGAACTCAGCACGCGCTCCAACGACGACCGCGCTACGAACGGACCGCCGCCGAGCAGCAAGGTGAAACGCTCTCCGACGGCCGGGTCGGTCCCCCGGGCATCCAGCACGTCGTCGTAGATGCGCGCGAAGCAGCACCCCAGCACCGCCGTGCCGGCCGGGAACGGCAGCCCGGCCAGCTTGCACCAGGCCGCGATGAGGTGCGCGCCCTTGACGCTCCACGGCGCCAGCGCCGACGCCAGCGCGACATCGCCGATCATCGGCCGTGCCGTCCGGTCGAACGTCGCCATCGCATGGACGGCGTTGGCCCGTGCCCGCCGCACGGCAGCCGGTGCGCCGAAGAGAGCCAACGCCAATCGCGCGATCACGGCGCCACCCGTGAGCCGGGCGTCACACGGTCGAGGAGCCGGCCCGGCAGCTCCGTCAGCCGGTCGCGTACCGGACCGGGCGGAAGGGCGTCGGCGCCGCGCTCAGCCACCGCGGCGTAGCGCCGGGCGTAACCGGCCACCTCGATCAGGACGTCCTCCCGGGTGGCCATGTCGCGCGCCACCGCAAGACCGTCCGGCCCCCGGCCGAGGTGTCTGGTGAAGGCACCGCCGTACCGTCGGGAGGCGAGCAGCGCCGGAAGCGTGTAGACCCCGTTTGCCAGGTCCTGGCCGACCGGTTTGCCGGTCTCCGCCGACGTCGCGCACAGGTCCAGCAGGTCGTCCACAAGCTGGTAAAGCACTCCCGCTGCGAGCCCGAACCGGCCGGCCCGGGCCACCTTGGCACGATCCAGCCCCGCCAGCCGCGCACCGATCAGGCAGGCGGCACGAAACAGGGCGCCCGTCTTGCCTGCGATGACCCGGAGGTAGTCGTCGACGTCGAGTAGCCGGTGCCGGCTCGCGGTCTCCATGGCCTGGCCCCGGCACATGTCGGCGTACGCCCGGAGGCCGGCCGCAGCCGGCCGTCCGTCGTCGGCCGAGGACAACGCACCGATTCCCGCCGCCACAAGGAAGTCACCCGACACCACGGCCATCGCGGGTCCGTGAGCGGCGTGCACGGCCGGAGCTCCGCCGCGCGCCGGCGCCTGGTCCATCAAGTCGTCATGGATGAGCGAACTCAGATGCAGCAGCTCCACGCCGGCCGCACAGGTGATCGCTGGTGAGCCCGCCGCCTCACCAGCGATCGCCAGCAGCAGCCGCGGGCGCAGCCGCTTGCCACGCCGGCGTAACACCGGGTCCAGTACCTTTCCCAACACCGGCCCGGACGTCTGGACGATCTCGTCGAGACGCTTCTCCAGAGCCTCGGCGCGCGGGGCCTCGACCAGGTCCATGCCAAGTTCCTCTCTGGACGGTTCGCGGAGGGGTGCGCCGCACCCTGTCCATAGAGAATCGGGCGTGGGGTTGAACCCGCCAGAGGGAATCGGTTGCCCGTACAAGTTCGTACACCCCGGACGGAGGCGGCATGCTGGTAGATCCTTCGCTCCCTCGCACGCCGGAGTCCGTCACCGACCGGGACGAGTTCGCCGCGGCACTGACCGAGCTGCGGGAACAAGCCGGGCGTACCGTCCGGGACGTCGCCAAACTGAGCGGTCTGCCGACCAGCACGATAGGGGGTTACTTCGGTGGCCGTCACCTGCCGCCGCTCAAGCCGCCGGACGTGATGCCCCGGTTGCTCGCGGCGTGCGGTGTGTCCGACCCGGACGAGGTGTCGGCCTGGGTCACCACCCTGAACCGGATCCGCCGCGCACCCGGGCCGCGGCCTGCCGGAGCCCCCGTGCCCTACCAAGGTCTGGCCAGCTTCCAGCCGGAGGACGCCGACCGGTTCTTCGGCCGCGAGGAGCTCACCGCCACCGTGATTCAGCGTCTGCGCGAACCCGGCCCTCCGCGGCCGATGATCGTGGTCGGCGCGTCGGGCGCAGGGAAGAGTTCGCTGTTGCGGGCCGGTGTCGTGGCCGGCCTAAGGCGGGACGGCGAGCCGATCGAGTTGCTCACTCCTGGCCCGAATCCGATGCGGCGGCTGGTCGTGCCGGGGTCGGGTGTGCTCGTCGTGGACCAATTCGAGGAGGTGTTCACGCTCTGTTCCGACCCCGGCGAGCGTGCCGCGTTCATCGGCGCTCTCTGCGAGACCCGCGATCTGCGGATCGTGCTCGGGTTACGCGCCGACTTCTACGCCGAGGCGCTGCGCATACCTGTCCTGGCGGACGCGCTGGCCCGCAGTCAGGTGATTGTTCCGCCGATGACCCTGGACGGATTGCGGCGTGCGATCACCGAACCTGCCCGGGGCAGCCGGATCGATGTCGAGGACGGCCTGGTCGAACTGCTGCTCCGTGACCTCGTGCCTACCGGCGGCGAGGGGGTGCACGAGGCCGGCTCCCTGCCGTTGCTCTCACACGTCCTGCTGGCCACGTACGAGCTCGGGCACGGTCGCCGTTTGACCGTCTCCGACTACCGGGCCGCCGGTGGTCTGCACGGGTCCGTCGCCCGTACCGCCGACAACCTCTACGCGGAATTGGACCAGGACGAGCGGGAGATCGCGCGACAGCTCTTCGTGAGCCTCGTGCAGGTGTCCGAGAACGGACCGGACACCCGCCGTCAGGCCTCCGCCGGTGAGTTGGAACGAATCGGCACGCCGCGGGCTGCGGTGCTGGACAAGTTCATCGCACGCCGCCTGATAACCGTCGAGCAGGACACGATCGGGATCAGCCACGAGGCGCTGCTGCACGCGTGGCCCAGGCTGCGCGAGTGGATCGAGGCCGACCGGGCCGACCTGGTGACCGCCCGCCGGCTGACCGAGGCAGCCGACGTCTGGCACCGCGAGCACCGCGATCCGGCCGCGCTCTACCAGGGCGCCCGCCTGACCGCCGCGCGGGACTGGCTGGCCGGCGGCAACGCGGCCGGACCGCTGGTCACCGAATTCGTCGAGGCCGGGCTGCGGCGGGGGCGCAAACGCACGATCCGGCTGTACCAGACGGTCGTCGTACTGGTGGTCCTGCTGGCCGTCGCGGCCACGGCCGGAATCGTGGCGGTGCAGCAGCAGCACACCGCCGAGACCCAGCGCAATCTGGCGATTTCGCGCCTGGTGGCCACCCGGGCCGATCGGGTACGCGAGACCGACGTGGCGCTGGCCGCACAGCTCAGCCTCGTGGCCAAGCGGATCGGCGACACACCCGAGGCACGGGCGAGCCTGATCGATGCCTCCGCCACCGTCGCCGCAACACGGATGCTCGGTGGCAGCGGAGTGATGCAATCGGTCAGCTACAGCCCGGGCCGCCAGCTGGTGGCTGCCGGAAACGCCGATGCCACCGTACGGCTGTGGGACCTGTCCGACCAGAATCGGCCACGGCAGATCGGCGTACCGCTCATCGGGCCCTCCGACGTCGTCTACAGCACCGCCTTCAGCCCGGACGGGACGCTTCTGGCGGCCGGCAGCGGAGACCGGCTGATCCGGATCTGGGACGTCACCGATCCGGGCGCCCCGCGCGAGGTGGCCACCCTGGACGGCCCGTCCGCTCTCGTCTACTCGGTCGCGTTCAGCCCCGACGGACGCCTACTCGGTGCCGGCAGCGGCGACAACACCCTCCACCTCTACGACGCACGCTCCTTCCGGGCGATCACCAGGATCACCGGGCTGAGCGGCTTCGTCCAAGCCGTCGCGTTCCGCCCCGACGGCCGGGAGGTCGCGGCCGGGCTTGCGGACGGCTCCGTCCGGTTGTGGGACCTCGCCGACCCGGACCGGCCCGCACCACGCGACGCGACGTTGACCGGGCCGGCGGGCAAGGTGTTCGGGGTCGCGTACAGCCCCGACGGCGACACTCTCGCCGCCGGCAGCGCCGACAAACGCGTCTATCTGTGGCGGCGCGACGGCGGCGGCCCGTTGCTGCCCGCGGGCGCCCCGCTCGCCGGCGTGGACAGCTGGGTCAACGGCGTCGCGTTCTCGCCCGACTCGCGCCGGCTCGCGCTGGCCAGTTCGGACGGAACCGCCCAGGTGTGGGACCTGAGCCGGCGGGTAGCGGTCGCCCGGCTCACCCATCCCGGCCCGGTGACCGCCGTAGCGTTCAGCGGAGCACGTCTGCTGACCAGCGCGGCCGACGGTGTGGTGCGGTTGTGGCGCCTGCCCGGCCCGGTTCTGACCGGCATGCCGGACGTCATCAACGGTGTGGCGTTCCGGCCTGACGGCAAGGTGCTCGCGGTCGCCGGCGGCGATGTGACGTTCTTCGACCCACACAGCCACGAACGGCTCGGCGCATCACTGCCGGCCCTCGGTGGCGCGGCCGGCGCGGTGGGATACAGCCCGGACGGCAACATCCTGGCAGTGGGTCACCGGGACGGCAGCATCCAGTTGTACGACGTCACCGACCCACTCCGCCCAACGCGGTCAGGTCCCCCGCTGCCGGCGCACGACCTGCTCATCGAGTCTCTGGCGTTCAGCCCGGACGGCCGTACCCTCGCGACCGCCGGCGACGACAACCTGGTCAAGTTGTGGAACGTGAGTGACCCGGCCAGACCGGCTCCGCGCAGCACGGCCGCGGTCTTCAAGTCGTACGTCTACGCCGTGCGGTTCAGCCCCGACGGTTCGATCCTGGCCGCCGGCAGCGTCGACAAGACTGCCCTTTTGATCGACGTCCGGGACCCGGACCACCCGGTTCCGCTCGGCTCGCCGCTGCGCGGACCCGATCACTACGTGATGGCACTGGCGTTCAGCCCGGACGGCCGATTGCTGGCCATGGGCAGCGGCGACCACACCGCCCGCCTCTACGACATCGCCGATCCCGCCAACCCTCGCCGCGTCGGCCCGGTCCTCGAAGGCCCGGCCAACTACGTGTACGCGCTGTCCTTCGCGCCCGACGGCCGTACCTTGGCCGGTGCGGTCACCGACGGGACGGTGTGGCTGTGGAATACCAGCGACCCGGCCCGCCCATCGGTGATCGCCACCCTGGTCGTTCCGGAGAAGGCGCTGTACACCGTCGCTTTCGCCCGGGATGGCCGCACTCTCGCCGCCGGGGGCCGGACCGCGACGATCTGGATGTGGGACACCGACATGGCGGCCGGTTCCGCAGCGGTGTGCGAGGTGAGCGGTGACCCCCTCAGCCCCTCGGAATGGGCACGTCACGTGCCCTCGCTTCCCTACCGGCCACCGTGCTGACGCCGAACACCGACGTTGTCGTACCCGTGCTCTACGGTGGCCGCCATGCCTGACATCGAGGTGCGCAGCCGGGTGACCGGCACACCCGACGACCTGCCGACCGTCCTGGTCCGGCTCGCCGAGGAGCGGACCACCGCGCGGGAGCTGATCGGACGGGCCGTCGCGGAGCAGATCCGCCTGGCCGGGGCCGGTGCGGAGCGCAGCCGGCGGATCCTGGACCGGCAGTTCCTCTCCGGCGACGACCTGCGGGCGCAGGCCGCCACCGGGCGCATCCGGATGCCGTCGCCGCCACCCGCGGCACCGGACCCGGCCGAGGAGACGGCCCGTGCCTGCCACGCCTTCCAGCGCGGCACGTTCGTCATCGTCGTCGGCGGGCGGCAGGTGACCGGCCTCGACGAGGAGATCACGGTCCGGCTGGGCGAGCCGGTCGTCTTCCTGCGCCTGGTCGCGCTGGCTGGTGGCTGAGATGGACCCGCGAGCCGAGCGCCTGCTCGTTCTCGACCCGCCGGGCCGGCTCCCCCGCGAGCAGGTCGCCGGCATTCTGGACCGGCTCGACGCGGCCGGTCTGCTCGACGCGGAGGTGCTCGATCGCGCGTTCGCCGACGACCGGCACCTCGGGCGGGCGTTCGCCGGGCGGCCCGGCGGAGCGGTGCGCGATCACGTGGACGCGATGACCTGGCGCCTGCTCACCGCGCCGGAGCCGGCCGGGTGGGACGACCTGCCCCTCGGGCTCGCGCCGCGCGGCGTGCGGTTCGTGGAGCTGGCGCTCGGCTGGACCGGAGACCCGCGGGTGGCCGAGCACCTCGGCGCGGCCGAGGTGGCCGACCCTTCCGCGCTGCTCGCCCTGCTGAGGGACCGGCCGGTCGAGGACCAGCGGCGGGCGTTCGGGTGGCACCCGCACGCTCTGCTTCCGCTCTTCGGCCTGGAGAGCGCCGGGCCGCTGCTGGAGCTGATCCGGGCGATGCCGGAGCACGAGGCGTTCCGTCAGGACCGGGCGGTGCTGCTGGCCGCGATCGAGCACGCCGGGCCGGAGAACGCCCGGCGCCTGCTGGCCCTGGTGCCCAGCGAGATGGTCTCGGCGGTGCTCGGCGACAACCGCGCCGCGGTGCTGAAGCGGGTGAGGAACAACGCTCTGCAGGGCATCGCCGCGTTCGGGATGCTGCCGCTCGCACCCGGCGAGACCGTCCTCGACCGCTACCTGGCGCTGCGCGACTCCGCGAGGAAGGGCCCGAAGCTCGGGCCGAACAGGCGGCACAGCCATGCCGCCGCGATCGCTGTCGCCCTCGACCACCTGGCGCAGGTGGTGGGAACGGATCCGGGCCGACTCGAGTGGGACTGCGAGGCGCAACTCGCGAGCGAGGCACCGGCCGAGGCGACCGCCGGCGACTACCGGATCGCGCTGCGCCTCGACGGCGCCGAGCCGGTGCTGACGGTGAGCCGGGCCGGGCGCGATCTGCGGACGCCGCCGGCCGCGGTCCGCGCCGACCCCGCCTACGAGATGATGCGCGAGCATCAGGAACAGCTGCGCGACCAGGCCCGCCGGATGCGGACCGGGCTGATCGAGCGCCTGGTGGCCACCGGCGCGACGCTGCGGCCCGACGAGTTGGCCCGGTTGCGCTCACTACCCGCGGGCGCGGCGATGCTGCCGGCGCTGCTCTGGCGCGACGGCTCCGGCCGGGTCGGCCTGCTGGACGAGGTTTCCGGTCCGGTCACCGCTGTGCACCCGGTCGAGCTCCTGCACTCGCAGTCGCTGGCCGCCTGGCAGGCCGAGATCGTGCGGCGCCGGCTGCGCCAGCCGGTCAAACAGGCTTTCCGAGAGGTGTACGTGCTGACGCCGGCCGAGCGCGAGGCCGGCGACGTGTCGCAGCGCTTCGCCGGGCACACCGTCGACGGCAAGGTGGCCGGGCAGCTCCTGTCCACGCGCGGCTGGTCCACCCACCACGAGTATGCGGACCATCAGGCGACCCGCCCGGCCGGCGACGGGCTGACCGCGGCGCTACAGTGCGACCTCCACGGATACTTCGGCCTCGACGACGTGGTCGTCGGTGAGGTCCGCTTCCTGCGCGACGGCCGGCCGGTGCCGCTGACCGAGGTGCCGCCCGTGGCGTTCTCCGAGGTCATGCGCGACCTGGACCTCGTGGTCTCGGTGGCCGGCCGGGAGGAGTTCACCTCGCCCGCCCAAGCGGCGAGCCGCGCGGAGGTGCTGACGGCGCTCATCGCCGATCTCGGCCTGACCCGGGTCACAGTGGACGGGACAGCGGCGGTGGTCCGCGGCGACCGCGCCACCTACCGCGTGCACCTGACCAGCGGCAGCATCCACGTGGAACCCGGCGGCTACCTGTGCGTGGTGCCGGCCGGGTTCGGCGCCAAACCACACCAGCGGCTGTTCCTCCCGTTCGCCGACGAGGACCGGATGACCGCCGTCATCCTCAGCAAGGTCCTCCTCCTAGCCGAGGACGCCAAGATCACCGACCGGTCCATCCTGGCCCAGCTGGAGGCGCTCGTCAGCGGCTGACCCCGGCCTTCGCCGGGTCGGCGAGGAGGGTGGCGAAGCCCCGGTCGGCGGCGCCGATCAGGGTGGTGTCGTCGGCCAGGCCGGAGAGGCGCAGGTGGGCCCGTTCGCGGGAGACCGGCATGGCGTGCTGGGCGATCCGGGCCTGGACGTGGGGTGCGGCGGCCGGGTAAAGGTCGCGGAGCATGCCGCCGAAGATGACCGCGCCCGGGTTGAACAGGTTGATCAGGTTGGCGACGCCGATGCCGAGCCAGTCGCCGATCGCGGCCACCGCCCGGAGCGCGTCCGGGTCGCCCGTTGTCGCGTCCTCGGCGACACCGCGCACCGCGTCACGGCCGGACTGTCCGGTGCGGCCAGCCTCGGCGAGCAGTGCGTACTCGCCGGTCTCCGCCTCCAGGCAGCCGCGCGAACCGCACAGGCACGGCCGGCCGCCGAACGGGTTGACCAGCATGTGCCCGACCTCGCAGCCGTAACCGCCCTCGCCGCCGAGCAGGTCGCCGCCGACCAGGATCCCGCCGCCCACGCCGACGTCGCCGTGCAGGTAGATCAGGTTGGAAAAGCCGATGCCGGCGCCGCGCGCGAACTCGGCCTGCGCCCCCAGGTGCGCCTCGTTGCCGACGGCGACCGGCAGGCCCATGCCGAGGGCCCGTTCCAGCTCGGAGCCGAACGCCTGGTCCACCCAGCCCAGCTCGGGCCCGTAGCGGACCATGCCGTCGCCGGGCCGGATCATGCCGCAGTAGGAGGCACCGATCCCCACCCACGTGGTCCCGGCCGGTGCCGCGTCCACGAGCTCCCGCCCGAGCACGGCGAGCTTGCTGACCACAGTCTCCAGGTCGGCACCGGCGCGGGGGCGCGTGGTCTCGCGCCGGTCCAGCACCGGGCCGCCGAGGCCGACGCGGGCGGCGGTGAGCCGGTCGACCGCGATGTCGAACGCCAGCACACAGATCCGCTCCGACTCGGGCGTCACCACCAGCGACGGCCGGCCCGCGCCGACGGTCCCGGCCGGCCGCTCCTCACGAACCAGACCCGCTCCGACCAGCTCGGCGGTCAGCGCCAGGATGGTGCTCCGGTTGACACCCATCCGCTCAGCGAGGGCGGCCCGGGAGAGCGGGCCGCTGGTGTGGACGTGGTTCAGCAGCGTTCCCAGGCTGGATCGGGTCTTGTGCATGACACCGTCCAACCTATCGTCAAGTCATGAGCGTGACCGTCGTCGTGGGGGTCGACGGCTCCGGGCGTACGCATCGGCTCCGCGGGCTCGCTGAGGCCGCCGGCGGTGTGGTGCGCTGGGCCGCCGGGCCGGTCGACGGCGCCGGTCTGTTGATCGTGGACGACGCGCACCGCCTCGGCGCGGCCGCGCTGCGGGAACTCGCGGTGGCGGCGCGCGGTGGCAGGCCGATGCTGATCTCGCGGCGGCCGACGATCGACCGGCCGGAACTCGCCGAACTCGACGAGGCGGTCGCCGCGCGGGGCGAGGTGGAGATCCTCGGGCCGCTCGACCGGGACGGGGTGGCGCGGCTGGTCGCCACGGTGACCGGGCGGCCGGTGTCACCGGAGACGGTCGCGCGGGTCCTCGAAGCGTCGGCTGGTGTTCCGGCGGTGGCTGCGGCGGTCGCGGTCGCGCCGGTGGGAGCGGCGGCGCCCGCGCTGGTGGCGCGGTTGCAGCGCCGGTTCGCTGTGCTGGATCCCGCCGTCGTGAACGTCGCGCGAGTGCTGGCACTGGACCTGGGGTTCGCCGACGATGTGCTCGCGGCGGCAACCGGAACCGGCCCGGACGGGCCGGCGGCGTCGCTGCGGAAGTTGCGGGACGAGGGTCTTCTCGTGCCGGGGGACGATCGCATGATTCCCGCGGTCGCCGCGGCGGTGCTCTTCGAGGTGTCGGCGGCCGAGCGGCGCCGGATCCACGACGCCGTGGCCGGTGCGCTGATCGCCGCCGGCACCGATCCGGTCGCCGCCGCGGTGCAGCTGCGGGCGGCCCGGGCGGCGACGCCGACCGCCGCAGTCGTCTATCGCGACGCCGGGGAGCGGCTGCGGTTCGCCGATCCCGCCGCGGCGGCCGGCTGGTTCGACGACGCCGCCGACGCCGGGGTGGATCCCGCTACTACGGCGGCGGGCCGGGCCGAGGCCAACGCGCTACTCGGGCTGCCGGTCGAGGTGGATCCGTTCGCACTCGGGCTCGCCGACCAGTCGGCTCGCGAGCGGCTGGCCCTGGTCGCCGGTGCGGTCGCCGCGCATCAGGGCCGGACCTCGCGGGCGGCCGGGCTGCTGGCCGAGGCCGTCGCGCCGGGGCCCGTCCTCGCCGTGCCGGGTCTGGTCGGCATCGGGCGCCTCGACGAGGCCCGGGCTGCCGCACGCGTCGCCGCGCCCGCCGCTCTGCACCGATTCGCCGAGGGCGCCCTGGCCGCCGCCGACCCCGAGGCCGCGCTGCCGCTGCTGATCGAGGCCGCCGAGGAGCTGGAGCAGGCCGCGCCCGCCGTCGTCCTGCCGGACACCCCGCACGCCGTCGCCGCGGTGGTCGCGGTGGCCGCCGGCGACGTCGCCTCCGCCGAGCACCTGCTCGGCCGGGCCGCCGCGACCGGTGCCGGTGGTCCGGTGGCCGGCGACCGGCATCGGCTGCTGCTCGCCTGGGCGAGGATGCGCACCGGCCGCTACGACACCGCACTGCACGAACTCGAGCAGCCGGCCGGGCCGCAGACGCCGGGCCGCGAGCGGCTCCTGCGGGCCGCGCTGGCGGCGGGGATCGCCCGGCGGCGCGGCGACATCGCCGGGCTGCGGGAGGCGTGGACCGGCATCGAGCCGCTGCTGGCCCGGCGGACCGCCGACCTGTGGCTGGTCGAGGCGGTCGAGGAGCTCGCGGTGGCGGCGGCCCGGCTGCGCCGCGCCGCCCGGGTGGAGCCGGTCCTCGGTCTGCTCGACGGGATCGTCACCGCGCTGGGACGCCCGGTCACCTGGTCGGTCTCGCTGGACTGGGCGCGGCTGCACATGGCCATCGCGACCGAGGACGTGGAGGCCGCGGCCGAGATCGCCGAACGGCTGGCCAAGCAGGCCGCCGGCGCGCCGGGAACCGCCGGTGCCCGGCCACTCGCGCAGTGTGCCGCCGCCACCCGCTGGGCCACCGTGCTCGCCGGCCGGGTGGAGCCGGACGCGGTGCTGGCCGCGACCGAGGATCTGCACGCCGTGCAACTGCCGTGGGAGGCGTCGCGGCTGGCCGGGCAGGCGGCCATCCGCACCGCCGACCCGACCGCCGCGCGCCGGCTGCTGGAACGGGCCCGGGAGCTGTCCGAACCGGACGACCCCGGTCCGGGAGCCGCGGGGCAGGCGCAGAGCGGAGCCGGCGGCCTGTCCGAGCGCGAGGTGACCGTCGCCCGGCTGGTGCTGGCCGGCAGCACCCACCGCGAGATCGGCGCGCAGCTCTACATCGCCCCGAAAACCGTCGAGCACCACGTGGCCCGCATCCGGGGGAAGCTGGGTGCGAACACCCGCGCCGAACTACTGGCCATCCTGCGTGAGGTCCTCGCCGATTAGGCGGATCTAGGACACGAGGCTGGATCCCCTAATCCACCCCGGATACCACGGGGGACATCCCGATGCCCGGACAGGGCCGCGGGTCGCACGCTGGTGCCGTGTCCGGGTCACAAGAGACGGAACGCTTGCCTAGCGAGGAGAGAGCCATGACCACCAACGCTGTAGACGTACTCAAGGAGTTCGTCACCAACCTGCTCACGGATCGGGAGTTCGCCGCGAAATATGCCGAGGACCCCAACGGCACCCTGACCGCCGAGGGCGTGACCGACGTCGACCTGTCGACCGTGGACGTTCCCGCGGTCGTCTCCGAGGCGGCCACCGAGCCGGACGTGCCGGCCGAGGCGCGCTCAGCACTGCAGAGCTACACCAGCGGCGGCTCCAGCGGGTCCGCCGGAGCGGCACCGCCGCCACCCGCGGCCGCCGGCACACAGTCGGTCGAGCACGTGGTGCAGCACCTCAACTACGTCACCTACGCCACGTACGAGGGCGACGACTTCATCACCCAGAACCTCGACCTCAGCGTCAGCAACGTCACCGACAACAGCCTGGACGTGGACGTCGACGGCAACGTCTTCGGTGACCTGGACGCCACCAACGTCAGCGCCTCCGGCGACGGCTCGGTGGCCAACGCCGGCGACGGCGACGTGAACGCGGCGACCGGCGAGGACGCGGTGGCGGTCTCCGGAGACGGTGACGTCAACGCGGCCACCGGCGACTTCTCGTCGATCATCGACGGCGACGTCACGTCGCTCAGCGGCGACGGCGCGCAGCTCATCGACGGCGACAACTTCGGGCAGGCCAACACCGGCGACGGCGCGGTGCAGGCCGGCGACGACATCTCGGGTGCGGTCAACACCGGCGTGAACACCGGCATCGTGGCCGACGACCTGGACGACGCGGTGGTCGGTGACGGCAACCAGACCGTGCAGGCCGACGGGGACATCGACGAGTCCGCCTTCGGCTTCGGCGAGGGCGACGTGGCGAACCTGCCGGACGCCGAGATCACCGACAGCGCGGTGTCGTTCGGCGGCGGCAACGCCGCGAACGCCTCGAACAACGAGGCCGAGGAGGGGTCGGCGATCTCCGCGGGCGGCGACGCAACCGGCAGCTTCGAGGACAACGACACGACGGTCAACGACAACGACACCACCGTCACGACAGTCACGACCGTCTCCGACGACGACACCACGGTTTCCGACGACGACACCACGATCAGCGACAACGACACGACCGTCACCGACATCGACACCACGACGACCACGACCAGCGACGACGACAGCATCGTCAGCGGTGACGACACCAGCGTCGTGGGCGCCTGACGTCAGGCCGGGGTCACGACAGCGGGCCGGGACACACCGGCCCGCTGGACGATTCAGAGGGAGGAGCCGTGACCGAAACCGGCCCAGCCGCGAAGGCGGTGGCCCTGGTGGACCTGGGCCTGCGCGCCTGCGAGGCGTACGACCGGCCGGACGCGGCCGTCCGCCTGACCGCGGCACGCACCGCCCTGGCTGACCCGGTCCTGCACGTCGTGGTGGCGGGTGAGTTCAAGCAGGGCAAGAGCTCACTGGTCAACGCGCTGGTCGGGGCGACGGTCTGCACGGTCGACGACGACGTTGCCACCGCCGTGCCGACGTACGTGCGGCACGGCGAGGAGCCGCTCGCCACCGTACTGTGCGAACCGCCCTCCGCCGAGCCGGCGCCGCCCCGCCGCGAGGTGATCCCGATGGCGGAGGTCCGCCGGTACGTCCTCGAGGGCGGCAACGCCGAACCGCCGGCCGGCGGCGCCCGGGTGACCGGCGTCGAGGTACGCATCCCCCGCAAGATCCTGGCCGGCGGCCTGGTCCTGGTGGACACCCCCGGTGTCGGCGGGCTCGCCTCGCCGCACGCCGCCGCCAGCCTGGCCGCCGTCTCGATGGCCGACGCGGTGCTGTTCGTGACCGGCGCCGCTCAGGAGCTGACCCGCAGCGAGGTCGAGTTCCTGCAGCGGGCCCGGGCACTGTGCCCGGTGGTGGCCGTGGTCGTCACGAAGACCGACTTCTACCCCGCTTGGCGACGGATCAGCGAACTCAACGAGCGGCATCTCGCCGAGCACTGCCCGGTGCCGCTCATGCCGGTGTCCTCGGCCCTGCGCACGCGCGCGATCAAAGCCGGCGACACCGGGCTGAACGCCGAGTCGGGCTTCACCCACCTGGTCAAGTTCCTCACCGACCAGATCGGTGGCTCGGCCGCCGACCGGCTCGCCGGCGACGCTGCCGCCGAGGTGGTCGCGCTCTGCGACCAGCTCGACGGGCACTTCGAGGCCGAGCGGGCGGCGCTGGCCGACCCCGAGGCCGCGCGGCGGGTGGTCGGCGAGCTCACCGAGGTCAAGTCCCGGGTCGAGGCGCTCAAGAGCGCGGCGGCCAAGTGGAACCAGTCCCTCACCGACGGGATCACCGACCTCACCTCGGACGTCGACCACGACCTGCGCGCACGGGTGCGCACGGTGATCGCCGAGGCGGACACCGCGATCGAGGAGTCGGACCCGGCCGACACGTGGCCGGAGATGGAGCCGTGGCTCCAGTCCCGGATGGCCGACGAGCTGCTCGCCAACTACGAGCTGCTGCGGCGCCGGGCGAGCGAGCTGAGCGTCCGGGTGGGCGACCACTTCCACGAGAGCGCGACCACGCTGCAGACCCGGTCCTCGATCCACGACCCGGCCGGGCTCGCCGAGGTCGCCGACTTCCAGCACAAGATCGACCTCAAGCGGATGCGGATGGGCAAGCAGGCGATGGTCGCGCTGAAGAACGCGTACGGCGGTGCGCTCATGTTCATCATCCTGGGCAGCCTGGTCGGCGTCTCACTGGGCCCGATCGGCATCGGCATCGGTCTCGTGATGGGACACCGCGGCCTGCGCGAGGAGAAGAAACGTCACGTGCAGCGGCGCCGCGCCGAGGCCCGCAACGCGATCCGGCGCTACTGCGACGAGGTCACGTTCGTGGCCGGCAAGGACTCGCGGGACACCCTGCGCCGCGTGCAGCGGCAGCTGCGCGACCACTACAGCGCGCTCGCCGAGGAGCTGAACCGGTCGAACGCGCAGGCGCTCGCCGGTGCGACCGAGGCGGCGAAACGGTCCCAGCTGGACCGGGAGCAACGACTCAAGGACGTGGACGCGGAGCTGGCCCGGGTACGCCAGCTGCGGCAGCGCGCACAGGCGGTGGCCGGATGAGCCTCATCGACCGCACGAGGATGGTGCTGGACCACGCGGTGCCGGTCTACCGGGGAACCGAGCACGCCGCCCGGCTCACCGCCGTACGGGAACGCCTCGACGCCCCGCTGCGGGTGGCCGTCGCCGGCCGCGTCAAGGCCGGCAAGTCCACGCTGCTCAACGCCCTGGTCGGGGAACGGCTCGCGCCCACCGACGCGGGCGAGTGCACCCGCATCGTGACCTGGTACCGGGACGGTCACACGTACCAGGTGGAGGCCGCACCGAAGCAGGGCCCGCCACGGAAGCTGCGGTTCACCCGTGAGGACGGTGTCATCGACATCGACCTCGGCGGGCTGCGCGCGGACGAGGTGAGCCGGCTGGTGGTGACGTGGCCGGCGCAGTCCCTGCGCACGGTCACCCTGATCGACACGCCGGGCATCGGCTCGCTCTCCGAGGAGGCGTCCGCGCGGACCTGGGGGCTGCTGGCACCCGACGACGAGGAGACTCCGGCGGACGCGGTCGTCTATCTGCTGCGGCATCTGCACGCGGGTGACGTCGAGTTCCTCCGGGCGTTCCACGACACCGAGGTGTCGCGGCCCAGTCCGGTGAACGCCATCGGGGTGCTGTCGCGCGCCGACGAGATCGGCGTGGGACGGCTCGACTCGATGGCTTCGGCCCGGCGGATCGCGGCACGGCTGGGCACCGACACCAACGTGCGGCGGCTCGTGCAGTCGGTCGTACCGGTGGCGGGTCTGCTCGCGGAGACCGCGGTGACGCTGACCGAGACCGAGGTCGGGCATCTGCGGCGGGTCGCCGGGCTGCCGGTGCGGCAGGCCGAGGAACTGCTGCTCTCCGCCGACCGGTTCCTCAACTCGATGCCCGAGCTGGGGCTGACCGGGTTGGAGCGGGAGGCGCTTCTGGCACGGTTCGGGGTTTTCGGGGTACGGCTCGCCGGCACCCTGCTTCGACGTGAGGTGGCCACGACCGCCACCGAGCTGTCCCGCGAACTGGCCGAGCGCAGCGGGCTCAACGAGCTCCGGGAGATCATCGGATCGCTGTTCCTGGAGCGGAGCGACGTCCTCAAGAGCCGCTCGGCCCTGCTCGCGCTCGCCGAGACCACGCGCGTGTGCGCCCGGCCCGGCAGCGAGGCGGTGGCCGCCGCCGTGGAGGAGATCCTGGCGTCCGCCCACCCCTTCAACGAGCTGCGCGTCCTCTCCAGCCTGCGGGCCGGGTGGATCACCGGCAAACCGGACGTGGTGACCGATCTGGAGCACCTGATCGGCGGCGCGGGCAGTTCGGTGAACGACCGTCTGCGGCTACCCGCGGACACGACCGGCACGGCGCGGTCGACGGCCGCCCGGGACGCCCTGGCACGGTGGCAGCGCCGGGCGGAGAACCCGATGACCAGCTACGAGATGACCGTCGCCGCGCGGGTGGCGGTGCGGTCCTGCGAGGGCATGCTGGCCGCCCTGGAGCGGGTCCGATGAGCCGCTCACCCCGGCAGGTCGAGATCCGGCTCGTCGAGATCCGGCTCGCCGTCGCCCGGAACATCCGGCATTTCCATGACGTCGCTGGTCCAGGGCTCGGTGGCACCGTCCAGGTCCGCGGGATCGAGATCGGCCGTGACCAGATCGACCGGCGCGTCCACGAGCTCGTCGCCGAACTCGTCCAGCGGCTCGGCACCCGTACCGAAATCCAGATCGAGGCCCGGAGCCGCGTCGCCGGACGCCGGGACGACGTCGTCGAACTCCTCCGGTGCCGGCCCGGCCGGCGCCGTGGCGAGCAGATCGAGCCAGCCCGGACCGGCGTCCGCGGGGGTCGCGGCCACGCTGTGCGCCGTCACGTACGGCGCCAGGTGCTCGGCCACCTCGGCGGGTGCGGTGTCCGCGTAGCTGACCACCGCCTCGGCCACCAGGTCGTCCGGCAGTCCGGGGTGTCCCTGGTCGCGCAACAGCTCGGCCGGGTCACCGCCGGCGGAACCGGAGCCGGTGAGGTCGGCGAACACGTCACGAAGGGGGCGGGCGGAGTCCATGTCCCCACCTTAGGAGCGGCACGGGCCGCTCCGTCTCGGGGAAACCCCCCGCACGTCCCCCCAATCCATTCACGAGAGGCAACGGAGCGTCCTCGATGTACGCACTCGGCATAGACCTGGGCACCACCTTCACCGCGGCGGCCACGTGGCGCGACGGGCGTTCCGAGATCGTCGCGCTGGGCAGCCGGGCGGCGGCGATACCGTCCGTCGTGCTGCTGCGCGACGACGAGACCTTCCTGACCGGCGAGGCGGCGGCCCGGCGCGGGCTGACCGAGCCGCACCGGGTGGCGCGCGAGTTCAAGCGGCGGTTCGGCGACACCACGCCGATCCTGCTGGGCGGCGTACCGCAGTCGGCGGAAGGGCTCGCCGGGCGTCTCATGCGGGCCGTGGCCGACGAGGTGATCGGGCGTGAGGGTGGGGCACCGTCGGCGACCTGTGTGTCGTACCCGGCGAACTGGGGGCCCTACAAGACGGACCTGATGCGGCAGGCCGTGTCGATGGCTGACCTGCCGGGCACGGTGGTCTACACGACCGAGCCGGAGGCGGCGGCGGTGAGCTACGCCCAGCAGCAGCGGATCGAGGCGGGTGCGATCGTCGCGGTGTACGACCTCGGTGGTGGCACGTTCGACGCGGCGGTGCTGCGCAAGACGGCCACCGGGTTCGAGATCCTCGGCCGGCCGGAGGGTATCGAGCGGCTCGGCGGCATCGACTTCGACGCGGCCGTGTTCGACCACGTCCGGTCGGCGCTCGGCGGCAAGCTCGCGGAACTCGACGAGGAGGACGCGGCGGCGATCGCTGCGGTCGCCCGGCTGCGGGAGGAGTGTGTCGAGGCAAAGGAGGCGCTGTCGTCGGACACGGACACGACGATTCCGGTGCTGCTGCCGAACGTGGTCACCGAGGTGCGGCTCACGCGTACCGAACTCGAGGCGATGGTCCGCCCGGCCCTGCACGGGTCGGTGGAGGCGCTGAAGCGCGCGATCAGGTCGGCCGGGTGCGCGCCGGACGACCTGCACTCGGTGCTGCTGGTCGGCGGCTCCTCCCGGATGCCGGTCGTCGCGCAGCTGGTCGGCTCGGAGATCGGCCGCCCGGTCGCGGTGGACGCGCACCCGAAGCACGCGGTCGCGCTCGGCGCCGCCTGGCTGGCCGGGGGCTCCCTGGCCCGGCCGGGCGCCACGCCGTCCCGGCCGGCCGGCACGCCGCCGTCCGGCCGCGCGGCGGCACCCACATCGCCGGCGCCGCGCACGGCCCCGGCTCCCCGTTCCACCCCGGCCGCAGCCGGCACGGCAGCAGCCGGCTCAGCAGCCGGCTCAGCAGCCGGCTCGGCCCCGGTCCCGCCGCGCCAGGTCTCGCCGAACACGGTGTCGGCTCCGGTGATGCCGAACCCGGCCGCGGCAGGCCCGACCTCGGCCCCACCGAGCCGGCCCTCGAGCCAGGGAAGAACGGGCCGGGCCGCCCCACCCGCCGCGGTCATGGGACGCGTCACGGGACCGGTGTCCCCACGATCGGTGCCGGCGCCCGCGGTCCCGGTCCCGAAACCCCCACCGACGGGACGACCATCGGCGACCACGACACGGCGCAAGCGCCGCCGCGTGCTGCTCGGCGCCGGCCTGGCCGTGGTCACCGTGCTGGCCGCCGCCGGGGTGGCGTACGCCCAGTACAGCCGGAACACCTCCGGGGAGGAGAACCCGAACGGCGCCCTCTCCTCCACTCCGCTCAGCGCCACCAGCGCGCCGCCCGCCGACGAGGTGTGCACCGACGAGATCAAGAGCAACCGCCGCTGGGTCTGCCTCACCTCGGCGGTCGTCGACAACGGCAAGATCACCATCGACTACGAGGGCGATCTCGCCGGATCGAAACCGGACGTCAGCGGCGGTTACCACCTGCACATCTGGGGCGGCGACGGCACGTACCCGCCGGACCACGCGATGGGCTCGCACGCGCCGAAAAGCGAGCGGGGCGAATGGTACGTCGAGGATCGCCGGCCGTCGGTGCTCGACGTGGACGACGACCGTTACGTCCGCGCGATCGGCGACGCCCCGAAGGTGTGCGCCCGCATCGCCCTCGCCGGGCACGGCCTGGTCGAGGACAAGTCGGGCGGCTATCAGACCGGCAACTGCGTACCCATCACCCGGAAGTGACGCGGTAGATCGCGCCCGCGGCGTCGTCGCTGACGTAGAGGGCGCCGTCCGGGCCCTGCACGGCCATCACCGGGCGGCCCCAGCGGGAGCCGTCCTCCAGCTGGAAGCCGGTCAGCAGCGTCTGCTGCGGGCCGAGCGTCCCGTCGCGCCAGGCGAAGAACGACACCTCCGGCGGGCGCGGCGGGTTGCGGTTCCACGAGCCGTGGATGCCCACCAGGGCGCCGGGGCCGTACCCGCCGGCCGGACCGGGCGTGGTCGCGAAGCTGAGGCCCAGCGGCGCCGAGTGCGCGCCCATGCCCTGCTCGGTCGGGGGCAGCGCGGCGCAGTCCAGCTTCGAGCCGTCCCGGTTCAACTCGAAGTCACGCGTGTACGGCCGGTTCGTGTAGCTCAGCGGCGAGTCCTTCTCCCCCGGCGAAAGGTCCGGTTCCGGGTTGCAGTACGGGTACCCGAGATCCCGCCCGCGCTCCAGACGGGCCAGCTGCTCGAACGGGTGGTCGTTCACGTACTCCTGCATGACCTTGCCCTGGTCCGGGCCCTCGTGGGGGTATGCCACGTTGTCCCGGTGGTTGACCGCCGTCCACACCCCGCCGTCCGGGTCGACCGCCAGCCCGGTCCCGTTGCGCACCCCGCGCGCGAACGTCTGCGGCTGCCCGCCACCGGCCGGCGCCCACAGGATGGAGGCCCGCTCCGGGCTCGCGTCGCGGTCCTCGGCGGAGATGTTGCCGGTCGAGCCGACCGAGATGTACAACTCGCCGTCCTTGCCGACCGCGACGCTCTTGAGCGCGTGCGCGTAGGCACCGCCCAGCTCGGGACTCTTCGCGTCGGGCAGCCCGCCGACCACGACCTTGCGGCCGGAGACCGCACCCGCGCTGTAGGTGAAGCTGTTCACCTGATCGCTCTCGGCCAGATAGAGCGTGTCGCCGTCGAAGGCCAGCCCGTGCGGCTGGTTCAGGCCGCTGATCAGCGTGTGCTGAGCGGGCGGCTCGTCGCCCTGCCCCGGTGTCAGCTCGATGACATCACCGTGTTTGGGCCGGGAGACGAGCAGCCGGCCGGCCGGCGTCCAGGCGAGCAGCCGTGCGGTGGGCACCCGCGCCCAGACGGTCACGGTCCACCCGGGCGGAGCCTGCAGCTGCCGCTCCCGGTCGAACGGTGAGCTGTCGGTGCCGGGCAGCGCCCGCACGGTAGTGCTCGCCAGCGGCGGCACCTCGGCGGAGACCGAGGTGGACGGCGCGACCGTGGCACGCGGCGCGGAGACCGCCGGCTCGTCGGAGGAACACCCCGCCAGGGTGAGCACCATGCCGCCGGCCACCGCAACCGCCACGATCCGTTTCATCGGCCAATCATGCCCGCCGCCGGCGGCAGCGCAACCGAGGGGAGGGCGTCAGGACGCCACGAGCGGCTTGAGAGCGGCACCCACCTGCGACACCACACCCGGCCGGTGACCGTTGCGAATCAAGTTGATCGTGATGCCGTCGATCCCCGCGTCGAGGACCCGCTCCTTCAACTGCTCGGCGACCTGCTCCGCCGTACCCAAGAAGGCCCGGTTGCGACGATCCTCCGGGATCATCTCGCCCAGCTCCTTGACCTCCTGCTCGTCCTCTCCCACCAGGCCCATCGCCAGGTAGCTGGTGGCGAGCGTCGCCGGGTCGCGGCCAATCTCCTCGCACCGCTCACGCAGCACCGCGACCTTGTGCGCCAGCACGTCGACGTCGCAGATGATGTTCATGTGGTCGGCGAAGCGCGCGGCCAGCCGGAACGTCTTCTGCTCGCCGCTGCCGCCCAGCATGATCGGGATGTTCGGCCGCACGCGCGGGTTGTTCATGGCTCCCCGGGCCGTGTACCACTTGCCTTCCAGCGACGCGGGCTCGCCCTTGAGCATCGGCGAGATGATCGTCAGCGCCTCCTCCAGCCGCTCGAACCGCTGCCCGAACGTGCCGAACTCGAAGCCGTAATCGTGGTGCTCCCGCTCGAACCAGCCCGCGCCGATACCGAGGACCGCGCGGCCGTGCGAGACCACGTCGAGGGTGGTCACGGTCTTGGCAAGAAGGGCCGGATTACGGTACGTGTTCCCGGTGACCAGCGTGGACAACTGGATCGTCGACGTGTGCCCGGAGAGCGCGCCGAGCGTCGTGTACGCCTCCAGCATCGCGTTCTCCGGAGCCCCGATGCCCGGCAGCTGATAGAGGTGGTCCATCACCAGGACGGTGTCGAAGCCGGCGGCCTCGGCCTCCCTGGCCTGCGCGGCGACAGTGTCGAACGTGTTCTCGACCGGGCCGGGGTAGGTGAAGTTCGGAATCTGGTAGCCGAGCCGGATGGTCACGGTGCCTCCGCAATGTAAGAGGGCTATCACTTGCTAATGTAAGAGCCTACTCACATCGGAGGCAAGCGTGTCGGCGAATCGCGGGTACCACCACGGTGACCTACGCGCGGCGCTGATCGAGGCCAGTTTCGGACTTCTCGCCGAGAACGGCCTGCACGGTTTCTCCGTGGCCGCGGTCGCGCGCCGCTCGGGGGTCAGCTCCGCCGCTCCCTACCGGCACTTCCCCGACCGGGACCACCTGCTCAGCGCCGTCTCCGCAACGGCGGCACAGGACATGCGCACGGCGATCGCGTCCGCCGCCGACCAGGCCGGCTCCGACCCGGCCGCCCGCCTGGCCGCGGCCGCCGGCGCCTACGTGCGCTACGTCGCGGCCACCGGCGCCGGCTTCCATGTGATCTTCGCCGCGGGGCTGTACGCGATCGAGGACGACTCCCGCCGCGAACACACCCGAGCCCTGATGGACACCCTGCTGGACCTCGCCACCGCCACCGCTGTCGGCTCGCACACCGAGGCGGTCCGGCTGGTCGAGGCGATGATCGCGGTGGCGCACGGATACACGTCACTGTTCGCCGACGACTTCTTCGCCCGCAACAACAGCACGGCCGACGAGATCGCCGCCCGTGCCGTCGAGGCCACCCGCCTGCTGATACCGGCCGGGACCTGACCGCAATCCCCACCATGCTGGGGTGATGAACATTCCCGGTGGAAAATCCACGGTCACGCCCTACGTCGCGGCCCGCAACGCGGCGCGCTTCCTCGAGTTCGCCGAGGAGGTCTTCGAGACCGGCAAAGCCATGCGCGTGCTCAACGAGGACGGCACGATCGGCCACGCCGAGATCCGGATCGGCGACTCGGTCGTCATGGTGTTCGACTCCCGGCCCGAGTGGCCGGACACCCCCGCCCTGCTCAGCGTGTACGTCGACGACGCCGACGCGGTGATCGCCCGCGCCCTGGACGCCGGCGCCACCCTGCTCACCGAGATCCGCACCTCCGGGATCGTCGGCGACCGGGGCGGCCGGATCGTCGACCCGGTCGGCAACATCTGGTGGATCCAGACGCACCTGGAGGACGTCGGCCCCACCACGATGACCGAGCGGTTCGGCGACCCGGCCGAGCTGGCGATCATGCGATACGCCCAGCAGTCCTTCGACGAGGAGATGCGCCGCCGCGCGTGAGCGTCATCCGGCGGCCGGTGCACCGCGAATCACGTTCATGACCACCGACGAAACCGAGGGTTCCCTCGTCGACTTCTATCGTGACCTGCACGCTCATCCCGAGCTGTCGATGCGCGAGCACCGCACCTCGGCCCGCCTCGCCGAGCGCCTGCGGGCGGCCGGTTTCGAGACCACCGAGGGCATCGGCGGCACCGGTGTGGCCGGGGTGCTGCGCAACGGCGACGGCCCCACGGTGATGCTGCGGGCCGACATGGACGCCCTGCCGATCGCCGAGGAGACCGGCCTGCCGTACGCCAGCACCGTCCCCGACGTGATGCACGCCTGCGGGCACGACCTGCACGTGACCGGCCTCGCCGGCGCCGCCGCCCAGCTGGCCCGGGCCCGCGACGGGTGGTCCGGGACGCTGCTGGCCGTCGGGCAGCCCGGCGAGGAGACCGCCGAGGGCGCGCTCGCCATGCTGCGTGACGGCCTGTTCCAACGGTACGGCGAACCCGACGTGATCCTCGGCCAGCACGTCGGGCCGGCACCCGCCGGAACACTCGGGCACCGCTCCGGGCTGTTCATGTCCGCCGCGCTGGACGCCGAGATCCGGATCTTCGGGCAGGGCGGCCACGGGTCGATGCCGGAGAACTGCGTCGATCCGGTCGTCACCGCCGCCTACCTGGTGACCCGCCTGCAGACGGTGGTGTCCCGGGAGATCGGCGCCCGCGAGCCCGTCGTGGTGACGGTGGGCCGCATGCGGGCCGGCACCAGGGCCAACGTGATACCCGACCAGGCCGTGCTCACCCTCAACCTGCGCGCCCGGGACCTGCACGTCCGGGACCGGGTGCTGGCCGCCGTGCGCCGGATCGCCGAGGCCGAGTGCGCCGCGTCCGGCTGCCCACGCCCACCGGAGATCACCACCTCCGGTGACTTCCCGGCGCTGCACAACGATCCGGGCCTGGTCGGGCGGGTCCGGGTGGCGCACCACGCGGTGTTCGGCACCGAGGCGGTCCTGGAGTACGAGCCGCTGCTGGCCAGCGAGGACTTTCCGCACTTCGGAGCGGGCGGGATCCGGTACGCCTACTGGTTCGTCGGTGCGACGCCGCAGCCGGTGTGGGACGCCGCGCCGGGCGACCGGCCCGAGGAGAAGCTGCGCGGGGTGCCCGGCAACCACACCGCCCGGTTCGCCCCGGACCCGTCGACGGTACGCACGGTCGTCACCGCGATGACCACGGCCGCACACGCCTGCCTCGGCTAGCAGGGCCGGACGCGGACCGCCGGGGTGAAGACGTCGGCGTCGTCCTGCGAGCCGCTGAAGGTGACCCGGACGCCGGCGTACTCCGGGCGCACCCGCCACCGGAACTCGTTGCCGGAGCGGGTGAGCAGCGGCGTGGCGTCGACCTCCTGCCAGGCCCACTCCGGGCCGGTCGACCGGTAGAGCACGTCGTCCTCGATCATCCAGTCCGCGCCGAGACCACCGGTGACCTCGGGAATCCGGTAGCCGGTGGTGGCGTCGCCGTCCGCGTCGATGAAGACGTGGTGGTAGGAGAAAGTCTCGTTGAAGGTCGCGGCAAACGTCGCCGTGGTCCGCGCCGCGCACGCCGTGTAATCCGTGATCGGCCCCTCCGGCGCGGGTCCCGCCACCGTGGCCGTCCGGGACGGAGCCGGCCCGGCGGCCGGGGCCGACGCCGGCGAGGACGGCCCCGAGGGCGAGCCGGACGAGGCGGAGGACGGCGCGGTGGACTCGAACGACGGCGGCTCGACGATCGGGAACCCCTCGGCCGCCTTGTCGGCGGCCGCCGAGTTCCGGCCGAAGCCCAGCTCCGGGAAGGGGAAACTCGCCGCCAGGCCCGCCAGGACCAGCACCGACACGACCCCGGCCAGCACCGGCAGCCAGCGACGCCGCCGCCGGCCGGGCACCCCGGGCGCCGGGGCGGGCGAAGGGGTGGGCGAAGGGGCGGGCGAAGAGTGCACCGGTGAGGAGGACGCGATCACCGATGGCCGCCGCTGCGGGAACATCCGCCGCAACGACGCGGCCCGCTGGTCGGCGAACTCCTCCCCGTCCTCGGCCGGCCGGCCCTCATGCGCAGCGTCCACTCCCACGACAAACTCCTAATTGTCTTAAATGCTTGTCGATGTCCGCGGGCACGGTACACCGGCAATGCGACAATGCGGCGCGCAACCCCACAGAAACAGCGAGGAACACCGAATGACCCTCTACGGACCCGGCGGCGCCGACGCGCGCGAGCCCCGCGGGCGCGGGCTGCATCCCGCCGTGCTCGCCCTCGTGGCCGCGGCCGGCACCATCACGGTCGCCGCGCTCGGCTACTGGGTTCTGCGTGACCCCGCCGAGGCGCCGCAGCCGTCCGCACCCGCCGCCGCGCCGGGCGCCGCGTCGTCGGCCGCGGCGACGACCACCGTGGCGGCCGGCCGCCGGCTCACCACCGGTTCCTGGGTGCTGGCCCTCGCCGCCGACCGCAAGACCCGCCTGAGCGCCGACGACGACTTCGCGGCGATGACCCGCACCGACCCGATGGTGCTCACCGTGGTGCCCGGCCTGGCCGACGAGGACTGCTTCACCTTCCGCGGCGACGACGGCAAGTACCTGCGGCACTACGACTACCGCCTGCGCTTCGACGACCTGTCGGACGAGGACCTGTTCCGCGCCGACGCCACGTTCTGCCTCGAGGACGGCCTGCCCGCGGGCACCGTTCGCCTGCGCTCCAAGAACTACCCCGGCCACGCCCTGCACCGCCGCGACGAGAAGCTCTACATCGACGAACCCGACGGCACGAAGGACTTCAGCGCCGACAGCACCTTCACCATCCAGGAGCCACCCAACTCGTGAGTGTTTGGTTCGCGCAGGCGGGGCAATCAAGCAGGGTATGAAGCGGGGTCTACGAGCGGCCGTGGCCGCTGCCGGTTCGGCTGTGGCGGCGGTGGCGGTGCGGGATCTGCTGCAGCGCGACCACGCGCTGCTGCGCAACTTCCCGGTGGTCGGGCACGCCCGGTATCTCATCGAGGCGATCGGGCCGGAACTGCGGCAGTACGTGGTGGCCGGGAACGACGAGGAGCGTCCGTTCACCCGGGACCAGCGGCGCTGGGTGTACGCGTCGGCGAAGCGCGAGAACAACTACTTCGGGTTCGGCACGGACAACGACATCGAGTACACGTCCGGATATCCGATCATCAAGCACCGCACGTTCGGCCGGGCCGTACCGCCGTCCTCGCCGCAGGCCGGGTACGAGGCGCACGTGCCCTGCGCGAAGGTGCTGGGTGAGGCGCGGGACCGGGCGAAGCCGTTCCGGCCGGCGTCGATCGTGAACATCTCCGGCATGAGCTTCGGCTCGCTCTCCGGCGCGGCCGTGGAGGCGCTGAACCGGGGTGCGGCGCTCGCCGGCTGCCTGCAGAACACCGGCGAGGGCTCGCTGTCGGCGCACCACCGGCACGGCGGCGACCTCGTGCTGCAGATCGGCACCGCGTACTTCGGCTGCCGCGACGAGCAGGGCCGCTTCGACCTGCGGCGGCTCAAGGACCTGGTGGCGTCGGCACCGGTGAAGGCTCTGGAGATCAAACTCAGCCAGGGCGCCAAGCCGAGCCTGGGCGGGCTGCTGCCCGGCGTCAAGGTCTCCGCGGAGATCGCCGCCGCGCGCGGGATCCCGCAGGGCGTGGACTGTGTCAGCCCGTCGCGGCACGCCGAGTTCAGCGACACCGACAGCCTGCTCGACTGGGTGGAGATGCTGGCCGCCGAGACCGGTCTGCCGGTCGGCATCAAGTCGGCCGTCGGTGACCTGGAGTTCTGGGACGAGCTGACCGGGCTCATGGCGAGCACCGGCCGGGGCGTCGACTTCGTGACGATCGACGGCGGCGAGGGCGGCACCGGCGCCGCGCCGCTGATCTTCACCGACTCCGTGTCGCTGCCGTTCCAGGTGGGCTTCACGCGGGTCTACCGGCTGTTCGCCGAGCGCGGCCTGCACGAGAAGGTGGTCTTCGTCGGCGCCGGCAAGCTGGGGCTGCCGGACAACGCGATCGTGGCGTTCGCGCTCGGCTGCGACATGGTCAACGTGGGCCGCGAGGCGATGCTGGCGCTCGGCTGCATCCAGGCGCAGAAGTGCCACACCGACACCTGCCCGACCGGCGTGGCCACGCAGAACCGCTGGCTCACCCGCGGGCTGGACCCGGCGCTGAAGTCGGTGCGCGCCGCCAACTACGTCAAGACGCTGCGGCGGGACCTGCTCAAGGTCGCCGAGGCGTGCGGGGTGGAGCACCCGGGGCTGATCGAGGCCACGTCGGTGGAGATCCTCGACGGCCGCACCGCCGCGACCGGTCTGGATCAGGTCTACGGGTACCGGCCCGGCTGGGGCCTGCCGTCGCCGGCCGACCGGGAGACGGTCATCGCGCTGATGACCGCCACCGAACCGCAGGGCGGCAGCGCGCCGCCGTCACCGCAGGCCGCGGGCGTCTCCGGCTGATCTTCTAGGATGCCTGGGTGATCCTCGGGCGCGGTGCGGAGCTGGCAACAGTGGAGGCTTCGCTGACCGGCGCGGCGTCCGGGCGAGGCGGGGCGCTGGTGGTCCGCGGCGAGGCGGGGATCGGCAAGTCGGCACTGCTCGAGCACGCCACCGGACGGGCGAGCGACCTGGGGTTCCGCGTACTCGGTACGGCTGGGGTGCAGGCCGAGGTGCTCATCGCGTACGCCGGGATCCATAGGCTGCTCCGCACCGCGCCGGACCTGGCCGATCAGGCCGCGACCATCCTGGATCTGCCGGACACGCTGCCGTTCCGCGCGGCAACCGCCCTGCTGGACGCCGTGGCCGCGGCCGGTGGACCGATTCTGATCACTGTCGAGGATCTGCAGTGGCTGGACGACGCCAGCTGGGACGCGCTCGCCTTCGCCGCACGCCGGCTGGGATCGGAGCGCGCGGCGATGCTGCTCACGGCACGCGACGGGGAGGACGTCGGGCGCCGGCTGGCGGGTGCGGGGCTTGCGGAGGTACGCCTGGAGCCGCTGAACCGCGAGGACTCGCGCGCCCTGCTCGATCGCGTCGCGCCCGGCCTCACCCCGGCTCTGTCCACGCGTGTGCTGGACGCCGCCGAGGGCAACCCGCTCGGCCTCGTGGAACTCGGTGAGGCCGCGGCCCGGTCCGGCGCCGGCGCGCTGCTCCCCAACTCCCTGCCGCTCAGCGAACGGCTGGAACGAACGTTCTCTCTGCTCGTCGGCGAACTCCCCGAGGTCACCCGGACCCTGCTGCTCGTGGCCGCTCTCGACGACGGCGACGACCTGGACGAGATCGTCCGCGCGTGCCGGCTCCTGGAATCCGCGACCGCCGGGCCGCAGGACGTGGACCCGGCAGTGGCGACCCGTCTGGTCACCGTGGACGACCGGTTCCGGCTGCGGTTCCGGCATCCGCTGCTGCGTTCCGCGCTCTATCAGTCGGCCTCCGCCGCCCGCCGCCGCGAGGTGCACGCCGCGCTGGCCGAGGCGCTGACCGCGGAGCCGGACCGCACCGTCTGGCACCGGGCCGCCGCCGCGAGCGGCCCCGACGAAGGGCTCGCCCGGCAGCTCACCGAGATCGCCACGCGGGCCCGGCACCGGGAGGCGGCCGGGATCGCGCTGACCGCTTTCGAGCGTGCCGCGAGGCTGAGCCAGGATCCCGCGGCCCGCGGCTACCGGTTGCTCGCGGCCGTGGACATGGCCTCCGAGCAGGGCGACACCGCGGCGAACAGCCGCCTGCTGGCCGAGATCAGGCCGCACGAGCTGACCCCGGCCGACCGGGCGGTCCACGAGATGCTCCGGGAGGTGCACCACGGCACCCACTGGTCGGGCAGCGACCGGCTGAACCGGATCGCCGGGGCCCTCGAGGCCCTCGCCTCGGCGGGTGACGCGGAGAAGGCGATCCGCCTGCTCGACACGATCGCGCTGCGGACCTTCTACTCGGAGCCCGACCCGGCCGTCCTCGCCCGGGTGACCGCCGCGGTCAAGCAGCTCATGGCCGTCTCCGACGATGCGCAGCTGCCCGGGTTCCTCGCGCTGATCGCACCGGTCAGCCACGGCGACGAGGCACGGCGGCGGATCCGGGACCTGCTGACGGCGGGCGGGACCGACCCGTACACCACCTACCACCTCGGGATCGGGGCGAGCGCGGTCGGCGACTGCCCCACCTCGTGCGAGCTGTCGGCGGTCGCCGTGGCCGGGCTGCGCGAGCAGGGCCGCCTCGGTGTGCTGTACCGGGCGCTGATCACCCACGTCACGAGCTGCATCTTCCTGGGCGACGCCCGGACCGCGCTGGCGCTGCTCCCGGAGGCCGAGTCGCTCGCGCGTGAGCTCGGCGCGCCGAACTGGGTGCTCACCGCGTGGATGGCGGCCGGTGTCGCGGAGGCTCTGAGCGGCGACGTAGCCGCGGCCGAGGCGCATGCCGCCGCCGCGGCGGGTCCGCTGCTGAACTACGGGCGCAACGCGCTGCTCTCCGGCGTCCGGCACATCCGCGGGGTCGTGGCACTCGGGTCCGGGCGGCCCGCGGAAGCGTTCCACGAGCTGCGGCGGGTGTTCGACCGGGCCGACGACGCATACCACCCGAGCACCTCGTTCAAGCTGGTGGCCCACCTCGCGGAGGCGGCGGCGGGGTGCGGCGCGACCGGCGAACTGCGGCGGATCATCGAGGAGCTGAGCCCGGCGGCGGAGGTGAGCCGCGACCCCGCGCTGCTCAACGGCCTCGGTTACGCGGAGGCCGTGCTCACCGACACCGCGGAGGGCTACGAGAAGGCGCTCGGCGACGACCTCGCGCGGTTCCCGTTCGAGCTGGCGCGGCGGCAGCACGCGTACGGTGCCTGGCTGCGCCGCCGCCGTCGCCCCGCCGAGTCCCGGCCGCACCTGCGGGCCGCCGCCACCACGTTCGACGCGCTCGGCGCCACGGCCTGGGCCGACCGCTCCCGCGCCGAGCTGCGCGCCTCCGGCGAGTCGGTGCGCCGCGCCTCCGACACCGGAACGGAGCTGACTCCACAGGAGACCCAGATCGCCCGGCTGGCCGCGCAGGGGCTGAGCAATCAGGACATCGCCGACCGGCTCGTGCTGTCGCCGCGTACGGTCTCCACCCACCTGTCCCGGATCTATCCGAAGCTGGGCATCCGGTCCCGCGCGGAACTGGCCCGGGTGCTGGGGATTACATAGTTATACGTACGCGAACGGCCGCCCCCGGCTCCTAGATTGAGGGCATGCCACTGGGGGAACGGCTTCGCGGGTTCCGGCACACCGCCGGACTGACCATGGAACAGCTCTCCGATTCGTCCGGGGTCAGCGTCCGCGCGATCAGCGACATGGAGCGGGGACACATCCGGGCGCCGCAGCCGCGTACGCTCGCCGCGCTCTCCACCGCGCTGGGCCTGACCGACGACGAGCGCGAGCGGCTCGAGGAGGACGCCCGCGCGCTACGGCTGCACACCGCCGGCGCCCGGCCCCGCTCGTTCGAACCGCCCCGCGCGGTCACGGATTTCGTCGGGCGGGACGCGGAGTTCCGCCGGGTCACCACCGGCTGCGATCCGATCGTGGTGGTGCACGGGCAGCCCGGCGTCGGCAAGACCGCCTTCGCGCTGCGCCTGGCCGAAGCACTCCGCGACCGGTTCCCGGACGGCTGCCTCTATCTGGACCTGCGCGGCCTGGACCCGGAGCCGCCGTCCGCCGGTGAGGTGGCCACCCACCTGCTGAAGGCGTTCGACGTGCACCCGCGCCGGATCGGCGACACCGGCGAGCAGCGGTGCGGCCAGCTCCGGGCCCTCCTGCGGGACCGGCGGTGCCTGCTGGTGCTGGACAACGCCGCCGACGAGACCCAGGTGCGCCCGCTGCTGCCCGGCGGCGGTGCGGGGCGGACCGTGGTGACCAGCAGGCGCGCGCTCGCCGGTCTGGAGAGCGTTCTCCGCGTCCCGCTGAAACCGCTGGAACCGGCCGAGTCCGCCGAGCTGCTGAGCTCGATCGCCGGCCGGGACGACGACATGACCGCGGTGGCCCGGCTGTGCGGGCACCTTCCCCTCGCTCTGCGGATCGCCGGCACCCGTCTGGCGAACCGGCCCGCGTGGACGGCCGGCCACCTGGCGTCGCTGCTCGCCGACGAGGACCGGCGCCTGGCCACGCTGCACATCGGCGACACCGGGGTGGCGGCCGCGTACGCGCTCTCGCACGCCCAGCTCTCCGGTGAGGGCCGCGCGCTGTTCCGGCGGCTGGCGCACCTGCCCGACGACGACTTCGGAGCGCCGATCGCCGCCGAGCTGATCGCGGCCGATCCGCACGACGCGGGCGACCGCCTCGACGAGCTGGTCGAGCTGGGTCTGCTCGAACACTCCGGCGCCGACCGGTATCGCCTCGCCGGCCTGCTCCGGATCTACGCCGCCGAGCGGCTGCGCGCGGAGGAACCGGCCGCCAAGCGGGCGGCGACCCGGCTGCGGATCGAAAAGTTCTGCAGGTCGTCCTGCCTGGTACCGGTACCGGCCCGCTGATTGCATCGGGGCATGTCAACTCATGTTCCCCGGCGCACCGTCCTGGCGGGCGCCGCGGCGGTTGCCGCCGCCGGTGCCGCCGTCGCCGTCAGCGGGTCGCCCGCCGCCGCCACCGGCAACGGCCCCAAGCCCACCATCGTGCTGGTGCACGGCGCCTTCGCCGACGCCACCGGCTGGTCCGACGTGATCACCCGGCTCACCCACGCCGGCTACCCGGTGATCGCGCCGCCGAACCCGCTGCGCGGCGTCGCCTCGGACTCCGCGTACCTGCGGGACTTCCTGACCACGGTGACCGGGCCGGTGGTGCTGGCCGGTCACTCGTACGGCGGCGTCCTGATCACGAACGCGGCGACCGACAACGCGAGCGTCAAGGCCCTGGTCTACATCGCCGCGTTCGCCCCGGACGCCGGCGAGACCGTGTTCGGCCTGCAGAACCAGTTCCCCGGCACCCTGCTCACCCAGGACCAGCTGGAGTTCCGGCCCTGGCCGGGCGGGATCGACGGGTACGTGCGCAAGGAGGCGTTCCGGGCGGTCTTCGCCGGTGACCTCCCGGCCTCGACCACCGACGTCATGTGGGCGGCGCAGCGCCCGGGCGACACCTCCAGCCTCCAGGAGGCGTCCGGCGCGCCGGCCTGGAAGACGATCCCGTCGTTCTACCTGGTGGCGAAGGAGGACAGGCTCATCCCCGCGGCCGCGCAGCGCTTCATGGCGCGGCGGGCCGGTGCGCACACCGTCGAGGTGAAGGCCTCGCACGTCGCCATGATCTCCCAGCCCCGCATCACCGCCGACCTGATCCGGAGGGCCGCCCGATGAGCTTCGTGACCACCGCCGACGGTACGCAGATCTTCTACAAGGACTGGGGCACCGGCCGCCCGGTCGTGCTCAGCCACGGCTGGCCGCTGAACTCGGACAGCTGGGAGGCGCAGCAGCTGTTCCTGGCCGACAACGGCTACCGGGTCATCGCGCACGACCGGCGCGGGCACGGCCGGTCGACGCAGACCTGGGACGGCAACGAGATGGACACCTACGCCGCTGACCTGGCCACGCTGATCGAGCACCTGGACCTGCGCGACGTCACCCTGGTCGGCTTCTCCACCGGCGGCGGCGAGATCACCCGCTACATCGGCAACCACGGCACCGGCCGGATCGCGCAGGCGGTGCTCGTCTCCGCCGTCCCGCCGCTCATGGTCCGCCGCGACGACAACCCCGGCGGCGTGCCGATCGAGGTGTTCGACGGCATCCGGGCCGGTTCCGCCGCGGACCGGTCGCAGCTGTACAAGGACCTCGCCGACGGGCCGTTCTTCGGCAACAACCGCGACGGGGCCGAGATCTCCGAGGGCATCCGCGCGGCGTTCTGGCTGCAGTCGATGGCCGCCGGGCACCGCAACGCCTACGAGTCGATCGCCGCGTTCTCGGCCACCGACTTCCGCGACGACCTCGCCAAGTTCGACGTACCCACGCTGGTCATCCACGGCGACGACGACCAGGTCGTCCCGTTCGAGGTCGGCGGCAAGGCCTCCGCCGCACTCGTCAAGGACGCGCGGCTCATCGTCTATCCCGGTGCGCCGCACGGCATCACCGACACCCACAAGGAGCAGCTCGGCAACGACCTGCTCGCCTTCCTCAAGGAGATCTGATGGCGACGATCGTCCTGATCCACGGCCTCTGGGTGACACCGCGCAGCTGGGAGCAGTGGATCCCGTACTACGAGGCGAAGGGCCACACTGTCGTGGCGCCGGCGTACCCCGGTTTCGAGGTCGAGGTGGAGGCGCTTCGGGCGAACCCGGAGCCGATCGCCACCGTGACCGTTCCGGAGACCGTCGCGCACCTCGAGAAGGTCATCGCCGAGCTGCCGGAGAAGCCGATCCTGATCGGCCACTCGTTCGGCGGGACGCTCACCCAGCTGCTGCTCGACCGCGGGCACGGCGCGGCCGGTGTGGTGATCGACTCGGCGCCGCCGGAGGGCATCCGCGTCACGCCTCCGTCGCAGATCAAGTCGCTGTTCCCGATCCTCAACAACCCGGCGAAGCGGCACCAGGCGGCCGGGTTCACCGCCGAGCAGTGGCACTACGCGTTCGCCAACACGCTCTCCGAGGAGGAGTCGCGGGCGTCGTACGAGCGGTACGCGATCCCGGCGCCGGGCAGCTGGGTCTGGTCGTACGGGCTGATCGCCAACTTCAAGCCCGGTAAGCAGGAGACCTGGGTCGACTTCCGCAACAACGACCGGGCACCGCTGCTGTTCATCGCCGGCGGCGCGGACCACATCATGCCGCCGTCGGTGAACCGGTCCAACGCCGAGCACTACAGGGCGCCGGACACCGTCACCGAGTACTACGAGTTCCCCGGCCGCTCGCACTGGACCTGCGCCGAGCCCGGCTGGGAAGCGGTCGCCGACAAGGCCCTCGACTGGGCCCTGGGCCACGCGCGGTAGGTGACGCGCCGGACGAGGGTCTCGAACGGCCCTCTCCGGCGCATCCGCCCGGCGATCAGCACGGTGGCCGCCCAGGCCGCGGTCGCCAGCAGCGCGGTGGTGGTGACCGTGAGCCGTCCGGAGAGGTCGAGCAGGAACGGCGTGAAGACGATCGCCCAGGTGACCGACTGCGCGAGGTAGAACGTCATCGACCGCTGCCCGAGCGCGATGATCGACCTGCTGCGCCAGCCGGCCAGGGCGAACAGCGCGGCATATCCGAGACCGCCCAGCGTGCCGGTCGCGCTGTGCAACGCGGCCGCCGGCTCCGGATTCGGCAAACCGGAGACGCCCGACAGCCACAACGCGATCGGCTGTGCACCCAGCACCGCCGCACCCAGCCCGGACACCGCCACCACGGCCAGCAGGCGCGACGGGCGTTCGAGCAGGCGCCGCCGGCCAGCCCACAGCCCGATCGCGAACGGGCACAGGAAACCGAGCGGCCCCAGCAGCGCCACGACCGCCGCCACCGGCAGACGGGACGCGATCATCGTCGCCGGATCCGGTGGCAGCATCGACACATCCGGCCCGGCGAGGCTGATCGTGGACGCGTCGCCGCTCGGCAACGCGGTGATCACGAAGAACACCGTGGCGGCGCCGAGCAGCCAACTGTCCTTCCACCGCACCATCCAGGCGCCGATCACGAGCAGGACGCCGTACGCCGCCAGGATGTCGCCGACGTAGAAGAGCAGGGCGTCGGCCAGGCCGACGACGATCAGCACGGCGCTGCGGCGCCAGAGCAGATGACGTACGCCGGCCGCGCCCCGTGGTCGCTGCCGGCGCACGATCTGCGCCACCCCGTACCCGAAGAGCAGCCCGAACATCGGGAACGCCCGCCCGTCCACGAACGTCGACAGCAGCCAGATCACCACCCGGTCCACGACCGTTCCGTCCTGCGGGTAGCCACCCCGGACCTCGGCCGCCGGCAGGAAGTAGTGGGTGTTGGCCAGCGCGATGAACAGCAGCATCACGCCTCGTGCCAGATCGGGCCCGGGTGCCCGGTCGGCTGTCGCGGTGGGTCCTGGCAGGCTCATGCCCCGACGCTACGAACGGCGGCGCCCGCACACAGCGGCCGTGAGTCGACGCCGGGGTCTACTAAAGTCAGATGTTGATCTTTATGCTCCGTCCGTGTCACAGCATCCCGACGTCGTCTTCGAGGCCGGCGCCGCCTATCCGGCCCTGGTGTCGCTGAAGTCCGCGCTGGCCCGCCACGACTGGCCGGGCGCCCGCGCGGTGCTCGACGCCGCGACGCCCGGCAGCCGCACCAGCCTCATCGATCTCGCCGCCGACGAGGCACCCCGGGACTTCCTGGAGAACGTGTTCCGCGACGATCCGGCCGACGGCGCCGCGGGTGCCCTGCTCGGTGCGCACCTGACCAGCGTCGGCTGGAACATCCGCGGGTCGGGCCGGGCCCGCAACGTCAGCCGCGAGCAGTTCGCCGCATTCCACGAGTGGCTGCGCAGGGCCGAGCAGGTGCTGATCGAGACGACCGCGCGCTGCCCCGGCGACCCCGCGGGCTGGTCGCGCCGGCTGACCACCTCCCTCGGACTGCAGACCGGCGAGGCCGAGTTCCGCCGCCGGTACGACCGGGTCGCCGAGGCGGACCCGCACCACTGGCCGGCGCAGACCAGCATGATCCAGCGGTTGTGCCCGAAGTGGGGCGGCTCCTGGGAGAAGGTCCACCGGTTCGCCCACGAGGCGTCAGCCGCCGCGCCGCTCGGGTCGCTCTCCGGTTCCCTGGTCGCCAAGGCCCACATCGAGCACTGGTTCTCGCTGGTGGTCGACGACGAGGCCGCGGCGATCGCCTACCTGCGCACCCCGGCAGTACGGGACTCGATCTACGACGCGGCCCGCCGTTCGGTCGGAGCCCCGCAGTTCCGCCCGGAACTCGGCTGGGTCCGGGCCGCCAACGAGTTCGCGTTCCTCTTCAGCGAGCTGGGCGACCGGGGCGCCACCGCCTGGCTCTTCGGCGGCCTCGGCACGCTCGCGACCCGGCTCCCCTGGCAGTGGGTGCGCGGCGACGCGGTCGAGACCATCCGAGCACGGCGGGAGTGGGCCCGATGATCCAGCGGTTCGACGTGGACGGCGTACCGGCGCTGTTCACCCCGGTGGACGGGCAGCTGCACGCCGGCCTGGCGTTCCGGGCCGGCCTCGCGGACGAGTCGCTGGCCCGGCTCGGCATGACCCACCTGGTCGAGCATCTGGCGCTGAGCTTCCACGGCGTCGCCGACAACCACAGTTACAGCGCGGCCGGCGACGAGATCACCCAGTTCCACATCGGCGGTTCGGAGACCGACGTCGTCGCGTTCCTCAACGGCGTCTGCGCGGCCCTGAGCGACCTGCCCCTGCACCGCCTGGCGGTCGAGAGGGACATCCTCACCGTCGAGCAGCACGGCCGGCAGCCCTCGATCGACGAGCCGCTGGCGGGTCACCGGCACGGTGCCCGCGGTTACGGCCTGCGCGGTTATCCCGAGATGGGCCTGGCCTCGATCACCCCGGACGGCGTACGGGCGTGGGCGGCGCGGTTCTTCAACCGGGCCAACGCGGTGCTGTGGATCGCCGGGCGCGGCGTGCCGGCCGGTCTGCGGCTGGCGCTCCCGGACGGGCAGCGGCAGCCCGTCCCGGTCGCGTCGTCGGCCCTGCCCGTGCGGCCGGCGTACGTCACCGGGCCGGACGGGGTGCTCGCCTGGAACGCGGTGGTCCGGCGCCGGGCCGCCGCAGGGGTCTTCGCCGGTGTCCTCCAGCGAGCCATGTTCCGGTCGCTGCGCGGGCAGGCGGGTATCTCCTACGTCGCCGGCGCGACCCATGACGACCGGGGCGACGGCACCACGGTCGTCACGGCAACCGCCGACGCGCTGCCGGAGAAGCAGAGCGCGGTGGTGGGCGGATTCGTCGACGTGCTCGCGACGCTGCGATACGTGGGCGCCGACCCGGCCGAGGTGGCGGCCGTCGTGCAGCAGCGGTGTGAGGGACTCGCCGGCGCCGGACGGGCGGGACGGCTGCTCCCGGGGCAGGCGGCCGACCTGCTGACCGGTCATCCGGTGCGCACCGCCGAGGAGGCCGGCGCGGACCTCCGTACCGTGAGCGCCGCTGACGTGCGGGAGGTGGCCGCCGAGGCCTGGGCCGACGGCCTGCTCATGGCACCGGGCGGGGCCAACGCGGGCTGGACCGGACTCGCCGCGGTGCCCACCCGCTCCCCCTTCGCGGTCACCGGCACCGGGTACCCGGCGCTCGGCGACGACGAGATCCGCATCGTGGTCGGCCGGCCCGGCGTCAGCCTGATCTCCGGCGACGAGGAGTGCGTGACGGTCGCGTTCGACGAGTGCGCCGCCGTACTCGCCCGCCCGGACGGCGGGCGGACGCTGATCGGCAACGACGGCCTCACCGTGACGATCGAGCCGACGCTGTTCGAGAACGGGCCCGCCGCGGTGGCGAGGGTCGACGCGCACGTCCACCCCGGCCTGCGCATCGACCTGCCGGCCCGGGACCCCGACTCGATCCCGCAGCCGCCCGAGACCGAGGAGTGCTGCGACGACGACTGCTGTGACAGCGACTGCTGCGACGGGGACTGCTGTTCCGACGACGACTGCGCGGGCGAGTGCTGCGAACAGTGCTGCGACGACGACTGCTGCGGCAGTGACTGCCGTGACGGGGACTGCTGCTCGGACGACGGCTGCCCGGGACCGTGCTGCACCGGCGGTCGCGTCGGCCGGGCCCTGCGCCGCCTGCGCCGGCGGTGAAGAAACTCAGGTTCCTGGGAGCGCTGCCGATCTGACACATCACAGGCGCAGGCAGCGAAGCGAAGGAACCCCGGGTTTGATGCCACAGTTGCCCCGGCCGGGCCGTACGGTCAACCAGCTCGTCGTCGCCGTGCTCGGCGCGGCCCTGGCGACGGCGGCCCTCGGCGTGCTCGGCACCTGGGTGGCGCTGCCGAACTGGGCGCTGTGGCCACTCACCGTCGGCGGCGTGCTCCTCGCCGCCCCGGCCTGCCTGGTCGCCGCGAACACCGGGACGGGTGCCGGCCGGTTCTTCTGGCGGCGCCTCTGGCTCGCGGTGACGATTCTCGGGGCGGGCTCGCTCAGCCAGTGCTTCGACAAGCTCCACGATCCCGGCAAGGCCGTCGCGATGAGCCCGCTCACCGGCGTCCTCTATCTGACCGCGATCGGCGTCGCCACGGTGGCACTGCTGCGCCTGCCCGGGCAGCGGCGCACCTGGCGTGCCACGGTCGCCCTCGGGCTCGACGTCGCCGTCGTCGGCGCCGCCGCGGCCCTGATCATGCTCCAGGTGCTGACGATCCTGCCGGTGCCGATGATCGACGGCGCGGTCGCCGCCGCGCTGCGCGGCATCATCCTGGCGACCGCCGCCGCCGCGGTGCTCGCCGTCATCAAGGTCGACATGAGCGGCTCCGGGCCGGTCAGCGGGCGGGCGCTGTGGATCCTCAGCCCGGTCGGCCTGCTCGCGCCGGTGTCGTTGCTGGTCGCGCCGGTCGCCGTGCAGTGGCACCACCTGAGCGCCACGGCCGTCGTGCTGCCGCCGTTCGCGGTGATGGTCACCCTCGCCGCGCGGGCGCAGACCCTGGCCAACCTGGCGGGACCGGCTGCCGAGACGCTGGCCGGGACGCGGCCGCACCGGCGTACGAGCGCGGTGCCGTACGTCTCGGTCGGTCTGACCGCGACCATGCTCCTCGGCGTGACCATGCACCTGGGCTATCTGCCCGCCGGCCACGCGGCCGGCACCGTGGTCCTGATCCTGCTGGTCGTCGTCCGCCAGCACGCCGCCCTCGCCGACAACACCCTGCTGCTGGACCGCCTCGCCGACCAGGCCCGCTACGACGATCTGACCTGCCTGCCGAACCGGCGGTACTTCACCGACGCCCTGCACCAGCGGACCGCGTCCTCGGTCGTCGCGGTCTGCGACCTGGACGACTTCGCCGCGCTGAACGACCGCCTCGGTGACGACGCCGGCGACGCGGTGCTGCGCCAGGCCGCCGAGCGGATCACCCTCACGGTCGGCGGTGACGCCCTGGTCGCCCGCCTGGCCGGCGACGAGTTCGGCATACTGCTGCCGGGCGAGGCGGACCGTGCCGCACTCGCCGACACCCTGCTGCACGCCTTCCGGGCGCCGCTGTCGGTCGACGGCCACGACCTGCTCGTCACGGTCACCGTCGGTGTCGCCGCCGGGGACGAGGACACCGTCGCGGACCTGTTGCGCCGCGCCGAACTGGCCCTGCAGGCCGCCCAGCGGGTGGGCGCCAACCGCTCGGAGTCCTACAGCGCCGGCCTCGACGCGACCGCCCAGCATCACGCGCACCTCGCCGCCGCGCTGCGCCAGGGGCTGGAGAACGACGAGTTCCGGCTCGTCTACCAGCCGATCGTCGAGTTGCCGGAGGGCCGGATCCGGGGCGTGGAGGCGCTGATCCGGTGGCATCCGGGTGGCGGCGACGCGGTGTCGCCGGCCGAGTTCATCCCGGTGGCCGAGCAGACCGGCCTGATCATCGACCTGGGCGCGTGGGTCCTGGAGACGGCGTGCGCCGACGCGGCGGCGTGGCATCGCACGTACGGCGGCGGCGCGCCCCGGGTCAGCGTCAACGTGTCCGCCCGCCAGCTGCTCGACCCCGAGCTGCCCGGCCTGGTCGCGGCCGCGCTGCGGCGGCACGGCCTGCCGCCGCACATCCTCACCTGCGAGATCACCGAGACGGCGGTCTTCGTCGGCGGCGCGGCACTGACCACCGTGCACGCGCTGCGCGAGCTGGGTGTCGGCATCGCCCTCGACGACTTCGGCACCGGCCACTCGTCGCTCACGCTGCTGCGTACCTGCCCGGTCACGACGCTGAAGGTGGACAAGTCGTTCATCGACGAGCTCAACGGCAGCCCGCAGCAGGAGGCGATCGCGGCGTCGCTGAGCGGCATCGCCGACACGCTCGGACTGGGCGCGGTCGCCGAGGGCGTGGAGACCCGCGACCAGGCCGAACGGCTGCACGAGCTCGGGTACCGATACGCGCAGGGCTTCTTCTTCGCCCGCCCGGTGCCGGCCGGCCAGATCGACGCGAAGCTCGGGGCACCGACCACGGTCGCATGACATTTGTCATCGCCTCCGCGTGCAGCCGCGCACCGGAACCGGTGTGTGACGGCACTGCCCGGCGCGCCCGGCCGCCGACAGACTCGAAGCATGACGACAACGACATCGGCGGCGGTCGAGGTGACCGGGGTGCACCGCCGATACGGTGGCCCTGACGGTTTCGAGGCGGTGCGCGGCGTCTCCTTCGAGGTTCGGCGCGGTGAGCTGTTCGCGCTGCTCGGCACGAACGGCGCGGGCAAGACCTCCACGATGGAGCTGGTGGCCGGTTTCACCCGGCCGCACGCCGGCACCGTGCGGGTGCTCGGCCATGACGCCTTCGCGGAGCGGCCCGTGGTGCGCCCGCAACTGGGGATCATGCTGCAGGAGGGTGGCTTCCCGCCAGACCTGACGGTGGCGGAGACGGCGACGATGTGGGCCGGCACGCTGAGCGATCCGCGCCCGGTCGGCGAGGCCCTCGAGCTGGTCGAACTCGGGCACCGGTCCGGCGTGCGCGTCCGCCAGCTCTCCGGTGGTGAACGCCGCCGCCTGGATCTCGCTCTCGCCGTGCTCGGCCGTCCCTCGGTCCTGCTGCTGGACGAGCCCACGACGGGCCTCGACCCGGAGAGCCGCCGCAACGCCTGGCGGATGATCCGCGGCCTGCTCGCCGGCGGCGTCACCGTGCTGCTCACCACGCACTACCTGAACGAGGCGCAGGAGCTCGCGGACCGGCTGGCGATCATGCACGAGGGCCGGGTGGCGACGTCCGGCACGCCCGCCGAGATCGTCGCCGGGCATCCGGCGCGGATCACCTTCCGGCTGCCGGGCGGTGCCGGTCTCGCGGCGTTGCCGGCGCTGCCGGGCCTGCGCCCGGACAGCGAGGACGGTGGTCCGGGCCGGGCGGTCACGATCCGCACGGACGGGCTGCAGCGCACGCTCACCGAGTTGCTGGGCTGGGCGGCGCGGCACGAGGTCGAGCTTTCCGGCCTCGAGGCCAGGCCGGCCTCGCTCGAGGAGGCGTTTCTCGCGGTTGCCGACGATCAAGAGCCTTTGGGGGTACGGGCATGAGCACGGTGATCCGGATGAGCCGCTTCCGGTCGGTCAGCCTCGCGGAGCTGCGCCTGTTCGGGCGCAACCGTACGGCCATGTTCAGCGCGCTGGCCATCCCGCTGATCCTGGCCGTGGCGGTCTCCAGCGCCGGTATCGAGGAGGGCGGGGTGCCCGTGGCGGCGATCGTCGTCACCTCGCTGCTCGGCTACGTCCTGCTGGCCGCCGTCTACTACAACCTGGTCACCACGTACGTGACCCGCCGCGAGGACCTGGTCCTCAAGCGCCTGCGCGCGGGCGAGCTGTCCGACGGCGAGATCCTCACCGGCATCGCCACCCCGATGGTCGCCGTGGCGCTCGCCCAGATGGTGGTGTTCGTCGTGCTCGGCGCGGTGCTCTTCGGGTTACCCGTACCGGTCAACGCCCTCGTCCTGGTCGCCGGCGCACTCGGCGGTGTGGTGGTGTTCGTGCTGCTCGCCGCGGTCTCCACGGAGTTCACCAGGACGACCGAGTCGGCACAGGTCACCACGCTGCCGGTGATGCTCGCCTGCCTGATCGGCTCGATGATCTACTCGTCGCTGGACGACGCGCCGGAGATCGTCGTCGCGGCGCTGCGGGCGCTGCCGCTGACACCGGTCGTCGACCTGATGCGGCTGGGCTGGCTGGGCACCACCGGCGAGCCGGACCCCGTCGGGTTCACCGAGGTGTTCGGCGAGGCCCTCGTCCCGGCCGGGATCCTGGCGGCGTGGATCGTGGTGTGCCTGATCGCAGTGCGGCGCCGCTTCCGCTGGGAACCGCGACGGTAAGTTGAAGATCATGGTGTCCCGGGCGTCCCGTGTGGACTGGTACATGCGCGGCTCGCTCTACGTGCTCTACGCGGCCCTGCCGCTGGCCATCGGCAGCACGGTCGGCGACGGGTCGCCCACGTGGGCGCTGATCGCCGCCGCGCTGTCGGTGGGGCAGGCCGTCGCCTGCGTCCTGCTGATGCACCAGGCGATCGACTTCCGCCTCGGCCGGGGCCCGCGCCCACGCCGGCGAGTCGCGGTGGCGGCGGCGCTGTCCGTGGCCACCGCGGTGGCCGCCTGGCCGTCGTTCACCGAACCCGGCTCCTACGGCTTCGTCGTCGCGATCGTGCTGACCGGGTTCCTGGTCGCCCTGGCTCCCGCGGTGTCCACCACGATCTCACTCAGCCTCGCACTCGTCTTCTGGCTGGTCGCGGCGGCGCCGGCGATCCACCGCAGCGGCGAGGAGTTCTTCCAGCAGCTGGGACTGTTGCTCCTGCTGCTGGCGATGCTCGGCACCGGCCGCAGCACCGTCTGGATGCTCGACGTCATCTGGCAGCTGGACGACGCGCAGCAGGTCAAGGCCGACCTGGCGGTCGCCGAGGAGCGGTTGCGCTTCGCCCGGGACCTGCACGACGTCGCCGGGCGGGCCCTGTCGGTGGTCTCCCTCAAGGCGGAGCTGGCCGCCAAGCTGGGCGAGCGCGGCCGGCCCGAGGCGGTCGAGGAGATGCTGGAGGTACGCCGGATCGCGCAGGAGTCGCTCGCCGAACTCCGCTCGGTCGTCAGCGGCCTGCGCACCGCCCAGCTGGACGAGGAGCTCGCCGGCGCCCGGTCGCTGCTGGCCGCGGCGGGCATCACGTGCCGGGTGATCGGCGACGCCGACGGGCTCGGCGCCCGGACCCGGACGGCGCTCGGCTGGGCGGTCCGCGAGGCCACCACGAACGTGCTGCGGCACAGTGAGGCACGTGAGTGCACGATCATGCTGGACCGGAACACTGAGGGCATCACCCTGACCATGACCAACGACGGCGCCGGGGTCTCCCCCGAGGGCCGGGTATTGTTCGGCAACGGGCTCACCGGGCTTTCCGAGCGCATCGCGGCGCTCGGGGGAACCGTCGCTGCCGACCGCGTGCCGCCCGACCGCTTCCGGGTCGAGGTGCGGCTGCCGGCGGCGACCGAGGAGGCCGCGTGACCATCCGGGTGCTGCTCGCCGACGACGAGCACCTGATCCGCGGCGCCCTGGCCGCGCTGCTCGCCCTGGAGGACGACATCGAGGTGGTCGGTCAGGCCGCCACCGGCGCCGAGGCGATCGCCGCCGCCCGGGCACTGCGCCCCGACGTGGCCGTGATCGACCTGCAGATGCCCGATCTCGACGGCGTCGCGGTCGCCCGCCGCCTGCAGACCGAGGTTCCGGACTGCCGCACCATGATCGTGACCAGCCACGGCCGTCCCGGTCATCTCAAGCAGGCGCTCGCCGCCGGCGTCCGCGGCTTCCTGCCGAAGACCGTCTCCGCCGACGACCTGGCCATGGTGGTGCGCACCGTGCACGGCGGCGGCCGCTACGTCGACCCGCACCTGGCCGCCGAGGCGATCAGCGCCGGCGACAGCCCGCTCACCGCCCGCGAGGCCGACGTGCTGCAGCTCGCCGCCGAGGGCGCCCCGGTCGACGAGATCGCCCGGCGCGCATCCCTGTCACCCGGCACCGTCCGCAACTACCTGTCCTCGGCGGCCGGCAAACTGGGCGCTTCGAACCGTCACGAGGCCGCCCGCACCGCCCGCAAGCACGGCTGGATCTGAGTCACCTCTCCCCCGCCCACGCGCGCAGCAGGTGACCGCCGATGGAGTCCACCGGCCCGGAGCCCGGTCCCGCGGCGAGCCGCTCGCGGACCTCGGCGCGGGTGAACCAGCGTGCCTCGACGAGCTCCTCGCCGTCCACCGCGATGGTCTCGCCGACCGCTTGCGCGCCGAATCCCACCATCAGGCCCGCGGGGAACGGCCATGCCTGCGAACCCCGATAGGCCACCTCGCCGACGTCGACTCCCGCCTCCTCGGCCACCTCCCGGCGCACCGCTCCCTCCAGGCTCTCGCCGATCTCCACGAAGCCCGCGATCAGCGCGAACCGGTCGGCTCTCGCACCACGGTGCCGGGCCAGCAGGCAGCGCGGCTCGGGACCGGGTGCCTCCACCAGCACGATGACCGCCGGCTCGATGCGCGGGAACAGTTGCCTGGCGCAGTCCGGCCCGGTGCACTCCCGGAGGTGCCCGGCGGCCGTGCTGCGCGCCGCCGACCCGCACGACCCGCAGAACCGGGTCTGCCGGTGCCAGTAGAGAAGCCCGCGGGCGTACGCAAGCGTGGCCGCCTCCGCATGCGGCAGCAGCGCTGCCAGTGACCGCATGTCGGCGCTGCTCTCCGCCTCCGCCGAGCTCAATGCCGCCTCCTCCGGGCCGTCCAGGTCGGCGGCGAAGACGGGCGCCCCGTCAGCCAGTCCGAGCAGCACGGTCTGGCCCGCCGCCGCCCGCACCGCCGCACCCGCCGCGCCGTTCAGCACGACGGGCCGGCCGTCGCGGACCAGGCAGCGGTCCCGCCACATCGGGACGACCCGGGCGTCCGGGCGCGCGGACTGCGCCTCGACCCACTCCTGGTCGTCGCGGCGGTTGCCTGCGCGGTCGTGCGGCGTGTGCGTGTAGGACAAGCCCTCGAAGGTCATGGTCCATCTCTACCGCAGCGGGTCAGACGCAGCTGCCGCAGGCGGGCCGCCAGCCGCTGCCGCCCGGTATCAGCGGCACCCCGTCGAAGCGGGGATCGTCGATCGGTATCGGCACGCCGACGGTTCCTCCGGCCGGATCCCGGCCGATGCAGGCGACACGGTTCACGGTGAAGAACCCCGGGTGCTCGGCGGAGGGTTCGGCGTGGTTGACGACGCAGGCGGCCCAGGTGTCCGCCAGGCTGTAGGTGTACCTCTTGAAGAGGAACCGGACCCCCGCCTCGCCGTACGGCTTCCGGGCCGCGAGCCAGCTGGAGCCGCCGTTGCGGTACTGCGCGACGGTCCAGCGGGCCTGCGGATCGTCCGCACCCGGGCAGGCGCTGACGACACCGGTGAACTCAAACGTGTACGGCGACGCGTTCCCCATGTACGCGCCGCCGAGCTGAGCCTGCGTGCAGATCGACACGGGCGGCCAGACGTACTCCATCAGCCCGGCGTGCGCCCGGCCCGGCGTGACCAGGAGTACTACCAGGACGGCAAGGACCGAACAGAACCGGCGGGACATCAGGACTCCCCGGTGGCGGACGGGCCGGCCGCGCGCATCGTGCCGAGGGCGAGCCCCAGCTGGAAGCGGTTCTCGACAGCGACCCGGTCCATCAGCGCGCGCATCGTGCTGGTGACCGTACGAGCGCTGATCCGCAGTTCAGCCGCGGCGCTGACGTCGGTGTGGCCCTGGGCCAGCAGGTTGACGAGCTCCAGCTCGCGTTCGGACAGCGTGATACCCGGCATGCCATGCTCCCGCGGGTCGACGGCCGAGGCCCAGTGACGTTCGAAGAGGGCGACGAGGGACCGCACCATCGCGGGATGGCTCACCTCGAGATAGCCGCGCTCGAGGTCGCCCGGATCCGCCGGGAAGAACGCCACCCGGCGGTCGACGACGATCAGCTTCAGCGGCAGCTCGGCCGCCTCGCGGTAGCCGTACCGGGCCGCGTCCAGCAGCGTGGCGTCCACGTGCAGGTCGCGGTCGGCCGGCGGCACACCGAGGATGCGCAGCTTGACGCCACGGGTGACCAGGTCGCGGTCGAGTGGTGCGGCCGCCCGCGCGGAGGCCGCGTCGAAGGCCGGCTCGGGATTGATGCTGAGCTGCTCGTGCCGCTCGATCGCGACGAGACCGGCGAGGCGGCGCCGGGTGTCCTCCCGGGAGACCAGGTGGCGAACGCCCTCGCCTACGTAGTCGCGCGCCGCGGCGGCCACTCGCGGAGCGGCGCGCCCCGGGACCTCCCCGGTACGCATCCGGCGGGCGCGCAACCGCGGCACCACCTCGCCGGGCGGTACCGCGGTCCAGATCGGACGGTGTGCGACGGCACCACGCCAGGATCGGCAGGTGGCGGCGCCGGCCTCGTGCAGCTCGGCGAGCGCGGCGTGCACCCGGCGCGCCGTCAGTCCGAGCTCGGTCACGAGTTCCGGCGCCGTCCGCTCCCCGAACGTGGCCAGGGTGCGATACACCAGGTCACCGTCACACGTCAGCCCCCACCGTACGAGTGACGGAACCGGCACCCCCACCGGCAGCACGTCGACCATCACGACCTCCCCCGTAGTGCTGCGGGACATGGAACCACGCATCCCACCGGCACGCGGCTCGCGGTTGCGCACGTGCGCAACGGCCGGTCCGGCTGCGGTATCCGGCAATCGGCCCTCACAAAACGGGCACCCACATCCCCTTTCCGGTTGCCGGTGATGCGATCCCCCGTACCCGATCAAGCCTTTGAAAAAGAGGGGGAACGACGTGGCACCCAATCCGAATCCATCACGGATCACCGATGCCTCCTGGTGGCTGATGGAGCAGCTGCTCGCGCTCCAGCCCGGCACCCAGAACGGCGGCATCTACGCCAACAAGTCCGGCTACCACAACACCCGCGCGGCCAACCAGGCGAGCTGGCCGGGCAACTACTCGATCAGGGACGCGGAGGACCAGGGCGGGCCGAGCGACAAGGCGGCGGCATACGACTGGACCTTCCCGGACGCGCAGGGCGGCAACTACGCGACGATCGCCCGGTACAGCGGACGGCTGCTCGCCTCCGGCCGCGACCCCAACGACCCGCGGCTGAACGGCTGGAAGGAGTTCTTCGGCCAGGTCGACTCGGACACCGAGGTGGAGGGATGGGACTTCCGCCGCGACGTGGCGTCCAGCTCGGACAGCTCCCATCTGTGGCACATCCACCTCAGCGAGGACCGCGACAAGGTCACCGACCTCGGCAACAAGAAGGCGCTGCTCAGCGTCCTCCGCGGGGAGACCGTGGCGCAGTGGCGTGGCGGCGCGGGGGCGCTCACGGGAGCACTGTCCGACATCAACGGCGACGGGCACACCGACGTCGTCGCCCGCTTCTCCGACGGCGCCCTCTGGGTCTACCCCGGTACCGGCAACACCGGCATGAGCACCTTCGGCGACCGGTACCAGGTCGGCACCGGCTGGAACGACGCCACCTCGATCATCGCCGCCGACATCAACGGTGACGATCATGTGGACGTCCTGGCCCGCTTCGCCGACGGCACCCTCTGGGTCTACCCCGGCACCGGCAAGACCGGGATGAGCACGTTCGGCGACCGGTACCAGGTCGGCACCGGCTGGGCCGACGCGACCGCGGTCGCCGTCGCCGACCTCAACGGTGACGGCCACCTCGACATCCTGGCCCGGTTCTCCGACGGCGCCCTGTGGGTCTATCCCGGTACGGGCCAGACCGGGACCAGCACGTTCGGCGAGCGATACCAGGTCGGCAGCGGCTGGAACGACGCCACCGCGATCATCGCCGCCGACCTCAACGGCGACGGGCACACCGACGTCCTGGCCCGCTTCTCCGACGGCGGCCTCTGGGTCTATCCCGGGACAGGCAACACCGGCATGGGTACGTTCGGCGACCGCTACCAGGTCGGCACCGGCTGGAACGACGCGTCCGCGCTGACCGTCGGCGACCTCAACGGCGACGGCCACCTCGACATCCTGGCCCGCTTCTCCGACGGCGCTCTCTGGGTTTACCCCGGTACCGGCAAGACCGGCCTGAGCACGTTCGGCGACCGCTACCAGGTCGGCACCGGCTGGAACGACGCCACCGCCCTCACCTGATCTTTCTTCCGGAAGGAGACCAGAAATGCCAGCATCGAAACCGTGCTCGCCGGGCGGCCCCAGCGCCGCCGACGTCGCCGTGGCCGACCGGGTCCGCCCGCGCATGAACGGCCCGCGCCTCGGCCGCCAGATCGCCGGCGCACACGTCTGCTGCGCCCGCGTCATCATCAACACCACGAAGGGCCGCGGCCTGCACCCACGCGCCGCCGTCATCGCCGTCACCACGGCGATCGCCGAGAGCACCCTGCACAACTACACCGAGGCGGTCGACCACGACAGCCTGGGCCTGTTCCAGCAGCGGCCCTCACAGGGCTGGGGCACACCCGCCCAGCTGACCGACCCGGTGTACGCCACCAACGCCTTCCTCAACGCGATGCTCCGCAAGTACCCCGACAACCGCTGGATGACCGGCGACATCGGCGCGATCTGCCAGAAGGTCCAGGTCTCCGCAGTGCCCGACGCGTACGGCAGGGAGGCCCACGACGCCCAGCTCCTGGTGGACGCGATCTGGCCCGGCCTGGGCGCCCTGACCGGCACCCTGTCCGACGTCAACGGCGACGGCCACACCGACGTCCTCGCGCGTTTCCCCGACGGCGCCCTCTGGGTCTATCCCGGGACAGGCAACACCGGCATGGGTACGTTCGGCGACCGCTACCAGGTCGGCACCGGTTGGAACGACGCCACGGCCATCGTCGCCGCCGACATCAACGGCGACGGCCACACCGACGTCCTGGCCCGCTTCCCGGACGGCGGCCTCTGGGTCTACCCCGGCACCGGTGGCACCGGCATGGGCACCTTCGGCGACCGGTACCAGGTCGGGACCGGCTGGAACGACGCCACCGCCCTCACTGTGGCCGACCTCAACGGCGACGGCCGTCCGGACATCCTGGCCCGGTTCTCCGACGGCGCTCTCTGGGTCTACCCGGGCACCGGTGGCACCGGCATGAGCTCCTTCGGCGACCGGTACCAGGTCGGCACGGGCTGGAACGACGCCACGGCCGTCGTCGCCGCCGACATGAACGGCGACGGCAACGTGGACGTCCTCGCCCGCTTCCCGGACGGCGGACTGTGGGTCTACCCCGGCACGGGCAACACCGGCATGAGTACGTTCGGCGACCGCTACCAGGTCGGCACCGGCTGGAACGACGCGACCGCCCTCACCGTCGGCGACCTCAACGGCGACGGCCACACCGACGTCCTGGCCCGCTTCCCGGACGGCGCCCTCTGGGTCTATCCGGGCACGGGTAAAACCGGGCTGAGCACGTTCGGCGACCGCTACCAGGTCGGCACCGGCTGGAACGACGCCACCGCCCTCACCTGACGGGCACGGACCGTCCCGGCCCCGACTTCCGTGCCGGGACGGTCCTACGCCGCGTTCACATAGGCGAGTGCGAAACCGATCGTCGGGATGGCGAAGAAGGCCGAGACGACCGCCATGCGGGGGATGGTCGGGCGCCGGGTGAGCACGGCGTAGGCGGCGATCAGCACCGGCACCGTGAACAGCTGCGGGACGAATGTGGAGCGGGGCACGACCACGTCCAGGCCCGCGCACACCACGCACAATGTCAGCGCCGCCGCCCACAGGCCGACGCCGAGGAGGTACGCCACGGGCGCGCCGAACCGAACCGCGAAGGTGGTGTCGCCTGCGCCGCGGTCGGCGGGCAGGTCGGTCACCGTGGTCGGCACGTAGAGCGCGGCGGCGAACAGGAACCCGATCAGCCCGAACTGCCAGGGAAACTCCCACGGCGCCCGGGTGATCGCCCAGCCCGCGGCCGGCGACAGGACACCCACGACGAAGGCGTTGACCGCGACGTCCCAGCCCGGCCGGGTCTTCAGGCGCAGCGGCGGCACACTGTACGCCCACCCGAGCAGCAGCACCCCGGCGACACCGAGCACGAACAGCGGCCCGACGAGCAGCGCGCAGCCCAGCGAAAGCCGCGACCGCCGCCCAGTACCAGCGGCGCAGGCGGGCCGCCGAGACCGTACCGAGAACCAGCGGCGCCGTCGCCTTGCGCGGGTTGGCCCGGTCGCTGGGCAGGTCGTTCAGGTCGTTCTGCGCGAGCACCGCCGCCCAGACCAGCGGCCCCAGCACGAGCAGCGCCATCAGCGCCCGCGGCACGTCACCACGGTCCGGCAACCACGCGTGCCCGGCCAGCACCGTCCCCAGATAGGCCGGAACCCACGACACCGGCCAGAACCAAGGCCGCGAAACCCCAGCCAGCACCACCGCCGTCGCCGCCGTCATGCCCGGATCATGACCGCTCACCGCTGTGCGCGCGCTGTGAGGTCTGGTCTTCACCGGTGGTACGCGGGGCCGTGCGGTCGCGGATCGGCCGGCGCACACGGCTCAGTTTCCGCATTCCGATGCCAGCACTCATCGAGGTAATCCTGCAACGACTCCTGGTGGAACTGGTACAGCGCCCCGTCGCGGCGCAGCACCCCATGCTCGTGCAATGCCTCGAAGAAGGTCCCGAACCGCCACGGAAGGTGCCCGCCCAGAAAGAGGAACAGGTGGTACACGAAGAATGCCGGCCACGCGGTGTAGGCACAGGCGATGACGAGCCCGAGACTCAGCCCGAACATCAGGCCGTGGTACCACGCGACCGTCAACCCGGACGCGACGACCGGGTCCGCGGCGCGCAGCACGTCACCGAAGGCAACGATCGAGAATGTCGAGGCGAGACCGACCGCCGCTATGCAGGTGAGCGCGACCGAACGGTCGTTGCGCAAGGACGACAGTGGAGCGATCGCCGGGAATTCGGTGGTCGCGGGAATGTCGGTGGTCGCGGGAAAGTCGGTGGTCGCGGTACGAATCCAGCGGATCGCACCCCCGACGAGGCCGATCGGGATACCTGCCGTCACTCCGAAAACCAGCGCGACGGCGACACCGTAGGAGATGCTGCGTTGCTGTATCGCACCAGCTACGCCACCGGCAACACCCACCGGCACGCTGGCGACGACGCCGGTGATCAGATCCGCGGGTAGCCGGTCCCATCGCCGGCGCCCGCCGAGGGTGACGCGAGACGGCTGTTGAGGTGTACTCGGATCCGACAGGAGACGAAAAGCGAGTACTGCCACTCCGAGCCCGAGCGTGGTGGACAGAAGCACACCCAGAAAACCGCGCTCCGAGCGAATGCCGGCGAGGATCGTGAGTTCGACGGCGGCAGCGGTCAGCAAACCGATCGACAGGATCCGGATGAGCGTCGCCCATCGGCCCGTCACCAGGTGTTCCTTCCATGCCACGACGAAACCCACCGCCACGGTGATCTGCGCGATGTCAGTGACGGTTCGCGGCAGCCCGATCACCGTCGAACCGATCAAGGCCACGACGGGCAGAGTGCAGGCCGCCGCAATGATCCCGCTGGCCGCGGTGGTGGAGATTCCACGGAGCATGCCGAGGCAGACGCCCGCGGTGCTTCCGATCGCGAACCCGCGGGTCAGCCCCTGCGGCAGGTGCAGGGCGAGTTGGTAGGCGGGTGCGACCGACAGACCGACGAAGGCCATCAGCACCCAGTTCGGGAGTGCCTCATACAGGCGCCACCAGGCGACGTTGCGGACGCCGAGCTTCTGCATCTTGTGTGCTACGTACTGCAGGGACTGGATCGCTCGCGGGAACCTGGCTATCGCCTCGTCCTCGCACTTCGCACGCAGGAAACGATCGTGCAGGGTCGAGACGATCTCGCGCACGGGCCGGTCAGCGATCGAGAGCAGTTGCTCCGGTGTGTTCTCGGGGGCGCTGTACACCTCCCAGGCGAGGGTGGCGTGCCAAGGCGTGGCGAGTGCCTTCGCCAGTCCGCCGCCCGGCTCCTCACGCAGTCTTTCGATGACCGGAGCCCACGCAGCTGTGCTGCCCACCTCTTTGGCACGCGAGGTGAAGAGGGCGGCCACGGCGTCGGCTTGACAGTCCTCGAGATGCAGCACAACGGGCGAGCGCCGCAACGACTCGTGAGCTCGGTCATCGGTGAAACGGGAGAAGAGGATCACTCGATGCTTCAGCTCGGGGAAGAATTTGCTGATCTCCTGTACCAGATTCTCCCGAGACTGCGCCGGCACCGCGTCGAAATTGTCCAGCAACACGGTCAATGACGCGCGGTAAACGAGCTGCCGGGAGATGCTCTCCTGCGCGTCTCCGAGCAGGCGCAGCGACGGATACGACTGGACCAACTGCCGTTCGAGCCAGTCGTCGATGGTCTGGACGCCGTCCCATGTGTCGAGCTGCAGCAGGAGGATCGCGTCGTCCTTGTCCCGGTTTTCGAGCAGCCCCGCCGCCACCATGAATGTCGTGGTGGTCTTACCGGAACCAGGCTCCCCGAAGACAATTGCCCGTGACTTCGGCTCGAGGGGCAACGAAGCAGCCGTCCGCTCCTGCACGTCCTTCGAGGACCATGTCGTTGCCCCGTTGCGCCCGACGGCTCGACGCCGGTTCCTGGACGGAGCGGCCGGGCGGATGCGCAACGGCAGAAGCGCCTCACGTTCGAGCCCGCGCATGTGCAGCTCAGCGTTCACGTTCATGCTCAGCTCGCCGGCGTACTGCTCCAGCACCTGGTGGAAGGTGAGGCCGGCAGGGAGCCGCATCGCGCGGAACGTCGCCACGCCGGACACGAGACCGCAGATCGCCGCGATGACGCTGGCCAGCTTGTCACCGGCTTCCAGGTCGAACAGCGTGATGATCAGGAGCAGTATGACCACTGCCCCTACCAGCGCCGCCACCACGGCGAACAACCATCGCCGACCTCGGGGGGTATCGATCACGGAAACACCTGCGTCGGGAGAGGCCGGCCACTTGGTGTGCGCGGGCAATGTCCTGTCTTGGAGCGACCTCGCGCGCCGACGAATACTCCATCACGGTCCCGTTGATCACAAGTCCACCCCATGCCCGGGATTGACGCCGCTACGTGGTGGCCACGAAGTCGTCGTAGAGGTTGGTCACCTCGAGGACCATGCGGACGACCGGGCCGGGTTCGCGCAGGTGGAGGGTGGCGCCGCGGGATCGGGCGGCGCGGCGGGCGGCTACGAGGATGCCCAGGCCGGAGGAGTCGAGGAAGGTGACGGCGCTCATGTCGATTTCGACGTGGGTGCAGTCGCCGCGGTCCAGGACCTGTTGCAGCACCTGGCGCAGGAGAGCGGCGTTGTCGATGTCCAGGTCGCCCTCCGGTGAGACCACGATGGTGTCGCCGCTGCGCTCGATGGTGTAGTCGAACGACATGACCGCTCCTTCCGCCCTTGATCAGCGCGGCACCCCGTACCCATTGATGTGGCTCGTAAAACCGGAGGCGCGCCCGATCTTGGCGGATTAGCGTTGGGCGCGAGGTCACACGACGGGGAAGGAACGAGAGACGATGCAGCGCGTCAACGACCGGCTGATCAATTGGGCGAGCCTCATCGAGGACGACACCCTGCGGCAGGCCGAGAAGGCGTCGCAGCTGTCGTTCATCCATCCGCACATCGCGTTGATGCCGGACGCGCACCTGGGCAAGGGTGCGACGGTCGGCTCGGTCATCCCGACGCTCGGTGCGATCATCCCGGCGGCGGTGGGTGTGGACATCGGCTGCGGGATGGCGGCGGTGCGCACCCGCTATCAGCACGAGGAGCTCCCGGCGAAGCTGAGCGACCTGCGGGTGGCCATCGAGCGGGCGGTCCCGCTGTCGGCCGGCGGATACAACACCCGGCTCACCGAGTCGGCGCGCCAGCGGGTGGATCTGCTGGAGGCCGAGGCGGGTTTCGACCCGGCGGCGTACGCCGGGAACTGGAAGCTGCAGCTCGGTTCGCTGGGCAGCGGTAACCACTTCATCGAGGTGACCCGGGACGAGACCGGGCGGGTGTGGCTGTTCCTGCACTCCGGTTCGCGCGGCGTCGGCAACAAGATCGCCAGTCACCACATCAAGGTCGCGCAGGACATCATGGCCCGCGAGGGCATCAGCCTGCCGGACCGCGATCTCGCGTACCTGACCGAGGGCACCGAGGAGTTCGACACCTACATCCGCGAGCTGCGGTGGGCGCAGAACTTCGCGCTGGCCAACCGGGACGAGATGATGGACCGGGTGATCGCGTGCTTCGGCGAGTTCGTCGGTGGCCCGGTCGAGCAGACCGAGCGGGTGCAGTGCCACCACAACTACACCGAGCAGGAGACCCACTTCGGCGAGCGGGTCTGGCTGTCCCGCAAGGGCGCGATCAACGCGGCCAAGGGTGTGGCCGGCCTGATCCCCGGCTCGATGGGCGACGCGTCGTACGTGGTCGTGGGCAAGGGCAACGAGCAGGCGCTGAACTCGTCGCCGCACGGCGCCGGACGGCAGTTCTCCCGGTCCAAGGCCCGCAAGACGTTCACCCGCGAGCAGCTGCGCGAGGCGATGAAGGGCATCGAGTACCGGGACACCGACGCGTTCCTCGACGAGATCCCGCAGGCCTACAAGCCGATCGACGTGGTGATGAAGGACGCGGAGGACCTGGTCGAGATCCGGCACACGCTGCGCCAGATAGTGAACGTCAAGGGCGACTAGCTTGTGATCCGTGGCGACTTCAGTGCTCTACATGTCGATGTCGGTGGACGGGTACATCAGCGGTCCCGGTGACGGGCCGGACAATCCGGGCGGTGACGGGTTCGGGCGGCTCCACGACTGGTTCGTCTCGCCGGAGGGTGAGTTCGTGGAGCCGCCGGGCGCGGCCGGTGACCTCGTGCGGCAGGTCTTCGCGACGCGCGCGGTGCTGGCCGGGCGGCGGACGGTGGAGCAGGTGGACCACTGGGGCGGCGATCACCACGGCCGCGGTGTGCGGATCTTCGTGCCCAGTCACCGGCCACCCGGGCCGAGTGTGGCGAACTATCCGCTGGTCACGTACGTCGCTGACGGCATCGCCTCGGCGATGGCCCAGGCGAAGGAGGCGGCGGGCGACGGCGAGGTGCTCGTCCACGGTGCCTACACGGCGCAGCGGGCGATCGAGGCCGGTGTGCTCGACGAGATCCAGATCCACCAGATCCCGGTGCTCTTCGGCGGCGGCACGCGCCTGTTCGACGTGCTGCCTTCCCGGACAGAGCTGGAGATCGTACGAGTGATCGACACGCCCGACGCCACCCACATCCGCTACCGCGTGTTGACCGTGTGACCACAATCGATCACATGAACACGTGGGACACGCCGGGTGGCGTACGCGATCTGGATCCGGCCCGGCTCGCCGGCTGGTCGGCGTTGATCTCCTCCTGGGTCGACCGGATGATCGAGCGCACCGCCGGTCAGGTCGGCGGCGCTGAGCACGTGCGGTTCTTCAACCCGCTGACCACTACACCTCCCGGGCCGCTCGCCGAACGCCGGATCAGCTGGGACGCGTTCCCCCGCCCGGTGAAGGTTCGCTTTCCCGGGGACCCGGCCGGGGCACGACGGGCCGCCGACGAGTTCCGCAGTCTCGGCTCGTACTACGGCGTGACGTTCTACGCCGTGCGCGACGGCGAGGCCGAGGAGATCGTCCTGCGGTACCGGCCGCAGGACGAGTACTGCGAGTGGTACGCCGACCGCGACCCGGAGACCGGCCGGATGACCCGCATCGTGTTCACGTCGGAGGGTCACGAGTACTGGCGGTTCCTCGCCGACGGCACCGCCGCCTTCCCCGACTCCGGCGCGGCGCCGGTCGACGGTGACCGCGAGCTGCTGCTGCGCCTCTACCGGGAACTGGTCGGGCCGCAGGTGCGCGAGGAGGACCTGTACTTCGACTCCGACATCGCGTACCGCACCGAGCCGGGCGGCCCGCTGCGCCTCTTCCAGCGGCGGGGCGACTACAACCCCTACAACGTGTGGAACACGACGTCCGGCCTGGCACACCTGACCCATCCCGAGAACAGCCTGTACGGCGAGATATCCCTGGCCGCGGCCGCGAGCGTGCCCCGCGCCGGCGACGACGGCACGCCGGTCACCGACGCCGGCCGTCTGGTCTGCTGCGCCGGGCTCGGCGACCCGAACCGATTCAGCGACCCGACGATCAGCACCGACGTCAACGACCTGGTCCGCCAGGGGCTGTCGGTGACGCTGCGCGACCCGGTGGGCCTCTACATCACCGCTTTCGACGACGCGGCGGTCTCCGGGCCGGGTGGTGAGGACGTGTCGTCGTGGTGGCGCCCGATTCGGGGCGCCGGCGGGCTCACCCTGCGCGCCGAGTTCGCGCCGCCGCCGGGCGCCGCGTTCGGGCTGGAGGACGTGCTGGTCAACGGCCTGCCCCTGACGTCGGGTGGGCAGCTGGCCGAGGTGATGACGATGTCGCTGTTCGGTGCGGCGGCGGATCTCGGTCAGGGGCCGCCTCCGCCGATACCCTGCGACCAGCGGTGCTGTGCCGCCGACGAGAACCCGGATGTGCTGACTCTCGTCGCGATCTCGGCGGCATGCCCGCCGGGCTGGCACGCCGCCTTCACATCCGGACCCGTCAACGCACCGGGTCTGGCGCTGCCTCAACATTCGCCCGCTTTATCGCTCTCGCCTGCTTCACCCTCGTATATCCGAAATATCCGTCTTGCGCCTGGCCCGATCGCGTGACCGCCGAACCGCGGCTCGACCTGGACGACATCCAGGCCCACGTCGTGCCCGGTTTCGTTCAGGAACACCAGCGCTTGCTCGGCTGGCGCCTCCCGGACGACGACCCGGCGACAGCAGCCCGCGCCCTCCTCGCCACCGTCACCGGCCGGGTCACCTCCGCGTCCGCCGGCCTCACCTACCGCGCCGCACGCCAAGGTCTCGCCACCGCCCTGGCCGTCTCCCTCTCGCCCCGCACGCTCCTCGCACTGGGTCACGCCGACCTGGCCTCGATCGACGAGGCGTTCGCCGTCGGCATGTCCCGCCGCACCTATCTCCGCGACCCGCCCGCCGCCCGCTGGACCGTCGGCGGGCCCGGCCGCGAGATCGACATCCTGATCATCCTGGCCGGCGACGACACCACCCTCCTGGACGACGCCACCGCCGAGATCCTGGACAGCCACACCGGCTGCGACCTCGTCCACGACCAGGCCGCCCGCCGCCTGCCCGGTGACGTCGAGCACTTCGGCTTCCGCGACGGCGTCTCCCAGCCCGCCCTGCGCGGCGTCATCGACGAGGCCGGCACCCCGCTCGTGCCCCGCACGCCCATGCCCCCGATGCCCGACCATCGCGAGTACGCCCGCCCCGGCGATGTGCTCGTCTGGCCCGGCCAGTTCCTCTTCGGACTCCCCCGGCAGTCCGAAACCGATCCGGTACGCCCGGCAGCCGCCCGCCCCGTACCGGCCCTCGCCCGCAACGGCTCCCTGCTCGTCTACCGCAAGCTCGAACAGGACGTACCCGGCTTCCTCGCCGACACCGCCCGCATGGCCGCCGAGCTCGGCATCGACCCCGCCGATCTGCGCGCCCAGCTGGTCGGGCGCCATCCCGACGGCCGGCCACTGGTCAACCCGGCTGCCACCACACGCGCCGAGCTCAACGACTTCAACTACGACGCCACCGACCCCGACGGCCTCCGGTGCCCGCTGTCCGCACACATCCGCAAGGTCAACCCCCGCGACCAGGAGACGGACAAGGGGCCACCTGCCGCGACGCTGACCTTCGCGATCCTCAGGCGCGGCATAACGTACGGGGAACCGCACTCCCCGGAACGCGGCCTGCTGTTCCTCTGCTACCAGACCGACGTGACCCAACAGTTCGAACTGCTCGCACAACGCTGGGCCAACAATCCCGAACGCCCCCGCCAGGGCATGGACAACGGCATGGACCTGATCATCGGCCGCACCCGCCCCGGCACCACCCGGCGCGCCCGCCTCCTGGACGGCGAGGTCTCCACGATGGCCGATTACGTTCACCCTCTGGGCGGCGCCTACCTCTTCACCCCGTCGATCTCAGCGCTGCGGGCCCTGACTACTCCCGAATCTCCACACCCTCCGCCGCCCACTGCTCGATGATCGCCCCCACCGCCGCCGGATCGATCTCGTGGAGCAGGCACAGCGCGCTGTCGAGTCCGCCAAGCACGAGTTGGTCGACGACCGTGGAGAGCGCACCGCTCCGCAACGCCAGCATGATCACCCGCCCGGCACGCCGCTGGTCTCCGGCCCGGCTGACGCCGATGACGATCCTGGCCAACTCCTCGATGCGATACAGACTGTTCTGGATCTCCAGAGCGACCGCCTCGGCACGGTCCCACTCACCGACCTCCGTCAGCGCCGACGCCAGAGTGCGCAGGGGGTCGAAATCCACACGCTCCCCATCCGACCGGGCGATCTGTTCGGCCCGCTCGTACTCACCGATCAGCGTGAGTGGCCTGATCAGTGAGAGCCGCGCCGGCAACAGCGCTTCGATGTCGGAGATCAGGTGCCGGGCCCGTTCAGGATCGCCCCGCCGGGCGGCGGCCACCGCACCAGCGCACCTGATCTCGGCCCGCTCGGCGACATCGTCGATCGCGAGATCCGCGTCGTTCTCCCGTCCCGCCGCGATGCGGGCACGTGCCAGCGTGTACTCCTCCGAGGGGTTCGGCCCCGGGCCGTACGGCGGGTCCGGCGGTTGCACGACGTGGAGAACATCGGTCAGGATCTGCCGCCGGAGGCTCTCGGTGGCGTCCTCCGCCGCTCCGGCGAGGTCTACCAGCAGCCGCGTCCAGGACCACGGTGCCCAGTCGGGGCCGGAGTCGTGCAGGGGGTCCGCCAGCGCCATCAACCGCAGAGCCCGGTCCTGGTCGCCGAGCTTCGTCGTCACGGCGGCGAGTTCAAGGAGCGAGAACGTCCGCCGCCCTCGCGGCCTGATCGCCTCGACCGCGGCCTCCGCCGACGCCACCAGTCGGAAAGCCCCCTCGGAGTCGCCGGCACTCCTCGCGGTCCGGGCCAGATTCACGATCAGCTGCGCCCGCGACTCCGGATCCTCGACGGCGGCGGCGGACTCCTCGGCCGCGGCCACCAGACGGAGGCCCTGATCCCGGTCGCCGGCACTCAGCGCCGCCCGAGCCAGGATCGCCAACAGTCGTGCCCGCGACGCCGCCCCCTCCGTCAAGCAGGCGATCCTCTGCGCGCTGTCCCGATCACCGGCGCGAACGAGAACGGCGAGCACCCGGGCCACGATCTCCTCCGCCTCGTGGCCGCCGAAGGCTCTCGCCACCCTCGCGGCCCGGTCTGCCGCACCCGCCAAAGCGGTGGCCTCCACCAGAACACGACGAGAACCGGAGTTCCCTCCGATCGGCCGGACCGTGCGCGCGAACTCCTCGGCCCGGACAGCGAGCCGCTCCGCCCGCTCCTGGTCGGCGTGGCAGGCCGCGGCCCAGGCGAGCTCGGTGAAAGCCTGTGCCCTCGGCCGCGGGTCCCCGATGGCCTCGGCGAGTGCTTCGGCACGCCCGGCCTCGCCGATCACTGTCAGCGCCTCCGCCAGAAAATCCCATCGCAGCCCCGCCCCTGCCGCAGCGGCCCGGTCGCCCGGCCGAGCCGCTGCGGCTGGCCGGCCGGCCAGCCCAGCCAAGGCGGCGGCCCGGCCGGCCAGCCGCAGCGCGCTTTCACGGTCGCCGGCCGCCGCAGCGGCGGCCGCCAACTCGCAGAACGTCCCGGCCTCCCGCCCGGGTTCCGCACCACTGTCGACGGTCGACTCCACGTACCCGATCAAAGTCACGGTCCAGGCGCGGTCGCCGGCCCGTCCAGCCGCCGCCGCGGCGCGACTCAGGGCGTCCATCCGAACACCGGGAACGCGGATCGCATCACCGAGTCGCCGAGCCCACTCGAACCGGCCCGCCCGGGCGCCGATGACCACCAGGTCGGCACGGAGCCGGGACGCGCCGAGGGGACCTTCGGTCCGTCGTACCAGGGCTTCCGCACGCTCGAACTGACCGGCGCGAGCCAGCGTCATCACCACCTGCCGGCCGATGCCGTCCACCCACCCGCGAGTGACGGCCCCGGTAACCACGTCGACCCTGTCGAAATGGCCGGCACGTGCGGCGGCCAGGGCGATCGCACCCCGCGCCAGCTCGCGCGGATCCTCGCGCAACCGGCTGCCGCCGGGCAACGGTTCCGGTATCGCCGAGGCGGCCACTTCCGCCTCGTCGTAGTCACCGTTGTCCGCCGCTGTCCCGGCGATCATCGCCAGCGCCTGATCGCGTCGTTCCGGCATCGCGACGGCCAGGCCGCGGGCCCGCTCGTAGTCACCGGCCGCCGCAACAGCCTCGACCCGTGTCCACCAGGCCCCGGGCGAATCGTCGCCAATCAGCTGCACCTCCGCCTCCACCGCGGCGGCGAGCCGCGCCCTATCGGCGCCACCGGCGCGCGCACTCGCCCGCGCGAGGGCGCAGAGCGCGGACGCCCTGTCCAGAGGGTCGGCCACGCTCCGGGCGACCACCTCGGCTCCGGCATGATCGCCGTCGGCGTGAAGGGCCACGGCCACGATCCGAAGCGCCTCAGCCTGACGACGGCTGTCGGCTGTCGCCCGCGCGACCGCCTCGGCCCGCAGCAACCGACCCGAGCCGGTCGCCTCGGCCCGCAGCAACCGACCCGAGCCGGTTGTGTCGGCCTGCGGGAACCGGCGCACGCCGGTCGCCTCGGCCCGCGGGAGCCGGCGCGCCCCGCTGATCGCCCGGACCACGGACACGAGTGCCTCGGCCTGTTCCGCCGGATCGGCGATGCGGTGCGCCAGCGCCTCGCCCCGGACGTCGTCGCCGGCGGCGGCCATCGCGACGGCGATCTCCCGTAACAGGCCGTCCGGACTCCGGTTCCGCTCCCCGGTCGTGAGCACGAGCCGTTCTGCCCGCTGGTGGTCGCCCGCCTCCACGGCGAGCTTCGCCAGCCGTCCGAGCGACGCCGCGTCACTCCGGCTCGCGGCGATCGCCATGGCTTCGGCCCGCCCGTGCGCCCCCAGCCGGGCCCACACCGCCGGCAGGAGCGGCGGTAGATAGGCGTTCCGCCTGTCGAGCGCGCTCCGGCGGATGTTCAGCCGGCACATCGCGGCCAGCTCGGTTCGTTCCCCGCTCAGCAGAAGATCCTCGGCGAGCGTGATCTCGTCATGGGCGGCGCTGTCGCCGCCGGTGAGTGCCAGCATTCGGTCGTGGCGGCGGGGGTCGGTGACCAGAGCGACCAGGCGGTGCGCGTCGCCCGCGTCGGCCAGCATCAGTGGGTAGCCGCGCAGCAGGTAGGGCGGTGTGCCGTCGGGCCAGGAAGCCTCCCGGTAGGTGTCCGCCCAGGCGTGCAACCGCGACCGGAACCCCGACAGGGACGTGCCGAGGTAGTCGACCGCGGTCTCGCGCAGAGTTTCGTGGGCGAAGGTCAGCGATCCGGCGAGTTCGGTCACCGTGCGGCGGAAGAGGCCGCCGAACAGGGCCTTCACCCGGAACAGGGGCTCGCCGGTGAGCTCGGCCAGGTCGGCGAGGCGCAATCCGCCACCGCTTGTCGCGATAAATCCGATCATATCGAGTTCCAGGGCTGAGCCGTGGAGCAGCGTCTGCAGCTCCGCGCCCGCGCGCGCCGCGATCTCCACAGCGTCCGGTGACGACTCCAGGACCCGGACGGCACCGGGACCGCGCAGTGGATGGCCGGCGGGCACGTCGTCCGGCAGTGACCAGGTTGACCGGCCCGAGACGATCACCCGCAAGCCGTCACCGCAGGCGCGCGGGAGGAGTGAGGCGATGCTCGGCGTACCCGATCCTGGGCGGCCCCCACGATCCTCGTCCAGGCCGTCGACCACCAGGACCAGGCGCCGGCCGTCGCGGTGGAGGCGGTCGGCGATCTCGGTCAGCAGGGCACGCCGGGAAGCGTCGCGCGACCCCGGGCCGAGCCCCGCCGGAATGCTCTCACCGGCCAGAGCGGACAGCTGATCGATCAGCATGTCGGTGAAGGCGCGGGCGTCCGACTGTTCCGCCAGCCGCGCCGTGACAAAGAAGGACACCACGTCGACCTGTGGCGGAGGGTGCAGCACAAAGGTCGACAGGAGGGCCGACTTGCCCGCCCAGGGACCGGCTCGCAGGAACAGATAGTGATCGTCGCCGGCGCAGAACGCGGCCAGGTCCGCCAGGTCGCCGTCCCGCCCGATCAACTCGGCCGGGGCGATGTCGCGGACCTGCTCGACGTAACCCGACCGGGTCCACGAGGGCGGGCGGCCACCGAAGACGTTCACCTGGATCGAGCCGTCCCCGACCTGGACACCGGCGGCTCCCCGCAGGTCCACTGTGCCGCCTGCGGGTTCCTGCGGCTGCGGGTTGGCCGTCATGCTCGATCGAAATCCTAAGCCCCGAGCGCAGTCAGTCGTTCGCGGTCCACCGGGCCAGGACGCCCGCGGCCCGCACTGTCTCCGGATGGTCCGGCCCGAGAACTCTCGTCAGGTCGGCGACCACCTGTGTCAGGAGCGCGGCGGCGCGGTCCGGGCTGCCCACCTGCCGGTAGTGCTGGGCGAGCGAACCCCGGGCGATCAGCGTGTCCGGATGGTGGTCGCCGAGAACCCGCTCACGATCCGCCAGCGCCTGCTGGTTGAGAGCAATACCCTCCTCGGAGCGGCCGGCCCGCAGATAGGACTCGGCGAGATTGGCGCGGGCAATCATCGTGTACATGTGGTCGCGGCCCTGGGTCCGCTCGCGATCCGCGAGGACGTCCTCCTCGATGGCGATCGCTTCGGCGAGCCGGCCCGAGTACGCGTAGGAGGCCGCAAGATTACCCCGCGCGGTCAGCGTCTCCGAGTGGTCGGTCCCGAGAATCCGCTCGCGATCCGCCACGACCTGTTCCTCGATGGCGATGGCCTCGTCGGTGCTGCCCGCCTTCCAGAAGGACTCGGCGAGGTTGATGCGGGCGCTCAGGGTCTCCGGGTGGTCAGTACCCATGATGCGCTCCCGGCCGGCCACCACCTCCCGCTCGATGGCAATCGCCTCGTCGGTGCGGTCCAGCTCACGGAGACATCTGGCGAGATGACCCCGGGCCACCAGCATCTCCCGTTCGGCGGAGTCACCCAGCGGTTCCAGGGCGGCGATGACCTTCTCCAAGGTGGCGATGGCCGTGGCGACGTTGCCCTGATAGTGCTGGTAGACGGCGGCGTCGTCCTGCAGCTCGAAGAAACTCGTGTACTCGTGGCCGGGCGGCAGATGATCGGACAGCGCCTGCACGTGCGGCAGCAGCGCGGACCACATCGGGAATCCGGTGACGTTGGAGATGGGCTCCGGCGGCGCGGCCTCGGCCAGGAGGTCGATCGTCCGTTCGGGAACATCGGCGGTGGCATGACCACGGGTGACGGCTTGGACGAGCCGGTGCACGGTGACCGAACCGGCACGCCGCTTGATCATGGAATAGGAGGCGAGGAGCGCGAGAGCGTCCTTGACCTCGGCCGCGTCGCCGGCCAGCGGGTACAGCACGGACTCGGGCAGCGGGTCGGCGCCGAGCCACCCCATGACGTCCAGCACCGTCGCGGCCAGGGCGTTCCGCTCGGCCACCGACGCCATCGTCACCGTCCAGACCGCGGCGACGGTCTGCCGGGTGGACTCGCCCTCCCCGGGGTCGCCGGCGGTCCGGAAGAACTTCTCGGTGAGCAGCACGATGTAGTCGTCGAAGCTCATCCCGTCGTGCTGGCTGATGTACGCCGCCGCCTGCTGCAGACCGAGCGGCAGGTCACCGAGCCGCGCGGCCAGCCGGCGCGCGCCGTCCGGGTCGTCGAATCCGGTGAGTTCCAGCAGCAGCCGTACGCTTGCCGGCCTCTCGAGAACCTCGAGGTGCAGCGCTCTCATCCCCAGTGCACGCCACCGCGCGCCCAGGTTGCGCCGGGTCGTCACCAGCACATGACCGCGACCGGTCACCAGCCCGAGCAGCCCGGTGATGTCGTCGAGACTCTCCACGTTGTCCAGCACGAGCAGCCAGCCGGTGTTGGACTGCAGCCAGCCGAGCGCCCACTCCCGCGCGTCGGCGAGGGTGGCCATCGGGTGCAGGCGCTTCGTCAGCGACGCCAGCCCCAGATCGATGGCCTGCCGGTTCTCCGCGGTGATCCACCAGACCAGCCGGTACTCGGTCAGGTAGGACCTCGCGTACTGATTGGCCAGCTCGCTCTTCCCGATGCCGCCCAGGCCGTGCACCGCCGCCTGACCGACCACCACCCGGGCGTCGACGCCGCCGAGCAGGTCACGCAGGCCGGCCAGGTCACGGCCCTCGAAAACCGCCGTCGCCGCGGGCAGGTTGTGCGGCACACCGCCGCCGACACGCTGCGGCGGCGGGAGTGAACCCGCGTCGACGCCCAGGTTGGTCTGCGAGTTGCCCGACCCGACCTGCACACCGCGGCTGCCGACCACATCGGCCTGAATGGACTCCTCATGAGCCATAAGGGTCACCCCATGTTCCCAGGCGGTCGACCGCCACCACCGTGTACGGGTGTTCCTCACCGAGAATCCGCCGATAGTCCGCGACCACCTGCTCCTGGATGCTGATCGCCTCCGCGTGCCGCCCCGCGTGGTGGTAATAGAACGCCAGGTTGGCGTGGCAGACCACCGTCTCCGGGTGATCGGCTCCCAGGATCCGGTCGTAGTCGCTGACCGATCGCTCCTCGACGGCGATGGCGTCGTCGACGCGGCCGCCCCGGAAGTAGGAACCGGCGAGGTTGGACCGGGTGGTCAGCGTGTGCGGGTGATCCGGGCCGAGGATCCGTTCGAAGTCGGGCAGGACCCGCTCCAGCAGCGCGACCGCCTCGTCGGCCCGGCCCGCCTGGATGAAGTTGGCGGCGAGGTTGCCGCGCGCGGTCAGCGTCCGCGGGTCGTCCGGCCCGAGGACCCGCTCGCGGTCGGCGACCACCTGCTCGTAGATGACGATGGCGTCGTCCAGCCGCCCGGCCTGCCGCATGTAGGTGGCCAGATTGGACCGCGTGGTCATCGTGTCCGGGTCGTCGGCACCGAGAAGGCGCGTCTCGTCCTCCACCAGTCGCGCAAGGACGTCGATTGCCTCGTCGTTGCGGCCCGCCTCGCCGTACGCGACCCCAAGGTTGCAACGCGCGCTGAGCGTGCCCCGATCGCCGGGCTCCCGCATCCGCTCGCGATCACGCAGAATCCCCTCGAAGACGCCGATCGCGGGGCCGATGTTGCCCTGGTACAGCTGATGGGTGGCGGCGCGGTCCCGGAGATCCAGCAGGGCGATGGAGGTGTGCTCGGCGGGGAACCGCTCCGACACCGCCCAGACGTGCGGGAGCAGGGCCGCCCACATCGGGAAGCCCGGCACGTTGTTGACCGGGTCGTCCGGTGCGGCCTCGACAAGGAGGTCGACCGCCAGGTCACGGATGGCGGCGGAGTCACCCACCGCGGCGGCCCGGGCGCGTGTCACCGCCTGGACCAGGCGGTGCACCGACACCGCGCCCGAGCGCCGCGACACCATCGAGTACGACGCCAGAACGGCGAGCGCGTCACCGATGTCGCGCGGATCGTCCGCGAGTGGATCCAGAACCGTCTCGGGAAGCGGATCCGCGCCGAGCCACGCCATCACGCCCAGCGCCGCGGCCGCCAGCCGGTTCCGCCTCGCCACAGCGGCCATCGTGATCGACCACACCGCCGCGACGGTGAGGCGTCCGGTGTCGCCCTCGCCCGCGTCGCCGGCCGCCCGGTCGAACTCCTCGGTCAGCAGCGCCGCATAGTCGTCGAAACTCATCCCCGCGTGCTGGCTGACGTACGCGGCCGCCTGCTGAAGGCCCAGCGGCAGGTCACCGAGCAGCTCGGCCAGCCGGTCCGCGCCGGTCTTGTCGTCGATCTCGGTCAGCCGCACCAGCAGGCGCACACTCGCGGCGCGTTCCAGCACGTCGAGCCGGACCGTCGTCAGCCCGAGCCCACGCCACCGGGCGCCCAGGTCGCGGCGGGTGGTCACCACCACCCGGCCCTGCCCGGACACGATGCCGAGCAGATCCGCGATGTCGTCGACGTCCTCCACGTTGTCCAGCACCAGCAGCCAGCCCGTGTTCGACTGCAGCCAGCCCAGCGCCCACTCCCGCGCGTCCGCCAGCGTCGCCACCGGGTGGAGGCGGGCCGTCAGCGAGGCGAGGCCGAGATCGACGGCCTGGCCGTTCTCCGCGGTGATCCACCAGATGAGTGTGTAACGGTCGAGAGCCGACCTCGCGTACTGATTGGCCAGTTCGCTCTTGCCGACGCCGCCGAGGCCGTGCACCGCGGCCTGGCCCACCACCAGGCCGGCGTCACCGAGCAGGTCGCCCAGCGCGGCGACGTCCCGGCCCTCGAACACGGCCGACACGGGCGGCAGGTTGTGCGGTGTCCCGGTTTCGCCGACGCGCTGCGCGGGAGGCAGCGACCCGGCGTCGACCGTGATGTTCGTCTGGGTGTTGTGGGATCCGATCTGCACGCCGTGGCTGCCGGCCACGTCGGCCTGAATGGACTCTCCATGATCCACCGTGGTCACCGTCCTGTCGCACACAGCTACGAAGACGGTATCTCCCGCCAGGTCCGCAACGCCTCGACCGCTCGGACCGTGTCGGGATGGCCGGGTCCCAGGATCAGTACACCCAGCGCAGCGCCTCCGCCACCTCCTCGTCCGCGACACCCTTGAACCGGGCCGCCTCCGCGCGCCGCACCGCCACCACCGCGTCGAAGAGAACCGAGCCCAGCGCCGCCCGCAGCACGGCGTCACCGGCGAACTCCTCGACCGCGGCGTCCAGGGAGGTGGGCAGCCGCGGTGCGTCCGGCAGCAGCACCGGGTCCCCGGTCACCGGCGGTGGCAGTGGCCGCCGCGCCGACAACCCGCTCATCGCGGCCGCCACCAGGCCGCCGAGGAGCAGGTACGGGTTCGCCGCCAGGTCGAAGCACTTCACCTCGAGGTTGGCCGCGCCGGACAGGCCGGAGGTACCGGGCACGAACCGCAGTGCCGTCTCGCGGGTCTCCACGCCCCAGCAGGCGAAGGCGCCGGCCCACCGCGACGGCACCAGCCGCAGGTAACCGGCCGGCGAGGGCGTACCCAGCGCCAGGAGGGCGGGCAGGTGATGCAGGATGCCCGCGGCCGCATAACCGCCGTCCCGTTCCGGGAATCCCTCGAACAGGTTCACCCCGCCTCGCCAGGCCGACAGATGCACATGCCCGCCGTTTCCGACCGTTTCGAAAACCGGGCAGGGTGAGAACGACACCCGCAGCCCGTGCCGCCGGGAAACCGCCCGAATGGTCTGCCGCACCAGGACGCTGTCATCCGCCGCCGCAACCGGATCGGCGGCCGCGACCGAGACCTCGAACTGCCCCGCCGAATACTCCGGATGCAGTTGCTCGACCTGCACACCCTGCTCTTCCAGCGCGACCAGAATGTCGCGCGCGTAGTCGCTGAACTCGACGAGCCGGCTCATTCCGTAGGCGGAGGCGAAAGTGGGCTCGGGCGGGTCGACCACCCACTCCACCTCGATGGCCATCCGGAACGACACGCCTTCGGCAGCCGCCCGTTCCACCGCGCGACGGGCGAAGCCGCGCTGATCCGCCACCCACGGCTCGCCGTCCTGGGTGAATCGGTCGGCCGGCGCCCACGCCCATCCCGGCTGCGCCGCCAGCACCACGAGGCGGTCCATGTCCGGGCGCATCCGCAGGTCACCGTCCGGGCCGCCGAGCCGGTCGGTGCCGGTCACCGAGTCGTCGGAGAGGAACACGTCGAACACCGGGGAGATGCCGACACCCCAGCGGACCGCGTCGTCGAGACGGTTCACCGGGACCGTCTTCACTCGATTGATCCCGGCCGTATCCACGTACGAAAGAATGACGGCCCGGACCCCACGCTCGCGCAACTCGTGCACCTGGCGCATGCCCATCTGCCTTTCATAGCCGGTAGACCCGCCGCGCGTTGCCGGAACCGACCAGCTCGGCCACCCGCTCGGCGTCGGACGGCGACCAGAGCCCGTCGCGGGTGATCGCGCCGAACGCCTCCCGGAACAGCACCGCGCCAAGGTAGTGCAATTCGGCCAGGCCGTAGGCGTCGGACGAATAGAGCACCTTGTGGAACGGCGCCAGCTCCAGCGACTCGGCCACCACGGCGGTGGCGCGCGCACCGACATGATTGACCGCCAGGCCGACATCGAGATAGACGTGCGGGAATGCTTGTGCGAGATATCCCGCCTGGCGGTGAAAGGGATAGCAGTGCAGGAGCATGATCGGGACGCCGCGGTCGCGGGTGGCGGCGAGAAATCCGGTCATCAGCGCCGGGGCGCAGCGGGCCAGGTCGAGGTCCGGGTCGCCGAAGCCGGTGTGAAATTGCAGCGGGAGACCGCGCTCCAGACCGGCCCAGATCAGGTGGCGCAGCAGAACAGAATCGGTCAACCGCGGCCGACCCTGGCGCAACCATCGGCCGGCCGCGCGGGTAACCTCACGCTTGGTCGGTGGTTCCGGATCAAAGTCCAACCCGATACGGTACGCGATAACCGACTTGTAGCCATATATCCGTTCTGCCGGAAGCGCCTCCTCGAAGGCCGCCGCAAACCCGGCAGCCGTGACCCCGTCGAGCGCCTCAGCAACCGCCTCAAGCCGCACGATTTCCCTTGAATCAGCATATATCGGCATTTCTGGTCCATAGCCGGTGTCCACCAGGAAGGTCTCGACCCGCGCGGCCTCGATCAACCGCCGATTGACCTCAGCCGGACCCAGCGATGCCCGCCGCGCCAGATACTCCCCCGGCGGCGCATGAGCCGGAAGCCCGAGCACGGGCGCACACCATCGCCGCACCGCGAACCCCAGCTGGGAGTCGAACGCCGAACACCCCTCCGGCGCCGCCCGATCAGACTCGGTCAGATAGGCCTCGAACCCGGCCCGGTCGAGCGGCGTTTCCACCGCGCCGTGGCAGTGATGGTCGATCAACCGCACGGCTCAAGCCTGACAGAACCGCCCCAGCTGCTCAGCATCATCCGCATCGATCCACTCGAACGTGCCGCGCAACAGATCGGCCCGCTGGTCGACCGTGACGACCGCCGCCGTCAGCTCGCCCCACGGCATCGCCACGTGCAGGAGCGTGCGCTCGATCCCCGACGGCAGCGACGGGACGCCGTCGTCCGCGGTCGCCCGCAGCAGCAGCCCGTCGATCGAGATGTCCTCCACGTGCCCGCTGACCGCCACGAGCCGGCGCCCCGCGGCCCGGTCGATCTGCGCCGTCCCCGCCGCCGGATACGTACCGGGCCTTCGCGCCGCACCCCGGCGCTGCACCACGTCGGCCGGCGCGTCACCGAGGATCCGCAACAGCCCGTCCCGCAGCTCCGCCTCGGCCCACGTCACGCCGCTCCGTGTCACCAGCTCGACGATCCCGAACCGCCGCTCACCCGGCCCGTCCAGGCTCAGCACCGGAATCGGCGGCAGCTCGGGAAAGAACGGCGCCGACACCTCGGCCAGCGTCACCATGACCGAGTCCTGAGTACCCGGGCAGCGCAGGGTCAGGCTGCTACCCGCCGGCACCGTGATCGCCATGCTGACCAGCATATTGCGGCGGAGCGGCACCGGGCGCCACCACCAGGAACTGCCCCATCATCCCCTCGTCCTCGTGCCGCAGGACGTGGCAGTGGAACATGTACGGCGTCTCCGGATCCGCGAAGTCCGCGAACCTCATGATCACCGTCCAGCCCTCGTGCGCCGGCAGGTACACCGTGTCCTTCCACCCGCTGAGCTGCGGCGGCACCGGCGAGCCGTCCGTCGAGCCGAGCACCTGGAACTGCACGTCGTGAATATGGAAGCTGTGCGGGGTGTCGTGCCCGTTGCGTACCGTCCAGACCTCGGTCGTGTCCCGCGTGACCACCGCGTCCATCCTCCCGTGCTCCATCTTGTTGCCGTTGATGTTGCGCGTGCTGAACTCCATCTCCCGCTTCTGCGCCGCCGTCGCCGGGTCCAGCCGCGGCGTCTCCACCAGCTTCGGCGGCACCACCCCGCTGGGCCGCAGCGTTGCGGCCGCCCGCAGCTCCAGCACGTCGAACCGGTCCCGCCCGCCCTGGAACCGCCCCGTCGCGAAGTCGTCCGCCGGCGCCGGCGGCCCGCTGCGCAGCACCACCCGCTCCCCCGGCTTCATCGCGACGAGCACCTCGGCCCGCTCACCCACCGACAGCGGCAGCCGTCGCAGCTCGTGCGGCCGGTCGAGCAAACCGCCGTCCGTGCCGATCAGCGTGAACGGCCGCCCGTCCGACAGCGAGAAGTTGAAGAACCGCGCGGTGGCCGCGTTCAGCAGCCGCAGCCGCACCAGCGAGGTGGTCACGTCCAGATACGGGCCCGGCGTACCGTTGACCAGCACCGAATCACCGAGGATCCCGATGTCGCTGCCGAGCCGCCACCCCTCGTCCAGCCCACCGCCCGAGGTGAACGACTTGTCCTGCACCATCACCGGCACGTCGTCCACGCCGTACTCATGCGGCAGCCCCGCCACGTCGGTCCCCGGGTCGTCGATCAGGAACATCCCCGCCAGCCCTCGATAGGCCTGCTTCTCGGTCCGCTCATGCGGATGCGGGTGATACCAGAGCGTCGCCGCCGGCTGGTCCACCGTCCACTCCGGAGAGAACGTCGCCCCCGGCCGGATCGGCGCCTGCGGCCCACCGTCCATCCGCGCCGGCAGATGCATCCCGTGCCAGTGCACCGTGGTGTCCTCCGCCAGCCCGTTGCTGACGTTCACGACCACCCTCTCGCCACGCTTCGCCCGCAGCGTCGGCCCGAGATGCGCCCCGTTGTACCCCCACGTCGCCGTACCCTTCCCCCGCCCGAGATCACTCTCCCCCGCCTGCGCCCGCAGATCGAAGACCCTTCGCCCCTGTCCGTCCGTCCGCGACGTCGCCAGCGGCGGCACGGCCAGCTTCCGCTCGAACGCCACCTTCCCCACCGTGTCCACCGCCGGCCGGGTGAGCAGCCAGACGAGACCACCGGCGGCCGCCAGCCCCAGCACGAGCACGACCGCGAGACCACGGAAAATCCACTTACGCATGCCGGAAATCTGCCGCGTCATCCACCGGCAGTTCCAGACCTCCGCGCACATGCCCGGGAAAGCTGGGTGCCTTCCCTCAAGGCCGTCTCAGGGTCTGATGTACGCGAAATCCGGTCCCCGCCAACTAGGGTGGCTCTGCCGCCACTGCGCGACCCCCTGCAACTCCGGACCGCCCGGCGACCGCCGGCCCAAAGGTTTCCCCGGGACGCCGTCAGTCCTCGCGGGCGAGGTCGATGCGCAGCCCGACCGGCGCGCCATCGGCATCGACGTCGAGATGGACCGGAAAGAAGCCGTCCCCGACCGAGGTCATCGCCATCAGCACCTTCGCGCCACCGACCTCGATCACACCGGCCTCGTGCTCGGAGGCTCGGACCAGCTCCATGACCTGCCAATGATGCGAGTGCGGCCGAAAATCGAACGCGAACATCGGCCCGCCGGCCTCGTTGCTCCGAGCCTCGACGGCCAGCCCACGCTGAAACGCCTCCTCGGCCGGCAGATCCACCCACCCGTACCCGCCGTCATTCAGCCTCGGCGCGCCGAACTCCGCAGCGACCTGCTCCTCGTCACGCCCCCAGAACACCAGGTCAGCCAGCCCGTCCAACGGCAGCACATGCTCCCACGAGTTCAGCGCGTCCGCGTCCGCGAACACCAGCCGCGCATGGTCGACCCCCAGCTCCCCGAACACCCAAGAATCAGCCACCGCCGCCTTACTGAACGCAATCCGCATCGACTGCCATCCATATTTTCCAGGAACAGCGGTGACCGGCAGCCCTCGGCCGGACGGCACCTCGATCGCCAGCACAGGCACACCCATCACGATAAATCCGGATTCGCGAGCCGCTACCGCGTGCCGAACCCGCTCCCGATGCGGAACCTGCTGGTCAAACGCGCGCAGCCTCGCGTCGAACCCATGCTCCCGGCAGTGCCCCTCAAACTTCCCGGCGAACTCGGTAACAGCATGAGCGGGAATGTCATACAGCCGAGTGCCCGTCTGACGATCAAAGCTCTCCGCCGCATCCTCGGCATCCAGCCCCACGATCGCGAAGTCGGTCGCCGGACGCTCCTCGTCGTCTGGCACCCGATCCCCGGACCACATCTCGAGATACCCGCCATCGGTGATCACCAACTGCCCGGACGGGCAGGTCACCTCACCCAGCACCACTTCGTCAGCCATGATCGTCAGCCTAGGTCCACACACCCCGGCCAAAACCCACCGCCGGCCACGTGAACGCGGAATTCACGGATGGCCAGAACCGCAGCGACATTCCGCGCTACGGCTCTGCCCTACCGCGGCGCCGGACCCCGGTCGACTACAAAGAGTCTCGCTGGCCGAGCCACTTCAGGATTGCCCGGTTCGTCTCCTCGGGCTTCTCCTGCTGGATCCAGTGGCCGCAGTCCAGACTGACCACCTCCACATCGGGCACGAATTCCGCCAGCCGTGGCGACCGAGCGACCAGATCACGATCGCCGTAGATCATGAGGGTGGGCTGCCGGATGATCGGATCGACGTCCGCCAGCAGGTGCCAGTTGCGGTCCAGGTTCCGGTACCAGTTGATGCCGCCCGTGAACCCTGACGATTCGAACGCGGACACGAAGACGGCAAGCTCACTGTCGCTCATCACCGCTTCGCCGAGTGGCGTCGCCTCCCGGGCGAGATCGATCATCGACACATCCAGCCGAGGAGGAGAGTTCTTCCGGTAGAGATTGCGCAGGAACTGAAATGTGTTCTCCCCGAACACCGCATCCGCAACCCCCGGCCGCCGATTGAAGTGAACGAAGTAGAAGTCCCCGCCCAGCACCTCTTCCATGAACTCGATCCACGGCTTATCACCGCGCTCCTGATAGGGCAGACTGAGATTGATCACCCCATTCACACGGTCCGGATGCAACAGGGTCAAACCCCACACCACCATCGCACCCCAGTCATGACCCACAAAGGTCGCGTCCGAGTACCCGTAATGATCGAGCAGCCCCACCAGATCACCCGACAAATACGAAATGTCGTAAGCTGACACGTCGGCCGGGCGCGACGAATTTCCGTACCCTCGCTGGTTCGGGACGATGACGTGATAACCCGCCTCGACAAGAGCGGGCACCTGATGACGCCACGAAAAGGCCAGCTCCGGCCAGCCGTGGCAGAGCACGACGGGACGTCCCGGCCGCCCCGCTTCGAAGACTTCGAGCTCAACGCCGTTGACAGGGACGAGTGTTGGATCAGACATGGTCATGGCGTCATCGTGCGGACCGAAACCGGTCACCCCATGACCTGTTTTACGTGAAGAGTTGCCGGCGTGCGAGCCGACCGCCTCATGGCCATCCTCCTCCTGGTGCAACGACGCGAACGGGTGACCGCGGCCGAGGTCGCCCGCGAGCTGGAGATCTCCGAGCGCACCGCCCGCCGCGACCTCGACGCCCTGGCCATGGCCGGCGTTCCGCTGTACTCGACGCAGGGCAGGGGCGGCGGCTGGCGCCTCGTCGGCGGCGCCCGCACCGACCTGTCCGGGCTGACCGCGAGCGAGGCCCGTGCCCTGTTCCTCGTCGCCGGACCGGCATCGGCGGCGACGCCGGCCGTGAAGGCGGCGCTGCGAAAGCTCGTCCAGGCACTGCCGGAGCCGTTCCGGCTGCAGGCCGAGGCGGCGGCGTCGTCGCTGGTCATGGACCCGCAGCGGTGGGGGTCGAGCCGGGCCGGACCCGGGGCGCCCCGGTTCCTCGACGAACTCCAGGACGCGGTGATCCGCGGCGTCCAGGTGCGGCTCGGCTACGTCGACAGCAAGGGCGCCGAGACCGTGCGAACCGTCCACCCGCTGGGCGTCGTCGCCAAGGGACCGTGGTGGTACATCGTGGCCGGCACCGAGACCGGCCGGCGGACCTTCCGGATCGACCGTGTGTCGTCCGCCGATCCGACCGGCGACCCCGTGCACCGGCCCGGCGACTTCGACCTCGCCGAGAGCTGGCGCGAGATCGCCGCCGAGGTCGACCGCAGGCGATCACCCCTGGAGATCCAGGCGGTGTGCGCGCCCGACGGGCTGGGCCTGCTCCGGGCGATGCTCGGCGACCGCCTTCAGGTGGGTTCCGCCACGGCCGACGGCCGTACCGAGGTCGTGATCCGCGGCTTCAACGAGTACGCGCTCGCCGGCGAACTCGCCGGACTGGTCGAATGGCTCGAGGTGACCGGCCCGCAGGGCGTGCGGGACCACCTGGCCGCGATCGGCACCGCCCTCGCCCGGCGTTACAGCGGAACCAACGCCTCCCCCACACCGTCGAACACCCTGTGACTCGTTTGCGCATGGCTCTGGCAACGACCGTGGTCCTGCTCCTGGCCGTCGTGGCCGGCTGTGGTTCGGGCGATGTTCCCGGCGACGCCGGACGGATCGATGCCGAGCTGGTCGCGGACCTCGCGCCCGGTGACGCCCGCGCCGTCGGTGAGGCCGTCAACACCTTCGGGTTCGAGCTGTTCAACGAGGTCGCGGGCGGCACACGGGAGAACACCGTCACCTCCCCGCTGTCGATGAGCGTGCTGCTGGCGATGCTTCTCGCGGGCGCCGGCGGGGAGACCTCCGCGGAGATCGGCAAGGTTCTGCATCTGCAGAACCCCAGAGATGTACGCGTGAGCGCACTCCTGCGCGAACTGGCGGACACCGACGACGTGACCCTGGCGGTCGCGAACTCCCTGTGGGCCGACGAGGGCCGCCCGTTCGAGAAGGACTACCTCGACTTCCTGGAGCGGGCGTTCGGCGCGACCCTCGACGAGCGCGATCTCGGCTCGCCGGACGTGGTGAAGGAGATCGACAAGTGGGCGAGCGACAACACCGAGGGCCGGATCGACAGGATCGCCGAGGACTTGGGGCTGCCGAACGCCGACGCGGTTCTCGTACTCCTCAACGCGGTTTATTTTCTCGGTGACTGGAAGACCCAGTTCGATCCGGCGAACACGCGACCGGCACCGTTCACCGGTGTGGGTGACGTGCCGACAATGCACCTCAGCGGGGAGAAATTCGGCTATGCCGAGCGGGACGGATTCCGGATGCTGCGGCTGCCCTACGGCGAGGACGGCCGGTACGGCATGGAAATCATGTTGCCGGACGAGAACGTACCCCCGAAAGAGATGACGGCGGCGTCCTGGCGCGCGGCGGTGGACAGCCTGACCGAGGAGACGATCGACGAACTGACCCTGCCGAAATTCGAGCTCCGCTGGAAGGCCGAATTGGTCGAACCGCTGCGCCGCCTCGGCATCACGGCCGCTTTCGACCCCGCGAAAGCCGACTTCCACCCCATGTCACCGCAGGCACCGTGGCTCTCCGCGGTAGTGCAGAAGACCTACATCCGCGTCGACGAGAAAGGCACCGAGGCCGCAGCCGTCTCCGGCGGCACCATGGCCACCTCAGCCCTGGTCGGCCAACGAGAGTTCCGCGTCGACCGCCCCTTCACCTTCACCATCTCCGACACCCGAACCGGCACGATCCTCTTCCTCGGCTCCGTGACCGACCCCCGCTCCTGACAGCGTCATCGGCGCCCGCCGAAGGTCCAGGGGTGCACCTCCACGGAGGCATAGCGGTCCAGGGTCAGGACGGCGCGTGCCTCATCCGGTGAAGGCGCGACCAGCAGCGACGCCGTGCCCAGCCACGTTTCGCCGTCGTCGGACAGCAGTGGCCCGTACGCGATCAGATTCGACCGGTCCGGCGGCACCTCGATGTCGGCGGCCGGACCCGCGCCGAAGCCGAGCACCAGGAACCGCTCCCCAACCGACGGGGAAACTCCGCCGGGGAACTCCCACATCGTGCGGCCGAGCGCGTTGCGCCACCGCCGCAGTAGCACGTCCCGGTAGACGCCGGCCTGATAGTTGGGTTCGTCGAAGGCGAACGCGCGGGCGGCGGCCGCATCGGGAAGGTCCACGATGTGCAGGCTCCCCGTCGGGGTTTCACCGTCGGGGGACAGCGTCGGGCCGCGGGCGATGAACTCGAACCCGTCCGTGTAGGCCCAATGTGCTTCCCCCAGGTCGAGACGCAACGCCAGCGAGCCTGGCCGGTCGCGGTGGTAGCACAGGAATTCCATGTCTGAAGCCAATCATGAAGCGGCCGGGAACTGACCGGAAATCCCGGCAGGCTGGACCGCATGACCAGCGAGATTCTGATTCCGCCGGACTCTGTTCCGGGTGCCGGCGCCGTCCTCAACCCGTTCGTCATCGTCGACGACGCGGCCGGCTTCCTCGATTTCGTCTGCGGTGTCTTCGGTGTCACCGAGTCCGCCGAGGCGAACACCCCGATGCCCGACGGCAAGCTGATCCACGCCCAGGTCCGCCTCGGCACCGTCGACCTGATGGTCGCGGATCGCCTGGACGGCTGGGCGGCGCGTCCCGGCCTGCTCCAGGTCTGGGTCCACGACGTGGCCGCCGTCCTGGAACGCGCGACCGCGCTCGGCGCCACCGTCGTCACCGAGTCCACGCCGTTCTACGGCGAGACCACCCTGGGCCGGATGCTCGACCGCTGGCAGAACCTCTGGTGGCTGTGGGCGCCGGCACCCGGCCAGCCCGACCCGACCCCGGTCTGGGAGGACGGCGAGGACATCGTCTTCAGCACCATCGACGCGGCCATGAGGTCCCTCGCTGTTTCAGTTGTTTCACCAGGTTCCGGAACGCCGACCGCTTGACCCGCTGATAAGCGCGCGACGAAGCTCATCACAGAACTTCAATCGCTGTTTCATTTGTTTCATAGGGAGACAGGATGCGGCGCGCTGCAGCGGGACTCTTCGGCATGACCCTTCTCCTCACGGGCGGATCCGCCGCGGTCGCCCACCCGCCCGGGCCGGCCACGGCCCGGGTCTGGGTGACCACGGTGGACCGCTCGGAGCTGCTCCACGAGCGCGCACCGGTGCCGTTCGGCCGAGGTGGGAGCACCCAGCCCACGATCGTCGTCAACCCGGAGCAGACCTACCAGCGGATGGACGGCTTCGGTGCCTCGATCACCGACTCGTCCGCGAGCGTGCTCCACCGGCTCAGCCCGGCCGCCCGGGACCGCGCGATGCGTGACCTGTTCGACCCGCGGGAGGGCATCGGCGTCAGCTTCCTGCGCCAGCCGGTCGGGTCGTCCGACTTCACGGCCACCGCCGAGCACTACACGTACGACGATGTTCCGGCCGGCGAGACCGACTTCGGGCTGCGCCGGTTCAGTATCGACCACGACCGCGCTCAGATCCTGCCGCTGCTGCGCCGCGCGAAACAGCTCAACCCGTCCCTGAAGATCCTCGCGACGCCGTGGAGCCCGCCGGCCTGGATGAAGACCGGGGACTCGCTGGTCGGAGGGCGCCTGAAGTACCCGGACGCCTACGCGCGATACCTGGCGAGGTTCGTCGAGGAATACCGCAGGGCGGGCGTCACCATCGACTACCTCACCGTGCAGAACGAGCCGCAGAACCGCAAGCCCGGCGGTTACCCCGGCACCGACATGCCGGTCCGCGACCAGGCCGCCGTCATCGAACGGCTCGGCCCGCTCCTCAAGAAGAGCCCGCTCCTCAGGAACACCAAGATCCTCGGGTACGACCACAACTGGCAGACGCATCCCGGCGACGTCGAGTCCACTCCGCCCGGCGAGGATCCCGAGACCGACTACCCGTACCAACTGCTCGACACGCGTGCGGCCCGCTGGCTGGCCGGGACCGCGTACCACTGCTACTCGGGTGACCCGAGCGCGCAGACCACGCTGCACAACGCCCACCCGGACAAGGGCATCTGGTTCACCGAGTGCTCCGGCTCGCACGGACCGGACGACACCGACGAGCAGATCTTCCGCGGCACGCTGACCTGGCACGCCCGCAACCTCGTCATCGGCGTCACCCGCAACTGGGGCAAGACCGTCGTCAACTGGAACATCGCCCTGGACAGCACCGGCGGCCCGCACCTGGGCGGCTGCGGCACCTGCACCGGCCTGCTCACGCTGCTGCCGGACGGCACCGTCCGTCCCGACGCCGAGTACTACACGATCGGCCACCTCGCCAAGTTCGTCCGTCCCGGCGCGGTCCGCATCGGCAGCACCTCGTTCGGCACCACCGGCTGGAACGGCCAGATCATGGACGTCGCCTTCCGCAACCCCGACGGCACCATCGCGCTGGTCGTCCACAACCAGAACGACGACCCGCGCTCGTTCGCCGTCTCGGTCGGCGACCGGCAGTTCGAGTACACGCTGCCCGGCGGCGCCCTGGCCACATTCGTGCTGCCGCGATCGGTGGACGCCCACCCCGGCGAACTCACCCTGACCGGCGCCACCGCCACGGCCGACCCGGCCGGCGAGGGCGCGCCGCTGGCGGTGGACGGCGACGCCTCCACCCGCTGGTCCAGCGGCGCGGCCCAGGCACCCGGGCAGTATCTGCAGGTCGATCTCGGTGCCACCCGCGTCTTCCGCAGCGTGGCCATCGACAGCGGCGGCAACCTGGGCGACTACGCCCGCGGCTGGCGCCTCTCGGTGAGCCACGACGCCAGCTCTTGGCGCGACGTGGCGTCCGGCACGGGTGCGGCCCAGCTCACGACAGTCAAGCTCCCGCTCACACGAGCCCGCTACTTGCGGATCACGTCCACCGCAAGCAGCCCGAACTGGTGGAGCATCGCCGATCTCCGCCTCTACTCTCGCTGAGTAAGGAGTGCCGTGCCCAGCCCGCAATCCGCGGGGTGGGCACGGCCTCGTGCAGCAATCGCCTCGCGGGGGCCACCTGCAAGATCGACGGTTCCCGATAGGGTGCGCTGCATGGCCCGTTGGAGAGCCCGCCCCTCCGCAGCGGCACTCATCAAGATCTTCGGCTGGCTGGCCATCGTGGTGGCAGTCGTGTGGTTCCTCGCCTCGCTGGCCCGCGGCGACGAGCCGATCGGCGCGCTGCCCAGTCTGTTGCTCGCGATCGCCGGTGTCGCCAGCCAGGTGCTGGTCATCCCGGATCGGCCGGCCCCCGCCGACCAGCCGATCGAGGAGATCGCCGACCAACTGGCCAGGACCGCATACACACAGCTGAGCGAGGAGGCCGGCGCCCGCGGGCTCCGGACCGGCCGGATGATCCCGGTTCAGTGGGCCACCACCGAGCTGAAGGTCGCCGACCCGCCGACACGCGTCACCCGGGCCGACGGATCATCTACCAGGATCGGCCGGTTCACTCTCAAGGGCGGGCTGATCGCCGACGCCGACCGTGCCGCCGAGGCGCTCACCGCGGACTTCCGTTCCCTCCCGAACGGCCGTCTCGTCATCCTCGGTGAGCCGGGTGCCGGCAAGTCCGTCCTCGCGCTCCTGCTCGCCCTCGGGCTCCTCGACGGCCGGGCCGGCGGTTCATCCGTGGCCCTGTTGCTCTCCGCCTCCTCCTGGGACCCGCCGCGCGAGGACTTCGACTCATGGATCGTCCGCACCGTCGCCGAGACCTACTACAACGGCCGCAGCGACATCCCGCGGCGCCTGGTCGATCGCGGCCTGATCCTCCCGGTGATCGACGGCATCGACGAGATCTACGAGCTGGGCCGCGACAAGGCCCTCGGCGCGCTCAACGACGCCCTGGTGGCCGGCCGCCCGATCGTCGTCACCTGCCGCTCGGTCGAGTACCAAGACTTGATCGCCGGCGGCGCCGACGCCGTCCGGGAGGCGCCGGTGATCGAGATCAAGCCGATCCCGGCACCCACTCTTGTCGCCTTCCTTCGCGAGTCGCCGAGGCCGGAGCCCTGGACTCGCATCATCGAGCACCTCGAAGCGCACGAGGACGGCGTCGTCGCCCGGTCACTCTCCACCCCGTTGATGGCCTCGTTCGCCCGCACGGCCTACGGAACACTCCATCGGGACCCGTCCGAACTGCTGCATGAGGAACGGTTCGCCACCCGCAACGCCATCGAGGACCACGTGGTCGACCGCATGGTGGACGCCGCGTACCCGCCTGACGGCACGCCCAGCGCCGACCAGGCCCGGGAGTGGCTCGGCGCGCTGGCCCAGGAGATGCTGGCCCGCCACGAACGCGACCTGCAATGGTGGTCCCTCGTCCCACGCCTGGTCGGCGCCTGGATCGGACCCGCGGTCGGCGTGGCGAGCGGGCTGGCGTTCATGGCCGCCACCACCCTCTGGATGGTCGCTCTCAGTGACGGGAACGCCGACCTTGCGAAAACCCTGACCTACGCCGCGTGGGTGGGCGGCGTCCTCGCGGTCCTCTCCATTGTGGCGTGGTACGCCGCCGGCGACCGCCCGCCTCGCCGCGCCTCCTGGCGGGCCCACCGCGACGCCGCCCAATTCCGAACCGGCCTGCTTCAGGGCGCCGCGATCGGCGCGTTTCCCGCTGTACCCACCGCGCTCAGCGCAGCTCTGATCATCACGCTGTCTGGTGGGTGGACACTCTGGAACCTGCACACGTACCTCCGAGCCGTCGGTGGCGTCATCGGCCTGGTCCTGGCCGTCGGTCTCGCGCTCGGCCTCCAGCGCTGGGCCGACAGCCCGCCCGACCGGGCCATTCACGCCACCCCGGCCAAGTCGCTCATCGATGATCGCAACTCTGCGTTCATCGGTGCCCTGGTCGCCGGCGTAACCCTGTCCGCTCTCGCCTTCCTGATCACCCTGCTCGGCATCGTCCTCACCGACCTCGCCACAAGCGCCGCCTCCCGCTGGTCAGGATGGCCCGGTACACCCGCCCTCAGCCCGGTCCTTGACGCCGCCCTCGCCGACCTGCTGCCCGGCCCGGCTGGCAGCCTTACGGTGGCCGTGGGCGCCTACTTCGTGCTTCCCGGGCTGGCCCTCGCCTTCCTCGTTCTGATGACCAGAGCCTGGCCCCGCTTCATGATCGTCAGCGGCGCCCTAGCCGCCCGCCGCCGCCTCCCCTGGCGGCTGAACGCCTTCCTCGCCGGCGCCCGCGACCGCGGCCTGCTTCGGCAGTCCGGCACGGCCTACCAGTTCCGTCACATCCGCCTCCAGGACCGTCTGGCGGACCAGCGCGCCCCCCGCCCGGTCCACCACGGCACCGAACAGGTCAACCCGGCTCGCGCCCGTACCCGCCGCCTCGCGTTCGCCGCCGTCGTCCTGGCTGCCAGCGGCGCCGTCCTGACCCGCGTCCCCCGCGACAACGCTCTCTTCGTCCTCTCGGGAAAGCACGGCTTGGGCCCCTACGAGGCGAGCGTCTCCCCCGACGGCACGCTGGTCGCCCTGTCCAGCGCGAAGGACCCCACGGTCTCGTTATGGGATACCGCGTCCGGTAGGAAAGTCGCAGAACTCGGAGGCAACACCGGCGGTGCCGGTGCCGTCTCGTTCACGGCCAACAACCGGCTTGCCGTGGTCGAAGGCGGCACCGGCACCGACCCCCTCGCCCCGAATGCCCCGAACGACAACGCCTACCGCGTGTTCGACCTCTCCTCCGGGCGTCCGATCGCCACCGCGGACGAGGCATATGTTCTGGCGAGCGGCCGGACAGTGGCGACGAGCCATTACATCGCCCCCGGATCCGATCAACCGGCCGTCGAGTTGTGGAGCGCGGCGACCGGCAAGCGCCTGGTCGCTATGGAGGGCGAGCGGATCAAGTACAACCCTGACCTACAGGAAAGTGATCTCCTGATCACCGGGGCGGGTGAGGTGTTCCGCGCCCGGGACGCCCGGACCGGTGACCGGAAGTTCGACGTTCCCCCTGGGGTGGTGCCCGCGTCACACGTCACCACGTTTCTGGTCAGCACCGGCGCCCGGCGCCTGACCATGATCGACACTGGACGGGTGTCCACCTACGACACCGCGACCGGCCGCCGGCTCTGGGGGTTCTCCGGTTTCGACAGCGAACTCGCCAACCCTGAAAGGCTCGACGCGGCGACCGAACGGTCCATCGTGACGAGCGGGCGTCTCGTCGGCGTAAAGGAGGACGACGACACCGTCGCGTTGCTCGACCTACGTAACGGCCGCCGCCTTCCCTTGATATCCGGGGTGAACTCCATCAGGACCGCCAAATTCGACGGAGGCGGCCGCTATGTCGTGGTTCTGAGCGGTGACGACCCCCGAGACCTGGACAGCACCCTCGACGTGTTCGACGCCGCGACAGGACAGGCGGTGGTGGCAAGTCGTCCGGTGTCCTTCTACAACATTGACCCGACCGGGAAGCTGCTGTCACTGCGAGGCCCGGAGACGGATCAGGTCGAGCTGTTCGACCTGCGGAGCCGCAAGGTCCACACCGTTCTGGAAGATTCCGCGGGCGAGAACCTCTTCCTCTCCGGCGAGACCGATCTCGAGTTCTCGCCCGATGGAACGGCGCTTTACTCGATTGGCGGCGTCGCTTTCCGGGTGTGGAGCGCCACGACGGGTGCGCTGCTGGCCGAGGGGACGAGAAACCTCGGCACAGACTTACCCCACGTACGGGTCAGCCCGTCCGGCGACGTGATCGCCGTCCGCGAGGAGCGAGGCGTCCGCCTCTGGGAGACCAGGACCGGGCGCGACGCCGGACTGATCGACGGCGCCCGGCTCGGGCCGGACCCCGGCGGCGACTATCCCTACTCGTCGGACCGCGCGGCGACGACGGCGTTTCGTATCGAGGGTGACCAGCTCATCTTCGACGACGACGCCGGCCGGGTCTTCGTCCTGATCGCGGGTGAGGAGCGAGTCAGGGTCTTCGACACCCGGACCGCCCGGCTTCTCACCACCTATGTCGGCCACCGCGGCCCGATACGCTCGATGGCCCTGGCTCCCGACGGCGAAACTCTCCTCACGTCCGGAGCAAAGGACAACACTGTGCGGCTCTGGCGCTGACCTCTGTCACCGCGCGGCATCGTAGGACTGCCGGGCCCGGTCCACAGCCGGAAGATTCTGGTCGGCCCAGGTGGCCAGGTGGGCGAAGAGTGGGCCCAGACTTCGGCCGAGGTCGCTGATCTCGTATTCCACGCGGGGTGGGACCTCGGGGTGGTAGGTGCGCGTGATCAGGCCGTCGCGTTCCAGTTGGCGCAGGCGCTGGGTCAGCACCTTCGGCGTGATCGTGGTCAGGCGGCGTTCGAGCTCGACGAAGCGCTGGCGGCCGAACTCGTTCAGCGACCAGAGGATCGGGGTGGTCCAGCGGCTGAAGACGATGTCGACGACCGGGGCGATCGGGCAGGCCTGCTCGGGATCCGGGTTCACCACTGCCCCTTTGGGTAGTCACTTTCTTCTAGGTACCTACTATACGGAGGCTTGTAGCGTCACCCCATGACCTTTGTTGTAACGGGGGCAACCGGGAACGTCGGGCGTTCGGTTGCGCGTACCCTTGCCGCTTCTGACTCGGCAGTGAGAGCGATCTCCCGGCAGGAGGTCGCGGATCTCCCGGCCGGGGTGACCCACCACCGCGCGGACCTGGCCGATCCGGAGAGCCTGCGCGATGTCGTCTCCGGTGCCTCGGCGTTCTTCCTGATGGTGGCGGGCGCGGGTGCGCATCTGGACGGGCCGGCGATCGTCGATGCGATAAAAGCGGGAGGGGTACGCCGCATCGTGCTGCTGTCGTCGCAGGCCGCCGGCACCCGGCCGGACTCGGTGTCGCACTCGCCGCTGCGGGCGCTCGAGGACACCGTGCGCGAGTCGGGGCTGGAGTGGGTGGTGCTGCGGCCGGGTGGATTCGCGTCCAACGCGCTGGCGTGGGCGGAGCAGGTGCGCACGAGGCGGGCGGTCGCGGCGCCGTTCGGTGACGTCGGGCTGCCGGTGGTGGATCCGGCCGACATCGGTGAGGTGGCGGCCGCGGCGATGATCTCGCCACGGCACGCCGGGAGGACTTTCGAATTGACAGGACCTTTATTGAGTACGCCACGACAGCGCGTGAAGGAGATCTCGGCAGCCGTGGGTGCGGCGGTCACGTTCGTGCCGCAGCCGGTGGACGAGGCACGCGCGCTGATGCTGACGTTCATGCCGCCGCCGGTTGCCGACGGCACGCTGGACATCCTCGGGCGGCCCACCCCGCGCGAACTGGAGATCAGCCCGCATGTCGAGGAGGTGCTGGGGCGGCCTCCCCGCACGTTCGCCGATTGGCTGGCCCGCCACGCCGACACGTTCCGCTGACGCGGCCGCTCTAGCTGTACTGACCACGGAGGTTGTTGACGTTCGGCGTGGTGCCTTGATCAGAGAGGAGACCTCCGGAAGGAGTGGCGGTGCTTGACGTCGCCGTTCTA